>JALNZB010000003.1 GCA_023229545.1 Sulfuritalea sp. | reverse complement strand
GCCAGCCAGGTTGTTCATGGGGGAGAGGGTGTCCGGATGATCCTCGCCGAGCAGTCGGCGCTGCGTCGCCAGCGCCGACTGCTGGAGTTCGAGCGCGCCCGCCAGATCGCCCTGGGCGCGGAGGGTCTCGGCCAGGTTGTTCATGGAGGTGAGGGTGTGCGGATGCTCCGCGCCGAGCAGTCGGCGCTGCGTCGCCAGCACCGACTTCTGGAGTTCGAGCGCGCCCGCCAGATCGCCCTGGGCCAAAAGGGTGCTGGCCAGGTTGTTCATGGCGGCGAGGGTGATGGGGTTTTCGTCGCCGAACAGGCGACGCGATTTTTCCAGGACATGCCGCTCGATACGGGCGGCTTGCGGAAAGCGCCCATTTGCGCGGAAATATTGCCCCGCTCGCAGCCCAAGACGCACGCTCCCTTCGCTTTCGCAGCGCAGGGCGAGGTGCAGCGCCTGACCGACATCGTTGGCGAGTTGATCCCGCATCTTGGGCTGGGCCGCTTGATCCAATCGGCCCAGTAGCGCCTGGACGACACGGTCCTCCAACCTGCCGCGCGCCGCCTCGTCGAACTTCAGCAACAGCAAGACGGCTTCGGCGACCAGCGGATGGATTTCCGCAGCCTCGCCGCCGCTACGCTCGGTCAGCAGGCCGCGGCGATGCAAGTGGTCGAGGGCCAGCGCGCAGTCGTCGGCGCGTGCGGCGGGGCCGAAGGCGGCGCCGAGCAGGCCGCGCGGGATGGCTGCGTTGGGGCCGCAGACGGCGGCCAGCGCAAGGAGTTCTTTGGCGTCGGCATCGAGCGCGGCGATGCTGGTTTTGAAGGCGGCGACGATGCCGCGCGCCTTGTCGCCGAGTTGGTCGGCGAGGCGGCTGGCGATGGTTTCGATATGCGCAAGAGCGCCGGCTTCCTTGATGCTCGCGGCGGCGCTGGCGTAGGGCTGGTCGGCGACGGCCATGGCGATCCAGCGGGCGAGCAGGGTCAACGCCTGGGGATGGCAGCCGAGTTGTTCCACCAGCGATTCGGCCACTTGTCGCTCCGCCGTGCTTGCCGGTCGGCGGTGGAGCGCGAGCAGGCGCAGCGCGTCTTCGCCGCCCAGCACCTCCAGCCGCAGTGGCTGGAAGCCCGTCATCGCCGCGCCGTCGCGCGTGGTGAGCAGGGTGCGGCCCGTGGCGCCGGGTGCGCGCCAGAAGGCGAGCAGCTCGTCGCGCAGGTCTTCGGGCAACAGGGTGGGCACGTTGTCGAGCACCCAGAGGAAGGCGGGGCTGTGCTTGCCGTCGAAATGGGCGGCGATGCGGGCGCGCATGGTGGCGGGCGGCAGCGGCTTGTCCTCGGTATCGAGCAGGCGGGCGCGCAGGACTTCGTCCTGTCCGAGGCATTTCATCACGGCGTCGGCCCAGGCGGCCTGGCCGGATTCGATGTGGCCTGCCTCGAGATAGCGCTCCGGCTCGAAGCTGGCGAGGTTGAGCCAGAACACGCCGCCGGGATAGGCGGCGCAGAACTGGCGGGCGTATTGGAGCGCCAGTTCAGTTTTGCCGACGCCGCCGAGGCCGTGGGTGCGCACCGCCACGTCGCGCGCGGCATCGCCGATCTTCGGCGGATGGGTCAGGCTGTGGATGCGCATCAGTTCGGCGTTGCGGCCGACGAAATGTTCGGCGCCGATGGGGATGGGGTGCTGCGGCCCCGGCGCGGCGAGCGCTCCGCGTTCGTCGTCCAGCGGCCCCTCGGGCAGCAGGTCGGCCAGACGCGGCAGCAGGGTTTGCACCCAGGCCGCTTCCGCTCCGGGCGCGGGCGGGCGCAGGAAGTTGCTGGCATCGAGTTCGCCGGCGGTGACATGCCCGGCGCCGGTTTCGGGATTGAGCACCCAGACCCGCCGACCGACGTTCGGCCCATGCCGCCGCGCGTGTTGCCAGCCGAGCTTGAATTCGGCCAGGCAGTGGTCGGATTCGGCGTAGTCCCGCGACCACCAGGCGAGCAGGACATGGCTGGCGCCGATGGCCTGCGCGATGCGTTTGGGGAAATCGTCGAGCGGATCGATGGCTTCGGTGTCGAGGAAGGCGTCGACGCCGGCCCCATCGAGCGCTTGTTTGACGGCCAGCACTCGGGCGTGCTCGCTGCGGCGGTAGCTGAGGAAGACTTTGGGGCGCCCGTTCATCCGGCGCGCCCCTGATTGCATGCGGTGAATCCCATCGCTATCCCTCCCCCATGGAAACAGATAACCCGGGGGACGATCATGGCATAAGCCTTTGCCGATTTGCGTGCATGGCAGCCGTCCTTCACTGGGTCGGCGGGATATTCCTCCAATTTGTTCGGACGCGCAATATGTAAATGGCAAAATCCAGGAGAAGTCGATGTGCCACGAGCACCGGAAGCACGATGGCTTCCGCCCCATCGTCGGCGTCAATATCTTCCTCGATCCCCATGGCTCGGGTGTCGCCAGCGAAATCGGGCTGGCGCGTTCGGTCGAGGAGGAAATGTTTCGACGCCGAACGCCGGTTGCGGACAAGTTTGGTAAGATGCACTGACTTACCACGTCGAGGCGCTTATGCAAACCGTTAGACTTTCCACCAAGGGGCAGTTCGTCATCCCCAATGAAATTCGCAAAAGCCATCACCTTGCGGCGGGGACGGAGTTTGCGATTTCTTTTGTGGGCGTTGAGATTCGTTTGACACCCTTGCCGATGGTCCCCGTCGTTACGGTGGATGACGCGGCGGGGTTGTTGGCCAATCGCGGCGCGAGAAAGCCCGACGAAAACAAGACTCGGGCAAAGATCGCGGCGGCGATAAAAGCGCGTGACGCGGCGACACGCGGATGATCGCGCTCGACACCAATCTACTGGCGCGTTTCCTGCTCAAGGACGATGCGGCGCAATTCAGGCTGGCGCGCGAATTGTTGAGTCGCCCGGATGTTTACACCGCACCGCCGACCGTTATTCTTGAATTGGTGTGGGTGCTGGAATCCTGCGACTGCACTCGCGCCGATGTTTTGCAAGGTCTGCGCGCGCTGCTGGGTTTGCCCAACTTCAAACCCAAGTCGTTCGAGGCCTTGTGTCGTGCGATCAAGTGGTACGAGGCGGGTATGGATTTTGGCGATGCCCTGCATTTGGCGTTGAGCGAGGGCGACGAGGTTTTTATCTCGTTCGACAAGACATTTGGAAAAATCGCGGCCCGGCATGGCACTTCACCGGCGGTGCAAGTGCCACGCGCTTCGGCAAGGCGAAAATGACAGAGGGGTAGCCCATTTTTTCACGGCGTCCGGGATAAAGTCGGCGCCGACGGGACGGCGAGCCGCCCCTGCCGTCGCTATTTCTTGTTGTATTGCCGCTTGATGTTGAAATGTTCCTTCCACTGTTTCCAGGCGCGGAAGCCGACGATGATTTCTTCGTCGGCGTGGCCGATGGGGAATTCGGGAACGACATCCTTTTCCGACCAGATGCCTTTTTGCTTGCGCACCTGGCGTTGGTCCACCAGCCAGTCGCGGTAGCTCTCGAATACCAGATGGCCATCCGGGCCGTCCAGCCGCGCCGCCCGATAGCGTCCGTCCCATTCCCACCATAGGGCCTTGTCCTGCTCGGAAATGGCGATCGGTTCGATGTCCAGATCGTAGCCAGCATTGCGGTGGGTTTCCCCGGCCACCGTGGCATAGATTTGCTGATCGCGCAGGCTGAGCAGACTCTTGTATATCCCGACATACTTGTCCGAAACCGCGTGGCCAAGGGGGGCGTGGTCACGCTGCTTGCCCCGCGCCACGCCGGTTGCCGTGCGGAAGAAGTCCAGCATCTCCGGCGCGAAGTCCTCGCCGAGGAAGTCGCAGACCTGGTTCAGAACCCGCATCGGTTCACGCACCAACTCTTCATAGCCGACGTCGAACCAGGTCGGGGTCCCGCCATAACGCTGCCGAAACGGCACGACAAATGCATTCGCCGCGTTCCAGGTATAGGCGGCGCCATACGCGTTGCCAGCGCCGAATGCCGATTCGATGCTGGTGGCGCAGGCGTCGCGGCCGTCGCGGGTGATGAAGATGAACTGGGCGTTGGGGAAGTTTTCCAGTATCTGCGGAACGAAATAGAGGTTGTTGGGCGTCTTTTGTCCCCAGCGCGGCTTGTTGCCGAATTCCTTGGCGTAGCGCAGATGCATGGCGGTGTAAATGCCGCCGAAGCTGCGTTCCGGCGCCAGGGAAAGGATTTCGTCGACGGCGGTGGCCGGATTCAGGCTCATGCCCCACAGCGGCTGGTTGAGTCCGAACAGCATCTCGCTGGCCAGGGTGCGCAGGTTGGCGTCCACCGACAGGTCGCCATAGGTGTGGCGCCAGGGATAGATGCGCGGGAACAGCCAGCCCACTTCGGGCATCGACAGTCGCGGATGGCAGCCCAGCATCGCCATCAGCAGGGTGGTGCCCGACCGTTCGTAGCCGATTACGAAAATCGGCCGTTCCTTGAGTTCGATTGTCATGTCATTGCTCCACGTTGTTGGACAGTGCGTGGATGCTAGCGCCGCGCTCGTCTTGCGTCTGTCTTGTGGACGACACGCCCATCAACCGCAGTGGCATCAGTCGTCGATCAGGTTCCTGATGCTGGCGGGATCGATCAGGGTAATGCGCTCCCCGGCAACACGGATATAGCCATGGCGCTTGAAGTGGTTCATGTTTTCCGAGACGGTCTGGCGAATGGCGCCGATCATGTTGGCCATCTCCTGATGCGTGAATCGGTTGCGCAGGGTGATCGTCCCGTCGGGATTTTCGACGCCATTGATCTGGGCCAGCTTGATGAGCAACTGGGCGAGGCGGGTGCGTACATCGCAGAAGACAAAGCTCGAAATCGCCTTGTGCGCTTGCCGGACCCGGTTGCCGAGGATGCGCATCACGCTCAGGGTAAGCGCCGGGTTGCGCAGCACCAGATTCTCGAAGTAGTGCTTGTCGGTACACAATACTTCGGTGTCTTCCACCGCTTCGGCGAACACCTCGCGCTCGTCGCCGCCGAATATCTCGGCAATGCCGAAGAAGCTGTTGGGGGTGCAGAAGCGATAGATGATTTCCTTGCCGCAGGCGGACAGGTTGTAAATCTTCACCCGACCGCTGACAACGAAATTCACCATCGTGCCCAAATCCCCCGGCGAATGAATAATGGTCGCGCGGGGGTATTTCTTGCGGATGGCGTGACGTTCGAGGAGCGCTCTTTCGCTCTCGGGCAATTGCCCGATGAAATCGATTTCGTTCGGGGAGGGCTGTTTTTCCATGCCGGAGCCTTGCGCGGGGAAGTCGTGGGAGAAACCGAATCCACGATTGTAGTCCCGCGCCAGCGCTCCGCCCGCAAGCATCATTTGACCAGCGGCTCCCAGACCGGAAAGCCGTTGTAGGCATACCAGGGCGCCATGACGAACACGCTCCAGAGGATGGCGGCAATGACGGTCGGCAGGCCGGCCTTGAAGTAATCCCACATGCTGAAGGTGTTGGTACTGTAGGCGACGACGCCCGCCACTACCTGGGTCGGGATCAGAAATGCAAAGGTATCCACGTTCGCAATCAGCAGCGTGAAGGCCACCGGGTTCATGTTGAGCAGGGGCGCCATTTCGAGCAATACCGGCGCCAGCATCGCAACGGCGGCGATATTGCTCAGCATGCCCAGGCGGATGAGCTGGGTGGCGGACATCATGATCAGCAGCACCGCGATCCAGCCTTGCCCTTGCACCAGGGGATGGATCAGCGTCGCCGCCTGCTTGGCGAGCCCACTGGAGCCCATGGCGGCGGACAGAGACAAGGCGCCGCACAGCAGGAGCCAGGTGCCCCAGATGGTCTTGTTCTGGATCGTCGCCCACTTCAGCGGAAACATGCCGGGAATGAAGAATACCCCCAGCGCGATCAGCGTCATCATTCCGGTCTTGATCTTGTGGAAGTCCTCCAGCGCCCACATGACGGCGGCAAAGGCGAAGATGGCGAGGATCACCCATTCGTTGCTGCGCATCTTGCCCAGTTCGTTCTGTTCCTTGCGCACCCGCTCCAGGCCGCCGGGAACTTCGACGCCATTGCTGCGAAATGTCAAGTGGATGATCCCGTACATCAATGGGAAAAGGCCGGCGATCGGCAAGTGCAGCCACAGCCACTGCATCCATGAAATGTGCACGCCGAGCTGCTTGTCGAACAGTCCAACCATCAATACATTGGGCAGATGGGCGGTAAGGAACAGGATGCCGCCCACCATGGTTGCATAGACGATGCACGCGATGGCGATGGCCTTCTTGGCGTTGTTCTCCGCCCGGCTGTCGCCGAACAGGCCGATCACGCCGTTGATGATCGGCAACATGGTCGCCGAACGCGCGTTGGCCGCCGGCACGACGAGGGACAGCGCCATGTTGGTGGTGAACAGCGCGACGATGATCTTGCCGACCCGCGCCGCCTTCATCTTGTTGACCACGAAGAGGGCAATGCGCGTATCGAGCTTGGCCGCGCACAGGATGGCGGCGAAGATGAACGCGCCCAGGGTCATGAAACTGACATCGAGGACGAAGCCGCCAAAAGCCTGCGGAATCTTCGGTACCGCCTGTGTTACCACCAGCAGCATCGGGATCATCAGGCCGGTCACGCCGACCGGTATGGCCTCGGTCACCCAGATGATGCAGGCCCAGACAATCACGGCCAGCACGGCCTTGGCGGGATCGCCGGTGACGGCCGGGGCCAGATCCACGCCCCAAAGGATCGCCGCCAGTGCCGCCCAGGCGGCGACGTAGCCGATGACCGTCTTGCGCGGCGCCATGCCCTGCGCGCGGATATTGTCCAGAAAGTAACCGACGATGCCGCCGGATTTCGGCGGGCGACCCGATATGTCTGCTGCAAGCGGCGATGCCATGACTACCTCCCGATAAGTGACAAAAAGTGTCTTATTGCGGGCATCCTAGTCGTCGCGACGGCAATCCGCTGTCGTCTGGCGGACAGTGCATGAGGTTCGCGGGCGGTATTGGTAGAGTATGTGGAAGTCGGCGCTGACGGGGCGGCGTCCCACCAGGGATACCGTCCTTCCGGGACATAAAGCGGAATTCCCGGCAGACAGAGTCCGGGGCGGCGATTCTGCCTGCCGATTTAAGCGGAAGCGGTCATCCCGTTGTGCCGCAACAAGGCGTCGGGGCGCGGCGCGCGACCGCGAAACGCCTTGAAGGATTCCAGCGCCGGGCGCGAACCGCCGACCGACAGGATTTCGCGCCAGTAGCGTTCGCCGGTCGCCGCATCGAGCGTGCTGCCGCTATCCCTGGCGGCTTCTTCGAAGGCCTCGTAGGCATCGGCGGACAGCACCTCGGCCCACTTGTAGCTGTAGTAGCCGGCCGCGTAGCCGCCGCCGAAAATATGCGAAAAGCTGTGCGGAAAACGATTCCATTCCGGCGGCACCAGCACCGCCACTTCGCGGCGCACCTCGGCCAGCAGGTCCATGAAGCTCCTGCCGGCGCCGGGTACGAACTCGCTGTGCAGCAGCAGATCGAAGAGGCCGAATTCGATCTGGCGCAGGGTCTGCAGGCCGCTCTGGAAATTCTTCGCCGCGATCATCTTGTCGTAGAGCGCGCGAGGCAGCGGCGCTCCGGTTTCGGCGTGCGCCGTCATGCCGCCGAGCACGTCCCATTCCCAGCAGAAATTCTCCATGAACTGGCTCGGCAGTTCCACCGCATCCCATTCGACGCCGTGGATGCCCGATACCGGCAGCTCCTCCACCTGCGTCAGCAGATGGTGCAGGCCGTGGCCACATTCGTGAAACAGCGTGATGACATCGTCGTGGCTGAAGGTGGCCGGTTTGCCGTCGCCGACCGGCGCCGGGAAGTTGCAGTTGAGATAGGCCACCGGAGTCTGCACGCCGGCTTCAATGCGGCGGCGGGTGATCGCTTCGTCCATCCAGGCGCCGCCGCGCTTGGTTTCGCGCGCATACAGGTCGAGGTAGAACTGGCCGATGAGCTTGCCCTCGCGCTCAATGCGGAAGAAGCGCACGGCGGGATGCCACACCGGCGCCGTGTCGGGCGCGAGCTTGACGGCGAACAGGGCTTCGATGACGCGGAACAGCCCGGCCAGCACTTTCGGCTCGGGGAAATACTGCTTCACTTCGTCGTCGGAGAAACTGTAGCGCTGCTGCTTGAGTTTTTCCGAGGCCCAGGCGAGGTCCCAGCTTTCCAGTTGGCTCATGCCAAGTTCCGCAGCGGCGAACTCGCGCAACTCGGCGATGTCGCGTACGGCAAAGGGGCGCGCCTTGGCCGCCATGTCGCGCTGGAAGGTCGCCACCTGGGCGGGGGTGTCGGCCATCTTGGCCGCCAGCGATACTTCGGCGAAGTTGGCGTAGCCGAGCATTTTCGCTTCTTCGTCGCGCAGGGCCAGCAGGCGCTCGATCAGCGGGCCGTTGTCCCACTCGGCCTTGCCAAATTCCGAGGCGCGGGTGGCGGAGGCGCGGTACATGCGCGCGCGCAGCTCGCGGTTGTCGCAGAATTGCAGCACGGGAATATAGGACGGCGCATGCAGGGTGAACTTCCAGCCTTGCTTGCCATCCTTCTCGGCCGCTGCCCGTGCTGCGGCTTTCACGTCCGCCGGCAGGCCTTTGATCCCGGCTTCGTCCTCGATCCATTCGGCATGGGCGTTGGTGGCATCCAGCACGTTTTCGGAAAACTTCGACCCCAGCGCCGACAGCTCTTCCTGAATTTCCTTGAAGCGCGGCTTGCGTTCTTCGGGCAGTTCCGCGCCGGACAGGCGGAAATCGCGCAACTCGTTATCGACGATGCGGCGTCGGGCCGGCGACAGCGCTGGGTATTCCGACCCAGCGGCGAGCGCCTTGTACCTGGCGAACAGCGCGAGGTTCTGGCCGAGATCGGCGTAGAAGCTGGAAACCTCGGGCAGCATGGCGTTGTAGGCCTCGCGCCATGGCGGCACATCATTGACCGAATGCAGGTGACCGACGATGCCCCAGGCACGCGACAGGCGCTCGCCGGCATCGACCATCGGCTGCACGAAATCATTCCATGTCGCGGCGGTTTCCGGCGCGATCAGGCGCGCGATGACGGCGCGGTTTTCATCGAGCAACTGGCGGATGGCGGGCGTGACGTGTTCGGGCTGAACGGCGTCGAAGCGGGGCAAGCCGCTGAAATCGAGCAATGGATTCATGGTTTCGAGGTGGGGTAAATCTGAAAGTCGGCGCTGGCAGGACGGCGACGCAATGGCCGACCGGTCGCGAAGCGCGGTTGGATCAGATCGTCAGTGGACCCGCCAGGCGAAACAGCGCCTCGCGATAGTTGGCGGCGGTCTTGTCGATGATGTCCTGCGGCAGCGTCGGCCCCGGCGCCTTCTTGTTCCAGTCCAGGGTTTCCAGGTAGTCGCGGACGAACTGCTTGTCGAAGCTGGGCGGGCTGATGCCGACCTGGTATTTGTCGGCCGGCCAGAAACGCGAGGAATCGGGCGTCAGCACCTCGTCGATCAGATACAGCCGGCCTTCCGCATCCTGGCCGAACTCGAACTTGGTGTCGGCGATGATGATGCCGACCACGCGGGCATAAGCGGCTGCCTCGCGATACAGGCGCAGGCTGATGTCCTTGACCGTCTTCGCCAGGCTCGGGCCGATCATCTTCTCGACGGTGGCGTAGTCGATGTTCTCGTCGTGGTCGCCCATCTCGGCCTTGGTCGCCGGGGTGAATATCGGCGTCGGCAGTTGCTGCGCCATCTTCAGGCCGGGCGGCAGCGCGATGCCGCACACGGCGCCGGTCGATTGATAATCCTTCCAGCCCGATCCGATCAGGTAGCCGCGCGCCACCGCTTCTATCGGCAGTGGTTTCAGGCGCTTCACCACCAGCGCGCGACCGCGCACCTGGGCTTGTTCCCCGGCTCCCGTCACCACGGTCTCGGGATCGATGCCGGTCAGTTGATTGGGCACCACATGGGCCAGCTTGCCGAACCAGAAATCGGCCACGGCGGTGAGCACCGCGCCCTTGCCCGGAATCGGATCGGGCAGGATCACGTCGAAGGCCGACAGGCGATCCGTGGTGACGATCAGCAGCTTGTCCTCGCCGACGGCATAGATGTCGCGCACCTTGCCGCGACCAAGCAGCGGCAGGCTCGTGATGCTGGATTCGAACAGGGGAGCGGAGGCAATGGGCATGGAGATACTCTGAGAAGACGGCCCGACGGCGCGGGCCGACAATTTACCGTAAATCGACGTTTCAGTGGCGGCAAATTCCGGTCACTTGATGATGGCGTTGAGTTCGCCCTTTTTGTAGCGTTCTGCCATCTTCTCCATTGAAATCGGCTTGATCCTGCCGGCCTGGCCGGCACAGCCGAAAGCCTGGTAGCGGGCGAGGCAGATTTCCTTCATCGCCTTGCGCGCGGCGGCCAGATATTTGCGCGGATCGAAATCCTTGCTGTTTTCCGCCATGTACTTGCGGATCGCGCCGGTCGAGGCCATGCGCAGGTCGGTGTCGATATTGATCTTGCGCACGCCATGCTTGATGCCTTCGACGATTTCCGCCACCGGCACGCCATAGGTTTCGCCCATGGTGCCACCGTACTGATTGATGATCTTCAGCCATTCCTGCGGCACCGAGGAGGAGCCGTGCATTACCAGATGAGTATTGGGAATGCGGGCGTGGATTTCCTTGATGCGGTCGATGCGCAGCACCGCGCCGGTGGGCGGTCGGGTGAATTTGTAGGCGCCGTGCGAGGTGCCGATGGCAATCGCCAGCGCGTCGACGCCGGTGGCCTTGACGAATTCGGCGGCTTCATTGGGGTCGGTCAGCAACTGGTCCTGCGAGAGCTTGCCTTCGGCGCCGTGACCGTCTTCCTTTTCGCCCATGCCGGATTCGAGCGAGCCCAGGCAACCCAGCTCGCCTTCCACCGAAACGCCGATGGCATGAGCGATGTCGACCACGTGGCGGCTGACCTGGACGTTGTAGTCGAAGCTCGAAGGCGTCTTGGCGTCTTCCTTCAGCGAGCCGTCCATCATCACGCTGGAAAAGCCGGAGCGCATCGACTGGATGCAGACCGACGGGCTGGCGCCGTGATCCTGGTGCATGACGATGGGCAGGTCGGGATGGGTCTCGATGGCGGCTTCGATCAGGTGGCGCAGATAGGGCTCGCCGGCATATTTGCGGGCGCCCGCCGAGCCCTGCATGATGACCGGGCTGTTGGTTTCGGCGGCGGCTTCCATGATGGCCTGGATCTGCTCCAGGTTATTGACGTTGAACGCCGGCAGGCCGTAGCCGTTTTCGGCGGCGTGATCGAGCAATTGACGCATGGATACGAGTGGCATGGCAGTCTCCTTGGTTATCGGGGTGCTGATTTTGGCGGGCGATGCTCGCCGACTTTAACGAGTTTCATGGTGTTGGTGCCGCCGGCCTGGCCGATGGGCTCGCCGATGGTGATGACGATCAGATCACCTACTTCGACGGCGCCGGCGGCAATCAGGATTTCCTCCGCCTGCCATAATAGTTCATCGCGATCCGTGGCGATGTACTCGGTGAGCAGCGGATAAACGTCGCGGTAAATGCTGACGCGGTAGCGGGTGCGGATGCGTGGCGTCAGCGCGTAGATGGGCACGCCGGAATTGAGCCGGCTCATCCATAGCGTGGTTGACCCGGATTCGGTCAAGGTGGCGATGGCCTTCACCTTGAGGTGGAAGGCGGTGAATATTGCCGCCATCGAAATCGATTGGTCGATGCGCGTAAATACCTGATCCAGGAAGTGCGTGTCGAGGGTGATGGTCTGCGATTTCTCGGCGGCGATGCACACCCGCGCCATCGCCTCGACCGCCTGCACCGGGTAGGCGCCGGCGGCGGTTTCGGCCGACAGCATCACGGCATCGGTGCCATCGAGCACGGCGTTGGCCACGTCGGACACTTCGGCGCGGGTTGGCACCGGACTGGTGATCATCGACTCCATCATTTGTGTGGCGGTGATGGCAAAGCGGTTGTGTTCGCGGGCCATGCGAATCATGCGTTTTTGCAGGGCCGGCACCGCCGCGTCGCCGACTTCGACCGCCAGGTCGCCGCGCGCCACCATGATGCCGTCGGTGGCGCGCAGGATGTCTTCCAGGTTATCCACGGCTTCAACGCGCTCGATCTTGGCGATCACCAGCGCGTCGGAACCGGCGTCGCGCAGCAACTGCCGGGCTTGGCGCATGTCGCCGCCCGATTTGGGAAAGGATACGGCAACGAAATCGACATTCAGCGCCGCCGCAGTCTTGATGTCGGCCATGTCCTTGGGCGTCAGCGCCGGCGCGGAAAGCCCGCCGCCCTGTTTGTTGATGCCCTTGTTGCTGGAAAGCTCGCCGTCGTGCCGGTTGCGACAGTGGATTTCGCTGCCTTCGATGCGCTCGACATCGAACACCGTGCGCCCGTCGTCGAGCAGCAGCACATCGCCGGCGGCGACATCCTCGATCAGTTCGGGATAGTCGAGGCCGACCCGGCCTTCATCGCCCAGCGCGCACGCCGCATCGAGGATGAAGCTCTGCCCGGCCTTGATCGCCACCGGACCGTCGGCAAACTTGCCGATGCGGATTTTCGGTCCCTGCAGGTCGGCCATTACACCGACCGTGCGACCGCCCTTGTGGGCCGCTTCACGCAGCATGTCGATGCGTTTCTTGTGGTCTTCCGCCGTGCCGTGCGAGAAATTCAGGCGCACCACGTCGACCCCTGCCGCCACCAGTTCGGCGAGCCGTTCCGCAGTGCTGGAAGAGGGCCCCAGGGTGGCGACAATCTTGGTCGAGCGCTTGTCGTTCATGGCCTGATCGGATCGCCTCAGTTTGTGGCGCGCTGCTCCAGAATATCCACGGCGGGCAGCTTCTTGCCTTCGAGGAATTCGAGGAAGGCGCCTCCGGCGGTGGACATGTAGCTGACCTTGGCGCCGAACTTGTTGATGGCGGCGATGGTGTCGCCGCCACCCGCCAGCGAAAAGGCTTTCGATTCGCTGATGGCGCTGGCCAAAGCCCTGGTGCCGCCGGCAAAGGCGTCGAACTCGAACACCCCGACCGGGCCGTTCCAGACAATGGTGCCGGCATTTCTGACGATCTTCGCCAGCGCTCTTGCCGAGTCCGGGCCGATGTCGAGGATCAGGTCATCGGCGGCGACCTCGTCGATATTCTTCACGGTTGCCACGGCGGTGGCGGAGAACTCCTTGGCGCAGACCACATCGGTGGGCAGCGGCACGGCTACCTTGGCCATCACCCGTTTCGCCTGGTCCACCAGATCGGGTTCCGCCAGCGACTTGCCGATGGGCTTGCCGGTCGCCAGCAGGAAGGTATTGGCAATGCCGCCGCCGACGATCAACTGGTCGACCTTGTCCGCCAGCGCTTCCAGCACCGTGAGTTTGGTGGATACCTTGGAGCCGGCGACGATGGCCGCCATCGGCCGCGCCGGTTTTGCCAGCGCCAGGGTCAGGGCTTCGAGTTCGTTGGCGACGCAGGGGCCGGCGCAGGCCACCGGCGCGTACTTGCCCATGCCGTAGGTGGTGGCCTCGGCGCGGTGCGCGGTGCCGAAGGCATCATGCACCCAGATGTCGCACAGTTTGGCGAGCTTTTGCGACAGCGCATCGTCGCATTTCTTCTCGCCCTTGTTCATGCGGCAGTTTTCCAGCATCACCACTTCGCCCACATTTACGACGACGCCATCGACCCAGTTCTGCACCAGGCGCACGGGTTTGCCGAGCAGTTCGGCCATGCGCTTGGCAATAGGGGCCAGCGAGTCCGCCGCCTTGAATTCGCCTTCGGTCGGCCGGCCCAGATGCGAGGTGACCATCACGGCGGCGCCGCCGTCGAGCGCGTAGCGAATGCCCGGCAGCGCGGCGCGGATGCGCGTGTCATCGGTGATGGTGCCGCTGTCGTCCTGCGGCACGTTGAGATCGGCGCGGATGAAAACCCGCTTGCCGCTTACGTTGAGATCGGTGAGCTTCTTGAAATTCATATGAGAACCCTTTTAACCACGGCGACACGGCGACACGGCGAAAAGCAAGGCAATGCTTTTTGCTTCTCGCGCTTTTTCGCCGTGTCGCCGTGGTAAATGGATTTATTACTTGGAAATGACGCGAACCATTTCCAGCACCTTGCTCGAATAGCCCCACTCGTTGTCGTACCAGGAGACGACCTTGACGAAGGTGCTGTCGAGCGCGATGCCGGCTTCGGCGTCGAACACCGAGGTGCAGGACTCGCCGCGAAAATCGGTGGCGACGACCTTGTCCGTGGTGTAGCCGAGCACGCCTTTCATCGGACCTTCCGAAGCGGCCTTCATCGCCGCGCAGATTTCCGCGTAGCTGGCGGGTTTGTTGAGTTCCACGGTGAGATCGACCACCGAAACGTCGGAGGTCGGCACGCGGAAGGACATGCCGGTGAGCTTCTTGTTGAGTTCCGGGATCACCACGCCGACGGCCTTGGCGGCGCCGGTCGAGGACGGGATGATGTTTTCGAGAATGCCGCGGCCGCCGCGCCAATCCTTGTTGGACGGGCCATCGACGGTCTTCTGCGTGGCGGTGGCGGCATGCACGGTGGTCATCAGGCCGCGCTTGATGCCCCAGGTGTCGTTGAGCACCTTGGCCACGGGGGCGAGGCAGTTGGTGGTGCACGATGCATTTGAAATAATCGTCTGGCCGGCGTAGGTCTTGTCATTGACGCCGAAGACGAACATCGGCGTGTCGTCCTTCGACGGCGCCGACATGATGACTTTCTTGGCGCCGGCGGCGATGTGCTTGGCGGCCGTTTCCTTGGTCAGGAACAGGCCGGTGGATTCGATGACGACATCGGCGCCGACTTCGTTCCATTTCAGTTCGGCCGGATCCTTGAGCGCCGTCAGGCGAATCTTCTTGCCGTTGACCACCAGGGTCGTGCCATCGACCGAAACCTCGCCCTTGAAGCGGCCATGCACCGAATCGTACTTCAGCATGTAGGCCAGATAATCCGGTTCGAGCAGGTCGTTGATGCCGACGATCTCGATGTCGGAGAAATCTTTTGCGGCGGCGCGCATCACCATGCGTCCGATGCGGCCAAACCCGTTGATGCCAATTTTGATGGTCATGCCAAAACTCCCGAAAAAAAGAACTAGATAATTCCCTTCACCGTCGCCACCACATGCTCGACGGTAAAGCCGAATTCCTTGAACAAGGCCCCGGCCGGGGCCGACTCACCGAAGCGGTCGAGACCGATGACGGCCCCTTCCAGTCCGACATACTTGTACCAGCCATCGCTTACGCCGGCCTCGACGGCCACGCGAACCACGCCCTTGGGCAGCACGCTGGCGCGATACGCCGCGTCCTGGCGGTCGAAGACATTGGTGCAGGGCATGGATACCACGCGCACGGCAATGCCTTCTTCAGCCAGCCTGGCCTGCGCCTTGCGCGCCAGATCGACTTCGGAACCGGTGGCGATGATGACGGCTTTGGGATTGGCGGCGTCGGCGATGACGTAGCCGCCGCGCCGGATGTTGGCGATGCCCGCCTCGTCGCGCGAAACAAAGGGCAGATTCTGGCGCGACAGGCACAGCGAACTCGGGCCGCTGAGCTTTTCCACGGCCGCCGTCCAGGCCACCATGGTTTCCACCGTGTCGCAGGGACGCCAGACATCCATGTTGGGAATCATGCGCAGCGTGGCGGTCTGCTCCACCGGCTGGTGGGTCGGGCCGTCCTCGCCGAGGCCGATCGAGTCGTGGGTGAACACGTAGATCACCCGCTGCTTCATCAGTGCGGCCATGCGCAAGGCATTGCGGGCGTATTCCGAGAACATCAGGAAGGTGCCGCCGAAAGGCAGGATGCCGCCGTGCAGCGCCATGCCGTTCATGATCGCCGCCATGCCGAACTCGCGCACGCCGTAGGAAATGTAATTGCCCGTCGATTTGCCGGACACCGGTTTGCAGCCTGCCCAGTTGGTCAGGTTGGAGCCGGTCAGGTCGGCGGAGCCGCCGACAAATTCGGGCAGGGCCGGGGCCAGGGCATTGATGGAGATCTGCGAAGCCTTGCGCGTGGCAACCGTCTCCGCCTTGGCATTCACCTCGGCGATGACCTTCTTGGCGTGCTCGGCCCAGTTGGCCGGCAGCTCGCTGGCCATGCGCCGCTTGAACTCGGCGGCTTCGGCGGGGAAGGCCTTGGCATAATTCTCGAAGCTCTGGTTCCAACCGGCTTCCCAGTCGGCGCCCTTTTGCCTGGCGTCCCAGACTTCGTAGACTTCCTTCGGAATCTCGAAGGGAGCAAAGTGCCAGCCGATATGCGGTCGCACCAGCGCGATCTCTATGTCGCCCAGCGGTGCGCCATGCACGTCATGCGTGCCCTGCTTGTTCGGCGAGCCGGCGCCGATGACGGTCTTGCAACAGATCAGCGAGGGTTTGTCGGTGACCGCCTTGGCGGCATTGATGGCCGCATGCAGCGCCTCCGGGTTGTGGCCGTCGACGTTCGGCACCACGTGCCAGCCATAGGCCTCGAAGCGCCTGGGTGTGTCGTCGGTGAACCAGCCTTCGACGTGGCCGTCGATGGAGATGCCGTTGTCGTCCCAGAACGCCGTCAGCTTGCCCAGGCCCCAGGTGCCGGCCAGCGCACAAGCCTCGTGCGAGATGCCTTCCATCAGGCAACCGTCGCCGAGAAAGGTGTAGGTGTGATGATCGACGATCTCGTGACCGGGGCGGTTGAATTCGGCGGCCAGCAGCTTCTCCGCCATGGCCATGCCGACGGCATTGGTGATGCCCTGGCCGAGCGGCCCGGTGGTGGTCTCGACGCCCGCCGTATAGCCGTATTCCGGATGCCCCGGGGTCTTGCTGTGCAACTGGCGGAAGTTCTTCAGGTCGTCGATCGACAAATCGTAGCCGGTCAGGTGCAGCAAGGCGTAGATCAGCATCGAGCCGTGACCGTTACTCAGCACAAAGCGGTCGCGGTTGGCCCACTTCGGGTTGCCGGGGTTATGGCGCAGATGGTGGTTCCACAGCACTTCGGCAATTTCGGCCATGCCCATGGGCGCGCCCGGATGGCCGGAATTGGCTTTCTGCACGGCGTCCATGGCCAGGGCACGGATGGCGCTGGTCAGGTTGTTGAAAACGGGTGGATCGAAGTCGCTGAACGTACTCATTGATTCCCTCATCAGTCGGTGGGATCGGTAGAACCCGGTATTATCGGCGAAACCGGGTGGATCGCGCTAGTGGTGGCAAACGCAGGCAAACGCAGGTGATTGATTCGTTGTCGCTTGGTTGTCACTCAGGCCCGCTTGCGATTCTCCATCATGCGCAGAATCAGCGGCGTGAAGATCAGTTGCATGGCCAGTTCCATCTTGCCGCCGGGCACCACGATGATGTTCGGTCGCGACATGAAGGAGTTGTGGATCATCGACAGCAGGTAAGGAAAGTCGATGCCCCTCGGGTTGGCGAAACGGATAACGACAAAGCTTTCATCGGCCGTCGGAATATCGCGGGCGATGAACGGGTTCGAGGTATCGACCGTCGGCACCCGCTGGAAGTTGACATGGGTGCGCGAGAACTGCGGCGTAATGTAGTTGATATAGTCCGGCATGCGTCGCAGGATGGTGTCCACCACGGCCTCGGTCGAATAGCCGCGCTGACTCTTGTCGCGGTGCAGCTTCTGGATCCATTCGAGGTTCACCGTCGGCACCACGCCGACCAGCAGATCGGCATGCTGCGCGACATTGGCTTTGTCGGTCACTGCCGCGCCATGCAGACCCTCGTAGAACATCACATCGGTGTCGTCGGGAATGTCCTCCCAGGGTGTGAATTCGCCCGACTGCTGGCTATACGGCGCGGCTTCCTCGGGGTTGTGCAGATACTTCCTCACCTTGCCGCGACCGGTTTCGCCATAAGTCTTGAACAGATCCGCCAGTTCTTCGAGCAGATTGGCTTCCGGGCCGAAGTGGCTGAAATGGTTGTTGCCCTGGAGTCGCGCTTCTTCCATCGCCACTTTCATGGCCTTGCGGTCATAGCGATGAAAGGAATCGCCCTCGACGATGGCGGCCTTGATTTTTTCGCGGCGAAAGACCAGATCGAAAGACTTGGTGACCGTGGACGTGCCGGCGCCGGACGATCCGGTAATGGCGACGATGGGATGCTTGACCGACATGGGAGTCTCCCGAAGTTTACTGAGTCCTGAACAGCGAGCGCGTTGAAAACAACGGCGAGTTGAAGGTGTCCGGCTCCTTGCCCTTGGCATATTCCTCGTGATAGCCGGAAAGGCGTTCGACTTCATTCTTCGAGCCGAAGATCAGCGGCACGCGCTGGTGCAGTTCCGCCGGAGGAATTTCCATCACCCGTTCGCGACCGGTGGTCGACGCGCCACCGGCCTGCTCGATGATAAAGGAGATCGGATTGGCTTCATACATCAGCCGCAGACGACTTGGTCTGGCGGGATCCTTGCTGTCTCTTGGGTACATGAAAATGCCGCCGCGCGTCAGGATGCGGAAGGTCTCCGCCACCAGCGAGGCGATCCAGCGCATGTTGAAATCCTTGGCGCGGGGACCCGTCTTGCCGGCCAGACACTCTCCCACGTAACGCTTTACCGGAGGTTCCCAGAAGCGTTCGTTGGAGGCGTTGATGGCGAACTCCTGCGTGTCGTCCGGAATGCGCATCTGCGGATGGGTCAGGATGAAGGCGCCGATGTCGCGGTCCAGCGTGAAGCCATCGACGCCATGGCCGGTGGTGAGCACCAGCATGGTCGACGGTCCATACAGCGCAAAGCCGGCGCAGACCTGTTCGGTGCCGGGTTGCAGGAAGTCCTTGAGACTGGCGTTGTTGCCCGGATTCGGAGCGCGCAGGATCGAAAATATGGTTCCTACCGTCAGGTTAACGTCGATGTTGGAACTGCCGTCGAGCGGATCGAAGACCAGCAGGTACTTGCCGCGCTTGCAGTGGTCGGGAATGGCATACACCTCCTCCATTTCCTCGGAAGCCATGCCGCACAAGTGACCGGACCACTCGTTTTCCTGGAGCATCACCTCGTTGCTGATGACATCGAGCTTCTTCTGCACCTCGCCCTGGATATTGACCGATGCCTCCCCGGCGCCGGCATTGCCCAGCGCGCCGACCAGCGCGCCCTTGTTGACGTGGTTGGAAATGATCTTGATGGCGGTGGCCAGCGAGTTGAGCAGCCCGGAGAACTCGCCCGAGGCGCCCGGATGTTTGTGCTCCTCTTCAATGGTGTAACGCGTCAGTGTCTTGCGCCCTTCAAGCATGTTCGCTGCCTCCATGATCCTGCAACATCCGCGAAAAAGTTCCGACCCCGTTGTCTGCAACGGGGGGGGCGGAAATGGCTTATCCCTTGATGCCGAGTTTCTCACGCCAGCCGGGGAAAATACTATCCGCGTCGTGCGGGAAAGACTCGAAGGCGCGGGCGAACTCCTTGTGCTCCTTCGCGTACTGGATCGGGTCGGCGCCGGCCTTCCAGCACTCGTAGGCCTGGCGCAGCGACTTGGCGCCGGCGGCGGGACTGTCGATGTGGCCGTAGGAACCGCCGCCGGCCGTGTTGATGATGTTGCCGTGGCCGAGGTTCTCGAAGAAGCCGGGCAGGCGCAGGGCGTTCATGCCGCCGGAGATGATCGGCGTGGTGGCCTTGATGCCGTCCCATTTCTGGAAGTACACCGGGCCCTGGCACTCGTCGCGCTCGATCATGTAGGCGATGATCCTGTCGTCGCCTTCACCTTCCATCTTGCCGTAGCCCATGGTGCCGACGTGAATGCCGGAAGCGCCCTGCAAGCGCGACATCTTGGCCAGCACGAAGGCGGTGTAGCCGCGCTTAGACGAGGGCGAAGTGACCATGCCGTGGCCGGCGCGGTGGTAATGCAGGAACTGGGCCGGATACTGGCGGCGGGCGGTGGTGACCATGCCGGGGCCGCCGACGAAACCGTCGACCAGGAAGGCCAGCTTGTTGGCGTCGGTGCCGAAGGTTTCCAGCGCGAAATCGGCGCGGGCGCACATTTCGTAGTGGTCGTCGGCGGTGATGTTCATCGAGAACAGCTTGGCCTCGCCGGTCTCGTCCATGGCGCGCTTCATGGCGTCATAGACCAGCGGCAAGGTCTTCTTGATCGGGGCGAACACCTGGTTGCCCTGCGGTTCGTCGTTCTTGATGAAGTCGCCGCCCAGCCAGAACTGGTAGGCCGCCGCCGCGAAGGGCTCGGGACGCAGGCCCAGCTTGGGCTTGATGATGGTGCCGGAAATGTAGCCGCCATCCTTGACCGGACGACCGAGGATGCGCCACAGTTCCTCGATGTTGGTGGCCGGACCGTCGAACTGGCGGACGACTTCGGGCGGCATGTAGAAGTCGATCATCTTGGCATGGGCAATGTCGCCCATGCCCTGATTGTTGCCGATGGTCAGCGTCAGGAAGGAAACCAGCATGAAGCGACCGTCGATGACGTTGCGGTCGAACAGTTCCAGCGGATAGGCAATGCGCATGTCTTCCGTAGCTTCGTCGATGTGATAGACCAAGGCGTCGACGCCCTTGGTGAAGTCGTCGGTGGTGGACACCTCGACGTTGGTGCCGGTGGAGGATTCGGCGGCGAAGTGGGCGGCGGCCTCCAGGTAGCCGGTGCCGGCCTTGGGCTTCATCTTGTAGGCGCACAGAATGTGCCGGCCACCCTTGATCAGGTCCTCTTCCTTGAGGTCCAGCGCGGCATAGCGATTCGATTGGTCCATTTGGTTCTCCTCATTCTCAACGTGGTGAAGTATGGCATTCGGGAGCAGCTTTGATAGTCATCTTAGTCAGCGTGAACTATAAAGACAAGTCACGTTTCATTATCGTTACTATCAGCTAGAGCTTATAGCGTTGCGGTGCCAGATTCTCAGCAGATCGAGGTCGATAAAGGTTTTGCCGTGCAGGGCGCCGCGTCGCGCGAGACAGGGCTGGCGCGGCTCGCCGAGGTCGGAGAGTACCGCGACGGCGCCGGCAAAGTCGTGATCGCGCGTGGTTTCGTTCGTGGTAATCAGCGTCGGCAATCCGGCGGCGAGACTGGCCGCAAGCCCGTTGGCGGAATCTTCGATGGCCAGGCAGGCGGTCGGCGGCAGGCCCAGCCTTGCCAGAACCCACAGGTAAATGTCCGGGGCCGGCTTCTTCTTCGCCGCCGTGTCGCCAGCGCCGACTATCTCAAACAGCGCCAACAGGTCGGCGGGCAACAGTGCCGCGACATTCTCCGCCGTGGTGGTGGTGGCGATGGCCAGCCGCAGCCCGGCGGCATTCGCTTCGCGCAACAGCCTCCCGACGCCGGGGCGAAGGGGAATGCCGCGCGCGCAGAGCGCGACATAGTGCCGCGTCTTGGCGGCATGCAAGTCCCTGATGTGCGCTTCGGCATCCCGTTGGCGCAGAAATTCCGGCGCATGCCGTTCGCAGAAGAAGCGTATCCGTTCCTTGCCGCCGGCAACCGCCAGCAATTCGCCGTAAAGCGCCTCGTCCCAGCGCCAGGCCAGGCCGGCCTCGGCGAACGCCGCATTGAAGGCGGGGCGGTGGCCGTCGCGCTCGGTATCGGCCAGCGTGCCATCGACATCGAAGATCAGGGCTTGGAGCATGAGAAGCAGCATAGCTCCCACCACCCATAAGGGAAAGTCATGTTTCCTTATGGCGGTGATAACATCATTCCCATGAAAAACGTCACCCTGCGCCAGCTCAAGATATTCGAGGCGGTGGCGCGCCATCTTTCCTTCTCGCGCGCCGCCGAAGCACTGCACCTGACCCAGCCCGCCGTGTCCATGCAGGTGCAGGCGCTGGAAGATCAGGCCGGTATGCCATTGACCGAGCAGGCCGGCAAGAAGGTTCGCCTCACTGCCGCCGGCGAAGAGGTGGCGCGCCAGGCGCACCGCATTGCCGAGCAGTTGCGCGAAGCCGGCGAAGCGCTGGCCGCGCTGAAGGGGGTCGAAGCCGGCCTGCTGAAGATCGGCGTGGTCAGCACGGCCAAGTATTTTGCGCCGGCGCTGCTCGCCGAATTTCGCCGCCGGCATCCGGGCGTCGAGCTGGATCTGACGGTCAGCAATCGTGGCGCCATCGTCCGCCACCTCACCGAAAACGGCATTGACCTGGCCATCATGGGCACGCCGCCGACCGAGTTCGATACCGTGGCCAAGATATTCGCCGAGCATCCGCTGGTGTTCATCGCCGCGCCGGATCATCCGCTGGCGGAGAGGCGGCGCATCGACCCGCAACGACTGGCGGAAGAAACCCTGCTGATCCGCGAACCCGGCTCGGGCACGCGCGCCGCGCTGGAGCGTTTTCTCAAGGAACATCACGTAGCATCCGGCGCGATCATGGAACTGGATGGCAACGAGACCATCAAGCAGGCCGTGATGGCGGGGCTGGGGGTGGCGTTTCTTTCCGAGCATGCCATCGGCCTGGAACGCTCGGTCGGTCGCCTGGTCAGGCTGAACATCACCGGCACGCCGGTCAAGCGCCACTGGCGCCTGGTCTATCGCACCGACAAGCGACTGATGCCGGCGGCCACCGCCTTCGTCCAGTTCATGGACAGCGAAGGCTCGCGGCTGATCGCGGCGCAGGTCGGCAAGCAGGCGCCGATCACTGCGGAGTAGGTGGGGATTGACGCTGTGCTCAGGGTGCTGGCGGCGCGCTGGAACCGATCCGGGCGAACCTGACCCTTATCGAGGACAAAGCTTCGTCGGCGGTAAGCGCAGTGGTCGTAACCAGGTTGCGCGAAATTACTGGCGGGCGGGCCGTCATTTTTGCAGCTGCGGGGGGCCGGTTACGGCGCTGCACAAAGACATATGCATGTTCCACAGCCTCGCATCGTGGCGTCTGGCGGGAAGGGCGTGGCGCCCCCGCTCAAGTCGGCGTCGCCCACGGCAGAAGGGGTTAGCGGAAATGTGGCGCTGCTGCGGAATGCGAAAGGTATGCGTAAAATTACCTGATGTCATTTTTCGCTGCGGCGCCGTGCCGGCACAAAATGCTGCACCCTCTCTCCGAGTGCTTATTCCAATGATAAGAAAAAGTGAATGGCGAATATGGATGGCTGCGGCTACATTCCTCCCCCGAACGCAAGACCGTACCGCGAAGCGCGCGAGGCAGGAAACACCCGCCGAGTGATTGAAGGCGCCGGATTCGATCAACCGGAACGCCACCTGCGGAAAAATTGCTTCACGGACTCTGCCCAATCTAGCTGAACTGAACTCGAACTTTCGAAAGCGGAAGATTTGAACCGATGAGCCACACGGACGACAGAATCATCGAACTGGTGCGTACTGCCCTGGACCTCGAGCTTGGCGGCGAGCAGTTTTACCGCCATCTCGCCGGACTGACGCAGAACGCCAGCGGCAAAGCCATGTTCCTGCGTCTGGCGGAAGAAGAAAAGAGCCATGTGGACGAAGCCCGTGCGCTGTTCGTCGCTCTCGTCGGCGAAGAGGAATTGAAGCGCCTTTCGACGCACGAGGCGGCGCAGGCGAACCCTTCGCGGATTGTCGCCGACCTGGAGGCCACGATTCTCCAGCGCGGCCACGCGGTGGTCGCCGACGATACCCAGGCGCTGCGCATGGCCATGGAGCTGGAGCGGCGGGCCATTCACATGTTTCAGGAAATGGCCAATCACACCACGGATGCCGCCGTGCTCGATCTGATCGGGAAACTCGTCAAGGAAGAATCGTTCCACTACGACAGCCTCCAGGCCCAGTTGGACAGCGTGCTGAATGTTGGCCTGTGGCTCGATCAACCCGAGTTTCGCATGGACGGAAAGTATTGAAGGCAACCATGGCAATCACCACCTCACCTACAACCATGCGCAATTCCCCGCTCCAAAAGCGCGGCCCGTTTGTCGCCAGGGTCGAAAAAATCGCCGGCCAGAAGCTGCTGGCCTGTTACCAGTGCGGCAAGTGCTCGGCCGGTTGCCCGATGGCGGCCCACATGGACGTGCTGCCCAACCAGATCATCCGTCTGGCCCAACTGGGGATGCAGGAGCGGCTGATGGCTTCGAGCGCGATCTGGACCTGCGTCTCCTGCCTGACCTGCAATTCGCGCTGCCCGAAGGGTATCCGCATCGCCGAGATCATCGAGGCGCTGCGCGGCATGGCGATAGGTCTCAGGCGCCGCGACGATCACCTCGATATTCGGGACATTTCCCTGGAGACGCGCGGCGTCTTGCCGCCGATCGCCCTGATCAGCGCCATGCGCAAGCAGACTTCCTGATGGCAGGCGAAAGCAAACCCATGAAGCTTATGTACTATCCCGGCTGCACGCTGAAGAACCACGCGCGCAACTTCGATGTTTCGACGGTGTCGTCGATGGCGGAACTGGATGTCGAGGTCGAAGAAATGGCCCGCTGGAACTGCTGCGGCACGGTGCACGCCCTGGCCTCCGACGACATCATGCACCGCGTCGCGCCCGTGACCAATTTGCTGCGCGTCAAGGAAGCCAATGCCAGCGAGTTCATGACTTCCTGCGCCATGTGCTACAACACGCTGAAGCGCGCCAACATCGATGTCAGGAAGCGGGCCTCCGCGCTCGAGTCGATCAACAAGTTCATGTACCTCGACAAGATCAAGTACGAGGGCGACGTCGACGTCCTGCATCTGCTTGAATACCTGCGCGACCGCATCGGCTTCGACAAGCTGGCGGCGAAGGTGAAGAAGCCGCTGGCCGGACTGCGCGTCGCCTGCTACTACGGCTGCCTGCTGGTGCGTCCGAAGGAGGTCGCTTTCGACGACGCCGAGAACCCGACCGTCATGGAGAACCTGGTGGTCGCCCTCGGCGGCACGCCCGTCCCCTTCGCGCAGAAGACCGAGTGCTGCGGCGCCTACCATACGGTCGGCAATCCCGAGATCATCGCCGACCGCACCGACAAGATCATGGGTTCGGCGCACGAGGAGCAAGCCGACCTGGTGGTGGTGAGCTGCCCGTTGTGCGCCTTCAACCTGGATTTCCGCCAGGCCGACGCGAAGCGCCTCAATCCGGAGTTCCATCATCTGCCGGTGCTCTATTTCACCCAGTTGATGGCGCTGGCGTTTGGTTGCGACGAGTCGGCATTGCGCTTCGACCTTCATCACATCGATCCACTGCCGGTTCTGGCCGCCCGTGGTTTGATGGGCCCAGCCTGAGAGAGACGGTATGTATTTCAACGATCTCAAGCAGCTTCACGGCAATGTCTATGTCAACGAAACCTGGTGCAAGGGCTGCGGCTTCTGCGTGCAGTTCTGCCCGACCAACGTGCTGGACATTTCCCCCGAGTTCAACGCCAAGGGCTATCACCCGCCGTACGCCAAGAGCCCGGAGAAGTGCCACGGTTGCCTGTATTGCCAATTGATCTGTCCGGAGTTTTCCATCTTCGTGACAAAGGACGACGACGAACGCAAGGAAGGGAAAGCAGAAAAGTGAAGACAGTTACCGCAGATCCCAAAGGGGTCGATGCCGGTCCCCATTTCATGGATGGTGACCACGCGCTGGCTGAAGGTGCGCTGGCGGCAGGCTGCCGGTTCTTTGCCGGCTATCCCATCACGCCCTCGACCGAAACGGCCGAGCGCTTCGCCGAGCGGGCGCCGGAAGTCGGTGCGCTGTTCATCCAGATGGAGGACGAACTCGCCTCCATCGCCGCCTTGATCGGTGCGGCCTGGGGCGGCAAGAAGTGCATGACCGTGACCTGCGGCCCCGGCTTCTCCCTGATGGTGGAAAACATCGGCCTGGCCTGCATCACCGAGACGCCGCTGGTGATCGCCAACGTGCAGCGCGGCGGTCCGTCGACCGGTTTGCCGACGCTGACTGCGCAGCAGGACATGATGCAGGCGAAATGGGGTCCGCATGGCGACAACGCCATGATTGCCCTGTCGCCGGACAGTCCGCAGGAATGTTTCGATCTCGCCGTCGAGGCCTTCAACCTGTCGGAATACTATCGGGTGCCGGTCATCATCCTGACCGACGAAACCGTCGGCCACATGCATGAAAAAGTGGTTATTCCGCCGGCCGACCAGATCAAGGTAGTGCCGCGCAACAACTACAGCGGTCCCAAGGAAGACTTCCGCCCCTACAAGTTCAATAGCCAGGGCGGCCATCCGATGACCCAGGCCGGCGACGGCTACAACTTCCATATCACCGGCCTGGTGCACGACGAGCGCGGCTATCCGGTGATGACCGCCGAGCAGGGCAAGATCGTGGTCACGCACCTGATGGAAAAGATCAACGGCAATGCCGACAAGATCATCCGTCTCGAAGAGGATCAGGTCGACGGCGCCGATGTGGTGGTGGTGTCGTATGGCATTACCTCCCGCATCGCCGTCAAGGCCATCCAGGACGCGCGCAAGGAAGGCCTCAAGGTCGGGTCGCTGCGGCTCATCACCATCTGGCCGTTCTGCGAGAAGCGCATCCGCGAACTGGCTCCCAAGATCAAGGCCTTCGTGGTGCCGGAAATCAACTACGGCCAGATGGTGCTTGAGGTGGAGCGTTGTGCTGCGGGTCAGTGCAAGGTAATCAGCGTCAATCACTGCGGTGGCGCGGTGCATGAGCCAGAGGTAATCCTGGACGCCATCAGAAAGGCAGCCAAATGACGACCAATATCGGAAAATTCAAGGATGCCAGTCCCATGTCCGGCATCCTGCGCATGGAGCGGATGCCGCACATCTGGTGTCCCGGCTGTGGCATCGGTTCCGAGGTGAATTCCTTCGCCGAGGCCATTAAGCGCAGCGGCATCGACCCCAAGAAGCTGGTCGTGGTATCCGGCATCGGCTGCACTGGCCGCGTCGCCGGCTATGTCAACTTCGACTCGATCCACACCACGCACGGTCGCGCCATTCCCGTGGCCACCGGCATCAAGCTGGCCAATCCCGAACTGACGGTGGTGGTGTTCAGCGGCGAGGGCGACCTCACCGGTATCGGCGGCAACCATCTGATCCACGCCGCCCGGCGCAACATGGACCTGGTGGTCATCTGCAACAACAACTTCACCTACGGCATGACCGGCGGCCAGGTAACGCCGACCACGCCGGGTGGGGCCATCGCCTCGACCACGCCCTACGGCAACCACGAATATCCGTTCAGCCTGCCCTTCCTGGCCGATGCCGCTGGCGCCACTTACGTTGCGCGCTGGACGTCGATGCATGCCCGCAACCTGACCCAGTCGATCGAGGAAGCGCTGTCGAAAAAGGGCTTCTCCTTCATCGAGGTCATCTCGCCCTGCACCACGCTCTACCTGCGCCGCAACCGCCTCGGCGACGGCGTCGATATGCTTCAGTTCTACCAGGAGAACACGGTTCTCAAGCACGGCTGCGATACGCGCGAGACCGCCATCAACTACCAGGGCAAGATCGTCATCGGCAAGTTCGTCGACAAGAACAAGCCCACGTACCTCGAAGCCCTCGACAAGGTCGGCGCCAAGCTGGTGGGCGACGATTACCAGCTCTACGGCAAGACCCTGCCCGAACGCGAAGCCGAGGCAAAGGCCGAGAAGGAGCGGGTTGCCGCCCGCCGGACTGCCGCTCTGGCCGAGGAAGCGACCGCAGCCGAAAAGGGTTCCGCGCCCAAGGCCGCAGTGAAGAAGGCTGCCGCGAAGAAGGCTCCGGCCAAGGCGGCGAAAAAGGTCCCGGCCAAGGTCGCCCCGAAGAAAGTCGGCGCTGGTAGTACGGCGAAAAAGCCTGCGGCAAAGTCCGCAGCGAAAGTAGCGGCAAAGGTCGCGGCGAAGCCAGTGAAGAAAGCCGCGAAGAAGGCTCCAGCCAAGGCTGTCGCCAAGAAGACCCGTAAGTGAGGATTGCTACCGCATGAGCACCCAGGAGATCAGGTTTTCAGGATTCGGCGGCCAGGGCATCATTCGCTGCGCCCTGATCACGGGCAAGGCATTGTCCCTGTACGACGACAAGTTCGCCACCATGACCCAGAGTTTCGGCCCGGAAGCTCGTGGCAGCGCTTGCGCCGCGCAGCTCGTGATGTCCGATAGCCGCATCCTCTATCCCTACATCACGCAACCCGGCGTTCTGCTGGCGCTGTCGCAGGAAGCCTACGACAAGTATTACGGCGAACTGCCCAAGGGCGGCGTGCTGATCGTCGAACAGGACCTGGTGAAGCTGAAGAGCGATCATCCCGACCTCAAGCTGTATCGCGTGCCGGCCACCCGCTTCGCCGAGGAAGTCGGCAACCGCTTGTTCACCAACCTCGTGGCCCTCGGCTTCTTCACCGCAGTCACCAAGGTGGTCACCGCCGACGCCATGAAGAAAGCCCTGCCCGGCCTGGTCCCGGATCGTTTCCTCAAGGTCAATATCAAGGCCTTCGAGAAAGGCTATGAGTACGGCATCGAGGCGCTAAAAACGGCTGGAGCGGCGTCATGACGAAGAAGCGCACGGGCGTATTCGTCTGCCATTGCGGCACCAACATCGCCGCCACGGTAGATGTGTCGAGGCTGGCCAAGGAAATGGCCGGCGAGGAGACAGTCGCCTTCTCCAGGGACTACGTCTACATGTGCTCCGACCCGGGTCAGAACTCGGTGATCGAGGCGATCAAGGAAAACAATCTCGACAGCGTCGTCGTCACCTGCTGCTCGCCGAACCTGCACGAGAAGACCTTTCGCGACAACGCCGCGCGCGCCGGCATCAGCGGTTTCACCTGCGAGATCGCCAACATCCGCGAGCAGTGCTCATGGGTGCACAAGAATCGCGATGAAGCCACGGCGAAGGCCATCAAGATTTCGCGCAGCGCCGTCCGCCGCGTTGCCCGCAACCAGTCCCTGGAACCGATCGCGGTTCCCGTGACGCGGCGGGTGATGGTCATCGGCGGCGGCATCGCCGGCATCCAGGCATCCCTCGACATCGCCAACGCCGGCCTGGAGGTGGTGCTGGTTGAAAAACTGGCCACCATCGGCGGCCACATGCTCCAGCTTTCGGAAACCTTCCCGACGCTGGACTGCTCGCAGTGCATCCTTTCGCCCAAGATGGTGGAAGTGTCGCGCCATCCGAAGATCACGCTGATGACCTACAGCGAGGTGCAGGAAGTCTCCGGCGCCGTCGGCAATTTCCGCGTCAAGATTCTGCAGAAGCCGACCTACGTCGACCCCGAAGCCTGCAAGCTGTGCGACGAGTGCACCGTGGTCTGCCCGGTGGTGGTGCCGAATGAGCACGACCTCGGCCTGACCTCGCGTCGCGCCATCCACATTCCGTTTGCCCAGGCCATTCCGGCCAGCTATACGCTGGACGAAGACTCCTGCCTGGGCCTGAATCCGATTCGTTGCGGCAAGTGCAAGGATGTCTGCGAAGCGGGCGCCATCAACTACGACATGCTGCCCAAGACGGTGGTCGAGGATGTCGGCGCCATCGTCGTGGCGACCGGTTTCGATCTGTATCCCCAGGAAAAGATTCTCGAATACGGCGCGGGTAACGTCGAGGACGTGCTCGACGGCTTGCAATTCGAGCGTCTGTGTTCGGCCTCGGGCGCCACCAAGGGCCACGTGTTGCGGCCCTCCGACCAGAAAGAGCCGAAGGATGTCGTCTTCATCCAGTGCGTCGGCTCGCGCGATCCGGCCCAGCACTGCGCCTACTGTTCCAAGATCTGCTGCATGTACACCGCCAAGCATGCGCGCCTGTACAAGCATCATGTGCCGGACGGTCGTGCCTACGTGTTCTACATCGACATCCGTTCCGGCGGCAAGGGCTACGAGGAATTCGTGCAGCGCGCGATGGAGGAAGACGAGACCGTCTACCTGCGCGGTCGTGTCTCGAAGCTCTATCGCAAGGACGGCAAGGTGCGCGTGCTCGGCACCGATACGCTGACCGGTGAGAACGTCGAAATCGACGCCGACATGGTGGTGCTGGCGCTGGCCATGCAGCCCTCGAAGGGCACCGAAGAGGCGGCGAAGGTACTCAAGATCGGGCGCGACAAGGACGGCTTCCTGGCCGAGGCTCACCCGAAGCTGAAACCGGTGGAGAGCGTCACCGGCGGCATTTATCTGGCGGGCTGCGCGCAGGGGCCGAAGGACATCCCGGAGACGGTATCCCAGGCCAGCGCCGCCGCTGCCAAGGTCATCGGCTTGCTGTCGAGCGACACGCTGAACCATGCGCCGACGGTAGCCAGGGTGCGCCGTTCGCACTGCACGGGCTGCGAGATGTGCGTGACCGCGTGTCCCTACAAGGCGATCCGGCTGGAGAATGGCAAGGCGGTGGTGAACGAAGTGCTTTGCGAGGGCTGCGGCAGTTGTTCGGCCACCTGCCTGCGTGCCGCCATTGAAGTCAAGAATGTTACGCAGCTACAGGTTTTCGACATGATCGAAGCCTGCCTGACGGTATGAAAGAGGGAAATCCGATGTCGGAACAGCAACCATACGAGCCCAAGATAGTCGCCTTCCTGTGCAAGTGGTGCTCGTCGGCGGGCAGCGATCTGGCGGGCGTTTCGCGCATCCAGTATCCGGCCAACGCGACGCCGATCACCGTGCCGTGCTCGGGCAGCATGTCGCCGATGTATATCCTGTCGGCCTTCAACAAGGGGGCGGACGGCGTTTTGGTGTCGGGCTGCCATATCGGCGACTGCCACTATATGGAAGGCAACTTTCTGGCGCGGCGCAAACTTCACCTGGTCAAGGAACTGCTCCAGTTCATCGGCGTCGAGGAAAACCGTTTCCGCATGTCATGGGTGTCGGCCGCCGAGGGCGCCAAATACGCTCAGGTGGTCAAGGACTTCGTCGAGGATCTGCGACCGCTTGGCTCGCAGGAAAAGCTGAAGGCGCAGCGCACATGATCAATATTCAGGACATCCGCGACACGGCAAGAGACCTGCTCGCCAAGGGCGAAGTCCGCGCCGTCATCGGCTGGCGGGCGGGCAGCCGCGGCATGCCGGCCGAGCCGGTCGTCATCACCGCGCCCGAGCAGGCCGACGAACTGGTGTGGGATCCCACCTGCTATCACAACCTGGCCCTCCATCTGGTTGAGGACCGCAAGTTTCTGGCGCACGCCCGCAAGACAGCCGGCGCACCGATCGGCATTATCGCCAAGGGCTGCGATGCCCGCGCCATCGTTGTGCTGATGCAGGAGAACTATTTCAAGCGCGAGGACGTTTACATCATCGGCGTGTCCTGCGAAGGCAGCGGGATGATCGCCGAATGGAAGGTGGCGCGCCAACTGGACGGCGCCGTGCCGACGGCGGCGGCCTTCGCCGGCGACGAGTTTGCTTTTGCCACGGCGGCGGGCGAAAAGCGCCTGCCGGCGCGCGAAGTCATGGCGGATCGCTGCCTGGAGTGCCGCAATCCCTTCCCCAAGGAACACAACGTGGCGCTTGGCGAAGACAAGACCGGACGCGCCCTGGAGGCGCCGTTCGCCGCTCTGGCGCGGTTCGAGACGCGCAGCGAGGGTGAGCGCTGGGAGTTCTGGCAGCGCCAGTTCGATCGCTGCATCCGCTGTTTTGCCTGCCGCTCGGTGTGTCCGATGTGCTACTGCGAAGAGTGCGTGGTGGACAGCATCAATATTGCGGTGGCGCCGGAGACCACGGCCGAGGAGAAAGCCAACCGCATTCGCTGGATCGAGCGCTCTGCGGTGAAATCCGAGAACATCACGTATCACATGACGCGCGCCATCCACCTGGCCGGCCGCTGTGTCGACTGCGGCGAGTGCGAGCGCGTCTGCCCGGTCAACATCCCGCTGCGGCTACTCAACAACAAAATGGAACGCGAAGCCCGCGAGCGTTTCGGTTACGAGCCCGGCGCAAGCATCGGCGGGCCATCGCTGGTGGCCTCCTTCCGCGACGACGACCCCGGCGCCTTCATCAGATGAGCATGGAAAAAATACTCGACAAAGCACGTCTCAACGACTGGATCGCCGCCCTTGCCAAAGGCGGCGACTGGGAGGTGCACGCACCGGCGCTGGAAGATGGCGTGTGGACCTACAAGCCGGTCGGCGATGCCGTGCGGATGGACCACCCGAACACCAAGCAGCCGCCCAAGGGATTTTCTTTCCCCCAGCGGGAAGTCTTCTTCTCGTTCGAACAGATCAAGGGCGAGGCGCCTCGCCTGACGCAGGTCATGCCGGATCCCAAGCGGCGCGCCGTGTTCGGCGTCAGGCCTTGCGACGGTCGCGGTGCGGTGCGCATGGACCGGGTGTTTGCCGATAATGTCAACGACCCTTACTACCAGGCGCGCCGGAAAAACGTGGCGTATGTGGGGCTGGCCTGCAACACGCCGCCCGCTGCGACATGTTTTTGCAAGTCGGTCGGCGGCTCGCCGGTGTCCACCGACGGCCTCGATATTCTGCTGACCGATCTGGGCGACCGCTACCACGTAGCGGCGGTGACCGAGACCGGCAAGGCGATGATGGCCGTCGCCGGCAGCCCCCTGGCGGACGCGGCGGCAGCCGACCGCAAGCAAGTCAAACAGGTGCACGGCGAGGCGGTAGCCCAGCCGCAACGCGCCGTCAATAATCCCGAAGCAGCACCGGCCAAGCTGAAGGCGAGCTTCAACTCGCCGCTGTGGGAAGAACTGGCACGCGCCTGCATCGGCTGCGGCATCTGCACCTTCCTCTGCCCGACCTGTCATTGCTTCGACCTCAACGACGAAATGACCGGCACGGTACCGATCAAGGGCAACCGTGTGCGCACCTGGGACAACTGCCAGTTTCCCGATTTCACCATGCACTCTTCCGGCCACAATCCGCGCGAGAACACCGCTGCGCGGCTGCGCCAGCGGGTGTGCCACAAGTTCCAGTACTTCCACGAGAATTTCGGCATGCTCCAATGCACGGGCTGCGGTCGCTGTGTCAGCGAGTGCCCGGTCGGAATCGATATCGTCGCCGTTGTGAACAAGGTTGCCGAACATGTCGCATAACCCCCCGGACAACATCTACCTGCCGAAACTGGCCCGGATCGCCCACATCAAGGAGGAGGTGGCGGGTGAGCGCTCGATCAAGACCTTCCGCCTTGAGTTCGTCAATGGCGACGGTTTCGATCACCAGTGCGGCCAGTGCGCCATGCTCTCCATCTTCGGTCGCGGCGAATCGATGATTTCGATTGCGTCCTCGCCGTTGATCAAGGAATACAAGCAGTTCTCCATCATGCGCGTGGGACGGGTCACCTCGGCCTTCCACGACCTATCGGTGGGCGATACCGTCGGCATTCGCGGCCCCTATGGCAACAGCTTTCCGGTCGACGACTGGCGCGGCAAGAATTTGATTTTCATCGGCGGCGGTTGTGGCCTGGCGCCAATCTGGCCGGTGATCACCACCGCCGTGGCGCAGCGCGCCAACTTCAAGAACATCACGGTGTTCTACGGCGGTCGCTCGCCGCGCGACATCATGTACCGGGCGGAACTCGAAAAGCTGCGCAGCAGCGCCGATGTGCATCTGTCGGTAGACAAATCCGAGGAAGGGTGGAACGAATTCTGCGGTTTTGTGCCCTCCAACGTGATGGACAAGGCACCGCCGCCAGACAATGCCATCGCCATCACCTGCGGCCCTCCGATCATGATCAAGTTCGTGCTCCAGAACCTGCAGAACCTCGGTTTCAAGGACGAGCAGATCTACACCACGATTGAAAACAAGATGAAGTGCGGCATCGGCAAGTGCGGGCGCTGCAACGTCGGCAAGGACTATGTTTGCGTCAAGGGACCGGTTTATTCCTGGGCGCAACTCAAGAATCTGCCGCAAGAATACTAATGACGACTGCCGCTTGGCAGAGGGAATGATATGAATATTACAGGCATGCTCTACGGCGCGAAGCTGCTCAAGCTGGTCGATTTTCCGACTTCGCAGGTGCTGGGCTCGGAAGCCAGCGAACACGAGATACAACAACTCATCGCCAAGTGCGGCGAGGTTTTCGTCAAGCCGATATTTCGCGGCGGCGTCGGCAAGAAGGGCAAGGCCGGCCTGCTCGGTCGCGCCAAGGACCTGAAGACGGCGCTGAAGGAAAAGGAGCGCCTCTACTTCGCCGAGCATCGCCATGGCAACGTCATTGCCAAATCGCAGGGCGTCACCTTCGAAGGCGCGGTGCCGGCCGAGCACGAGGTCTATGTCTCGATTGCCGATTCGACCCGCTACCGTGCGCCGACGCTGACCATCACGCACCACGGCGGCATGGACATCGAGGAACTGTCCAAGGACCAGATCGTCGAGGTGCCCTTCGACCCGATGACCGGCCTCAAGTCTTTCGTCATCACCAACGCGCTGTCCGACCTCAAGGCACCAAAGGAAATCGTTTCGCCGCTGGCGCAGAACCTGCCCAAGCTGTGGGACCTGTTCCACCACAATGGCATGACCACGCTGGAGCTCAATCCGATCCGCATGATGCCGACCGGCAAGGGCGGCCTGATGCCGGTGGCCTGCGACTTCAAGTGCGGCTTCGACCGCGACGACCCGCGCATGAAGCGCCTCAACCTGCCCAACGAACTGTTCGCGGTCGACTACTCAGATTTCGAGCAGGAGATCAACCAGTTGCGCACCTACCAGGGCCAGTCCGACGTGTCCGTCATCAACGAAAAGGGCACCATCCTGGCGCCGACCTTCGGTGGTGGCGCCAACTCGCTGGTGACCGAATTTCTCGGCGACGACGCCATCATTTCTTCTGACTTCGGCGGCAATCCGCCCTACGAGAAAATGCGCCAGGTCATGCGCATTTGCCTCAAGCACTGGCTCAAGCAGTCCAACGTGCTGTTCGTCATCGGCGGCAAAGCCAACAACACCGACATTTTCGTCACCTTCCGCGCCATGGCCGACGCGTTGCGCGAATATTTCAGCGAGCATGGGCCGACGCCGGTGTATGTCGTCATCGGTCGTGGCGGCCCGAATCTGTCGCGCGGCCTGCTGGCATTCAAGGACGTGGTCGACTCGCTCGGCCTGCCTTACCGCATATTCGCTTTCGACTCGGCGATGACCGACGTTGTGCGCTACGCGCAGGCCGCCGACCAGTGGATGAAGAGCGGCGGACGCGAGATGCTGGCCAGAAAACTGGGCGTCGCTGCCTGACCATGGCCGGCCTCGATAACCGCAAAAAAATAGACAGTGTCGTCTGAGCACGACCCTTGGGGGATGCAATGAGCAATCTAGGTATCGGAAAATTCAAGTATTTCGTCGGCATCAATTCTCTGGCCGAAATCGCCACCTGCAAGGACAGGGTGTGCGTACTGAACATCCTCGGCAACGAGTCGCGCGGCGTTACGCCCGTCAGCCATTCCTACTCGGGCGGCAACGTCGTTTTCGGCACGTCGCCCGGACGGCGCGGCGAGGTGCTGGAGACGCCGAGCGGCAATGTTCCCGTCTACAACAACGTCCGCGAGGGCATGGACGACGGCCACAGCTTTAACGTCGGCGTTGTCTACCTGCCGCCGGCGGCCGTGCGCGACGGCGTGTTCGAGCTGATCCGCGTCAACAAGGCCATCGAGAAGATCATCATCCTCACCGAGAAGGTGTCGGTGCACGACGCCCGTGAAATCCGGGCCCTGGCCCAGCAGCGCGGCGTCGATGTTTTCGGTGGCAACTGCCTCGGCGTTGCCGATGCCTGGAATCACATTCGCCTCGGTGGCGCGCTCGGTGGCGAAAAGCCCGAAGAATCCCTGCGCCACGGTTCGGTGGCCATTTTCTCGAATTCCGGCAACTTCACCACCACCATGGCCTCCTACCTGGCCGCCGGCGGCTGGGGCACCACGACCAGTATTTCCAGCGGCAAGGATCTTTACATTCACTTCGCCCCGGCCGAGTTCGCCAACGCCTTCGACAACGATGCGCGCACCAAGGCGGCGGTGATGTATATCGAGCCGGGCGGTTACTACGAAGAGAACCTCGAATTCAAGAAGCCGGTGGTCGCCTGTGTCGTCGGTCGCTGGAAGGCCAAGCTGACCCGCGCCGTCGGCCATGCCGGCGCCATGTCTGGCAGCGGCGACAGCGCGATGGCCAAGGAAGAGTGGTTCCAGCGCATTCTCAAGGTCGGTGGCATCTATTCGCCGGAAAACCCGGTCTGTTCGCAGGCTGGAGCGGTGGTGACCAACATCTCCCACATTCCGGCGGCACTGACTGCGGTGATGAAGCTCAATGGCGTCGAGCCGGATTTCGCCCCCGAGGGCGACCTGACGCTGAAGCCCTGGTTTGGCGACAATCAGGGCCTGCCCCTGCCGCCCGAACTCGACATTCCGCTGGTCGAGCCGATGCAGCCCTACAAGGACCAGATCGCCGAGCTGACCAGGCAGGTCGGCGCGACCTTCCCGCGCGAGTCCATGAAGGACCGCTCGGGCAGCTCGATCATGGATGCGAAGACCCAGGTGACGCGCGTTTCCGGCATTTCCATTCTCGATACCGCGAAGTATCCGCTGGAGTCGAATTACTGCCTGGCGTTGCTCCATGAACTCAGCGACGACAACGATAATGCGCTGTTCAACACCGCCATAGCCGCCGATGTCAATCTGCATGGCGATGCCGCAGTCATGGCATCCGATGCGGTGCGCGGCGCCGGCAATGCGCCGAATGTCGTGTCGGCGGCGGCCTGCGCCGTGGTCGGCCCGAAGCGGGTCGACGGCGCCTGCCGGGCCGCCGACGTACTGATCGACCTGTTCGGCCATACCGGCCTGCACACCGGCGACCAGGTCGATTTCGACTTCTCCAAAATCAAGGCCAGCCGCGAGCAGCTCGCCGCGCTGGTCGGCAAGAAAGCCGATGCCAAGGCGGTGGCCATGCTTGCCGCGCTCAAGGCCCGGCGCACCAAGTCGGTTTTCGTGGACTACCTGCGTTCGCTCGGCGGGCATCCGACCGCCGACGCGGTACTGGGCGCCATCACCACCAGCATCAGTTGGTCCGCCTTGATACGCAAGAAGATCGCGCGCACCACGGCCCACAACTTTCCGTGGTACGTCCGCCTGTTCGCCACCATCATCGGCGCCTCGGTCGACAGTTCCAGGCACAAGGCCGACAGTTTCTGCGGCGTCGCGAACAAGGAACTGTTGAACAAGTGGTCGGCCACCGAGATCGCCTACCTGGCGTTGCTCGGCGAGAAGCCATCGCCGGAAAAACTCTTCCCGTTCCAGGTACTGCTGGGCCTCATCATCTCCAACGGCGTCGGCACGATTTCGGCTCAGGGCTGCAAGGGCGCGGTTTCCGCCGACGGCCCGGAATCGCCCGAGCGCGTGCAGATCAACAAGGCGATGATCGGTTTCCTCACTCATACCGGCTTTGCCCACGGCGGCAACGGTTTCGAGGGCATCCAGTTTTTGATCGAGCAGTTCGGCAAGACCAAGCTCAAGGATGCCGGCGACCCCAAGCACGGACTCGACCTCAAGGCCATGGGCACCCGCTTCGCCGAAGTCTTTGGCGCCGAGAAGAAGGCCCGCAAGGGCGTCGGCGAAAGCGTGCGCAACATCCCCGGCGTCAATCACCCGGTGTTCAAGAACCAGTTGGTCAACAAGGATCCGCGCGAGGTTTATCTCTCGCAGCTATTCAAGGAGCGCGGCGAGACCAACGTCTTCCACGACTTCTACAGCGCTCTGGTTCAGGCTCTTTACGATAGCGGCGTTACCGCCAATGTCTTTTGCGTGAATATCGACGCGGTGATCGCGGCCTTGCTGCTTAAACTGCTATGGCCGCGCTATCGTTCCGGCGCCTTCTCCGAGGAAGCCATGGAAAATGCCGCCTTCACGGCCTTCCTGTTTGGACGCATGGTTGGTTGTGCCGGCGAGATCGACGACCACATCAACCGCGGTCGCAACATGGACACCCGTACGCCGGCATCGCAATGCACCTTCGTTTCCTGACCGCACACCGATCCCCGATATATTTATTCAGCATTTAATAGCGAGGAACTCATGACAGCACTCAACGTCGCGCAAAAGATTCTTCTGGCCAATTCCGCCGAAAAGCTCGCGCAACTCCCCGCGCCGGTGCAGCCAATGGAAATCCTGTTCACTCATACGCTCTACCAGGACGCCACGGGCACGGCAGCCGCACTGGCTTTTGAGAAGATGGGCGTCGAGCGGGTGAAAACCACCGCCGTGATCGTCGTCGATCACAAGACCCTGCAAGTCGGCTACATCGACGGCGATGACCACCGCTATCTGGAAACCTTCTCCAAAAAATATGGCTGCTGGTTCTCGCGCGGCGGCAACGGCATCTGCCATAGCGTGTTCCTGGAAGATTTCGCGGCTCCCGGCAAATCGGTGCTCGGTTCCGACTCCCACACCACCAACGCCGGCGGCATGGGCATGCTGGCGCTGGGCGCGGGCGGCACCGACGTGAGCTTCGCCATGGCCGGCACTTCCTACAAGATCGAAATGCCGAATGTAGTGGAGGTCCGTCTTACCGGCGCCCTGCATCCGGGTGTGCTGGCCAAGGACGTGATCCTGAATGTACTCAAGGTCATCGGCATCAAGGGCAACAAGGGCATCTGCCTGGAGTACACCGGGCCGGGGCTGAAGAGCCTCAACGTCACCGACCGCGCCACCGTCTGCAACATGGGAACCGAGGGCGGCGTCGCCTTTTCGATCTTCCCCGCGGACGATGTCACCAAGGCCTACCTCGAAGGCCGGCAGCGCGCCAAGGACTTCCAGCCGCTGGTCGCCGACGCCGGCGCGACCTACAGCCGCACCGTCGAAATCGATCTGTCATCGCTGGCGCCGACCATCGCGCTCTATCCGCGCCTGAAGTCCATGGAACCCGTCGCCAGCCACGCCGGCATGCCCATCGATACCGTGTTCATCGGCAGTTGCACCAATTCCAACTACGAGAACCTGGCACGCGTCGGCGAGATCCTGCGCGGCAGGAAAGTCAAAGTGGATACCGCCATCGCCCCCGGCTCGCAAGCCATCGCGCGCCAACTGGCGGCCGCCGGCTACCTGGAAATTTTCTACGCGGCCGGTGTGCGGGTCATGGAGAACGCCTGTAGCGCCTGCATCGGCCAGGGTTTCAGCCCTCCCAGCAACGGCGTGATGCTGTCCACCGCTAATCGCAATTTCGCCGGTCGTTCCGGAACCGAAAGCGCCCAGGTGCATCTGGTCAGCCCGGTCACCGCCGCCGCCAGCGCCGTCATGGGCTGCCTGACCGATCCACGCGACCTCATCAGCGGCGATCTCGCCATCAAGCACGTGCCGCCGGTGGTCGACATGGGCGCTTATGTGGCGCCGCTGCCTGCCGCCGAAGCGGCCAAGGTGGTGATGCGCTACGGTCCCGACATCGCGCCGCTGCCGACGCTGACGAGTCTGCCGCCAAAGCTGGAAGGCGAGGTCCTGCTCAAGCTCGGCGACGAAGTCACCACCGACCTGATCCAGCCCGCCGGCAAGTATCTGTCATTGCGCTCCAACGCCGACGAATATGCCAAGCAGGCCACCTTCATTCAGGCCGACAAGACATTCAGTACCCGGGCGGCGGCGGTACGCGACGCCGGCGGTCATGGCTTCCTCGTTGCCGGCGATGGCTACGGCATGGGCAGCTCCCGCGAGCACGCCGGGCTGTGTCCGCGCATCCTGGGCATCCGCGCCATCGTGGCCAAGGGCTTCGAGCGCATCCACCTTGCGAACCTGGCCAACTTCGGCATTCTCGCGCTGACCTTCGAGAATCCGTCCGACCTTGATCGCATCGAACAAGGCGCCAAAGTATCTCTCGATACCTCCGGTCTGGAAAGCGGACAGCTCAAACTGGTCGGCGGTGGCGTCGGCGAGATTCCTCTCAAGCTTGCGCAGGGGAAGGAAGACATTCCCATGATTCGCGCGGGCGGTGCGCTTTCGCTGTTCGCCAGCCAGCACGCGGCCTGAACGGAACGCCCCGGAATTCTTGATTGAAGAGGAAATAATTATGACAAAAGCGATAATTTATTACACCATGGTCGATGAGGCGCCAGCGCTGGCGACTTATTCTCTGCTGCCTATCGTCCAGGCCTTCACCAAAGCCGCCGGCGTTGCCGTTGAAACCAGGAATATTTCCCTCGCCGGCAGAATCCTTGCCAACTTTCCGGAAAACCTGACCGAAGCCCAGCGCGTCAACGACGACCTGACCTGGCTCGGCGAGTTGACGCAAAAACCCGACGCCAACATCATCAAGCTGCCGAATGTCAGCGCCTCCCAGCCGCAGTTGAAGGCCGCGATCAAGGAATTGCAGTCGCAGGGCTACAAGGTTCCGGATTTTCCGGAAGCGCCGCAGAACGATGCCGAGAAGGAGATCAAGGCCCGCTACGGCAAGGTTCTCGGCAGCGCCGTGAATCCGGTGCTGCGCGAGGGCAACTCCGATCGCCGTGCGGCCCTCTCGGTGAAGAACTTCGCCAAGAAGCATCCGCACCGCACGGGCGCCTGGGTATCCGATTCCAAAACCCGCGTCGCGCACATGAATTCCGGCGATTTTTACGGTAGCGAAATTTCGACCGTCGTTCCCGAGGCCACCAGCGTGCGCATCGAATTTGTCGGCAATGACGGCAAAGCCACCGTGCTCAAGGACAAGCTGAACCTCAAGGCGGGCGAAGTAATCGATGCCTGCGCCATGAACGTCAACAGCCTGCGCGCGTTCTATGCCGAGCAGATCAAGGCCGCCAAGCAGGAAGGCGTGTTGTTGTCGCTGCACCTCAAGGCCACCATGATGAAGGTCTCCGACCCCATCCTGTTTGGTCACGCTGTCTCGGTATTCTTCAAGGACGTGTTCGCCAAGCACGCCGCGACATTCAAGACGCTGGGCGTGAATCCCAACAACGGTCTGGGCGACCTGTATGCCAAGATCGCCACGCTGCCGGAAGACCAGCGCAAAGCCATCGAGGCCGACATTCAGGCTTGTTATGCCGCAGGTCCGGAACTGGCCATGGTCAACTCCGACAAGGGCATCACCAACCTGCATGTGCCCAGCGATGTGATCATCGACGCTTCCATGCCGCCCATGATCCGCGACGGCGGCAAGATGTGGGGCCGCGACGGCAAGGCCAAGGACACGCTGGCGATGATTCCCGACCGCAATTATGCGGGCGTGTACCATGCCACCGTCGAAGACTGCAAGAAAAACGGCGCGCTCGATCCGGCCACCATGGGCTCCGTGCCCAACGTCGGCTTGATGGCGCAAAAGGCCGAGGAATACGGTTCGCACGACAAGACCTTTGAAGTGGCCGGCGACGGCGCGGTGCGCATCGTCGATGCCTCCGGCAAGACCTTGCTGGAAGTGAAAGTGGAGGCGGGCGACGTGTTCCGTGCCTGCCAGACCAAGGACGCGCCGATCCAGGACTGGGTCAAACTGGCCGTTACCCGCGCCCGCCTGTCCAACACCCCGGCGATTTTCTGGCTCGACAAGAACCGCGCTCATGACGCGCAGATCATCGCCAAGGTCGAGAAGTATCTCAAGGATCACGACACCTCGGGTCTCGACATCAAGATCATGGAGCCGGCGGATGCCTGCCGCGTCTCGCTGGAACGCATCCGCAAGGGGCTGGACACCATTTCCGTCACCGGCAACGTGTTGCGCGACTACCTCACCGACCTGTTCCCGATCCTGGAGCTGAACACCAGCGCCAAGATGCTGTCCATCGTGCCGCTGATGAACGGCGGCGGCCTGTTCGAGACGGGGGCCGGCGGCTCGGCGCCGAAGCATGTCCAGCAGTTCCAGGAAGAAGGCTATCTGCGCTGGGATTCGCTGGGCGAATTCCTGGCGTTGGGCGTGTCGCTGGAGCATCTGGCGCAGACCTTCAAGAACGACAAGGCGCAGGTTCTGGCCGATACGCTCGATCAGGCCAACGGCAAGATTCTCGACAACAACCGCTCGCCGGCGCGCAAGGTCGGCGAACTGGACAATCGGGGCAGCCACTTCTACCTTGCCCAGTACTGGGCGCAGGCGCTGGCCGCGCAAAGCAAGGACAAGGAGATTCAGGCGCGGTTCGCGCCCTTGGCCAAGACGCTGGCGGACAACGAGGCGAAGATTCTTGGCGAACTGACGGCGGCCCAGGGGAAACCCGTGGATATGGGCGGCTACTATCATCCGGATTTTGAAAAGACATCGAAAGCCATGCGGCCCAGCGCAACTTTGAATGCGGCCCTGGCTGCTCTCGGTTAGTCGAGGGCGGCGGCGGACGAACTGACGGATATATAAGGAACGGGAATGGAAAGCGACAAGCAAGCAAGTCAGGAAGGCGGCAAGCGGCAACGCGTGCAGGCGAACATGGTCAAGGTATTCATCATGGGCAAGCCCCATGTCGTGCCGGAACATGCGACCATCATGCGCGCGATCGAGCACGCCGGACACCAGATCATTCGCGGCGCCGGTTGCCGCGAAGGATTCTGCGGCGCCTGCGCCACCATCTATCGACTGCCCGGCGACTTCAAGCTATACACCGGCCTGGCCTGCACCACGCTGGTCAAGGAAGGCATGTCGCTGACGATGATTCCGTCGGTGCCGATGGAAAAGACCGTCTACGACCTCGAAAAGCTCAAGCCCAACGTCAATACGATCCTGGAGGTCTACCCGGTCACTTTCCGCTGCGTCGCCTGCGGTACCTGCACCAAGGCCTGTCCGCAGAAGCTGCCGGTGATGGACTACATCCAGGCAGCGATGCGCGGCGACATCGCCGCAGTGGCGGATATGTCCTTCGACTGCGTCGCCTGCGGCCTGTGCGCCCTGCGTTGCCCGGCCGAACTGATTCAGCACGAAGTCGGCATCCTCTGCAAGCGGCTTACCGGGCGCTACCTGCGCAAGGAAAGCAAGGAGCTCGATGATCGCCTTACCGAAGTGCGCTCTCGCCAGTACGACGCCGAATATGCCGAGCTGATGGAAATGGACACGTCCGTCCTGAGCAAGCTTTATTACGGTCGCGACATAGAGCCGTAAGCGGTCCCGCAATTTCCACGTAACCAGACCGACGATTGCATATCGTCGGGTTTTTGGGAGTAAAAGATGTATCCAGATTATCTAGCCGAGACGCTGAAAGCCGTTGAGCGAACCCGGCCCGCGCGACTCGAACTGGCCATGAGCGGCCAGCCCGTCTATCCGCCGATGAATGCCGACGAGCGCAAGGACGTGTTGTCCAAGTACCACCCTGACTTCGCGGCGGGCGCCAAGCGCCCGGTTCGCGTCGGTCCCAATCGCGGCGAGGACATCACCACCGAGGTGGCCGATATGCTGGAGGCGCACTCGATGATCGAGCCGAAGCTGATGGACATCCATCTGCGCGAGCCCGACTACGAGACCGACCTGCTCATCATTGGCGGCGGCGGCGCCGGTTGCTGGGCGTCGATCATGGCCATGCGCAACGGCGTCAAATCGCTGATCGCCACCAAGCTGCGCATGGGCGATGCCAACACCATGATGTCCGAGGGCGGCATGCAGGCGGCGGTATCGAAGACCGATTCGCCGACCCGCCACTACCTCGACGCCATCGGCGGCGGTCACTTCGAGAACATTCCCGAACTGGTCCGCGTGCTGACCGAGGACGCGCCCGACGTGGTGCGCGACCTGGAAAACCTCGGCGTCATCTGGGACAAGATGGACGACGGCGCGATGCAGGTGCTGCACGGCGGCGGCACTTCCAGAAAGCGCATGGTCTCCTGCCGCGACCTGATCGGCGCCACCATCATGCGCACCCTGATGGACGAGGTGAAGAATCACCCCGACATGATTTCAGTGCGCGAATTCGAGCCGGCGGTGGAACTGATCCTCGACGAAAACGGCCACTGCGCCGGCGCCGTGCTCTACAGCCTCGACACCGAGCAGTTCCTTACCGTCAAGGCCAAATCCACCATCATCACCACCGGCGGTTTCGGTCGCCTGCATATTCGCGGCTTCGCCACCACCAACCATTACGGCGCCACCGGCGACGGCCTGGTCATCGGCTACCGCGCGGGCGCCCAGCTCAAGTTCATGGACTCGGTGCAGTACCATCCGACCGGAGCGGTATTCCCCGAGCAGATCGCCGGTTTCCTGATTACCGAAAAGATTCGTGGCGCCGGCGGCCAGCCGCTCAACAAGTTCGGCGAACTGTTCGTCTTCCCGCGCGAGCCGCGCGACATCGAGTCGGCCGCCATCATTCGCGAGTGCAGCGCCGACCGCAACAACGGCGTCGACACCTTTGTCGGTCGTACCGGCGTCTGGCTCGACTCGCCGCTGATCGACATGATCCACGGCGACGGCTATACCCGCCACCAGTTCCCCGGCATGTGCCGCCAGTTCGACCGCTTCGGCATCGATATCGTCAAGCAGCCGATGCTGGTTTACCCGTCGCTGCACTACCAGAACGGCGGCATCGGCATCAACGAGCGATGCGAGACCAATATTCCCGGCCTGTATGTCGCCGGCGAGGCCTCCGGCGGCGTCCATGGCCGCAACCGCCTGATGGGCAACTCGGTACTCGATTACAACGTCTTCGGTCGTCGCGCCGGCCAGTACGCCAGCGAATACGCCAAGAGCGCCAAGATCGTCGGCAAGCTCAACGTCGACCATGTCGCCGCCCATGCCGCCGAACTCGAACGCGAGAACATCACCACCGACCTCGTCTCGCCGCTTATTCTGCCGTCCTATACCCCGGATGACGTCAAGATCCAGCAGATGGCCCGCCTCGGCAATATCCCGGCGCGGCATTCCATGCTGCGCAGCCGGTTGGCATCCAGCTAGCGGAAGACCCTTTGCATGCGTACGGATTGCCGGTAGCCCCGGCTCCGTACCAGCAATATCGAAGCAGAAAGTCGGCGTTGGCGACACGGCGGTTCGAGCCAGCGGATGCCGCAGATTGCCTTAGTGCTAGCGTTTTGCTAGCATTGGGCCTTATCTGCACAGGAGTTCCGCCATGCCCACCCTCGTTCTGCGAAACGTGCCCACCGAGCTTCACGGCAAGCTCAAGGCCGCCGCTGCCGCGCACCATCGCTCCATGACGCAAGAGGCCATCGTCGCGCTGAGTGCCGCGATGGGTGCGTCGGCGCCGCAAGCCAAGCCATCCACCGAGGCGACTTTGGCCTGGCTCGATGCCATGGTCTGGCCACGTCTCACCGACGATAATCGCACGCCCGATCAGATCGTCGGCTACGACGTCCATGGCCTCCCCGGTTGACGCGGTCGTCGATACCAGCGCGCTGGTCGCCATCCTGCTGCGCGAGAGCGATGCGACCGTTTACCTCGATGCGTTGGCGCAAATTCCGCGCTGGGGAATCGCGGCGCCGAACCGGACCGAACTGCTGATGGTCGCTTCCGTGCGGTTGCTCGGCGATGGCGCTGCTTATGCACGCGAACTGCTCGCTCGCTACCAGATTCGCACCTTGCCAGCGGATGAAGTCCTCGCCGATGCCGCCGCCGATGCATTCCAGCGCTACGGCAAGGGCCGTCACGCGGCCAGCCTGAACTTTGGCGATTGCTTTGCCTATGCGCTTGCGCGCCAATACGACGTGCCCCTGCTGTTCAAGGGTGGCGACTTTGGGCTGACCGACGTTTCTCGCGCGATCTGAACAGCGGTCGCGAAGCAGCCGGAAAGTTCCGTGGCACGCAGAAAGTCGGCGCTGGCGACACGGCGACACGGCGAAGCTGAATCCCGTTATGATTCGTCTTACCCGGTCTTACTTATGGAGTCGCCATGGAAACCGTCCGCGTTTCGAGCAAGGGCCAGATCGTCATCCCGAAGAGCCTGCGCGCCGCCTTTCACATTGAAGCCGGCAGCGAGCTGGCGATTTTTGCCGACGGCGAAGAAATTCACTTGCGCCAGGCGGAACAGCGCTTCGCCCGCACCGACGTTGCACTCGGCCTCGGCTTGTTGGCCAAGGCGGGGCGCAAGGCTCCGGCGCAAGCGGAGATCAAGCTCGCTGTAGGCAAGCTGCTGAAACAAAAAAACGCCGCAAAGTGACGCGGCCATGATCGTCCTCGACACCAACCTCTTGCTGCGCTACCTGCTCAACGACGATGTCGCGCAGGCCAAGCGCGCCGCACGCCTGCTGGAAACTTCCCCGCAAGTCACCATTACCTCCACCATCATTCTCGAACTGGTCTGGGTGCTGGAATGCAGCGATTGTTCCCGCGCCGAGATCGTCGGCGCACTGCGCCATGTGCTGGGCTTGCCGGCCATGCGGCTGCCGAATGAAACCGCGTTGTATCGCGCCGTGGAATGGTTCGAGCAGGGCCTGGACTTCGCCGACGCGCTGCATCTGAGCCTGTCGCCCGCCACGGCCACGTTGATGACTTTCGACAGGGATTTCGTAAGCAAAGCGAAACGTGCCGAAGCATTTCCGGCGGTGGCCTTGTGTCCGAGCTGATGAGCAACCCCGCCGCCATCGAAGCTTTCATAGTTCGCTGGCAATCTGCTGGCGGGTCCGAGCGCGCCAACTACCAGCTCTTCATCACCGAGCTGTGCCACTTGCTCGATCTGCCCAAGCCCGAGCCGGCGCAGGCCGAGGCCCGCGACAACGCCTATGTCTTCGAGCGCCGCGTCACCTTCCGCCACGGCGACGGCTCCAGTTCCAACGGCTTCATCGACTGCTACCGCCGCGCCGCCTTCATCCTCGAAGCCAAGCAGACCAAACTCGCGGAAACCATCGGCAAGGTTTTCGACGACGCCCTGCTGCGCGCCCGCAGCCAGGCCGAGAACTACGCCCGCGCCCTGCCCGCCGACGAAGGCCGGCCGCCCTTCCTGATCGTGGTCGATGTCGGCAACGTCATCGAGCTGTACGCCGAGTTCACCCGCAGCGGCGCTACCTACACGCCCTTCCCCGATCCGCGCTCGCACCGCATCCGCCTCGCCGATCTGCGCGACGATGCCATCCGCGCCCGGCTGCGTGCCGTGTGGCTCGATCCGCTCAGCCTCGACCCCGCTACGGTCAGCGCAAAAGTCACGCGCGAGATTGCCGCGCATCTGGCCGAAGTCGCCAAATCATTGGAGCAGGGCGGCCATGCCGCCGAAACCGTCGCTGGCTTTCTCACCCGCTGCCTGTTCAGCATGTTCGCCGAGGATGTCGGGCTGATTCCCAAAGGCAGCTTCAGCGATTTGCTGAAAAGCCTGAAAGACGACACCGCGCAATTCGTGCCGCTGGTCGGCGCGCTGTGGCGCGAGATGGATGTCGGCGGTTATTCGCTGGTGCTGCGCAAAACCCTGCCGCGCTTCAACGGCAAGCTGTTCAAGCAACCCGAGGTTCTGCCGCTGACCAGGGCGCAAATCGCCCTGCTCATCGAAGCCGCCAAAGCCGACTGGACCCAGGTCGAGCCGGCCATCTTCGGCACCCTGCTCGAACGCGCGCTCGATCCGCTGGAGCGCCACGCGCTGGGCGCGCACTACACGCCGCGCGCCTACGTCGAGCGGCTGGTGCAGCCCACCGTCATCGAACCGCTGCGGCAGAGCTGGGCCTACGTCCAGGGCGCCGCCGTGCTGCTCGCCAACGAGGGCAAACAGAAGGAAGCGATTGCCGAAATTCGCGCCTTCCACAGCCGCCTGTGCAGCCTGCGCGTGCTCGACCCGGCCTGCGGCAGCGGCAACTTCCTCTACGTCGCGCTGGAACACCTGAAGCGTCTTGAAGGCGAAGTGCTGAACCAGTTGCACGATCTCGGCGAAGGCCAGGCGCAACTCGAAACCGAAGGCTTCGCCGTCGACCCGCACCAGTTCCTCGGCCTCGAACTCAACCCGAGAGCGGCGGCGATTGCCGAACTGGTGCTGTGGATTGGCTACCTGCAATGGCACTTTCGCATCAGCAAGGGAAATGCGGGCGCCAGTCTGCCGAACCCGATTCTGCGCGACTTCCGCAACGTCGAATGCCGCGACGCGGTGCTGGCCCACGACGGCATCGACTACGCGATGGACGACAACGGCATAGCCATCAGCCGCTGGGATGGCCGCAGCATGAAGACGCACCCCGTCACCGGCGAGCAAGTCCCCGACGAATCGGCGCGCGTGCCGCTGGAGCGTTACAAAAATCCGCGCCGCGCCGAATGGCCGGCAGCCGACGTGGTGGTCGGCAATCCGCCTTTCATCGGAGATAAACGACTGCGCGCCGCGCTGGGCGACGGTTATGTCGATGCGCTACGCGGTGCGTGGGGTTCTTCACCCTCGCCCTCAGGGAGAGGGCAGGGTGAGGGCGGGGTGCCCGAGTCCAGCGAATTCGTCATGTATTGGTGGCACCACGCCGCGCAACTCGTGGCGCAAGGCAAGCTGGCGCGCTTCGGCTTCATCACCACCAACAGCCTTGCGCAGACCTTCAACCGCCGCGTCGTGCAGGCGGCGCTCGACAAGGGCTTGCATCTGGCCTTCGCCATTCCCGACCACCCGTGGGTGGACAGCGCCGACGGCGCGGCGGTGCGCATCGCCATGACCGTCGCTGCGCCCGGTGGCGGCGAAGGCCGGTTATGCACCGTGACTGCCGAGCGCGAAGGCAAGGGCGAAGGCTTGGACGTGGAGTTGGCCGAGCAACTCGGCGCGATCCACGCCGATCTGACAGTCGGCGCCAATGTCGCGGCGGCACAGGCGATGCGAGCAAACGGGAGCATTTCGACCAATGGGTTCATGCTCGCTGGCTCCGGTTTCATCGTTACACCCGAAGAGGCTGCCTTTCTCGAAGCGGACGCGCCGATCAAGCCCTACCGCAATGGCCGCGACCTCACCGACCGACCGCGCGGCGTGAAGCTCATTGACCTGTTCGGCTTCGACGCGGACGAAGTGCGCCGCCGCTGGCCGGCAACCTATCAGTGGGTGCTGGAGCGCGTGAAGCCTGAACGCGATCACAACAACCGCCCCCGCTTGCGTGAGCAATGGTGGTTGTTTGCTGAGGTGCGAAAGACGCTGCGCTGCGCGTTGGCTGGCCTGCCGCGCTACATCGCCACGGTCGAAACCGCGAAGCATCGCGCCTTCCAGTTCCTCGATGCCGCGATTGCGCCGGACCACATGCTGATCGCCATCGCGCTCGACGACGCTTATGTCCTCGGCGTACTGTCCAGTCGCGTCCATGTCGTCTGGGCGCTGGCGCAAGGCGGCACGCTGGAAGATCGACCGCGCTACAACAAATCCCGCTGCTTTGAAACCTTCCCCTTTCCCGTCGCCACGCCCGCACAACAAGCCCGCATCCGCGATCTTGCCGAACAGATCGACGTTCACCGCAAGCGCGTGCTGGCGGCGCATGCCGAGCTGACGCTGACCGGCCTCTACAACGTGCTGGAAAAGTTGAGAGTCGGCGCTGGCGACACGGCGAATAACACGCCACTGACCGCGAAAGAAAAGCTCATCCACGAAAAAGGCCTCGTCGCCGTCCTCAAATCACTGCACGACGAACTCGACGCCGCCGTGCTCGCCGCCTACGGCTGGCAAGACCAGCCCGACGAGCAAACCCTGCTCGAACGCCTCGTCGCCCTCAACTTGATGCGCCGCGCCGAGGAAGCGCAAGGCCAAATCAGATGGCTGCGCCCCGACTTCCAGAACCCGCAAGCGGCACAAGCGTCCATCGGGCTGGAGTCGGGCGGCTCGGGGCAAAGGAATCAAAAACCTGACGACGCCACGAGCCGCCCGGCTCCAGCCCGCTCTCCGACCCAACAACAATGGCCGCAAACACTCCCCGACCAACTAGCCGCAGTAGCAAGAATTCTCACCGACTCGCCATCAGCCCAAACCGAATCCCAACTAGCCGCCCACTTCACCGGCAAAGGCAAATGGAAATCCCGCCTCCCCGACATCCTCAAAGCCCTAGAAGCCCTCGGCCGCGCAAGGCGCGTGGACGATGGACGCTGGCTGGGGTAGCGGAGAATTGGGCTACACTTCGACTTGTTAGCCTGCTGGAGCAGACCATGGGTGCAACCGAGCGCATTACCAAGCTGATCGAATCCCTGCCGGAACGTGAAGTCACTGAGATTCTCGACTTTGCCGAATTCCTCGCTACCCGCCACCAGAATGAACCGCGGACGGTCGGGGCGACGACGAGCTTTCTTGACGCTGTCGAGGGTCTGAAAATTGATGCGCCGGCGGACTATTCAACTCGTTTTGCCGACCGCCTTTACGATCACCGAACATGACCGTTGCGAAGCCGATTTTTCTCGACACCGGCTTCGCCATCGCGCTGTTGTCGCCACGCGATCAATATCATTCTGCCGCCAGGCGGCTGGCGGTTGAACTCCGGACTGGCCCGGCACTCGTCATCACCACCGATGCGGTAATTTTCGAGATCGGCGCGGCACTGGCGAAACAAGCTTGGCGACCGACCGCGATCCAGTTCATCAAGGCCCTGCGCGCCGATCCGAATGTCGAAATCGTGGCGACCGATCCCTTGCTGTGGCAGGACGCTTTCGATCTCTTCGGCGCCAGGACGGACAAGGAATGGAGTCTTACCGATTGCCTGTCGTTTGTCCTGATGTCTCGTCGCGACATCACCAATGCACTGGCGGCCGACGAGCATTTTCGTCAGGCGGGGTTTGTGCCGCTCATGTTGGCCGAGTGAGCAAAAGGCGCTGGGAAATTCCGTCTGTCCGACATCCTCGCGCCGTCGAAGACCTCAGCCGCGCTTGACGCGTCGAGGATGGGCGGTGGAATGGATAAGCTTGCCGCCTGTTTCCGCAAAGAGAAGCCACGATGAAGACTACCAAGTTGATGTATGAGGCCGCCCGGCGGCGACTGGACGATCTGGACTCGGATCGTGTCGCCGCCATTCCCGGTGATGCGGTGTTCGAGAAGGTATGCCGCCGTCTCGGAATCGACGAAATACCGACTCGGCCACAGGCGGAAGGTCGAAGCTACGCGGAAATTCTGGCAGCACGCGTCGCCGCAGCGGATCGTGGCGAGTTCGCCAGTGAAGCGGAGGTCGCCCGGTTCTTCGTCGAACACAGCGAATGACAACGGTTTTCCGCCTAAACGAAGCCCTTTGGAAAAGACCATGCCCGCAGACTATCCCCGCCTGAGTCAAGCCGACTTGCGCCGCCTGGAAAAACTGGCGAGCGCCGCCGGACGCACCCCGCGCGCGATGCTGAGATTCGTTCTGCGCGACGGGTTTTCGGAAACCGAGCGGATCGTCCGTGCGGTGCGGCTTGGGCGGGACGACGTAGCTGCCGGACGCACGCGGCGATCATGAGCACGGCGGAAGCAATTCTTTCGAGCCGCAGCAAGCCGGCTGACTGGTCGGATGCCGGGAAGCCAGAGTCTATCGCCGGCCCATCCATGCGATCATCCGCGCCATGAAGATCACCGAATTGCTCCAGTCGTTGGTGGACGAGCAGGTTGACTACGTGCTGGTGGGCGGGCTGGCCGTTCAGTTGCACGGCTACATGCGCAGCACCTTCGACATCGACCTGGTGCTGGCGATGAACGATGACAACCTGGCGCGATTCATCGATGTTGCCAAGCGTCACGGGTTGATACCGGGAATCCCCGTGCCGATCGAATCACTGAGGGATGCCGACAAGATCGCTCAATGGCATCGAGAAAAGGGCATGCTGGCATTTTCCCTGCGCGAGCCGCAGGCCGGCGGCGTCGTCGTGGACGTGATCGTGCGACCTGAAGTGTCATTCGAGAAACTGGCGGCCAACGCGGTTGCCGGCGACCTGTTTGGCAGGCATGTGCCGATTGCTTCAATAGACGATCTGCTGGTGATGAAGCGCGCCGCGAATAGGCCCAAGGACCGTCTGGACATCGAGGCGCTGGAAAAGATCAAGTGCGGGGAGGACCCGAATGTCTGAAGGCATCCGTCAGCCTGTCACGATCCCGCAGCACCTTATGCTCGCGCGCCTGGCTCAATCCGAGCAGATGCGGGAATTCTTCATTCAGATGTGGCTGCAAAACCCCGCGCTGGCGAAGCAGGGCGGCGCACGCGTGGCGAACCTGCTTGCCGTTGTCGGTCCGCAAAGCGGCTTTCCTGGTGCGGTGTGTGGCGCAGATTCTGAGCCTCGATGATCTAGCGTGGAAAGCTTTCAGGCCCGAATTCCCCGCGCGACACGAGCTCATGGGAAAGTCGGCGCTGGCGGTACGGCGCGGTTGGCGTCAGACGCTTTTCCCGGCTCGAATCAAGTACGATAGCGCCTTCTTTCTATTACCCCGCTGAATGTCTTGTGCCGATAGCGTGCGGCAAGACTTGTTCAGCTTTTTTTTGGTGCCGGAGCAGTGATGAAGAAAATCCGCAAGCTGTTGATCGCCAACCGCAGTGAAATCGCGATTCGCGTCATGCGCGCGGCGAACGAGTTGGGCATACACACGGTGGGCATCTATTCCAACGAGGACCGTTTTGCCCTGCACCGTTTCAAGGCCGACGAGAGCTACCTGGTGGGTAACGGCAAGAAGCCGCTGCAGGCCTACCTCGACATCGACGACATCATCCGCATCGCCAGGCAGGCCAAGGTCGATGCGATCCATCCCGGCTACGGATTCCTCTCGGAAAATCCCGACTTCGCCGAGGCCTGCGCGCAGAACGGCATCCTTTTCGTCGGCCCGACTCCCCTGGTCATGCGCACCCTGGGCAACAAGGTTGCGGCGCGCAACGCTGCCGTAGCCGCCGGCGTGCCGGTGATGCCGGCAACCGAGCCCCTGCCGCACGACTACAGCAAGGCCAGGAAACTCGCTGCGGCGATTGGCTACCCGCTGATGCTGAAGGCGAGCTGGGGCGGCGGCGGGCGCGGCATGCGCGTCATCGAATCCGATGCCGACCTCAAGGCGCAACTCGACATCGCCCGGCGCGAAGCCCTGGCGGCTTTCGGCAACGACGAGATGTATCTTGAGAAGCTGGTGAAAAACGCCCGTCACGTCGAAGTCCAGATCATCGGCGATACGCACGGCCAGGCGGTGCATCTGTTCGAGCGCGACTGTTCGGTGCAGCGGCGCAACCAGAAAGTGGTCGAGCAGGCGCCGGCGCCCTATCTGTCGAACGAGCAGCGCGAACTGCTCTGCGCCGCGGCCTTGAAGCTGGCCAGGGCGGTGAATTACACCCATGCCGGCACGGTCGAGTTCCTCATGGATGGCGACACCGGCAAGTTCTATTTCATCGAGGTCAACCCGCGCATCCAGGTCGAGCACACTGTCACCGAACAGGTCACCGGCATCGACATCGTCAAGGCGCAGATCAGCGTCAGCGAAGGCGCGAAGATAGGCAAGAAGGATTCGGGCCTTCCGGCGCAGAGCAAAATCCGGCTTTCCGGTCACGCCCTGCAATGCCGCGTCACTACCGAAGACCCGGAAAATGCATTCACGCCCGACTACGGCCGCATCAGCTCTTATCGCAGCGCCGCCGGTTTCGGCATTCGTCTCGATGCCGGCACCGCCTATACCGGCGCGGTGATTACCCCCTATTACGACTCCCTGCTGGTCAAGGTCACGGCCTGGGCGCCGAACGCGGCGGAGGCGATTCACCGCATGGGCCGCGCCCTGCGCGAATTCCAGGTGCGTGGCCTGTCCACCAATTTGCACTTCCTCGAAAACCTCATCAACCATCCGAAGTTCGTCGCCGGCGAGTGTTCCACCCGCTTCATCGATACCCACCCGGAATTGTTCCATTTTCCCAAGCGGCGCGATCGCGCCTCGCGCCTGTTGAGCTTCGTCGGCGAGGTGGTGGTCAATGGCAACGACGAGGTCAAGGGCCGCGTGCTGCCCAAGCTGCCGCTGAACGTGCCGCTGATGCCGAAGACCGATCTTGCCGCGCCGGTGCCGCCGGGCACCCGCGACCGCCTCAAAAAGCTCGGCGCGCAAGGCTTCGCGCAATGGATGAAGGCGCAGCCGCAAGTGCTGCTGACCGACACCACGATGCGCGACGCGCACCAGTCGCTGTTCGCCACGCGCATGCGCACCGCCGACATGCTCGCCATCGCGCCGCACTATGCGCGCGATCTGCCCGAACTGTTCTCGCTGGAATGCTGGGGCGGCGCGACCTTCGACGTCGCCATGCGCTTCCTCAAGGAAGACCCGTGGGAGCGCCTGGCGGCCTTGCGCGAGGCGGTGCCCAACATCCTGTTGCAGATGCTGCTGCGCTCCGGCAATGCCGTCGGCTACACCAACTACGCCGACAATGTGGTGCGCTATTTCGTCCAGCAGTCGGCGGCGGCCGGCATGGACGTGTTCCGCGTCTTCGACTCGCTGAACTGGGTCGACAACATGCGCGTGGCGATGGACGCAGTGCAGGAGAGCGGGGCGCTGTGCGAGGCGGCGATCTGCTACACCGGCGACTTGTTCGACGCCAGCCGTCCCAAGTACAACCTCAAATATTACGTGGACATGGCCAAGCAGTTGGAAAAGGCCGGCGCCCACATTCTCGGCATCAAGGACATGGCCGGCGTCTGCCGCCCGCGCGCCGCGCGCGCCCTGGTCAAGGCGCTGAAGGAAGAGGTCGGCCTGCCGATTCACTTCCATACCCACGACACCAGCGGCGCCTCTGCGGCCAGCGTGCTGGCCGCCATCGAGGCCGGCGCCGATGCGGTCGATGGCGCGATGGACGCGATGAGCGGTCTCACCTCGCAACCCAACCTCGGCGCCATCATCGCCGCGCTGGAAGGCTCGGAGCGCGACACCGGCATCGGCATCGCGCGCCTGCAACCGTTCTCGCGCTACTGGGAAGGCGTGCGGCATTACTACTCGCCCTTCGAGGCCGACATGCGTTCCGGCACCTCGGATGTCTATCGCCACGAAATGCCCGGCGGCCAATACACCAATCTGCGCGAGCAGGCCCGCTCGATGGGGCTGGAGCATCGCTGGGCCGAGGTTTCCCAGGCCTATGCGGATGTCAATAAGCTGTTCGGCGACATCGTCAAGGTCACGCCCTCGTCCAAGGTGGTCGGCGACCTGGCGCTGTTCATGGTGGTCAATGACCTGACGCCCGAGGATGTGGCCAATCCCGACAAGGAAGTGGCCTTCCCCGATTCCGTGGTTTCGCTGTTCCGTGGCGAAATGGGTTTCCCCGCCGACGGCTTCCCCAAGGCACTGCAAAAGAAGATATTGAAAGGCAAGAAGCCGATGGCCGGTCGCCCCGGCGCCATCATTCCGCCCGCCAACCTCGATGCTTTGCGCGCCCAGGGCGAGAAGACCGTCGCCCGGCCCATGAGCGACACCGATTTTGCCTCCTACCTGATGTATCCCAAGGTGTTCGCCGAGTTTGCCGAACATCAGCGCCACTACGGCGATGTCTCGCAACTGCCGACGCCGGTGTTCTTCTACGGCCTGTGCGAACGCGATGAGATGGCGGTGACCATCGACCAGGGCAAGGCTATCGTGGTCAGGCTCAACGGCCGCACCGACGTCGACGAGGAGGGCATGGTCAAGCTGTTCTTCGAACTCAACGGCCAGCCGCGCGACATGCGGGTGCACAAGGCCGGCGCCGTGTCGACCGTGCAAGTCCATCCGAAGGCCGATCCGGCCAATCGCAACCATGTCGCGGCGCCGATGCCGGGCATGGTGGCGACGGTGGCGGTGAAGGTCGGCGCCAAGGTCACCCGGGGTTCGCCGCTGGTGTCGATCGAGGCCATGAAAATGGAATCGATGATCACCGCCGAGACCGATGGCACTGTCATCAAGGTGTATGTCGTGCCCGGCGACAAGGTCGATGCCAAGGATCTGATGATCGAGCTGGGATGAAGCGACCGACGAAATAACTGCCGGAAGCCGGAAAAGCGTTTACCACGGCGACACGGCGACACGGCGACACGGCGAAAACCTTGGCTAATGTCCAAGCTCTTGCTTTGCGCCGTGTCGCCGTGTCGCCGTGGTAAAAGACGTGGCTTCTTCTCACGTAATGTCCCGCCACTTGATCGAACAACCGATGCCCGGCGTCTGCTGTGCCGGACCCTGTCCGTTCAGGGCGACTTGCCGCATCGCCTCGAACAGATCGCGGTGGGCGGTCTCCGGCGCGGTTTCCTTGCGTGATTCGTCGAGGCGACCGCGATACTGCAATTCCAGCTTGTCGTTGAAGCCGAAGAAATCCGGCGTGCATACCGCGCCATAGGCTTTGGCCACTTCCTGCGACTGATCCAGCACGTAGGGAAAAGGGAAGGCCAGATCGTGCGCGATTCGCTCCATGTTCGTCCATGAGTCCTCCGGGTAGTCGGTCGGGTCGTTGCTCATGATGGCGATGCTGCCGACTCCCAGCGTGGCAAGCTCGCGGGCGTCGCGCACGATGCGGTGGATAACCGCCTTGACATAGGGGCAGTGGTTGCAGATGAACATCACCAGCAAGCCCCTGGGGCCGCGCGCGCTGGCCAGGCTATGACGTTTGCCGTCGACGCCCGGCAGATCGAAATCGGTGGCCGGGCGACCGAAGTCGCAAACCGGCGGGGAAAGACTGACCATGCACGGCCTCCAATTTTTGGTGATAATGCCGACATGATACCGAGATTCTTCTGTCCGTTTCCGCTTCACCCCGGCGCCACCGTCGAGTTGGCGGCCGAGGCGGCTCACCACGCGCTGAAGGTTCTGAGAGTCGGCGCTGGCGACACGGCGATTCTGTTCGACGGGCGCGGCGGTCAATGGTCGGCCACGCTCAACCCGGCCGGCAAGGCCTTGCGCGCGACGCTGAACGAATTCGACGACAGCGAGCGCGAGCCGCCGCTGGTTCTGACGCTGGTGCAGGCGCTGCCGGCCAGCGACAAGATGGACTGGGTGGTGCAGAAAGCGGTCGAACTGGGCGTTGTCCGCATTCAGCCGGTGATGGCAAAACGCAGCCTGGTGCGGCTTTCCGGTGAGCGCGCGGCACGCCGTGTGGAGCATTGGCGCAACATTGCCATCGCCGCCTGCGAGCAGTCCGGGCGCAATCGCGTGCCGGCGGTGGCACCAATTCTTGATCTGCCGCAATATCTTGGCCTCGCAGCGCAGGACAATGCGCTACGCTTCGTCTGCGCGCCGGGGGCCGCCGGTCCCCTGCGTGACTTGGCGGCGCCGGTCGTGCCGGTCGTGCTGCTGGTGGGTCCGGAAGGTGGTTTTGAAGAAGATGAAATGTTGGCGGCGCGGGCCGCCGGCTTCCAGCCCATCGGGTTGGGGCCGCGCGTGCTGCGCACTGAAACCGCCGGGCTTGGCGCCGTGGCGGCAATGATGGCACTTTGGGGAGACTGGTAATGTTCGAATCTGCGGAAATCGGTCACAAGATCGACAAGGACACTTACAAGAAGGCGGTTCCGGAACTGCGCGCAGCATTGCAGGATGCCCAGTACGACCTCAAGGAGAACGGCAAGATTCCGGTGGTCGTGCTGGTCAGCGGTCAGGACGGCGCCGGCAAGGGCGAGACCATCAATATTCTTTACGAGTGGATGGACCCGCGCTTCATCTCGACCCTGGCGTTTTCGGCGCCGACCGACGAAGAGCAGGCGCGGCCTTTCATGTGGCGTTACTGGCGCGCGCTGCCGCCCAAGGGGCGCATCGGCGTGTTCGCCGGTTCCTGGTATTCGAGCCCGATTCATGACCGCCTCGACGGTGGCATGAGCAAGGCCGGCATGGATGCGCGCATCGACCAGATCAACCGTTTTGAGGCCATGCTGGTCAATGAGGGCGCGCTGGTACTGAAGTTCTGGTTCCACCTGACCAAGGACGGCCAGAAGCGTCGCCTGAAATCACTGGAAAAGGATCCGAAGACGGCCTGGCGCGTCACCAAGTGGAACTGGGACCGCCTCAAGACCTACGACAAGCTGCAGGATGTCGTCGGCCATGTCTTGCGCATGACCAATACGCCTTGGGCGCCCTGGATCATCATCGAGGGCGAGGACGACCGCTATCGCTCGTTGACCACCGGCAAGATCCTGCTCGAGGCGATTCGCCAGCGCCTGTCCGACGCCGGCAAGCAGACCACACCGGTGGCGCCGCCGATACGCGTGAACATCGATGGGCGCAATGTGCTGTCCGAACTCAGGCTCACACATCAACTGAGCGACAAGGAATACGACGATCAACTGGCGAAATGGCAAGGCAAGCTATCCGAACTGGTGCGCGATCCGCGCTTCAAGGGCCGCTCGCTGGTGTGCGCTTTCGAGGGGGCGGACGCCGCCGGCAAGGGCGGCGCCATCCGCCGCATCATCGCGGCGATGGATGCGCGCGACTACCAGATCATTCCGGTGGCCGCGCCGACCGAGGAAGAACGCGCGCAACCCTACCTCTGGCGCTTCTGGCGCCACATGCCGCGCCAAGGCCGCGTCGCCATCTTCGACCGCACCTGGTATGGCCGCGTGCTGGTCGAGCGCGTCGAAGGCTTCTGCGCCGACGCTGACTGGTTGCGCGCCTATACCGAAATCAACGATTTCGAGCACGACCTCTCCGGTGCCGGTGTCATCGTCTGCAAATTCTGGCTGCAGATCAGCCAGGAAGAGCAGTTGAAGCGTTTCAAGGAGCGCGAGAAGATTCAGTTTAAGCGCTTCAAGATCACCGAGGAAGACTGGCGCAACCGCGAGAAATGGGATCACTACCAGGAGGCCATCTGCGACATGGTGGATCGCACCAGCACGGGGACCGCGCCGTGGACGCTGGTGGAGGCCAACGACAAGGGCTATGCCCGGGTCAAGATCCTGCGCACGATTTGCCAGCGACTCGAAGCCGAACTGGAAGGCAAACCCTTGCCGATCGAAAAGCCTGAAAAGCCGGCCAAGGCCGATAAGGAAAAGAAGGCAGGCAAAGAGTCCAAGGGAAAGAGCGTGGACAAGAAAGCGCCGACCGCGCCGCCGGTGAAGGCCGCCGCTGCCACCCCAAAGGCCCCCGCCCCCGCGTCGAAGCCGCCCAGGCCTAAAGCCCCCGCCGCAGCCAAAACAGTCGCACCGAAGAAAGGCAAACCCGCCACATGACCCTGGAAACCCGTAGCAGTCAGCCGGACACCGACGCCCGCCTGGTCGCCTGGGTGCGTCAGGCGGCGCCTTACATCCACGCCTTTCGCGGCCGCACCTTTGTCATTGCCTTTGGCGGCGAAGTGCTCGAAGCGGGCGCCGCGCAGGCGCTGATTCATGACATCGCGCTGCTCGACAGCATGGGCATCCGGCTGGTGCTGGTGCATGGCGCACGACCGCAAATCGATGCCGAGATGCACGCGCGCGGCCTGGTGCCGAAGTTCCACAAGGGCTTGCGCGTCACCGATGCCGAGGCGCTGGAATGCGTCAAGCGCGCCATGGGCGTGACTCGCATCGAAATCGAGGCGCTGCTTTCGCAGGGCTTGCCCAACACGCCGATGGCCGGCGCATTCCTGCGCGTCACCGGCGGCAATTTCATCACCGCGCGCCCGGTTGGCGTGGTCGACGGCATCGACTTCCAATATACCGGCGCCATACGCAAGGTGATCGCCGAGGAAATACAGGCCGATCTCGCCCAGGAAAACGTGGTGCTGATTACGCCGATCGGCGCATCGCCCACCGGGGAAATTTTCAACCTGTCCTGTGAAGACGTGGCCGAGGCGGTGGCGGTGGCGGTCAAGGCCGACAAGCTGATCTATCTGTGCGATGCGCCGGGACTGGTCAACGCCAAGGGCGCCCTGATCGACGCCCTGACCGCCGATGAAGCGCAGAAACTCGCCGCCCGGAATTTGCCGGCGCAGGCGCCGGAAATCGCCCGCGTCCTGCCCAACGCCATCCGCGCCTGCCGCGCCGGAATCGGTCGCGTGCATTTTCTCGATGCCCGCGCCGACGGCGCGATGCTGATGGAATTCTTTACCCGCGATGGCGTCGGCACGGTGATGACCAGCGCCCCGCTGGCGCAACTGCGTGACGCCAGCATCGACGACGTCGGCGCCATTCTCGGCCTGATCGAACCGCTGGAGGTCGACGGCACACTGGTCAAGCGCGGTCGCGAGCGGCTGGAAATCGAAATCACCCGCTTCTCGGTGGTGGAACACGACGGCGTCATTGTCGGTTGCGCGGCGCTGTATCCGTTCTCGACCGAGAAGGCGGCGGAAATGGCCTGTCTTGCCGTCGTGCCGGATTTTCGCCGCAGTGGTTACGGCGACCAGTTGCGCAACCACATCGAGGCCCGCGCCAAAAAAATGAAACTGAAGCGCCTGTTCGTGCTGACCACCCGCGCCGCGCACTGGTTCATCGAGCGCGGTTTTGTCGAGGCCGGCGTCGATGCGCTGCCGGAAGCGCGGCGCGAACTCTACAACCTGCAACGCCGTTCGAAAGTACTGGTAAAGGCGCTGTAGAAAGGGCCTTTGTGCCCTCGAACCCTACTTTCCCTCAGTTGTCCCGGCGGGCAATTGAGGGACGAAACTCATCCAGGCGCCGCTTTCGGTGGTCTTCGGCGCGACCTTCCGGCCTTGATAATATATTTCGATATTTTTGCCTTTTGCGACCCGGAATATCTCGTTTTTTGCGATCGCAATGCTCACCGCCGCACCTTGAGAAATATCGATGCGCGTGCCATCGCCAGGATCATGGCGGTTTTTCCTGAACAGGACGGATGGTTCCCTGCCAACCACCGAGAAAACGCCGGAGGGCTTGCCTGGATTGACCCCTTGCACCAATACCACGTTTTCCGGAATCATTTCACCAAGACCTGGCGGGGGCGCTGCAACGGCATTTTCGGTATTCGGCCTGGTGTCTGGCGCATGGGGAGCCGCATCTCCGGTAACGGCCTTCGGCTCGCTCCGGGGTGCACCGCCTCCCGGCTCGGATGGCGCCGCCGAGACCTCCTGCGCGGAGGAATTCGCCTTGAGCGCGGCATCGACTGCGGGTGGCATGATGGACGCAAAATATCGGCTCCCCAGCACGACCAGGACCACGGCGATCATCAGCGCAACGAACCAGTTGCGCTTGCCGCCAAAGGACGCCACAAACGTCCCGTCAGCCGCCCCGGCATTGGCGATTGGCGTGTCGTAGTCGCCGACTGCTGAAGGGCTCCACGGCTGAGTACCTTGCTCCTGTTGCAACCGATCCAGATCGGTCGATGCCATTGGAGTCAGGGACCCATCCATGACTCCGCCAGCGTGGATATCGATCAGCTTGTAAAAAGCATCCCCGGCAACGTGGGCGCCGGGTTGAATTTCAATTGACGCAGAAGAATGCAGAGGTCCGGAAACACAACCGCCGACGACGATGTACGGAGCCTTGACGGTGCCAGTAACGCTTCCCGACTTGCCAACGACTATGGTACCGATGGAATCAACGTCGCACGAAATGTCACCGAGGGCGACCCCCTGAATGCGCAGCACGCCCGTGAAAGACAGATTACCGTCAATGCGCACGCCGGCGCCGATCAGGGTATCGGTGCGACTCTGCGAGTAACTCGCGCCTGAGCTCTTAGCGGACAAAAGATTCGCCTTTTTTGAAACCAGAAAGCACCGGAACCGTGTCGAACACAATCCGATGGCCACCGCGTAATCCTAATACAAGACGCATTATGAGGCCTTCAGCAGTTCAGCGCATTTCGCTGAACTCGATGTAAACTGCGCGCATCCCCATGTTTTTGGCGAAAGGAAACTCCGTGGCACGCATGGTCAATTGCATCAAGCTCGGGCGCGAGGCCGAAGGTCTCGACCTGCCTCCCATGCCCGGCGAACTGGGCAGGAAACTGTACGAGAACGTCTCGAAAGAGGCGTGGCAGCAATGGGTCAGGTTGCAGACGATGATCATCAACGAGAATCGCCTGAGTCTCGCCGACGCACAGCATCGAAAGTATCTCGCCGAGCAGGTGCAGAAACACTTCTTCGGTGACGGCGCGGATCAGGTCGGCGGGTTCGTGCCGCCGCGCTGATCAAGGCGCCAGCAGGCTTGTACCCCTGGCGTTAGCCGCCACTGAAATCAGAGATTTTCAAGCTGCCGCGAGACTTCCTTTTCCATCGCTTCCAGTCCGATGTGGCGCACGTCGCGGCCCTGGACCAGATAGACGACATACTCGGCGATATTCTTCGCGTGGTCGCCGATGCGTTCGATGGAACGGGCGACGAACAGAAGATCGAGCGAACTTGAAATGGTGCGCGGATCTTCCATCATGAACGTGATGAGCTGGCGCATCGCGGCCTTGGAGCCGGCGTCGACGTCGCGATCCTGACGCACCACTTCGGCCGAGGCATTCACGTCGAGGCGGGCGAAGGCATCGAGGGATCGGCGCAACATGGCGACGGCGATTTCCGCCGGCGGGCGCAAATTGAGGCGCGGCACGACGCGGGTGTCTCCGCCATGAAGGGCGCGCGCCATCTTGGCGATTTTTTTCGCTTCGTCGCCAATGCGTTCCAGGTCGGTGATGGTCTTTACCACGGTCATGATCATGCGCAGATCGACGGCGGCCGGCTGGCGCCGGGCGATGACGTTATTGCAGGCCTCGTCGAGTTCGACCTCGTGCCGGTTGACCAGGCGGTCGGTGGCGATCACCTGTTCGATCAGCGCCATGTCGCCTGATTCGAGTCCGTCCATGGCGCGCATTACCTGCTGTTCGACCAGGCCGCCCATCGCCATCACGCGCGTGCGCAAGCCTTCGAGATCGGCATCGAATTGCCGGCTGATGTGTTCGTGGTTCATGCCGCTACCTCTGTGTGTAATGCCGACACTATAGCGACGGCGTGTGAAGGAATTATTTCAGCGCTGCCGACGGGAATGCGTCTGCACGCCATCCGTCGTGGCCAGCAACAGCACATCCGCGCCGCGCTGCGCGAACAAGCCGTTGGTGACGACGCCGACGATCTGGTTGATGCGCGCCTCAAGGCCGACCGGATCGGTGATCGACAGGCCATGCACATCCAATATCAGGTTGCCGTTGTCGGTCACCAGACCCGTGCGCAGTTTCGGCGTGCCGCCAAGTTTGGCCAATTCCCGGCTGACATAGGCGCGCGCCATGGGAATCACCTCCACCGGCAGCGGAAAGCGGCCCATGGTTTCGACCCGCTTGGAAGCGTCGCAAATGCAGACAAAGGTGCCCGCCACGGCGGCCACGATTTTCTCGCGGGTCAGCGCGCCGCCGCCGCCCTTGACCATCGCCATGCCGCCATCGATCTCGTCCGCGCCATCGACATAAATGCCCATGGCGTCGATATCGTTGAGATCGAGCACGCGGATGCCATGGCCGGCAAGCCGCTTCGCCGTCGCTTCGGAACTCGCCACGGCGCCGCCGAGGCGATCCTTGATGGCGGCGATCTCGTCGATGAAGAAATTCGCCGTGGAGCCGGTGCCGACTCCCAGAATCGCCCCGAGCGACAAACGGTCCGCCACGTAATCGCGCGCCGCGCGAGCGACGGCCTGCTTCATCTCGTCCTGAGTCATTTGTTTGTTTCGCTCCATTGATCCAGAAGCGATTTTACCGCTTGCGCATGGGCGGCAGGTCGGTGCAGGAACCGTGCGCCATCTCCGCTGCCATGCCGATGCTTTCGCCAAGCGTCGGATGGGGATGGATGGTCTTGCCGATATCCACCGCATCGGCGCCCATTTCGATGGCCAGCGCGATTTCCCCGATCATGTCGCCAGCATTGGGGCCGACGATGCTGCCGCCGATCACGCGATGCGCGCTGTTGTCATCACTGTCATCGAACACCAGTTTGGTGAAGCCGTACTCGGCGCCGTTGGCGATGGCCCGGCCTGACGCCGCCCAGGGAAACTTCGCGATCTTCACCTTGCGCCCAAGCTTCTTCGCTTCGTCTTCGCCGACGCCCACCCAGGCGATTTCGGGATGCGTGTAAGCCACACCGGGGATCACCGCCGCGTCAAAATAGCTCTTCTGCCCGGCGGCGGCTTCGGCCGCGACATGCCCCTGATGCGCCGCCTTGTGCGCCAGCATGGGCTGGCCGACGATGTCGCCGATGGCAAAAATGTGGGACACGTTGGTCCGCATCTGGCTATCGACCGGAATGAAGCCGCGCTCGGTCACGGCCACTCCCGCCTTGCCGGCGTCGAGCTTGTTGCCGTTGGGCGCGCGCCCGGCCGATTGCAGGATCATGTCGTAGCGCTGCGCCTCGGCTGGCGCCTGCTCGCCTTCGAACTTGACCCAAAGGCCGTCTGGCTTTGCTTCGACGCCGACCGTTTTCGTCTTGAGCATCACCTTGTCGAAGCGTTGCGCGTTCTGCTTTTCCCAGACCTTGACCAGATCGCGATCCGGTCCCTGCATCAAGCCGTCGAGCATTTCCACGACATCGACGCGGGCGCCCAACGCGGAATACACGGTTGCCATTTCCAGGCCGACGATGCCGCCGCCGATAACCAGCATTGTTTTCGGCGTGAAGCGCAGTTCCAGCGCGCCGGTGGAATCGACAATGCGCGGGTCCGTGGCAATGAAGGGCAGATGCGCTGCCGCGCTGCCGGCGGCGATGACGCATTTCTGGAAGCGGATGACTTTTTTCTCGCCGGTCTTCTCCTGCGCTACGCCGCTCGTCGCCTCGACTTCGACATGGAAAGCATCGAGGAAATGGCCGTAGCCGCGCAGCACTTCGACCTTGCGCGCCTTGGCCATGGCGGACAGGCCCGTGGTGAGCTTGCCCACCACTTTGGCCTTGTGCTCCCGCAGCTTGTCGATGTCGACCGTGGGCGCGGCGAAACTGACGCCGAAATCGCCGGCATGCGCCGCTTCTTCCATTACGGCGGCGACATGCAGCAGCGCCTTCGACGGAATGCAGCCGACATTGAGGCAGACGCCGCCCAAGCTGGCGTAGCGTTCGACGATGACCGTCTTCATGCCCAGATCGGCGGCGCGGAAGGCGGCGGAATAGCCGCCGGGGCCGGCGCCGAGCACCAGCATTTCACACTCCAGGTCGGCTACCTTCACTTCAATGGCGTCACTCACTGCGCGGTCCTTCCAGTTTGATCTCATGGACCACGATCGGCGGTCCGGACGAGGTGTCGAATTCAATGCCTGCGGCGACGCCGGCTTCGGCGATTTTCGCCGCCGACAGTTCGCTGTCGTAGAGCGCATGCATGGCGCCGAGGGCGAAGTTGCGACCGGAACCGGCGGCCCAGACCCGGTCGAACTGGAACACCTCGCGATAGGAATAGACGCCGTAGATGCCGGAGGGGTTGGCGATCAGTGCGGTGATCTGGGAGCTTTCATACGGATCGTCTTCGTCTTCCTTGGTGTTGAGGAAGGCATGCTCCTTGAGTATCGGGTGCAATCGGCGGAAGGTTTCATACACCTCCATGCGCGAACCGAGGCGGATATCCTCCAGCTTCGAGAACGCGGAAAGCAACACCAGATGGTGCGCCGACGAGCCGCAGATGCCGATCCACGATCCGGCGATGTCGAGGATCTTGTCGTGCTCGCCCTTGTAGCTGCGCGCCAGGCGCGTGTCGCCGAAGGTGGTGAGGCCGTCGGCGGCGATGGCGACCGCGTCGCCTTTCTTGACCACGGTCAGCGTCGTCACAACACGCTTCTTCGCATGTCGGCCAGCAGTTGCGTCAGATAGACGTTGAAGCGGGTGGCCAGGGCGCCGTCGATGACCCGGTGATCGGCGACGAGCGACAGCGGCAGGATCAGGCGCGGGACGAAGGCCTTGCCGTCCCAGACCGGTTTCATGACCGACTTGCTGACGCCGAGAATCGCCACTTCCGGCGCATTCACAATGGGCGAAAAGGAAGTGCCGCCAACGCCGCCGACGCTGGAAATGGTGAAGCATCCGCCCTGCATGTCGGTTGGCTTGAGCTTGCCGTCGCGCGCCTGCTTTGCCAGATCGGCGGTTTCCCGCGCCAGATCGAACACGCTTTTGCATTCGGCATTCTTGATCACCGGCACCATCAGGCCATTGGGCGTATCGGCGGCGAAGCCGATGTTGAAATACTTCTTCAGCACCAGACGCATTTCGTCGCCTTGGCCGTCGATGGAGGCGTTGAACTCGGGATACTTTTGCATTGCCTTGACGCAAGCCTTGATCAGGAAGGCGAGCAGGGTCAGCTTGGCGGTCGCTTTGTCGCTGGACTTTTCGCCGGCCTTTTCGTTCTCCTGGTTGATCTGCACGCGGAAGGCTTCCAGTTCCGTGATGTCGGCGTCTTCGTAATAGGTGACGGCCGGAATCATGGCCCAGTTGCGCGACAGGTTGGCGCCGGAAATCTTCTTGATGCGCGACAGCGGCTGGACTTCGATCTCGCCGAATTTGGCGAAGTCGATTTGCGGCCAGGGCAACAGACTCAGTTGGCATCCTTCGCCGCCGCCCAGGTTGGCGCCAGCGGCAGGTGCACCACTGACGATGCTCTTGACGTAAGCCTGAATGTCGCTTTGCAGTATGCGTCCCTTCGGGCCGCTGCCTTGGACCTTGGCGACATCGACGCCAAGCTCGCGCGCGAAGCTGCGCACCGACGGACTGGCATGAGCCGCCTGACCGGGCAGGCTGTCCGCCGCCGTCGGCATGGCGACGCGGGGTTGCGCGGAAATCAGTTCGGCATCGCCGGGGCGGAAGTCCGCAACGGTGCTCGGGGCGGGGGCGGAGGCTGGCACAGGCGGGGCTGGCGCGGTCGCTGGTGCCGCTGCTGCTGCCGCTGGTGACGTTGGAGCAGCGGGCACCGCAGCGGAGACCGCCGCCGTATCGCCAGCGCCGACTGTTATCAACGCCAGCAACACGCCTTGCGACACCTTGTCGCCCACCTTTACCTTCAGTTCGGCAAGCACGCCCGAAACCGGCGACGGAATATCCACGGTGGCCTTGTCCGACTCGATGGTCAGCAGCGAGTCCTCGGCCTTAATCGCGTCGCCGACCTTGACCAGCAGTTCGATGATCGGCACGTTCTTGAAGTCGCCGATATCCGGTACTTTCACTTCGACAATCTGAGCCATGGCTACACCTTTACCGGGTTGGGCTTGTCGGGATCGAGGCCGTACTTGATGATCGCCTCGGCTACTTTGTTGTGCGGCACCTGGCCGTCGTTGGCCAGGGCGGAGAGCGCGGCCAGCGTGATCCAGTAGCGATCCACCTCGAAGAAGTGGCGCAGCTTTTCGCGGGTGTCCGAGCGACCGAAACCGTCGGTGCCCAGCACGGTGTAGTGGCGCGGCACCAGCGCGCGAATCTGCTCGGCGAAGATGCGGACGTAATCGGTGGCGGCAATCACCGGCCCGCGCGTGTCGGCGAGACAGGCGGCGACATGCGGCAGCCGTGGCGTTTCCGTCGGATGCAGCAGATTCCAGCGCGCGCAGTCCTGGCCGTCGCGCGCCAGTTCATTGAAGCTCGGACACGACCAGAGATCGGCCTCGACGCCCCAGTCGTTCCTGAGTAACGTGGCGGCGGCAATGGCCTCCATGAAAATCGTTCCCGAACCGAGCAACTGCACCCGTGGCCCATTCGACGCGGCCCCCTTGCTGAACGGGTACATGCCCTTGAGGATGCCGGCGGCGGCATCGGCCGGCATCGCCGGGTGTTCGTAGTTTTCGTTCATCACCGTCAGGTAATAGAACACGTCTTCCTGCTCGCTGACCATGCGCCGCAGGCCGTCCTGCACGATGACCGCGACCTCGTAGGCGAATGTCGGGTCGTAGGAGATGCAATTCGGCACCGTGCCGGCGAACACCTGCGAATGGCCGTCCTCATGCTGCAAGCCTTCGCCGTTGAGCGTGGTGCGCCCGGCCGTGCCGCCGATCAAAAATCCGCGCGCGCGCTGATCGCCGGCGGCCCAGACCAGATCCATGGTGCGCTGCATGCCGAACATCGAATAGAAGATATACACCGGAATCATCTGCACGCCGTGCGTCGAATAGCTGGTGCCGGCTGCGATCCAGTCGGCCATGGCGCCGGGTTCGTTGATGCCTTCCTGAAGTATCTGGCCGGTCCGGGTCTCCTTGTAGAACATCATCTGGTCGGCGTCCTGCGGCACGTAGTTCTGGCCGTCCTGGTTCCAGATGCCGATCTGGCGAAACAGGCCTTCCATGCCGAAGGTGCGCGATTCGTCGACCACGATTGGCACCACGCGCTTGCCGATGCTCTTGTCCTTGAGCATGACGTTGAGTGCGCGCACCAATGACATGGTGGTGGAAAACTCGCGGCCCTCGCCGCCCGCCTTCAACAACGAATCGAAGGCCGACAAGGGCGGCACCGGCAGGGCTTCGGCGGTGCGTCGGCGCACCAGTTGGTAGCCGCCGAGGGCCATGCGCCGCCCGCGCATGTATTCGAGTTCCTTCGATACCTCTTCGAGCTTGAGGTAGGGCAGGCTTTCCAGGTCTTCGTCCTTGATCGGCAGCTTGAAGCGGTCGCGGAAGGCCTTGACCGAGGTGGTGCCCATTTTCTTTTGCTGATGGGTGATGTTCTGCGCCTCGCCGGATTCGCCCATGCCGTAACCCTTGACGGTCTTGGCCAGGATCACCGTCGGCTGGCCCTTGTGCGCCACCGCTGCCGCATAGGCGGCATAGACCTTGTGCGGATCGTGACCGCCGCGATTCAGACGCCATATGTCGTCGTCGGACCAGGTCGATACCAGCTTCAGCAACTCGGGATACTTGCCGAAGAAGTGTTCGCGCACGTAGGCGCCATCGCGCGCCTTGAAAGTCTGATAGTCGCCGTCGACGCATTCCATCATGCGGCGGCGCAGAAGCCCGGTCTTGTCCTGCGCCAGCAGCGGATCCCAGTAGCTGCCCCAGATCACCTTGATGACGTTCCAGCCGGCGCCGCGAAAATCGGCTTCGAGTTCCTGGATGATCTTGCCGTTGCCGCGCACCGGGCCGTCGAGCCGCTGCAAATTGCAGTTGATGACGAAAATCAGGTTGTCCAGCCGCTCGCGCCCGGCCATGCCGATGGCGCCCATCGATTCCGGCTCGTCCATCTCGCCGTCGCCGGTGAACGCCCATACCTTGCGATCATCGGTGGGAATCAGCTCGCGGTGCTGGAGGTACTTCATGAAGCGCGCCTGATAAATCGCCTGCAAGGGGCCGAGGCCCATCGAGACGGTGGGGAACTGCCAGAAATCCGGCATCAGCCACGGGTGCGGATAGGAGGACAACCCCTTGCCATCGACTTCGCGGCGGAAATTGTCCATCTGCTCCTCGGAGAAACGACCGAGCATGAAGGCGCGCGCATAAATGCCCGGCGACGAATGGCCCTGTGGCATAAGTAGATCGCCGCCGCGATTTTCGGTCGGCGCATGCCAGAAATGATTGAAGCCGACGTCATAAAGCGTGGCCGCCGAGGCGTAACTTGCGATGTGGCCGCCAAGGCCGGAATTATTCTTGTTGGCCCGCAACACCATGACCATCGCGTTCCAACGCGCGATGTCGCGGATTTTCTGTTCCAGTTCGTAGTCGCCCGGCGTGATCGGCTGCCGGTCGGCGGGAATGGTATTGGTGTATTCGGTGTTGGCGCTGTAGGGCAGGTTGATGCCCGTGCGCTGGCCCAGCGCAATCAGTTGTTCGAGCAGGAAATGGGCACGCGCGGAGCCTTCGTGGGCGATGACGGCTTCCAGCGCCTCAAGCCATTCACGGGTTTCCTGCGGGTCGGCGTCGGACGGCGCGGCTGGAAAATCGTTCGCGGTTGACATGACATCTCCTCGTTGCAGAGTTACCGGATTCCGCTGGACGTAATCCCGGCGGACCCCTTTTCAACAGCATAGACCTAGTTCATGACTTGGCATACTGTGGGCGCAATACGGCCTGCTGCCGAACCCGGCTGGCGCGCTTCAGCGCGGATGGAACTTCATTACCGCGCGCCCGTCGGCGATCTGCCTCGGCTCTGCCTTCCAGGCGTGGCCGTGGACGATTTCAAAAGTCACCGGCAGGCGCAGATCATCATTTCGTGGCCAGGCATCGAACAGCCGGCGCCAGTCGCGCCAGCCCTGATGGCCGAGCAATGCGTCGCGCACACCCAGGTGGCGTTGATCGGCGAGAAAGGCGCGCGGTGTGGCGTAAGTGAGCGTGATCATCTCCATGTCCATCACCGGATCGTCAAAGCCGGCGGCCATCAGCATGTCGCCCAGATCGTGCATGTCGAGAAAGCGTCTCGCCGTATCGCCAGCGCCGACTATTGCGGCGGCGTTGCGAAACTCCTTCAGTGTGTCGGGGCCGAGCGTGGCAAAGCTGAACAGGCCACCCACTTCCAGCACGCGATGCACTTCGCGCAAGGCGGGCAGCGGATCGTCCAGCCACTGCAACATCAGATTCGACCAGACCAGGCCCAGCGTATTGGCGACGAGCGGCAGGGCGCGCACATCGGCATTGACCAGGCGCGGACCGCGCCCGGTGAGTCGCTGCAAACGCGAAGTCCTTTGGCGCACGACGCGCAGCATGGGCAGCGCGAAATCGATGGCCAGCGGCAAGGCCTTGGTATAGCGTTTGTGCAATTCGCGGATGCCATCGCCCGTGGCGCAACCGATGTCGGCGACACGCTGCGGAGTGATCTTTACCAGGTCAAGCCGCGCCGCCATGCGAGCGCCCACTTCGCGGGCCAGCACTGCCGCTGAGTCGAAGGAATCGGCGGCAGCCGCGAAGTCGCTGCGCATGGTTAACGTGAAACAACTTGTTTGGAGCGACTGGTGATAGTCGAGCGAAGCGAGCTGACCAGAAGCCTCCCCGTGAGGGGAGGATGGGAGGGGCGGGCCTTCAATTTGCTTTTCGCGTGTTTCATCTTCTGCGGGTGGAGCTGGCTGCCATGAGCGTTGGTTCAGGCGGCGGTGAGGCCCAGCCGGGCAAACAGTGCCTCGTCGCGACCGGCTTCCGGGTTGCCGGCGGTCAACAGTTTGTCGCCGTAGAAAATCGAATTCGCGCCGGCGAGGAAACACAGCGCTTGCAACTCGTCGCTCATTTCCTGGCGGCCGGCCGAGAGTCGCACCAGGGACGCCGGCATGCTGATGCGCGCCACCGCGATGGTGCGGACGAACTCGAAGGGATCGAGCGGCGGGGCGTTTTCCAGCGGCGTGCCTGGCATCGGCACCAGCTGGTTGATCGGCACCGACTCGGGCGGCGGGTTCAGGTTCGCCAGTTCGGCCAGCAGCGCGGCGCGCGCCCGGCGCGTCTCGCCCATGCCGACAATGCCGCCGCAGCAGACCTTGAGGCCCGCCCCGCGCACCTGATCCAGCGTGTCGAAACGCTCGCTTATGGCGTGGGTGGTGACGACCTGGCCATAGAACTCCGGCGCGGTGTCGAGATTGTGGTTGTAGTAGTCCAGCCCGGCTGCTTTCAGCCGTTCGGCCTGGCCCGCCTTGAGCATGCCGAGCGTGACGCAGGTTTCCAGCCCGAGCGCCTTGACCGCGCCGATCAGGGTGGCGACGCGGTCGAGGTCCGTGTCCTTCGGTCCGCGCCACGCCGCGCCCATGCAGAAGCGCGTGGCGCCCTTGTCCTTGGCGGCCTGCGCGGCGGCAACGACCTCGTCGACATCGAGCAGGGCTTCGCGTTGCGCCTCGCCGTGATGCGCCGATTGCGAACAATAGCCGCAATCCTCCGAGCAGCCGCCGGTCTTGATCGACAGCAGGGTCGAGCGTTGAATGGCGTTGGCGTCATGATGCCGCCGATGCACTTGCTGGGCATGAAATAGCAAGTCGTTGAAGGGCATCTCGAACAGGGCGGCAAGCGCCTCGGTGGTCCAGCGTGGAGCTGAAAAAGGCGTCGGAGCGGCTGCTTGAAGGGTGGCTGTGGCAGTCATTACTGCGGACTCGCTAGAATGCGGGAAGGCGCGAATCTTGGTGGAAGGAGCCGGGCTTGTCAATTGCAGCGAGTGTAGTGACGAATTTGGCAAAAACAGCGCAAAGTGGCGTGGCGACTCTGTTGCCTGGCGACTGCTTTCTGTGCGCGGCGCCCAGCGGCGACCCTCTGCTGTGTTCCGCGTGCACCGCCGGCCTGCCGCGTTTGACGACCGAGCGTTGCCCGGTCTGCGCGCTGCCGACGCCGGCGGCAAGCCTCTGTGGCGCTTGCCTGAAAAAGGCGCCGCATTTCGATGCGACGCAGGCGGTATTTCGCTACGAGTTTCCGGTGGATAGCCTGATCCAGTCCCTGAAGTACGCGCACCGTCTCGCCAGCGCCGACTTTCTTGGCAGGATGCTGGTGCAGCTATCCACCGCGCATCGCCCCGACCTGATCCTGCCGGTTCCTCTCTCAACGGCGCGGCTGGCGCAACGCGGTTTCAACCAGTCCCTCGAAATTGCCCGACCGCTGGCGCGCGCACTCGACGTACCCATCGAGATCGGCCACGTGCATCGCCGCCGCGATACCGCACCGCAAACCAGCCTGCCCTGGAAGGAGCGGGCCGGGAATATCCGTCACGCCTTCGAATGCGAGATCGACCTGACAGGTAAAACCGTGCTGCTGATCGATGACGTCATGACCACCGGCGCCACGCTCGACGAATTGGCGCGCACGCTCAAGGCGCACGGCGCCGCGCGGGTGGACAACTGCGTGTTGGCGCGCGCGCTGAAGGACTGAGGGCGGCAGTACAATCCCGCTTCCTCGACACCGGATAGACATTCATGGCTTTTCACGATCCTGCCGACAGGAACCTGCTGCGCATGGAAGGTCGGCGTTTTGCCGCGCGGTGCGAGGCGCAGATTTCCTTGATCGAGCGCTCCGATACGTTGCGCGAGGTTTCGCGTCTGGCGACCTTGTTGACGCTGCCGTACGCGATCGCGGAAGACTACACGGCGCGGGATGCCCTGCGCGCGGTGCAAACCCGGGCCGAGGACCGGGCGCGGGAACTGATCCAGGACCAGATTCAGAACTTTTCCCGCGCCGAGGATAATCAGCGCGAGAAGCAAAAGCGGGCAATGCTCGATTCGTGGGCCAATCTCACCGGTTCACTGAGCCACTTGCGAACCTGGGCGCAAAGCAAACTCAACGTGGCGGAGCAACAGAGCCGCTAGCGCAAGCGCTGATCTATGTGCAGCGCCAGATCCGCCGGCAAACCCGGTAGGGTGCGCGCTTTCTGGTAGGCCTCGCGTGCTTCCCGGTCTTTGCCCGCCGCATCGAGCGCGATGCCCATGCCCGCCCACCAGCGCCCTTCGTTCGGAGCCAGGCGTGTCGCCATCTGATAGCGCTCCACCGCTTCGGCAGCACGTCCTGCACGATTGAGCAGCGCGCCGGCGAAACCCTGATACTCGGCACTGCGCTCACCGGATGCGGCGTTCTTCTGCAGCAGTTCGAGCGCGGCTGGCGCTTGGTTGCGTTCGACTTTCAAACGCGCCAGGGCCAGCGTCGAGGCCAGACGCACCGAGGCCAGTTCCGTGCCCTTGCGCAGCAGTTCTTCCGCATCGTCAAGATGCTTCACTTCAATCAGCAGCGCCGCCAACGTCTGGCGTGCGGCGGCATGTTCGGGATATTCCTCCAGCGCGGCCCGGTAGTTGCCCGCCGCTTCTTCCGCATTGCCCTGACGTTGCGCCAGAACACCGCGCCGATATGCAATCTCCGCCCGTTCCGCTGGTGGCTGCGGGCGCACCTGTTTGTCGATGCGTGTGTCGGCCGACACCGACGGCGCTGGTGCCACTGGCGGCACCAGCGCCGCCAGTGGCACCATGGGCAAAGCCACCACGGGTGTGCGCGAGGTGGCCGCATCGGCATCCTTCCGCTGCGGCGCCTTGGGGGCGACCACGGGCGCCTTGCGCGGCGGCGCGGCGGTTACGGCTGGCGCCGCAGACAAGTCGTCGTCCATGCGCAAAGCTGGCAACGCAGGCTCGGTCGGCGGCGCGGGCGCCATGGCAGGCTCGGCCTTGGGGACTGCCTTGGGAGCAACGGGGGCGGGGCGTACCACGGGAGGCATGACGGGCGCTACAAGGTTGTCGTCATGCGTGGCGTACCATGCCGCCGCACCCATGCCCGCCGCCGCCACGCCGAGCAACCACCACCACACTTCCCGGCGCGGCTCCTGACGCGCCGCCAGGGGCGTTACCGCCGCAGGCAAGCCGGGATGATCGCTGCGGCTCGCACCGCGAGCATCGAGATCACGCAACATCTTGTTGATCAAGCTCATGTCACCACTGTTGCCAAAACGGCAGCGCGGACAGGCCTTCGGTATCGCGGCCCGCCAGGGTGACGTGGGCGCGACCCACCTTGGCCTTGCCTTCGCCATAGGCGAGCAGCATGGCCTTGTGCGCCAGCACGTTGATCAGGCGCGGTATGCCATTCGACAGTCGAAACAGCAGGCGCGCGCTGGCGGGCGAAAAAACATCGCCATCGCGATGGCCCGCCACGCGCAGGCGATGGGCAAGGTAATGCGCGGCTTCCCGTTGTGTCAGGCCCGGCATCCGGTAATGGAACATGATGCGCTGGCGCAACTGGCGCACGGCGGGATCGGCCAGCTTCTGGTCGAGCTCGGGCTGGCCGAACAGCACCACTTGCAGCAACTTGCGCTTCTCCGTTTCCAGATTCGACAGCAAGCGCAGCGCTTCAAGGCTTTCCAGCGGCATGCACTGCGCTTCGTCGATGCAGACCACCACCGTTTTTCCCTTTGCCGCCGTATCCATCAGATGCTGGTTGAAATCCTTCATCAGATGAAACTGGTAGTCGAGTCCCTGGAGTTTGAGACCCAGTTCCTCGGCAATCGCCAGGAGCAGAATGCGCGGCTCCAGCATCGGATTGGGCAGGTAGGCAACCACCTGATCGTCGCTCAGTGTCGCCAGAAAGCGGCGGCACAACAGCGTCTTGCCGGTGCCGACTTCGCCGGTTATCTTGATGAAGCCTTCGCCCGTGCCAAGACCGACCAGCAGCGTATTGAGCGCCTCCTGATGGGCGTCGGTCCAATAGATGAAACTGGTATCCGGCGTAATGCCAAACGGCGTTTCCTTCAGGCCAAAATGGTTGAGGTACATCGCGCGCCTCCTGGAACTATTCCGAGGGCCGAACGGTCGGGAAAGCCCGCACGCGTTCCTGCACGTCCTTGATGTCTTGCGCCCAGACCCGGTCATTGTCGATGATCGTCGGCTTGATCAGGATCACCAGTTCGCGTTTGCGCAGGGAGGAACCACGTTGTCCCAGCGCGTTGGCCACGATGCCGGTGGCGCCTGGCAACTGTGAGCGGTCGGAGGACTGCTCCTGGCGCATCAGGCCGCCGATGGCGACGATGTTGCCGTCCTGGGCGCGCACGATGGAATCGGTTTCATTGATGCTGCTGGCCGCCAGCGGTAGCTTGTAGATACCCAGCGTGCCGAGGTCGATCACCTTCTCCTTTTCGGCTACCGTGCTCACCGCCGGGTGCACGTGAAGAATAATGTTACCGTCCTCGTCGATCTGCGGCGTCACATCCAGCGAAATGCCCGAAAAATAGGGCATCAATGTCACACTCGGCGACGACACCGAGCCTGTCGTGGTCGTCGTGGTTGACGACGTGACATTGGTCACAAACAGTTCGTCGGTACCCACCTTGAGTACCGCTTTCTGATTGTTGAGCGTGGCGATGCGCGGCGAAGACAGCACGGAGACGCTGCCCTGGGTTTCAAGGAAATTCAGCAACGCCGCGAAGTTGGCGGTCTGGAAGGCCAGGCCGATAAACCCCTTTCCCAGAACCGATGCGGCAATCGAGCCAAGCGCTCCCGGCGTTACGGAAAGCCCCTGCGAAGCGGCCGTGCTAATCTGCGCCGTGCCTGCACCTGCCGTAAGCATCGCGCCCGGCTGGGCCACGCCGACGCCGGAAAAGCTGTTCGGGCCGCTTCTGAAAGCGCCCCAGTTGATTCCCGCCTGGAAATCCTCTGAAAGCGTCACGTCAATGATCTTGGCCTCCAGCATGACCTGCCGCTCGGCGATGAGCTGGGTTGCCTTGAGATACTTCTCCACCATGCGCAGTTCGTTCGGCAGGGCGCGCACCAACACCACCCCCGACGACTTATTGATCACGACGGAACTGCCACCAACAGTGCCTACTATAGAGGCCAGTGCGTTCCTCAGGTCGCCCCAGAAATCGCTATCGGTGGTCATGCTGACACGGCTGGTGTCGTTGCCTCGTGACATGGATGACGTGCTCGATGTCCCGCTGCCGGCAGGCACGGCTTGGCCGGGGGTCGGCGTCGTGGTCGAAGTCGATGTCGAACCGCCGCCCGCCGTCATCGAACTACCGGTCACCCGCAGATCGCTGCTGCCCTGACGCCGGCTGGACAGGTAATTGATATGGAAAACGCGGCTCGTCACCGTGTTGGGTTCGATGAAGATGCGCTTGCCCTGGACGCGAAACTCGTAACCGTAGAGCTCGCGAATGGTATCCAGTGCTTCCATCAAGGTCACATCCTTGAGATTCACCGTCAGGCTGCCGCTCACGGTGGGCGGCAGCAGCATGCTGTAGCGGGTGCCGGACACCAGCGCCATGAAAACCTGCGTGGCCGGGGCATTGACCACGGAGAGATCGAAGCGCGGCTCCGCCACCGCAGCGTCGATCGCCGCCAGTGGCGCCAGCGGCGGCATCAGCGACTTGTCGGTGAGGCTGGCCGGCGGCGCTTTGCGTTCCGTGGCGGACTTCAGCAGGACATCGTTGATCTCGCCCAGTACCTCGTTGCCGGCACGTTGCGGCGCGGCGCAGCCAGCCAATGCACCCGCAAGGCATAGCAGCATCCGGCGTGTCGGAATTGCGACTTTCATTTATCCGTAGTTTTCGTTGGGCGTCGTTTTATTACAGCCGTCTTCCTGGCCGGCACTTTTTCGGCGGAGGGCGTCAGCCTGATGACTTCACGCCCGGCCCCCCCTGTTAACACTACTTCGCTCTCGCTAATCTTTAGTACCCGCTTATCGCCCAATTTGTCGCCCACTTCAACGTATTGCCCATTGATCACGGCGGCCGATTTTCCGGCGGACCGCAAAATCACCGTTTGTACCCCGCTCGCCACCGGCGCGGCTGTGCCGACGCTCGCCTCGGGTGTCGGCAGGGCGCCGACCGGGGGGCGCATTGGATCCGGCACTTGCGCGAGAGCGGACCCCACGCCGAGGGACAGTGTCAGCAAAAGCGAAACTGGATCGCAACGCATCACATGACCAACCAGTTCTTGTCGAGGCTCAGGGTGTAGACGGTCAGCTTCATGACATTGCGCGGATATTTATCCACCTTCAGGCTGACGCTGTTCCACATCACACGCTGCGGCAAGCGTTCAAGGTCCGCCAGGTAGTTCAACAGATCGTTGTAACTGCCCGCCACCGTGATCTCGATACCGTGTTGATAGATGCCCTCGACCGCGCCAGATTTAACTGCTCCTTGAGCGGGTTTTTCCTTGCCCGGGCCTTGCGCTATCGCTGTCGCGACCGCCGCCGCATCGGTCTTTTCCGCTGCAACCGGGGCGCCTACCGGCATTACCGGCAATGTTTTCAGGCCGAGCACCTCGATGGCCCGGTTCTTCGCCAGGAGTCCTTGCAGAAACGCCTGCATCCGTGCCGGCGGCACCATGCCGGCCTCGAAACTCGCCAGGCGCTCACTGACGGCAACCAGATCCTGCTTCGTCTGCGCCAGCCGCTTGCGGTTTGGGGCATCGGGATCCGCATTCTGCGTCTTGAGCACGGCCACCATGGCCTGCTGCTGGGCGAGTTCGGTACGTGCCGCCACTTCTGCACGGGTTGCGCCGCGCGCCTTCTGCAGGGACGGGTCGATGCCGAAATTGAAAATCAGGAAGCCGCCGCCGAATACCAGCGCGCCGGCGACGATGGCGCGTTCGCGGCGGCTGAGTGCGGCGAACTTCCCGGCCCACCGCGTCCATTGAGTCGGCAGCGCGCTCATGGTTTGGCTTCCTTCGCCGCGACCAACTTGGGCATCAGCACGAAATCGATGGCGCGCGGCCCAGGAGTCGGCGCTGGCGACACGGCGGCGCCCTGGCTCGCGGCGCGGGGCACTGGCTCAAGATCGGGGCGATTCATGGTCAGCGCGGCGAAATTGCGCCCCTGAAAGACCTTTTCGGTACCCAGGCGGCGGATGTACTCGGGCAGGGCGGTGGGATTTAGCATGCTGCCGTGAATTTCCATGTCATTGTTGCGGGAGTCGATGGTGAAGCCCGTCAGCCAGAGACCTTCGGGCACCTGGCGGGCGAAGCCGCGCAGATATTCGGCAAAACCGCCGGTACTGCCGACGGCGCCGCTTTCCAGCAGGCGCGCGATTTCAACTCGGCGATGCAGAACGCCTTCGGCGCTGCTCAGTTCGGCGATCAATTGCGGGCTGGGCTTGCGTGTCGCGGCGGCTTTGGTCTCCACGTCGACTTGCGCCTTCGCTGCCTTGAGTTGCGCCTCGGCGACCAGCGCCGCTGCCTTGCGCGCCGCCGCGTCCTGCCAGGCCCAGCCGCCCGCCGCCGCCAGCATCGCGTAGAGCGCCACGGTGGCAAGCGCTACGTAGCCCAGCGTGAGCAACTCGCGCTGCTTGAGAAAGCGCGGATGGTAAAGATTGATCTGCGCGCTCATGCCGCCACAGGTTCGTCGCGTAGCGCAGCGCCAATTGCCCGCAGGCACTGAAACTGGCGCAGGGGATCGAGCAGCGCCGGCACCCCGCCAATATCCAGGACGCCAGGCAGGTCCAGCGCAACGACAGAGACCGTCAGGTTGGTTCGCAGGTGGTCGAGAAAACCATCGACACCGGGAATCGGCGCCACCAGAAGGTGCCCCAGCGAAATCGAACTGTAGCCGCGATCAAAATTATCCAGCGAGCGCTGCACGTCCAGAGCGATGCGCTCGAACAGCATGCCGCGCCGCACCGTATCGGCTGCCATCAATTGCCGCGCCGTGATTTCAACATGCCTGACGACGAGCAATTCGCCGCTCACCGTGAAGGTGAGCAGGCCTTCGTCGTCATCGAAGATCAGGGTAGCCAAGCCGCGCCCTTCTTCCTCGAACAAGGCGGCCAGATTGCGCTGCGACATCTCGGGCAGATCAATCGCCGCGAGCGGCACCTTGGCCGCCTGAAACGCCTGCACCAAAGGCGCGACGGTCGACTCGGGCGACAGCGCGGCGAACACCTGCGGCGTGCGCCCACCGGATGGAATGGGCAGCAAATCGATGGCTGCGTTATCGACCGCAAAGTCGACCTGATCCTTGAGCTTCCAGCGCACCACTTCACAGGCCTCATCTGGCGCACCGTCGACGGCGTCGGTCTGGATCAACTGGTATTTGCCGTGAGTGAGCAGCGCCGTGCAGCGATAACGGTCAAGGCGCATCGGTTTTCTCAGCGCGGTCAGGGTCGCCGCATCGCTGGCGCCTTTCTCGACCGATTCGGCCAGCAGCACCAATGGCTTGCGGCCCGGTTCGCGACGCAGATAAACGAAGTCGACGCGTTCCTCCCGCATCGCGACGGACAGCCAGCCTTTTCCGGTTTTTTGTTTGAGAAAGTTTGCCACTAGACAGACCGATACCCATTGTTTCGCCGAATATAACGGTCGGGAGAGTCCGGACAAGTGCTGATTTCAAGGGTGAATGGCGGGCAATTGGAGGCTTTGTTTCCATCCGGGAAAAGGCAGGACCAGGATCGATGCTGTCAATGGCGACCGAGGTCGGCGGCCCCCAAAACAACAACGGCCACCCGTGGCCTGAAGCCGATCAGACCGCAGTTTCGTTGCTACAACCAACTGCAAGCTTGACATACCGGGGCGATCATCTACGACTTTCAGCATGGGACGAAACGACCGTCGTGGTCGAAATCCAGTCGTTCGCCGCGCTCTTTGGTGCGCACTTGGTCACTGCAACCTGAAACTCACCGGAAACAGGGTCTGGCGCGGGTTGCCGGGCAGGGCGCCGATGCGTCGCGCGGCGTCGAGCGCGGCCTGATCGAGCAGGGCATGGCCGGAGCTGCGGGCGATGGAGGCATCGACCACCTGGCCGCTGTCCGCCAGGATCAGCAGCAGGATGGCATCGCCTTCAAGACCCTGCGCCACGGCTTGCGGCGGATAGAACAGATGCTTCGACAGCGCGTTTTGGGCGCGACGCAGCGAGCTGCCCTGCAAGGCGCGGGGTGGGGCGACCGGGCGCGGGGGGATGGCGGCGGAGTCTATGTCGCTGGCTTCGGTGCTGACGGCTTCGGCCATGGCTTCCGGTACAAGTGGCGGAATGAGCCGCGCTTCGATGCTGGCGGCGGGCGGCGGGCGCTGTGTGACCACCAGCCAGGTCGGGGCGACGATCAGGGCGGTGTGCAGGGCGAGGCTGAGCAGCAGGGCAAAGTAAAGCGGCATCGGGACGATTCTAGAGGCTCGGCGGCCGGTCCTATTCTTTATACTGCCTGCCATGAAAATTCTTTCGATGCTGCTGGTCCTGTTGCTGAGCGCCATGCCTCTGCGTGCCGCCGACTTGCCCGATCCGGTGAGTTTCTCCAACGCCATCGAGCGCGGCGATCTGTCGCAGGCGCGCGAATGGCTGGATGCCGGGCTGGCGCCGGATTTCGAGGGCAGGGTGATCGGCACGGGTTTGATGATCGGCGCCTGGGAAGGCAACATTCCGATGATGGAGCTGTTTGTCGCACGCGGCGCCGACGTCAACAAGGTCGGTGTGTTTGGCGAGCAGGCGCTGCTATATGCGGCGTGGAAGGGCCGCCTGGAAGCGGTGCGCTGGCTGGTCGAGCACGGCGCAAGCGTGAATCGCGTCGGCAAGGAATGGGCGGCCCTGCACTACGCGGCGTTTGCCGGCCACCCCGAGGTGGTGGCCTACCTGCTCGAACGCGGCGCCGACATCAATGCGCTGTCCACCAACGGCTCGACGCCGCTGATGATGGCGGCGCGCGAGGGCAGGGAGGCGATTGCCAAAACCTTGCTGAAGGCTGGCGCCCGGCGCGATATCGTCAATGAGCGGGGGGACGACGCGCTGCGCTGGGCGATGCGCTACAACAATCTGCAAATCGCGCGCGATATCGCCGACAAGGAACGTTTTGCGGTGGCGGCGGCGCAACCGGTGGCCTCGTGGGGGCGACCGGTGCGTTCGCAAGCGGTGCCTGATCGCGCCGATATGCTGCTGGCCCAGGCGCGCAAGATGGAGGCGAGCGGACGGCGCGATGCCGCGTTGAAACTCTATCGCGCCGCGCTGGCCACGATTCGCCAGGCCGATGCGACCGGCAAAAAATCCGCGCCGGTCCGCGCCGTGAAGGGCATGGTGATCAGCGCACAGCGCGCCAAACCCGGCGCGCAGTCGGCGGCGCTGAATTACGTCACCCCGGCGGTGGACATCGACTCCCCAATAGTCGGCGCTGGCAAGACGCCAAACGGAGCAGGCGCCGTGGCGCCGGATATGGTCGACGACTGGTTGCGCCGCGCCCGCGAGCTGGAAGCGGCAGGCCGCCGCAAAGAGGCGCTGCAAGCCTATCGCCAGGCGGCGGCTGCTCTGCGCGAGGGCCAGTCGCGGAAAAGCGGCCAGTAGGTTGCGAAGCGGTCAGCCCGCCGGACGGCGCGGCAATTTAACGAAACAACCCGTTCGGAGCGACTGGTGATAGTCGAGCGAAGCGAGCCGATCAGTAGCCCCCCGTGAGGGAAGGTCGCATGCGACGTTTGCGATTGGAGGATGGGGGGCGGGTCTTCAATTTGTCTTTCGCATGTTTCATCATCGGCGGGTGGAGCTTGCTGCCATGAGCGTTCGATTGCCTGTTCGCCATTCATTCGAGTCTCCCGCAGCGCAGGGCAATCGGCCAGACCATGGTCTTGCTGGTTTCCGGGTCGGGCCAGATCGATCTCAGGCGCGCACCCAGCGCCGTGCATGGGTCGCTGCCGGTTTCCCTGATGCAGCGTTGCGTCGCCGACCAGGTGCGCAGATAGGCCAGCAGCTCGGCCAAGTTCCATTCGAGCCGGATCTCGAACTCCGGCGTGGCGATGTCGTCGAACGCGAATGGCATGGTGCGGTAGCCGAGGTCGACCCAGCGGCGCTCTGGCGGCCACCAGGGCCCGACGACGTTGGCATGGAAATCCTTCACCATGGCGTTGAGTTCCGGCTCGCCTTGCAGCAGCGTGTAGGTCCACGCGGCGAACAGGCCGCCCGGCTTCAGTACCCGTCTCGCTTCGGCGTAGAAGCTGTCGCGGCAGAACCAGTGCAGGGCCTGCGCGACCGTAACCAGATCGCAACTTCCGGCGGCCAGACCGCTGGCTTCGGCGGGTGCGGCGCGATAGTCGATGCGCGGATGCGGTTTTGCCTGCGCCACCTGCGCCGCCGAGAGGTCCGTGGCATGAACGTGCCGGAAATGCCCGGCCAGCGCCTGCGCCGCCTGACCATTGCCGGTGCCGCAATCCCACGCCAGATCCCGCGTCGGGCACTGCTGCGCCAGCCAGGCGAACAGCTCGGGCGGATAGGCTGGCCGGGCCTTCGCATAGTCCTCGGCATGGGCCGAAAAATGATCGGTCGGGTTCATGGGTCGTCGTATTCCTGCAATTCGTGACGCACATAATTCGCGAAACTCGCATCGATTCCGCTGTTGGATAATATTCGCTTTGTGCAATATCCCGGTATCCCCTAGACTGCGGCGCGTATCGGTCTTCGCGGCCTCCTCAAACAATCTTTCGTCTACTTTCGATCATGCTCGAACTCCTGCTCACCCCTGAAATCTGGATCGCTTTCTTCACCTTGACCGCGCTGGAACTCGTGCTCGGCATCGACAACATCATTTTCATTTCCATCCTCGTCGACAAGCTGCCGCGCGAGAAACAGGAAACGGCCCGGCGGATCGGCCTCTTCCTGGCGATGTTCATGCGCATCGGCCTGCTGCTGTTGCTGTCGTGGATCGTCGGCCTGACCGAGCCGGTGTTCACGGTGCTCGGCCGGAGCATTTCCGGGCGCGACCTGATCCTGATTGCCGGCGGTCTTTTCCTGATCTGGAAAAGCACTGGCGAGGTGCACCAGTTGCTCGAAGGCGAGGAAGGCGAAGAGTCGCGCAAGGTGGCGTCGAGTTTCGTCGGCGTCATTGCCCAGATCATGGTGATCGACATCGTCTTCTCGCTCGATTCGATCATTACCGCCGTCGGCATGGTGGCTGAAGTGGCGGTGATGATTGCCGCAGTGATTGCCTCGGTGGGCCTGATGATGATGTTTGCTTCGGCTATCGGTCGTTTCGTGTCCGATCATCCGACCATCAAGATGCTGGCGCTGTCATTCCTCGTCGTCGTCGGCGTGGTGCTGATTGCCGATGGCTTCGGCCACCACGTGCCGAAAGGCTACATCTACTTCGCCATGGCCTTTTCGGTGGGCGTCGAGATGCTCAACATCCGCATGCGCAAGAAGGCGGCGCATCCGGTCGAACTGCGCGAGCCGTATGTCCGCGATACGGCCTGAGGCGGCGCCCGCAATGACGCTTCAATGACCGGTCAGTTGCGCATACAGCAGCGGTAGCCGGCTCGGCAGTTCCTCGGGTTTTCTGACCACGGTGAAGCCTCCCGGCCCGAACAGATGGGGCAGGTAGCTGGCGCCTTCGCGGTCGATGGTGACGCAGAAGGGCTTGATGCCCTTTTCGCGCGCCTCGATCAGGCTGACGCGGGTGTCCTCGATGCCGTAACGGCCTTCGTAAAGGTCGATGTCGTGGGGCTTGCCGTCCGAAAGCAGGAGCAGCACGCGCTGGCTGACGGGCTGTTTTTCCAGCATCGAGGTGGCGTGGCGCACGGCGGCGCCGATGCGGGTGTAGTAGCCCGGCTTGATCGCGGCGATGCGACCGCGCGCGGCGGCGTCGAGCTTGCCGTCGAAATCCTTGATGCGATGAAACCGCACCAGGCTGCGCTTCAGCGACGAAAAGCCGTGTATGGCAAAGGCATCGCCGGTCGATGACAGGGCTTCGCCGAACAGCATCAGGCTGTCGCGAATGACATCGATCACGCGCTGGTCGTCATTGACATAGGCATCGGTCGACAAGGACAAATCGGCCAGCAGCAGACAGGCCAGGTCGCGCTCGACCGGCTTGTGCGCGAGGTAGGCGCCGACCCCGGCAAAATGCTGGCCGGCGAGGCGGTCGGCGTGCAGCCGCACGCAGGCGTCGATGTCGAGTTCCGCGCCTTCGGGCTGGGCCTTTTGCCAGTGGCGCACGGGTTGCAGCGCGGCGAACTGGCTGCGCAGCTTGCGCGCCGGTCGGCGCAGGCGTTCGGGCAGGGCGATGGGCGCCGCGTCGCGCGCCGCCATCGGTTGCAGGCGACACCAGTCGGGCATCAGGCGGCGCTTGCGATAGTCCCATTCCGGCAGCGGAATGCCCGCGCCGAGCAGCACGTCGTCTTCGATGGCCGCCGGCAGGTCGAGATCGAAGCGCACCTTGGAGGCGACGCGCTGGCTGTCGTCGGACAGGGCGAGCTGGTCCATGTTCTCGGCGGCACGTCCGGCGTCGGGATTGGGGTCGTCGTCGAGGGCGCGATTGACCTTGATGTAGTCGGCCCAGGACAGGATGCTTTCGGCGCGGAACATCATCAGTATCGGCGAGACGTTGTCGGGCATGTCTTCGCGCTTGGCGGCGTGGCGTTTTTTGGCGGCCTGTTCCTCCCTGGTTTCGCTGCCGGCGTCCGGCGCGGCGGTTTTTCGGGCGGTCTTTTCGGTTTCGGGCGGCGGCAATGGATACAGCCACAGCGGCACCGGCTGCGGCGGTCGCGACTTGCCGTGTGTCAGCGGCGGCAGTTCGGCGACGCTGCCGGGCGACTCCAGCGCGGCACGGATGGCGCGCTCCTGTGCCGCCTCGTCCTCGGGCAAACTGTCGGCGGCGATGCGTTCGGCCAGATGCGCCTGCAAGAGTCGGCGCTGGCGGGACGCCAAACCGGGGTAACGGGCCAGCGTTGCCAGCGTCGCGCATTGATTGCGCACCAGCCACGGCGCATAGGGTTCGATGTCATGGGCGGCGAGGGCGATCAGCCACAGATAGTGGTCGCGATTCAGCTCGCGGCTCGGGAACCACGCGAGGGACGGCGGCAGCCGCAGGGTTTCGCCATCGAGCGCGGCATGCGCGGCCTTTTCATCGCTGCCGGCGATGCGCGACAGCCAGCGCCGCGCCGCGCCGTGCCGAGCTTCAAGGGCCGGAGTGACCCGCAGGCCGGGATCACCGCCGAGGGCGCGGAACAACACTCCGGCGAGCTTCTCGATTTCCGCGAGTTGAACCGCCGCCGCCGGGTAGTCGCGGCGGGCGTGAGTGGTAATGAAGCGATCCCAAAGACCGCCGACCCATTCTTCCATCAGTCGCGTCGTCCGGTCAGGCTGACCGTCGCCTCGTTCTGCCGGGCCGCTTCCTGCTCGATCCAGCTCAGCAGGGTGCCGTCGGCCCGGTCGCGCTGCACCGTGGCGCAGGCGGCGATGCACTGTCCGCATTGGGTGCAGGCGAACATCGCGGCCTTGGCCTGGCGCGGGCGCAGGCGCATGGGGCAGACGCCTTCGCAGGCGGCGTAGCCGGGGCCGTCGGGCGCATGGCATGTGGCGCATTCGGCGGCGCGAGGGCGCTGGAAGCCAATCACCATGGCACCGCGATTGCTCATCCAGGCCAGGCTCTGAAACAGCCCGACGGCGCAACCGTAGCGACAGAAAAGATGGCGGGCAAATATGAACTCCAGGCTCAGCACGGTGGTCGCCGCGCCGATGAAAATGGCCTGGTTGCGCGTCGGCGCCAGATTCCACAAATTGCCATAGACCTCGGCGGGAGGCAGCAGGTAGGTCAGCAGCGCCACCGCCCAGCAGAAGGCGAAGGCGACGGCGAGCAGCAGCGTCGGCAGCCACCACCAGCGATTGATGCTGAACGGCGTGCCGTCGGGGTTCTTCGCCGGTTCGGCCTTGCGGTCCCAGATGCTGTGCTTGCCGCAGGCGCGGCGCATCAGGCGGTTGATGGTTTCCACCACCGAGAAGTGCGGACACAGCCAGCCGCAGTAGAGCCGGCCCCAGCGCCAGGCGATGGCGATGAACAGCGCCGCGCCGCCGATTATGGGCAGCAACAGGCGCAGCAGGATGTTGATCGCGGCCTCGGTGCCGCTGATTCCGCCGGCAAACAACGCGTCGAGTCCCAGCCGCCATTCCATGCCGAGCACGATGGCGTGGTTGCGCGTCAGGTCGTAGCGGAAGAGGTCGAACACCGGCGCCACGATGAACAGGATGAAGAAGCCCATTTGCCAGAGCAGCCGCCGGCGTTGATCGGTCGGCAGCGCCGTCCCGCCAGCGCCGACTTTCGCCGGTGCCGTGTTAACGTAAAAAACCTTGTTCGGAGCCCTGTGTGACTCACGCGCGCAGCGCGCCGAACAGTAACCCCCCGCGAGGGGGGAAGGGGGGCGGGCGACCAATTCGCCTTTCGCGTGTTTCATCATTGGCGGGTGAAGCTTGCTGCCATGAGCGTTAGCTTCATTTGCCGAAGGTAGCCATTACCACTTCCATCAAGGCTTCCGCCACCTCGATGTCATCGGTGAGACTTTCGACCAGGGCCGCGCGACAGGCTTCGACGGGATCGAAACCGTCGCGGATCAAAATCGCGGCATACACCAGCAGGCGCGTGCTGGCGACTTCTTCCAGGTCGACGTCCTTCAGTGCGCGCAGCGCGCCACCGATGGAGACCAGGCGTCGGGCGGTCATTTCGTCGCATCCGGTTTCGCCGCGCAGCACCGATTCCTCGCGGGCGACGCCGGGAAAATCGAAGCGCAGGCTGACAAAGCGCTGGCGCGTCGAAGGTTTCATGCCCTTCATGAAATTCTGGTAGCCGGGGTTGTAGGAAACCACCAGCATGAAGCTGTCGGGGGCGTGCAGCAGCTCGCCGGTGCGGTCGATCGGCAGCACGCGGCGATGGTCGGCCAGCGGGTGGATGACCACCGTGGTGTCCTTGCGCGCCTCGACCACCTCGTCGAGGTAGCAGATGCCGCCTTCGCGCACCGCACGCGTCATCGGGCCGTCGGACCAGTAGGTCGAGCCGTCGCCAATCAGGTGGCGTCCGACCAGGTCGCCGGCCGTGAGATCGTCATGACAGGCCACGGTGTAAAGCGGCAAATTCAGCTTGGCCGCCATGTAGGCGACGAAGCGCGTCTTGCCGACGCCGGTGGGACCCTTGATCAGGACCGGAAGCTGATTCTTCCAGGCGTGCTCGAACAGCGAGATTTCATTGCCGGCGGCTTCATAGAACGGAAGAGACATGGCGGATTGTCCTGCGGTGAGTTGAATGGATTGTCGGCCCCAGGGTCGGGCGCTGCCTTGATGAGCAACAAGATTCCATCGTCGCCCCAAAAACAAGACCCGGCCTTGCGGCCGGGTCTTGATGTGCAGCGTTTGCTACCTGACGCGTTATGCCTTGGCGGCGTCCTCGCCCTTGCTGAAGAAGCTCCAGATGTAGACCAGCAGGCCGATCAGGAAGATCACGCCGGTGCCTTCGCGCAGCCAGTAGAACAGGGCGACCTGGTCTTGCGTGGCCATGAAGGACATCGGCGCATCGGCCACGCGTTGCAGCCATACCTGCAATATGCCGGCGGCGGTGAGGAACAGCGTGATGAACACCATGCTGACCGTCATCAGCCAGAACGACCACATCTCGATGACCTGAGCCTTGTTGGAGTTCGCGGCGCGCCCCCGCAGCAGTGGCATGGCGTAGGAGATCATGGTGATCACCACCATCACATAGGCGCCGTAGAAGGCCATGTGACCGTGGGCCGCCGTGATCTGGCTGCCGTGGGTGTAGAAATTCACCGGCGCCAGGGTGTGCAGGAAGCCCCACACGCCCGCGCCGAGGAACGACATCACGCCCGTGCCCAGCGCCCACAGCGTAGCGGCGCGATTCGGATGCTCGCGACGGCGGCGATTCACCATGTTGAAGGCGAAGACCGTCATGGCGAAGAAAGGAATCGGCTCCAGTGCGGAGAACACCGAACCCCACCACTGCCAGTATTCCGGCGTGCCGATCCAGAAGTAATGGTGACCGGTGCCGATGATGCCGGTGATCAGTGTCAGGGTGATGATCACGTAGAGCCACTTCTCGATTACTTCGCGGTCGACGCCCGTCACTTTGATCAGGACAAAGGCCAGCAGCGCACCGAGGATCAGTTCCCATACGCCTTCGACCCAGAGATGCACGGTCCACCACCAGTAGTACTTGTCGCGAACGATGTTGTCCGGGTTGTAGAAGCTGACCAGGAAGAAAATCGCCAGACCCCACAGGCCCATCAGCAGCACCGTGCTGATCGCCGTCTTGCGTCCCTTCAGCACCGTCATGCTGATGTTGAAGAGGAAGCCGAGGGCGACCACCACGATGCCCAGCTTGGTCGGCAGCGGTTGTTCGAGAAATTCCCGGCCCATGGTCGACAGCAGATCGTTTCCGGTCCACTTCGCCAGGCTGGCGTAGGGCACCAGAAGATAGGCCGCCACCGTCGCCGCGGCGGCGACGAGGAATATCCAGAACAGCGCGATCGCCAGCTTCGGGCTGAACAGCTCGCGTTCGGATTCCTCCGGGATCATGTAGTAGGCCGAACCCATGAAACCCATCAGCAGCCAGACGATCAGTGCGTTGGTATGCACCATGCGGGCGACGTTGAAGGGAATGGCGGGGAACAGAAAATCGCCGATGACGTATTGCAGACCCATGATCAGGCCGAACAGCACCTGAGCCACGAAGAGTCCGATCGCCGCAACGAAGTAGAGCTTCGATACTGCCTGAGATTTATATTGCATAGTCGTTCTCCTCGCTTAGCCTTCGTTGTTGGGAGGCCACTTGGACGTGTTGATTTCCGAGACGTATTTCAGGAACGCGGCGATTTCGTCGAGTTCCTTGTCGCTCAGATTGAATTGCGGCATCTGCCGCCGTCCCGGCGCCCCGGTGGGCTGCGCCTTGATCCAGGCCTTGATGAACTCGGTGCCGCCCTGGGCGCCGCCACGGCGCACGTACACATTGCCCAGCTCGGGTGCGAAATAAGCCCCTTCGCCGAGCAGCGTATGGCAGCCGACGCAGTTGCGCGTTTCCCATATCTTCTTGCCGGCGACGACCTGAGGTGTCAGGTTTGCACGGTTATCGCGGGCGGGTAAGGCCTGCTCGTTTCGGTACGTGAGAGCAAGGAACAGCAGGAAGAAAAAAACCGTCCCGCCGAAAAAAATGTTCCGCGCTGTCGAGGTGGTGAATGAACCGCTCATGGAGCCCCCTTGATCGCTCGTTTATAAAGTTTGCCGCACCTGGCATAAACATGCAGGCGCGGCAACGTGGGGCGACTCTAGGCAATTACCCTTGAATATTCCTTGATGGCGGTCAATTTTGCGGAACGACGCCCTTGATGGCGCCAGCGGCGGCTATGTTAATATTTCGCGCCGCAACGATAGTGCCGCAGTCTGTTTTCCTGCCCTTGCGGCGGCGTGCAACCATTCGACGACGAAAGACGGCGGTTCCCGCGCTGAACCGCCGCAATAAGACCGGCACGCATTGGCTTCAATCAATGCCGGCTCCCACTCAACGCACCACATATAACAAGGAAGACGCATGAAGATCCACGAATATCAGGGCAAGGAAATCCTGAAAAAATTCGGCGTGACCGTCCCTCGCGGCAAGCCCGCCTTGTCCGTCGAGGAGGCGGTCAAGGTAGCCGAGGAATTGGGCGGCCGGGTTTGGGTGGTCAAAGCCCAGATCCATGCCGGCGGGCGTGGCAAGGGTGGCGGCGTCAAGGTCGCCAAGAGTCTCGATGAAGTCGGAATTTATGCCAAGGCTATTCTTGGCATGCAGCTCAAGACGCACCAGACCGGGCCCGAGGGGCAGAAGGTGCGCCGCCTGCTGATCGAGGAAGGCGCCGACATCAAACACGAATACTACTGCGCGGCCCTGACCGACCGCGCCACGCAGAATGTCGCCATGATGGCCTCCTCCGAGGGCGGCATGGACATCGAGGAAGTCGCGAAGAAGACGCCGGAAAAAATCATCAAGGTTTTCGTCGATCCGCTGGTCGGCCTCACCGACGCGCAGGCGAACCAACTGGCCGCCGGTATTGGCGTGCCGGCCGGCTCCGTGGCGCAGGCGGTGGACACCTTCAAGAAGCTCTATACCTGCTACATGGAAACAGATGCCAGCCTCGCGGAAATCAATCCGCTGATCCTCGAAGGCAACGGCAACATCAAGGCGCTCGACGCCAAGTTCAACTTCGACTCCAACGCCCTCTATCGTCATCCCGAGATCGTTGCCTACCGCGATCTGGATGAAGAGGATGCCGACGAGATCGAGGCATCAAAACACGATCTGGCCTACATCTCGCTCGACGGCAACATCGGCTGCCTGGTGAATGGCGCCGGCCTGGCGATGGCGACCATGGACACCATCAAGCTGTTCGGCGCCGAGCCGGCCAACTTCCTCGACGTGGGCGGCGGCGCCACCACCGAGAAGGTCACCGAGGCCTTCAAGATCATGCTGAAGAACCCCAAGGTCAAGGGCATTCTGGTCAACATTTTCGGCGGCATCATGAAGTGCGACACCATCGCCGAAGGCGTTGTTGCGGCGGCCAGGGAAACGCACCTCAGCGTGCCGCTGGTGGTGCGCATGAAAGGCACCAACGACGAGCTCGGCAAGCAGATCCTCAAGGATTCCGGTCTGCCGATCATTTCCGCCGACTCCATGGCCGAGGCCGCGACCAAAATCGTGGCTGCTGTCAAATAAGCCGCCAAGCAAGGAATAACCATGTCAATTTTCATCAACAAAGATACCAAGGTCATCACCCAGGGCCTTACCGGCAAGACCGGTCAGTTCCACACCGAGAAATGCCAGGAATACGCCAACGGCAAGAACTGCTTCGTCGCTGGCGTGAATCCGAAGAAGGCCGGCGAGAGGGTTCTCGATATCCCGATTTTCGCCTCGGTCAAGGAAGCCAAGGCGCAGACCGGCGCCAGCGTCTCGGTAATCTACGTGCCGCCCGCCGGCGCCGCCGATGCCATCTGGGAGGCCTGCGAGGCCGATCTCGACCTGGTGATCTGCATCACCGAAGGCATCCCGGTGCGCGACATGCTGGTGGTGCGCAACAAGATGAAGGCGAGGGAAGCCGCCGGCGGCAAGAAAACCCTGCTGCTCGGCCCCAACTGCCCCGGCCTCATCACGCCGGACGAAATCAAGATCGGCATCATGCCCGGCCACATTCACCGCAAGGGCCGCATCGGCGTCGTCTCGCGCTCCGGCACGCTGACCTACGAGGCGGTGGCGCAGGTCACCGAAATCGGCATGGGCCAGTCTTCCGCCGTGGGCATCGGCGGCGATCCGATCAACGGTTTGAAGCATATCGACATCATGCGCGCCTTCAACGACGATCCGGACACCGATGCGGTGATCATGATCGGCGAAATCGGCGGCCCGGACGAAGCCGAAGCGGCGGTGTGGTGCAAAGCCAACATGAAGAAACCCATCGTCGGTTTTATCGCCGGCGTTACGGCGCCTTCGGGCAAGCGCATGGGTCATGCCGGTGCGCTGATTTCCGGCGGCGCCGACACGGCGGACGCCAAGCTCGCCATCATGGAAGAGTGCGGCTTCACGGTAACGCGCAACCCGTCGGAAATGGGCAAGCTGCTCAAAGGCCTGCTGAAGTAGTAGAAGTCGGCGCTGGTAACACGGCGCCCATGGCTCGTAAAAGCCGTCCCGACGCAAGCCGGGGCGGCTTTTTTGCGCTTACAATCCGGGCACGGCGTTGCGAACCAGGGGCAAATGTCATGAAATTGATTGACGGAGTTGATGCGGGACTGTAAGAATTACCCTTATTGTCCTGTTTTAATGAGAGCTCTCACACAGGGTGGCGACTGATGAAGAAGACGGACTTCTGGAAAAGCGACTGGTTTTTCGGTGTCGCGGTCAGTGTCGTGGTACTGATTCTGGGTAATGGCGAGCTACTTCAGGGCCTGGAGCGCAAGGCCTATGACATGGGTGTGGCGGCCACTTCGCGGGCGCCTTCGGACAAGGTGGCGGTGATTGCGATCGACAAGGCCAGCCTCGACAACATCGGTCGCTGGCCGTGGTCACGCGAGATCATGGCCGACATGGTGGACAAACTGGCCGGCGCCAAGGCCCAGGTGATCGCCACGACGTTGTTCTACTCCGAACCTCAGCGCGATCAAGGCTTGGCCTATATCAACAAGCTCATCGAAACCTGCGGCGTGACACTGCCTTCCGTGGTGGCCGTCGCCGCAATCCCCGCAGCGCCTGTCGCTGACGAGGCCGCAGCCGCGCCAGCGCCCGCACCGGTCGCCGCCCCATCTTCCTGTCCGCAGATCGAATCGCTGCTGGTCGAGGCGGACCAGAAGCTGAATACCGACCGCCGCCTGGCGGATGCGTTCGCCAAGGCGGGCAATGTGGCGCTGCCGATGCTGTTCGTGCTGGGCGAGCCGCGCGGTCGACCGGACAAGGATTTGCCCGAGTACGTGAAAAAGAATGCGGTGAAGCTGGCCGGCGCCGCAGACGCACCGCCTTGGCCGACGCTCGGCGTCGATGCCGGCGTGATCGAACCGCTGGGCAAGGTAGCCACCGCCATCGGTCATCTCAACGTGACTCCAGATGTGGATGGCGCGATCCGCACCGAGCCCCTGGTGTTGTCCCACTTTGATCAGGCCTATCCCTCGCTTTCCTTGCTGGTGGCGGCTAAAAGCCACAACCTGACTGTGGCGGACATACAGGTGACGGCCGGCGACTCGGTCAAACTGGGCAAGCTCAAGATCGGCACCGACATCGATACGCGGATGCTGACTTTCTACTACAAGGATCGTGACGGCGCTCCGGCCTTCCAGGTGGATTCGTTTTTCGATGTGAAGAGCGGCAAGATTCCCTACGAGAAGTATCGCGACAAGATCGTCCTGATCGGGCCGACCTCTTCTTCGGTGGGCAGTGTCTTTGTCACGCCAATAGCCCCGGCCATGCCTGCCGTGCTGATGCAGGCGCATGCGGTATCCAGTCTGCTTTCCGAGCATTTCTTCGTTGCGCCGACCTGGGGCATCTGGGTCGAGAGGCTGGTGTTCCTGCTGATTGCGGCGTATCTCATCGGCCTCTTGCCGAGGATCAAGGCCGGCATGGCGGCGGGGATCACTGCGGGCCTGCTGGTGGCTTTGATCGTCGTCCATTTTGCGCTGATGACGACGCAATTGATGTGGTTGCAGTTGATGGTGCCGGCTGCTTTGCTGCTGATCGGCCATGCCCTGCTGACCACCAAGCGCTTTCTGGTGTCCGAACGCGGCAAGGAAAAGTCGGACGCCGATTCGGCGGAATCGAATCGCATGCTGGGTCTGGCCTTCCAGGGCCAGGGCCAGCTCGACATGGCCTTCGACAAGTTTCGCAAGTGCCCGATGGACGGGCCGTTGATGGAAAACATGTACAACCTGGCGCTCGATTTCGAACGCAAGCGCCAGTTCAACAAGGCCGAGGCGGCGTTCCGTTACATCTTCGATTTCGACCCGAAGTTCCGCGATATCGAATCCCGCGTGAACCGCGCCAAGCAGCTTTCGGAAACCGTGATTCTTGGTGGTGGCGGTGGCGGGCGCAGCAATGCCAGCCTGATCGATACCGCCGGCAATGTGGAAAAGCCGATGCTGGGTCGCTACGAGATCGAAAAGGAACTGGGCAAGGGGGCGATGGGCGTGGTCTATCTGGGCCGCGATCCGAAGATCAATCGCGTGGTGGCAATCAAGACCATGGCCTTGTCGCAGGAGTTCGAGGCCGATGAACTGGTCGAGGTCAAGGAACGGTTCTTCCGCGAGGCCGAAACCGCAGGACGGCTCAACCACGCCAATATCGTCACCATGTTCGATGCCGGCGAAGAGCACGACCTGGCCTATATCGCGATGGAGTTTCTGAAGGGCAAGGACTTGGTGCCGTATTCCAAGCCGGGCAACTTGATGCCGCTGCCGCGCGTCATGAGCATTGTTGCGCGCGTTGCCGATGCGTTGTCCTACGCGCACGAAAACAATGTCGTGCATCGCGACATCAAACCGGCGAACATCATGTACGAGCCGGATTCAGACCAGGTCAAGGTGACCGACTTCGGTATCGCGCGCATTACCGATTCGTCGAAGACCAAGACCGGCATGGTGCTGGGCACGCCGAGCTACATGTCGCCCGAGCAACTGGCCGGCAAGAAGATCGACGGTCGTTCCGACCTCTTTTCGCTGGGCGTGATGCTGTATCAGATGTCTTGCGGCAAGCTGCCCTTCGAGGGCGATTCGATGGCGCAACTGATGTTCCGCATCGCCAATGAGCCGCAGCCGGACATTCGCGGCATCAACCCCGATTTGCCGGACTGCCTGGTGGCGATCATCGACCGGGCGATGACCAAGGATCCGGACGCGCGCTACCAGACCGGCGCGGAATTCGCGAAGGACATCCGCACCTGCATGACGATGACCGGCGGCAGCGCCGCCGCCGGCGATTCCGGCGTTGATATCAGTTTCTAAGGGCAGACCCATGGACATGAATGCTGTTCTCGAAATTGTCACCCGCAGCGATCCGGGCATGGTGCGCACCAACAACGAAGATGCGGTGATGGCCAATCCGCTGCGCGGGTTCGTCGTGCTGGCCGATGGCATGGGCGGCTACAACGCTGGCGAGGTGGCGAGCGGTATGGCAACCGCCTTGCTCGGTACCGAACTGGAGAAGGCATTTATCCAGCGCGAGCCGAGTACCAAGGACGCTTCCGGCAAGTCCTGGGCGCAAGTCACGCTCGAAGCCGAGATGGCGCGCGTCAATGGCGCCATCTATCAGGCGGCGCAGAGCCAGCCTCAGTATGCCGGGATGGGCACGACGCTGGTGGTTGCCGTGTTTCACGATAATATGGTTACCGTTGGCCACATTGGCGACTCCCGGTTGTATCGCTTGCGCGGCGAGGATTTTCAGCAGATCACGCGCGATCATTCGCTCTTGCAGGAGCAGATCGACAGCGGCATTATCACTCCCGAGCAGGCGCGCCATTCGCAGAACAAGAATCTGGTGACGCGCGCCGTCGGCATCGATCCTGAAGTACCGGCCGAGATACATGACCATGCGGTATTGCCGGGCGATGTTTACCTGTTATGTTCCGACGGCCTCAACGACATGGTCGAGGACGAGGAAATAGCCATGACTCTCGGTGCCCTGTCGGCCAATCTGGAGTTGTGTGCGATGCAGTTGATTCAGATGGCCTGCGACAACGGTGGCCGCGATAATGTTTCGGTAATCCTGGTCAAGGTGAAGGGCGAATATCCGGTCGCGCGCGGCTGGTGGGCTCGTTTCCTGGCTTGGTTCAAGTAACGCAGCGATCAGCGACCTCGAAGGACGAAAGCAATGGCTAAGCTCATACTCAGCATGGAAACCACAGTGCTCAAGGAAGTTCCCTTGACCAAGGAGCGCACCACGATCGGTCGAAAACCGCACAACGACATCCAGATCGACAATCTGGCGATTTCGGGCGAGCACGCGGTGGTGATCACCATCCTCAACGATTCTTTTCTGGAAGATATGGGCAGCACCAACGGCACCTTCGTCAATGGCCAGTCGGTGAAGAAGCACTTCTTGCAGAACGGCGACACCATCGAACTGGGCAAGTACCGCCTCAAGTATGTCAGCGAGGTACCGCAGCAGACATCGAGCGCCGACTTTGAAAAGACCATGATTCTCCGTCCCGGTGCTGCGCAAAAGCCGGCCAGTGCGCCTTCTGGCGGGGCGACCCCGACCGTTTCGGCTCCTCCGTCTCCGGCGACCACCGTCCCGAGCCACATGTCAACTTCCCCCGGCATGGCTCCGCAACCACCTTCGGCTCCGCCGACTGCGGCTCCCGCGCTGCCGCTGGGGGCGATCCAGATACTTTCCGGCGGCAATGCCGGCAAGGAAATGGAGTTGACCAAGACGCTTACCACCTTAGGCAAGCCCGGCGTTCAGGTGGCGGTCATCGCTCGCCGCCCACACGGTTACTTCATTACTCATGTCGAGGGCGCCAGCTTCCCCGTTGTCAATGGCAAGGCGCTCGACGCCCAGGCTCATCAACTCGCGGACCACGATGTGATCGAACTGGCCGGAGTCAAGATGGAGTTTTTCCTGAAGAGCTGAAGCCGAAGATGATGCAATCCCTGGAGATCTCTTGAAACAGTTTCTTCCCCGTTACGCACTTGGCTTTCTGATTCTTCTGGTTCTGCTCGGCCATTCGGCCCACATTTACCAGATCCCTCTCGTCAATCGTCTGGACGCGATCATCTACGACGCGAAAATACGCTTGACCATGCCGCAGGGTATCGATCAACGCGTGGTGATTCTCGATATCGACGAAAAGTCGCTCGCCGAACAGGGGCGCTGGCCGTGGGGTCGCGACAAACTGGCAACCCTGATGGACAAGCTGTTCGATCAGTACGGCGTCCGGCTCGTCGGATTCGACGTGGTCTTTGCCGAGCCGGACGAGAGTTCCGGTCTCAAGTCGCTCGAATCGATGGCGAAGAAGGAACTCAAGGATGTCGCGGGATTCCAGGCGACGCTGCGCGAATTGCGTCCACAGCTCGACCATGATGCGCGATTCGCTGCGGCATTGAAGAACCGTGCAGTCATCCTCGGTTACTACTTTTCCAACGCGGAAGGCGGCGTCAGTTCCGGCGCCGCCGCGGAACCGGTGTTCGCCGCCGGCACTTTCGCTGGCCGCAGTATTGCCTTTACGCAGTGGGGCAGCTATGGCGGCAATCTTCCCGAATTTCAGAAGGCGGCGGCGGGTGCGGGGCATTTCAATCCGCTGGTGGATATCGATGGTACGTCGCGGCGCGTGCCCCTGCTGGTCGAGTGCAAAGGGCAGTACTACGAATCCCTCTCTCTGGCGATGGTGCGCAATCTACTCGGCAACCCGTCCATATCCCCCGGCTATCCGGAAAGTTCCCCTGGGTCTTACAAGGCCATGGAGTGGCTGGATCTGAAGGCGGCCGACGGCAGTGTGATCGGCAACATTCCGGTGGACGAAAATGTGGCGGCGCTGATCCCCTATCGCGGCTATCAGAGAAGTTTTCCCTATATATCGATTACGGACGTACTCAATGATCGGGTACCCAGGGAACAGCTGGCCCGGAAGGTGATGCTGGTTTGAACCACCGCGCCCGGACTCATGGACTTGCGGGCAACGCCGGTGGGAGCGGCTTATCCCGGGGTCGAGATACACGCCAACCTGATTGCCGGCATGCTGGACAGGGCGGTCAAATACAAGCCGGCCTACATTCAGGGCGCCGATGTACTGTTGGTCCTGATCGCTGGCGCGGTAATGGTGTTCCTGCTACCGATACTTTCGCCGCTAAGGGCAACGCTGGTCGGCGCCATCGTGCTGCTGGCGCTGCTCGGCGTGAATTTCAGTTTCTGGTATACCTCCAACATAGTCCTGCCTCTGGCCAACGGCATGACCGCCATCATCCTGCTCTACGCCATGAATATGTCATGGGGCTATTTTGTCGAATCGCGGACCAAGCGTCAGTTGACCGGGCTGTTCGGCCAGTACGTGCCGCCGGAACTGGTCGAGGAGATGAGCCGCGACCCCGAGCACTACAGCATGGCGGGGCGCAAAGCCGAGTTGACCGTGCTGTTCTCCGATATTCGTGGATTCACCACCATTTCGGAGGGTCTGGAACCGGATCAACTGGCGACCCTGATGAATCAGTATCTCGGTGCCATGACCCTGGTGGTGCGCAAACATCGCGGCACACTCGATAAATACATCGGGGACGCCATCATGGCCTTCTGGGGTGCGCCGGTCGATGATCTGGAACATGCCAAAAACGCAGTGCTTACGGGCCTGGAAATGCATGTCGCGCTGCATGAGCTGAACAAGGATCTGGTGGCGCGCGGCTGGCCTGAACTCAAGATCGGTGTTGGCGTGAATACCGGCCCGATGACCGTCGGTGACATGGGATCGTCGGTGCGCCAGTCCTACACGGTGATGGGTGACGCGGTCAATCTTGGTTCGCGTCTGGAGGGCATCACCAAACAGTATGGAGTTGGTTTCATTGCCGGCGAGAGCACGCGCGAATTGTTGAAGAAGACTTTTGTCTTCCGCGAACTCGATCGGGTACGGGTCAAGGGCAAGGAAGATCCGGTGGCCATTTATGAACCGGTCGGCGAGGAAGGCAATGTTTCCAGCGATGAAATGGATGAGATCAAGTTGTGGAACCAGGCCTTGCGTGCCTACCGTGCGCAGGACTGGGACAAGGCGGAAGTGACGCTGATGAATCTCCAGCGCATCAAGCCGCGCTACCTCTACGACCTGTATGTCAAACGCGTTGAACACCTGCGCAAGGAGCCGCCCGTAGCAAACTGGGATGGCGTCACTATTTTTGAGACGAAGTAGGGATAATGAAAGTACGCATCCTCGGTTGCAGCGGCGGGATCGGCGGGCGGCATCTGCGCACCACGTCGCTTCTGGTCGACAACGACATACTGATCGACGCCGGAACCGGAGTTGGCGATCTGGCGATCGCGGAACTGGCCCAGATCGATCACGTCTTCATTACCCACTCGCATCTGGATCATCTGGCCTGTCTGCCGTTCATGGTCGATACGGTGGGGGATATGCGCAATCGACCGCTGATAGTCCATGCGACCGAGGCAACACTCGAAATCATCCGTGCGCACATCTTCAACTGGGCCATCTGGCCCGACTTCAGCGAGATACCGACGGCGGAGAAGCCATTCCTCCGTTTTTCCACGATACGCGTGGGCGAGGCGATTGACCTTGACGGTCGCAAAGTGATTCCGCTGCCGGCGAATCACACCGTGCCCGCAGTGGGTTATCAGCTCGATTCGGGACATGCCAGTCTGGTATTTACCGGCGACACCGGACCCTGTCCCGATTTGTGGAAGGCCGTCAACGCCATTCGCAATCTGCGCTACCTGATTATCGAGTGCGCATTTTCCGATCGGGAGAAGAATCTGGCCGTGGCGTCTCTGCATTTGTGCCCGAGCATGCTGCTGGAGGAGCTGACAAATTTGCAGCGCGATGCCGATGTCTTTATCACCCATCTGAAGCCTGGACAAATCGAATTGACCATGCAGGAGATCGAGGACTGCATTGGCGAATTCCGCCCAGGAATGCTGCAGAACAACCAGTTGTTCGAAATCTGATCATGACGGATACCGTGGACGTCGACCTGCTGGCTCGTCTACAACCTCTCATGTGGCTGGGGAGCGAGGGCTTGCGCGAGGTGCTGCCGCTCTGCCGCATGCATGCCTTTACCCGAGGCGCTGACCCTTTCCGCGCCGCTGACTGGAGTGGTCAGGTGGTCTATCTGGTGCGCGGGCAGCTTTGGGTGAAGCTGCCGGAAGGCGCGGCGCGCGTGCTGGTCGGTGGTCATGAACTTGGCATGAACCCGGTGGCGCGTGGCGGCATGGTTCCGCTGGCGAGCAAGGCAATCACGGATGTCGGACTGCTCAGTCTGAAGGAAGATACCCTGGATATCCTGGTGACGTGGAACCAGTTGGCCACTCCCGGCGAGAGTGCCCAGGGCAGCCCCGATCAAACCGACTGGCGCATGATGTCCGGCATGTTCGCGGTCGATAATCTTACGGTCGGCGCGTTTGCCTCTCTGCCCCCGGCCAATATTCAAGCATTGCTGGCCAGGTTCAACCGCGTTCCCGTGAAGCGTGGCCAGGTCATCATCAAGCAGGGCGATCCCGGTGATTACTACTACCTGATCGAAAGCGGGCGCTGCAAGGTATCCCGGCTTGTGGCCGGGTCGCCAGTGCAATTGGCGGAGCTCAAGGAAGGCGATGCGTTCGGCGAAGAGGCTTTGGTGGCCGACACGGTACGCAACGCGACGGTGACGATGAGTACCGATGGCATGCTACTGGGCTTGTCGAAGCAGGACTTCAATCAGTTGCTGCGCGCACCCATGCTGCATAAGGTTGCCGGCGACGAAGCGGAGCGTCGGGTTGCCGCCGGCGCGATATGGATTGATGTGCGCTTTCCCGCCGAGTATCAGACCGACGGCTATCCTGGCGCCATCAACATACCGCTCAACGACATTCGTCAGGCGTCGGCGGCGCTTGATTCGGCAAAGGAATACATTGTCTATTGCCAGACGGGACGTCGCAGTTCCGCCGCCGCTTTTTTGCTTTCCCAGCGTGGATTTCATGCGTTCCTGCTTGATGGCGGCATGAGGGCGCGCGCTGGTGTCATGGAGTCAGTCAAATGAGTGCCGTAGCTGCTGCACCCGCCGAGGCAGGAGGGGGCGATGTGGACGCACGCCTAGCCTTCTTCAAGAACCTTCAGGTTGTTACCAACAAGGTACACGCCACATCCAACATCGACGAAATCATGTTGGAACTGTCCGGCGAGATATGCAGTTTATTCAATGCCGACAGGTTGACCATCTATTCAGTTGGCGAGGACAAGGCGTCCATCGTTTCCAAGGTCAAGACGGGTCTTACTTCCTTCAAGGATCTGCGCTTGCCGATTGCCGACCAGAGTATCGCCGGGCATGTCGCGCTGTCGAAGAAGACCGTGAATATCCGCGACGTCTACGACGATGCGGAGCTCAAGGCAATCAATTCTTCGCTGCGATTCCTGCAGGAAGTCGATAAGCGGACCGGATATCGCACCAAGCAGATGCTGGTGGCGCCGATTGTGGATGCACAGAACGGCGAGTTGCTCGGCGTCGTCCAACTCATCAACAACAAGGCGGGTACTCCTTTTGCCTCGGTCGCCGAGGAAGGCGTCAAGGGCTTGTGCGAGACCCTGGCAATCGCCTTCACCCAGCGCAGCAAGCCAGCGCCGGTGGTCAAGACCAAGTACGACTTCCTGGTGTCCGACGCCGTTATTTCGGCGCAGGAACTGGAACTGGCGCAGCGCACCGCGCGGCGGAAGAATCTCGACATCGAAGATGTTCTGGTCAACGAGTTCCAGGTCAAGCATCCGGCACTGGGCACTGCATTGGGGAAGTTCTTCAACGTGCCTTACGAGTCTTTCAAGTCCGACCGCATCAAACCCGTCGATCTGCTCAAGAACCTCAAGCGGGATTTTCTGGAGCAGGGCAAATGGGCTCCCGTGGAAGAGGGGTCCGAAGGTGTCATGGTGGTCTGCCTCGACCCCGAGCAGGTCAAGGGGTCGCGCATCGTCAACAATGTCTTCCCACGGGCGAAGGTTACCTATCGGGTCACCACCAACCACGAGTTCGGGCAGACACTCGATCAGTTGTTCGGTGCAACCGGTGTCCCCGGCTACACCGATGACAGCTCGGTCGGTGACTTGCTGTCGACCCTCGATGAGGGTGACATGGAGGGTGAGGGCAGTGGTGGTGACGATGTCTCCGCCGCCGCCGACAACGAACTGGTCAAGCTAGTCAACAAGATTATTGTCGATGCCTACCAGCAGGGCGTTTCGGACATCCACATCGAGCCGGGCCTGGGCAAGGACAAGGTGCTGATCCGCTTTCGCCGCGACGGTTCATTGCAGAAGTACATCGAAGTGCCGGCCAGTTATCGCAACGCGATGGTGGCGCGTCTCAAGATCATGTGCGACCTGGACATCGCCGAGCGTCGCAAGCCGCAGGACGGCAAGATCAAGTTCAAGAAATATGGCCCGCTGGACATCGAACTGCGGGTGGCGACGATTCCCACCTCTGGCGGTGTCGAAGACGTCGTCATGCGTATCCTGGCTGGCGGCGAGCCGATCCCGCTGGACAAGCTGGGCGTGCTGCCGACCAATCTGGTCAAGCTCAAGGCGACCATCTCCAAGCCTTACGGACTGTTCTTCGTTTGCGGCCCGACCGGTTCCGGCAAGACCACCACGTTGCACTCGGTGCTGGGCTACCTGAATACCGTGGATACCAAGATATGGACCGCCGAAGATCCGGTGGAAATCACCCAGAAAGGTCTGCGCCAGGTTCAGGTCAACAAGAAGGTGATGGACTTCCCGATGGTGATGAAGGCCTTCCTCCGCGCCGACCCGGACATCATCATGGTCGGCGAAATGCGCGATGCCGAAACCACCGGCATCGGCATCGAGGCATCGCTTACCGGCCACCTGGTGTTCGCGACGCTGCACACCAACAGCGCACCGGAATCCATTATTCGCCTGCTCGACATGGGCATGGACCCCTTCAACTTCTCCGATGCCCTGCTCGGGATTCTTGCCCAGCGCCTGGCCAAGCGGCTGTGCAAATGCAAGGAGAGCTATACGCCCGACGCCGAAGAAGTCAGGTTGTTCATGAAGGAATATTGCAGCGAACTGGAGAACACTGAATATTTCAAGAGGGACATGAACGCGGCCTACGCGGCGACCGAGGAGCGTCTGATCAAGGACTACGGCAAGGATGGCCATCTGGTGTTCACCCGAGCCAAGGGTTGCGACACCTGCGGCGGCACTGGCTACAAGGGGCGGGTCGGTTTGCATGAACTGATGATAGGCACCGAGGCGCTGAAGAAGCTGATCCAGGAGCATGCTCGCGTGGTGCAGTTGTTTGCCCAGGCGCTGGAGGATGGCATGCTGACCCTGAAGATGGATGGTCTCGAAAAAGCCCTGCAAGGCGTAACCGATCTCAAGCAGGTGCGGGCCGTTTGCATCAAGTAAGGACCGGGCATGGATAACGCCAGCGATCTGTTTCGCCGTCTTGAACAACTCAATGCCATCGGCGCCGCGCTCTCCAAGGAGCGCGACATCAATCGGCTGCTTGAATCGATCCTGATCGCGGCAAAGACGATTACCCATGCCGATGGCGGTACCCTGTATCGCATGACGGAGGACGGCAAGGCCTTGCGTTTCGAGATTTTGCGCACCGATTCGCTCAACATCGCGATGGGAGGAACCACCGGCAACGCCATCAACTTCCCGAATTTGCCGCTGAGCAACGACAAGGGCGAAGCCAACGACTCGATGGTCGCCGCCTACGCCGCAATTCATGACAGGACGGTGAATATCGCCGATGCCTATACTGCGGCGGGCTTCGACTTTTCCGGCACCCGCAGTTTCGACGGACGTACCGGTTATCGCTCGCAGTCCTTCCTCACGGTGCCGATGAAGAACCACGAGGGCGAGATCATTGGCGTCCTGCAACTCATCAATGCCCAGGACCCGCAGACGCAACGCGTCGGCCCGTTCTCGTCGGCCGACCAGAGTCTGGCTGAATCATTGGCCTCGCAGGCCGCCATCGCCCTTACCAACCGCTTGCTGATCACCCAGCTCGAAGAACTTTTCGAGGCCTTCATCAATCTGATCAACCTGGCAATCGACGAGAAGTCGCCCTATACCGGCGGCCATTGCCAGCGCGTGCCGGTCTTGACCATGATGCTGGCTGAAGGCGCCGATGCGACGCAGGAAGGGCCGCTGGCCTCATTCAGGATGGATGAGCGCGATCGCTACGAACTCAAGATCGCCGGCCTCCTGCACGATTGCGGCAAGGTCACCACGCCGGTCCATGTGGTGGACAAGGCCACCAAGCTGCACACGCTCTTTGATCGCATCCACCTGATCGACACGCGTTTTGAGGTGCTCAAGCGCGATGCCGAGATCAACGCCTTGCGCCAGCAGCTTGCCCTGCGGGGAACCGCAGACGCCGGCGAAGAACCGATCTGGCGGAACTACCTCGACCAGGTCCGCGTGCTGGACGAGGAACGCGAGTTCCTGCGCAAGGCCAACGTGGGCGGCGAGGCCATGAAACAGGCCCACTAGCAGCGCGTGCGTGACATCGGCAGTCGTCACAAGTGGCGCGATGTCAATGCCGTCGAAACGGAGTTTCTCACCGCCGACGAGATCGACAACCTGGCCATTCGCGCCGGTACGCTGACGCAGAAAGAACGCGAGATCATCAATTACCACATCGTCGCCACCATCAAGATGCTGGAACACCTGCCGTGGCCCAAGCATCTGACCAAGGTGCCCGAATACGCCGGCGGCCATCACGAGCGCATGGATGGCAAGGGCTACCCCAAGGGCCTGACTCGCGAGCAGATGTCGGTGCAGGCGAGGATGATGGGCATCGCCGACATCTTCGAGGCGCTCACCGCCCGCGACCGCCCTTACAAGCAGGGCATGAAGCTGTCGCAGGCCATGGGCATCATGGCCAAATTCAAGCAGGGCGGCCATATCGATCCCGACCTGTTCGATGTGTTCGTCAAGCAGGGCGTCTATCGGCGCTATGCCGAGCAGTTTCTCGATCCGGTGCAGATCGATGCGGTGGACGAGGCGGCGCTGACCGGATAGCTTCTTGCTGTTGCGACATTCCATGAAATTTCGGCGGGATGCGCCGAGATTTCATGGATCAGGCCGACGAGCGAATGCCACGCCTAGCCTTGAACTTCAGCTTTCTGGCGGCAAAAATCAGGCCGTCATCAAGCGTCAGAATTTTCCCGATGCCATGGTTGCGGGCAATCGCAAGGTGCAGGGCATCGGGGCCGCGCAATCGGGTTGCAAACTCGGTCACAAAGTCGCGGGCCAGATCAAAATCTGCGGCGGCCGGGATCAACATATGCAGCGAATCGTTCACGAGGGCGTCAAATTCCTCAATGAGTTTCCGTGCCGGAGCTTCCGTAAGTGTTTTCATGCGAACCTCGCGCGCCATGACGCTGGCGAATTCAACACGGGTCCAATGGCTGATGGCGAGTGTTCCTGGCGGCTGGGCGGCCAGAAAGTTCTCGACCTGCTGCGAGACCAACTCCGTGCGGAACAGCGGCGTCAGGAAACTGGTGTCGAGATAGATCACTCGGCATCCCGTAGTTGACCTACCCTGTTCGCGCTCGACTCGGTCCAGGCGGGTACTGCCTCGCGCAAGGCAGCCAGGCGTTTGAGGGGGATCGGCTGCTTTGGTTTTTCCGGGGGCGATACTCGGGCCACGGCGCGACCATGCCGGGTGATGACGATTTCCTCGCCGGCTTCCACGACGTTAAGCAACTCGCTGAGATGCGCTTTGGCTTCGGCCACGCTTACGGTGCGCATGATGTGCCCAGATATTTGACCAATAATCTGACCATAATATGTCGGTCGTGACTTTCGTGCAAACTACCCGCCGCCGTCTCGCCAGCGCCGACTATTCCGCACTGCACCAGTGACACAAGACGCCGACGCAATCGAGGTGATCGGGCTTGGCGAACACCTTCAACTCATCATGGAGTGACGCATCGGGGTAGGGATGTGACGTTTTTTGTCAGTTTGTGGTCTGCGGTGGCCTGAAGACAGGCAAAAAAGCGGATTATTTCGTTGGCACAACTTGTGCGTAATCCCATGCAGCGACAAATGTCGTTATTTTTCCTAAAGGAGAATCCGCATGAAAAACAAGCTGCAAAAGGGTTTTACCCTGATCGAGCTGATGATCGTGGTCGCGATTATCGGCATTCTGGCCGCCATCGCCATTCCGCAGTTCAGCGAGTACACCAAGAAGGCCGAGAACAAGGCTGCACAGTCCGACGCCAAGAATGTCCTGACGCAGGCTACTGCGTCCGCAACCTAATTTCGAGGGGACTATCAAATGAAAAAGATGATTATTGCGTTGTCGCTGTGTGCCGCTTCATCCGTATCAATGGCAGCGGCGAACTTAATTTGCAACGATGCGGCGGGTAACGGAACACCAGTTGAGGCTGGGTCTGATTTTGTAAAATCCGCCTTCACGCCGAAGTGCTCGGCCAACACCTACGTTGATTTCCAGCAGTCCGCCTCTGCGGCTGCTGCGGGTGCGGCTTCCAAGAAAGGCAATCAAGTTTTTGCCGGACACACTAATGGCGGTTCGGTAGCGGTAGATACGTCGATTACCTGCGCGAGCAGCGGGTGTACCGCTGGCAATGCTACTAGTGCGGCTGCGACTGCGCTGACGAACTCTTCGTCCTGATTGTTTTGTTGTTGAAAGAAAAAAGCGCGCCTAGTGCGCGCTTTTTTGTCCTGTATCGATGGGAGTCCTAATGAACAAGAAATCCCGAGGGTTTACTTTGATTGAGCTGATGATCGTCGTGGCGATCATCGGCATCCTCGCGGCGATTGCGATCCCGCAATTCAGCGAGTACACCAAGAAAGCCGAGAACAAAGGGGCCCAGTCGGATGCCAAGAACGTGTTGACTCAGGCCACGGCAAGTTCCCAAAATTGATAACTTTTCTGACCTCGGCCTGGCGCGCGGGGTTGCGCAGCCGGAGCATCCAGGGCATTCTGATTCTGGGGGCGGTGCTGGTTGGCGTCGCCTATCTTTCCGCTTCGTTTTCGCCGCGTCAGCCGCGCACGGTGGCGCTGGATGTGGGTTTGTCCGGGCTGCGTATCACCCTGATTCTGTTCGCCCTGTTCTGGGTGCAGGAGCTGGTGGGGCGTGAAATCGAGCGACGCACGGTCTTGTTTTCGCTGACCTACCCGGTGGCGCGCGGCAATTATGTTCTTGGCCGCTACTTTGGTGTGGTCGGTTTGCTGGCGCTGGCGGCGATGCTCATGGGCCTGCTGCTGTGGCTGGCGGTGCTGACCACCGGGGGCGAATACGAACAAAGCTTCGTCGTCGCGGCAGGCGCGCCTTACTGGATAACCGTCTTCGGTCTCTGGGTGGATGCCGCCGTGGTCGCCGCCTTCGCCCTTTGGCTGTCGACCTTCTCCACGGTACCGATGTTGCCCCTGGCGCTCGGACTGGCGTTCGCCGCCGGCGGCAAGAGCCTGGGTGCGGTGGCCGAATATCTTGCCAAAGGCGCGGATGGCGACCCGGAATTGATGCGCTTCGCTCCTTTCATCAACGCCATTCAGTGGATACTCCCCGATCTTTCGCGGCTGGACTGGCGGGCCTGGCCGATGTATGGGCTGGCGCCGGAAGCGCTTGCCGTCGTCCTCGGCCTGGTGCTCGCGGCGAGCTATGTGGCGGTGCTGCTTTCCCTGGCGGTCATCACTTTTTCCCGACGTGATTTTCAATAAGACCAAGAAGTCGGCGCTGGCATGACGGCAATTCCAAAGGCATCGATGTGGCTTGTGGCGCTGGTTTGCGCGGCAGCCTTCGTGATTTCCGCCGAGCGACTCAAGACGGTGCCAAGGCAGAACGTGACGCTGGAACTGCAAGTCGCCCTGCCCTTGTTCGTGCAGGTCTTCATGATGGCCGGGGACCGCTATCTCGCGGCCAATCTGGCGGCGATCCGGGCTTTAGTGGTGGCGACCGACAAGATGCGCCCGGAAGACTATCGCATTCTCGGCAAGGTGCAGGAAGACGCCTCATGGCTGAATCCCGCCCATGAAGACAACTACTACACGGCCACGGCGATTCTGCCCTGGAACGGCGAACTCGATGCGGCGCAGACGATTCTGGCGCGCGCCGCAAAGGCGCGCTATTTCGACTATCAGCCGGCGTTCTACTACGCGTTTCATTTGCTGCATTTCAAGGGCGATGCCGTCGGCGCATCGGCGTGGATGCGTGCGGCGGCGGAGAAACTGCCGCGCGACGACGAACGGCTGATCATGCAGAACATCGCGGCGCGCTGGATGGATCGCGCGCAAGACACCGATCTGGCCATCCGCATCGTCGAAGCGATGGCCCAGCAGGCCAAGCGCAAGGATTTTCGGGCGTATCTGGAACAGCGCGTTGTCCGTTTGCGCTCGCTCAAGCAACTGCGCGCGGCGGCTGATCGCTTTCGCGAGCAATCCGGTCGACCGCTGGTAAAGTTGCAGGATCTCGTCGATGCGGGTCTGGTCGCCGCCATTCCGGCTGATCCCTTTGGTTTCGGCTTCGATGTCGACAAGCAAGGCCGGGTTATTCTGCGTACATCTCCTCCCTCGCCTCCAAGAAAATGACTGTCGCCATTTCACTCACCGATTTGCGCAAGACTTACCCCCGCACCTGGGCGTCGCCGCCTTTCGAGGCGCTCAAGGGAATATCCCTCGCGGTCGAGGAGGGCGAGGTGTTCGGTTTCATCGGTCCCAACGGCGCCGGCAAGAGCACGGCGATCAGGATTCTCACCGGCGTCATGTTCCCCAGCGCGGGTTCGGCGACGCTGTTCGGTGTTGATGTCGCCCGGCCGGAAGCTCGTCGCGGCCTTGGCTATGTGCCGGAAAATCCCAGCCTGCCCGACTACCTGACGCCGCTGGAAATTCTCTCCATGGGCTTGGCCCTGCATGACCGCAAGCCCGCCAACCCCGGCGCCCATTGCCTGCGCTGGCTGGAGCGTTTCGGCCTGGCGGACGTAGGGAACAAGGTGGTGCGCGGCTTCTCGAAAGGGATGGCGCAGCGAACCGCGCTGGCCCATGCCATGGCCGTGGAACCGCGCTTGCTGGTTCTCGACGAGCCCTTGTCCGGGCTCGATCCGATCGGGCGCCGCGATGTCATCGATATTCTTTCGGAATACAGGCAACAGGGCGGCACGATTTTCCTGACCTCGCACGTGTTGCACGATGTCGAGCGTCTGGCTGACCGCTTCGGGCTGATCCACAAGGGTGAGTTGCGCGCGGTGCGGGCGCCGGGCGAACTGGTGGGGGGCGAGGAAAAAGTCCTAGTGCGCAGTCAGGGGCAGACGGCCATCCCGGGAATGATCGCCGAGTCCGGCGGACGCTGGGTGATCGAGGTGACCCGCACGAATTTGTGGCCGACGCTACGCGCATTGGACGCAGCGGATCATGTGCTGATCGAAATCAAACCTGCCTTGTCGCTGGAAACGGCCTTCCTGCATGTTGTGAAGGGTGACTGAGTTGCGTCCCTGGGCCGCCAGGGCCGACCTCGGGCTGGTGTTTCTGCTGGGTTTTCTGCTCTGGATGCTGAATCATCCCTATCAGGGGATTTGGCACGATACCCGCATTTATGGCCTGCTGGCGGCGCACTGGTTGAACCCGGCGGCCTATGCCGGCGATCTGTTCTTCAGTTTTGGCTCACAGGGCGCTTTGAGCCTGTTTACTCCGTTGTTCGGCGAACTGGTGCGCTGGCTGGGGCTGAGCCGGGCGGCTTGGTGGGCGGTACTCGGCGGTGGCCTGCTGTGGATCGGGGCGTGCCTCGGGTTGGCGCGGACCATGCTCGGGACCGGTTTCGCCGCGCGCTTCGCGGTGCTTCTTGGGGCGGTGGTGGTGGTCAGCTATTCGCCCAACGCCAGCACCTTCGTGCTTGGCGAAAATTTTGCCACGGCTCGCTCGTGGGCCATTCCCCTTGGCGTGGCCAGCGTGGCGGCGCTGGCCGCAAAGCGACAGGTGTGGTCTCTGGGATTGGGACTGGCAGCGCTGGCCTTGCATCCGCTGCATGGCGTCTGGCCTCTGGCGTTGTGGCTGCTGGCGCCAATGCGAACCCCGCTTGCCGTGGGCCTGGCCTTGTTGCCGGTGGCGCTTGCGGCAGTGCTCGGCGCGATAAATCTCGACCTGCCCCACCTCCGGTTAATGACGGGTGACTGGCTGGGGTTTGCCCAAGGGGCTGCCGACATTATGTTCAAGCCGCCGCTGCAAAGCCGCCTGCCGGAATATTCCGGCGTCCTGATGGCGCTGTGGCTGGGTGCGCGACGAGGCGGCGAGGAATGGCGGCCCTTGTATCTGCGCTTGCTGCTGCTCGGTGTCGGCGGGCTTGGCCTGGCATTGCTGGCGAGCTATGCGTTTCCGCTCGAGATCGTGGTGCAGGGGCAGCCATGGCGGGTGATGGCCTTGCTGATTCCCATGGCTGCGGTGGCTGTCATCGACGCCGGTCGGCGCGCCTGGCAGTCCTCCGCGGCAGGTCGACTCGTGGTTGGCGTCGCCGCCGTGCTGGCAAGCATGGGCTCCAATTCGTTGCCGGGCGCGCTTTGCGCTCTCGCGGCGGCGAGCCTGATGCCGAGCGACTGGATCGTTCGCATCGAGGCATGGCTCGACCATCGGCGGCGCTTGTTCGGCGGCGTGCTGGCGGTGTTCGCGCTAGCGGTAGTGCTGAACGTCGTGGCGGGTTGGGAAATTGCCGGCAGCCAGTGGTTGAATCCCTGGTGGTCCGGGGCGGAGTGGCTGCTGGGCTTGGTGGCGGGCGCAAGCTGGCAGGTGGCGGCCATGCTGGCTTTGGTCCTTGGCTGGCTGAGCGGCGGTGGTTCGGCGGAAACGTGGCGCAATCCGCTACGACGGGCGGTCGTGATTGCTGTTCTCGCTGCGATAGGCTTAGCCACGATAGCGACGCTTTTCCACTGGGATCGTCGGGCCGAGTACTACCGAATTGCGGAGGCGTGTTATCTCGATGCGAGGTGTCCGCCGCATCCTTTCCGGCAATGGATTGCGCCGGGGAACACGGTGTTCTGGCCGGAACGGGAACTCACGGTCTGGCTCGAACTCGGGACGGCCAGTTATTTCGGCGAGATTCAGTCGACGGGCAAGGTGTTCTCGCCCGGGAAGTTCTACGAATGGCAAAGGCGCCAGGACTGGGTAGCCGATGGAACCGATCCCCGCCACCTTTGCGCCGATCCTTTGCTCGACTGGGTCGTGTTGTCTCATTCGGTGCCGGGGCTGACAGCGCAGGCGGTGTCCCGCAATGCGTACCTGTACGCCTGTGCCACGCTGCGCGCCGTGCCGCCGGCGCCGACTATTGGGGCAGCGGTGCAATGACCACAGAACGCGGACTGCGTGCCACGGCAGCGGAACTGCTGCGCTATCTGGCGGTAAGCGGGGTGGCGCTGGCGGTCGACACGGCATGCCTGCTTGTCGGGGCTAACTATGTTCACTACCTCTGGGCGGCGACAATCGGTTTTGTGCTCGGCGCGGTAACCAGCTACTTGTTGTCGGTGCGCTGGGCGTTTCGGCATCGTCGCCTGGCGGCATTCCCCAGAACGGAGTTCGCGGCGTTTGCGGCGATCGGCGTGGCCGGGCTGGGGCTCAACAATCTGGTGATCTTTGCACTCGTCGAGCACGTCGGGGTTTCTTTGCTGGCGGCGAAGGCGGTTGCCGCGATGCTCACCTTTTCATTCAATTTCGGCCTGCGCAAATGGGGGCTGTTCCGGCCATAATCGACCATGGACAAACCCTTCGTCATCATCATCGGCGCCGGCCCCGCCGGCCTGACGGCGGCATTGCAATTGGTGCGCGACGGACGCATGCGACCGCTGGTGCTCGAAGCGTCGAACGATGTCGGCGGCATCTCGCGGACAGTCGAGTACAAGGGCAACCGCATGGACATTGGCGGCCATCGTTTCTTCTCCAAATCCGACTGGGTGATGGACTGGTGGCGCGAGATTTTGCCGATTGCCACGACCGATGCGACTACGGAAATTGCCTACCGGGGGCAGCGCAGAAGAGTCGGCGCTGACGGAACGGCGGCTGGCGGCAGCGGTCTCGTCATGCTGGTGCGCGATCGGCTTTCGCGCATCTATTTCCTGCGCAAGTATTTCGACTACCCGATCAAGCTGAATGCGACGACGCTGACGAATCTGGGTCCGCTGCGCCTGTTCCGGATCGGCGTCAGCTATGTTTGGGCGATGCTGTTTCCGCGCAGGACAGAGTGTTCGCTGGAGGATTTCCTGGTCAATCGTTTCGGCGGCGAGCTGTACCGCACCTTCTTCAAGGACTACACGGAGAAGGTCTGGGGCGTACCCTGCGATCGCATCAGCGCGGAGTGGGGGGCGCAGCGGATCAAGGGCCTCTCCATTGTTGAGGCCTTGCGCCATGCAGTGCGCCAGCGCTTCGGCGGCGCCGCCAAAGAGGCGGCAACGAAGACCAGCCTGATCGAACACTTTCTCTATCCGCGCCTCGGGCCTGGCCAGTTGTGGCAGGAAGTGAGCCGTCGGGTAACGGAGGGCGGCGGCGAGATTCGTTTCGGCCAGCAGGTGGCGGGATTGCGTCATGACAACGGTCGCGTGGTTGCCGTGTTGATTACCGATGCGGCGGGGCAAGCGATCGAAGTGCGCGCTGACCACGTGATCTCGACCATGCCGGTCAAGGATCTGGTGGCCGGCATGCAGCCGCCCGCTCCTGCTGACGTGCGCGAAGTGGCCGCCGCCTTGCCCTACCGCGATTTCATTACGGTCGGGCTGCTGGTATCGCGCATGCGGGCGAACCGCCAAGCGCGTAGCGCAGGCGCCAACAACATGCCGCCGGATAACTGGATCTACATTCAGGAACGCGATGTCCGCATCGGGCGCTTGCAGGTGTTCAACAACTGGAGCCCGGATCTGGTTGCGGATGCCGGCCATGTCTGGCTGGGACTCGAATACTTCTGCCAGGAGGGCGACGATCTGTGGCGGCTGGAGGACCGGGCGATGATCGACCTGGCTGCCGGCGAGCTGGAAAAAATCGGCATGATCCACCGCGCCGACGTGCTCGATGGCACTGTCATTCGGGTGCCAAAAACCTATCCGGCCTACTTCGGCGCCTATGAGGATTTTCTGCGTGTCAGGGAGTGGCTCGATGGCATCGGGAATCTCTGGCTGGCGGGTCGCAATGGCATGCACCGCTACAACAACCAGGATCACTCCATGCTGACGGCGAAGCTGGCGGTCGAGGCGATTCTCGATGGCAAGGTCGACAAGGCGGCGATCTGGGCGGTGAATGTCGATGATGATTATCACGAAGAGCGCCGGCCTGCGCCATGAGCTGCCTTTCGACTGACGGTTTCCAGTGCTAGCTGCCCCTTCTCCACCTCAGGGTTTTGCGCCTTCTGGCTGGGGCAGGCTGGATGGCTGGTTGCTGGCCTATCTCTTCCTTCCGGTTCCGGTGTTTCTCCTCGGCTTCTTTGTTCCCTGGCTGGGCATTCCGGCCGCGGTCTTTGCGCTCGCGGCGTTTGTCGCGTCGCGACCGTTTGTTTCGACCATGCCGCAACTCTTGAATGTCCGAACGCTTGCCGGCGCATTGATGCTGATGGGTTTGGCCGCCGCGTGGACCTCGCTGGGCGGGGCGGGACATCTGTTTCATGCCAATGCGATCGACTGGGTTCCGCGCTACGCTGTGTTGCGCGACTTGGTCGTGAATGACTGGCCTCCCCGCTACCTCGACGCCGACGGCCATGAATTTGTTCTGCGGGCGCCGCTCGGCTACTACATGGTGCCGGCACTGCTGGCCAAATTCGCCGGCATCGCGTGGGCCGACCGGTTGCTGCTGGCCTGGACCTGGCTGGGGGTCTCGCTGTTTTTTCTTGCCAATTTCGGCGGGACGACCGGCGGCAAACGCATCGTGGTGCTGATCCTGTTTGTCATTGCCAGCGGCCTGGACATCGTCGGGGTTTTCTGGAAGGACGGGCTTCCCTGGCTGGGCTCGCATATCGAGTGGTGGACCGGTCGGATGAAGTACTCGTCGAACTCGACGATGCTTTACTGGATACCCAACCATGTCATTCCGGGCTGGGTTCTTGGCGCCTGGCTGTGGCGCTTGCAGGGCTCCGCCGATTTTCTCTGGCGCCTGCCCGTGATCGGGCTGGCCGTCATGACCTGGTCTCCGCTGCCTTTGGTGGGGGCTCTGCCGATGATCGCAGTGCTGGCCTGGCGATTCTGCGGCGAACTGCTGCCGGGTGGTCGCGACCTGTTGCGGGCGTTGGCGTATGTCCTGCCTCCGGCTGTGCTGATCGCCGCTTATCTGCTGATGAGCGCGGGCGGGATAAAAGCCTGGGCGGTTGTCCCACCGGTTTCCAAGGCGGTCGGCGGCGGATTCACCTGGTGGGCGGATACCTTCGTGTTTATCCTGATCGAGGTCCTGGCCTTTGGTGTGTTGGCGTGGCAGTGCAGCCGGTCCGCTGTTCTGGGCGCGGGCTTGCTGCTGCTGTGCCTGCTGCCTTTCTTCAGCTTTGGACCGACCAACGATCTTGCGACGCTTGGCGCAATTCCGGCCCTGACCGTCATGTGGTTAACGCTGATCAACGAATTGATTTCGCCGTCCCGCCAGCGCCGACTTTCGACCGCGCGCAGAGGTGTGCTGGTTGTTCTGTTCATGGTCGGCGCCGCAACGCCGTTCCAGGAGTCCTATCGGGCATTTACCTTAAGGCAATGGAATCCGGATACCGGCATATCGGTACCAGTGGCCACGAACGGGTTTCCCGCGCATTACTTCGCCTCGGCGGCCAATCGGTTGGCACCGATTCTGAACCGCACGGAACCCTTGCCCTACAGCCAAATGAATTGGGAAAAGAAGCGCTGAAATTCGGGGTATGCGGCCCCGCAGGCGCAAGCTTCGCCGAATTGAACTACCTGTCGATGGCCTTGTGAAGCAGGAAGGCGCCATTGCGCATGAATTGCAGATGAATCGGCGTCTCTGCCAGAACGAATGAATAGACGAATATCTGCCAAGTCAGGGCAAAGGCCATGAGCACCCGAATCGCGCGGATATTCGACATCAGGAGTGCCATTGAAGAGAATGCCAGCGTTGCATAGAACCATGGTTCGATCAATCGCGACTTGATCCAGACCGGGAGCCAGCCAAACACCGAGCCATTGGTAAAGTCATACGCAAAAAACCCGGCAACCAGGAACAAAACGGAACACGCGATGGCATTGGTGAGTTCCGGATGATTGCGGTCATCCGGACTCGCTATCGCGGCCCGGTTCGACAGTGTTGAAGAGGCTGGCAATGCCTTCCTTGCACTCCACAGGATGACGAGGACCGCGAACGCGGCCAGCATCAGCACCAAGCCGAAACTGGAAAAAAAAGCCGCAATATCCGCGCAGTGAAGCAGCGGAAATCGTCCGCAATACGGGTTGAAGCCAATTTCAAACTCCGGCACCGATTTGCCGTAGATGCCTTTGCGCGTCTCGCCAAATCCCAGAAGGCGGGAATAGTCGTATGAAAAGCTGTTTCCAAGCGCCAGGAGTCCCAGTGCCGTTCCCATCGTCAGGGCAAAAATCGCTGGAAAGAACGGTTGTCTGGTCAGTTGCGAAAGTCGTGGCCTGACGTGTCGCGCGGCAAAATATCCTGTGCTGGCAAAGGCAGTTGCGATGCCGGAAAGGAATAGCCACGGGCCACCGTAATTGCCTCGCAGGGAATATGCAAGCAACAGCAGGGCAGTCAGGGTAAGGACGCCGATACCTGCTGCGGCAACCGGGATTGGCAGGGACAAAATGGCCAGGCCGACAAACACCGAAGCCAGGAGAACAATCGAAGATATCGATGCCGCCGAGATTCCAGCGCCGACCAAAAAAGCTCCGACCAAGCCGGCGTTCGTGCCTCGCCGCACACTTGCCCGTCCGGAAATGGCCAGGCCGAGAACTACAACGGGCAATACGGCAAGTACCACTCGAGCAATATGAAGATTGGCTCGAAGTGGATTGCCGGAGTCGAACAACAGCAGGGTCTTCCCATCGAACAGGCTTAAGCAGCCGAAAAATACAAGCAGCGAAACGAGGTATGACCCCATGCGCCTTCGACTGAAAAGCAGCAAAGCGGCCATGACGCACGCGAAGGCCGAGGCCTTGCCCATGCTGTAAAGCATCCAGAACAATTCGACGATTTCGCCGGCCATTCCGGACGGCGCGAAGAACGGGTAAAGAAACATGGTTTCATCATAGTGCTGGACAAAGATCGGGAAATACTCTTCCGGCCCCAATCCGGTTCCACTCCGAATCATCTCCAGAAAAGGCCTGACGCCATCGCCGAGAACATGGTCGCCGTTGCCGACCTGGACCTGCAATATCAGGAAGATGATGAAGGTGGCTGCAAACCGCAGCATTCCGTCGAGCACCAGAGCCGCATTGCTTCGGGTCAGCGAGCGTCGAGAAGCAATGGCCAGACACATGGCGACCAGAAAATAGAACAGCGGGAGAAGCACTACCGCGCGCAAATTTGGCAGCGCGAAAGTGACAAGGCGATTTATTGCGACAACGGAAAAATATCCGGGAATGAACCCGGCCAGCGGCAGCCAGCGGAGGGTATCGGCCAGCGCCGCAGACTCCACCTCGATGAAAGCCGCCAGTATCAACGTGCCAAGCAGCGCGGCGAAAAGCAGGTATGCCATGAAGGCGGCAGTCCGAAGCCCGGGCCCATGCAGCGCGTAAAGACCATAGCCGTCGGGTAGCCGCCAATAGCTGCTGCCGACGGTTGCCAGAGGCGGCGAATTCGATCCGGCGACAAATGCGACGACAGTCGCTACCGCAATTGCGATCAATACGGGCCAATATTTCTGTAAGCTCATGTCCTTTCAATCTCGCTCGGGACTGGCGGTCGCGGCGCCGAGGGTGCGCAACGCCCGTGAGCTACGGGCTGCGGAAGCTTTAAACGGGAATCGTATGACCATGGGTTTGCATCCGATGCGTGTATTTCTTCACTTTGGCGCCTTGTCTGGGCTCGGGTGGCTTCTGGATTTTGGAGTCTTCGCGATCTTATCCGAGATATTTGCGGTACCGGGATTTGTCGCCAACTTCCTGTCTTCTTATGCGGGAGTCACCTTCGTCTATTTTGTGTCGCTCAAGATGATATTCAAACGCAATAACATGGGGCGCAACATATTCCTGATTGCGTACTGGGGATTCCAGTTTCTTTCCATTCTCTTTTACTCGCAGGTTCTCGAAATGGTCGCGGCGGCGCTGTTGGCGGTACCATTTCATCAACTTGGGGCAAAGATCATCATCACCCCGTTAAATCTGATCAGCAATTTCCTGTTCATGAAACTCCTGGTGCGCTCCATGCGCCGGGAGGACCGCACCGATGACCAATAGTGCGCCCCGCATTCTGGTATTCATTCCCGCCTACCGCTGCGCGGCACAGATCACGCGCGTTCTCGATCAGTTTGACGATGCGGTGCAGGGGTGGGTCGATACCGTCATGGTCGTGGACAATCGATCGCCGGATGATACCGTGCAGGCGGCTGTCGCGGGGGGCAAGGATCGCATCACGCGGAGCCGGTTCATCGTTTGGGTCAATGACCATAACTACGGATTGGGCGGTTCGCACAAGGCGGCATTTCGCTATGCGCTCGAAGAGGGCTTCGATTACGTGGTGGTGCTGCATGGCGACGACCAGGCCGACATTCACGATCTCATTCCGCAACTCGAACGCGGCGCCCACCTCGAAGTCGACTGTCTGCTCGGTGCGCGTTTCATGAAGGCCAGCCGGCTCCATGGCTACTCGTGGATACGCAGCGCGGGTAACCGTGTTTACAACATGCTGTTCTCTCTGGCGACCCGCCATGCCATTCACGATCTGGGTTCAGGCCTCAACATGTACCGGATGAAACGCTTTCGCGATTATTATTACAAGACCTTCCCGGACGACCTGACCTTCAACTACATCATGCTTTTGGCGAGTTATCACGCGGGTCAGACGATCCGTTTCTTCCCCATCGGCTGGCGTGAGGAGGACCAGAGATCCAACGTCAGGCTGGTTCGCCAGGCCATCAGGGTTCTGTGGCTGCTGGCGCGGTTTTGTTTCGACCGTGCCGGCCTTCTGGCGAGCGAGATGCGCTCCACCTCCTTTGAGTCTTACACCGGGCAATTCGTGCAACATGGCGGCAACGGGAATTAAGGTTCGGTCGTCATGAGCAGGACGGCGCGCATCTACTTTGGATTGCTATCCGTGCTTGTCCTGGGCTGGGTTCTGCTGCGCGCGCAAACCGTCGTGGAGTTCGGTTGCGGCACGCACTGGCTGAATCTCCTGGGGGTAACTGCGGTGTATCTGCTATCGCACGGGGTCCGGATGCTGCGCCTCGCCCTGCTGACACTGGACCGGCGCGACAAGATATTTCCCTTGATCGCGGCCCATGCCCTGACGGCTTTTCCGAGCAGCTTTCTGCCCTTCAAGATCGGCGAGATACTGCGCCTGGCCGCGTTTCTCCACGTTTTCGACCACCGCCGCAAGGCGCTCGCGGTCTGGCTGGCGGAGCGCTTCGGCGACGTGGCGACAATTTCCGTTTTCATCGTCGGTCTGTACCTGTTCAACGTCAGCGTGCCAGCCGCGATGCGCATGGTATTCGTCATATTCCTGGTGACGAGCGCGTTGGCCCTGGCCGGGCTCTTCGCCGTGGCGAAGATATTCGTGTATCTCAACCGACACCTTGTGCTGGTCAGCCATACCGCCCACGGACTTGCCCTGCTGAAGGCCAGCCACGCGCTTCGCGGGCTGGAGCTGGATATCTACACGTCGGTCAGGGGGCGGCTCGCCGGATTCCTGTGGCTGTCGGTGCTGGTGTGGTGTCTTGAGATCATCGCACTGTCGCTTTTCATCAATCGCCTGTCGGGCGGCGAACTGGATTTTGCGGGCCATTTCCTGTCCGGCCTGCTGGGTAGCTTGCCTGGCGGCGCCTGGGACGCTACCGACATGTTCGGCCTCTATCAGTCGCTGGCATTGGTGGTGCTGACCGCTGTTTTCGCCGCCGCCGCATGGCTTGCTGCGCGCATTAAAACTGGGAGGCAATAGTCCATGCCGGATCTTCGTCAAAATATCGTTTTCATTCTGGATGATCGGGAATTCGCCGGCGACGAGGTGCGAACGGTAGTGGGGGCGCGTCGCTTCGGCGATATTATTTTCAAGCGCCACACCCTCGTCGAGCGTTTCCGCAGCAATCTGCCCGACTGGGCGCGCAGCTCGCTGGTTCATCTCAGGACAGCCGACGAGTTGCCGGCACTGCGGGCAAAACTGGAATCCAGCGGCGAAGACGGTGCGGCCTTTGTCATTGCCGGGCGCGCCGGATTCAGTGAGCCGGATCGGCTGCATCAGCTTGTCGAGCGTCTGCCCTATGCGGAGGATGACTTCACCGATCGCCTGTACCAGCCACTGGTGCTTTTCCTGCGGAACGCGCATCGCCTGGTCGAGTGCTGGCGGGACTTCGAGGAAGCGCCGGTGCACACCTGGGAGCGGGCCTGGCAGAACACCTTGCGTGTTCAGTCGGTACAGCCGCTGGACCTGGGAAAGTTGCGTGACTTTTTGTCCTTTACTTGCGGCGCGACGGAGACGCGCCACTTCAATCAGGTGCATGTTGACACCTACTACTACACCAAGCAGTCGAGCAACAAGGCCAAAATGCTGGAGGAGTACGTCTTTTACGGGTTGGTGCCGGAACAGATGCGACCCTGGCTCATCGAGCCGTTCGAGTACGTGGATCATGGCGACAGCGCTTCTTACAGGATGCTTCGCTACTATTTGGCGGATGCCGCGCTGCAGTGGGTGCACGGGGCTTTCGACGCGGAGTCTTTCGCGGTCTTTGTCGATCGCCTGCTATTCTTTATCGCTCAGCGCCCGCGCAAGTCGTGCGACGGGCAACAGGCCGCCGGCGTCGCGCGCGAGCTGTTCGTGGAGAAGGTGCAGTCGCGCGCCATCCAGTTTCTTGCCCTGGACGAAGGAAAGCGCATCAATGCCCTCGCCGCCAGTATCAGTCCGGCCCTTGAGCTGAACCGGCAGATCGAGCGTTACCTGCGGATCTATCACTGTCGCGAACAGGAGTTTTCTTGCGATCATCTGGTGGTCGGTCATGGCGATCCCTGTTTCTCCAACGTGCTCTACGATCAGCGGAGCTACATGCTCAAGCTGATCGACCCAAAGGGAGCCGCGACCGAGGCGGCCATGTGGACGCATCCGCTGTACGACCTGTGCAAGGTGTCGCACAGCGTGCTGGGCGACTACGATTTCATCAACAACGGGCTATACAGCGTGAGTTTTGCCGACAATATCGACTTGGAACTGCGTTTGGAGCACTCAAACCCCCGTGCCCTCAAGGCGATCTTTTCGCAACGGATCAGGGCGCAAGGCTATGACGAAACACTTGTGCGGCTCGGCGAGGCTTCGCTCTTCCTTTCCATGCTGCCGCTGCACATCGATTATCCGAACAAGGTGATTGCGTTCATGCTGAAGGCCAGGCACATCCTTGACGAGGTTGAACGCATGCAAGGTGGCGCATGAATCCTTTCGGCGTGGGCTGGCCTTGCATTCCCGGGAATGCGGAGTGACGACCAATGTAGTCATTACCATGGCCGGGCGAGGCTCGCGTTTCCACGAAGCCGGCTACACGGTACCCAAGTACGAAATAGTGGCCCACGGTCGCAGTCTGTTCGCCTGGTCCATGCAGTCACTGCGCAACTTCCTGACCCCGGACAGCCGTGTCGTATTCGTATGTCTGGCGGAGAATCGCTCGGCGGACTTCGTGCTCGATCAGTGCCGCGCCTTGGGACTGGGCAAGGTGAACATCGTGCAACTGGACGACGTTACCGATGGCCAGGCAACGAGCGCCTATCTGTCAAGCGACCTTTGGCTTGGCGATGCGCCGCTGGTGATTTACAACATCGACACCCATGTGAATCCGCGCAGTTTGCATCCCGCGCAAATTCGCCCCGGTTCGGACGGTTGGGTGCCCTGTTTCCGCGTTGGCGGGGACCACTGGAGCTTCGTCAAGCCGGGCGAGGACAGCTGGGCCGTCGATGTCGCCGAGAAACAGCGCATTTCCGATTACGCATCCATCGGCCTGTACTGGTTTTCACGGGCCGAACAGTATGTTCATGCCTATGAAAAGTTCTTTGCGGATCCAGCCAACCTGGTGTGTCGTGAGCGGTACGTTGCGCCGCTTTACAAGCACTTGATCCGCACCGGTCGCAAAGTTTCGTTTTCAGACATTCCGGTCGGGGATGTGCATGTTCTCGGTACTCCGGGCGAGTTGAACGAATTTCTCGGGAAGGGACGACCTGACCCGGAATAGGAAACGGGAGATACGGCCAGGCGGTGGCGTTGCCGTAATCGATGCGTTCGCCAGAGCGGTTCAGAAATTGATGCGCTCGCGCTCCACCACCAAGGGACGCTTTTGCACCTGGGTGTGGATGTTGGCGATGTACTCGCCGAGAATGCCAATGAAGAACAGTTGAACCGAGGCGAAGAAGAAGAAGCCGATCAGGATCGGCGCCATGCCGATGGATAGTTGATCCCAATACAGGAATTTGTACACGAGGTAGCCAATGGCCGTCAGCAGGCTGATCGCCGACAGGGCGAAGCCGCTCATGGTCGCCAGCCGGATCGGCACCTTGGAATGGCCCGTGATGCCGAGCATGGCCATGTCGTAGAGCGCGTAGAAATTGCTCTTGGTTACGCCACGTACCCGCAGCGGCTGTACGTAGGGAATCTCGGCGTGGGCGAAACCGAGATCGGCGATCAGGCCGCGAAAGTAGGGATAGGGATCGTCGATGCGGCGCACCAGTTCCATGACTTCCCTGTCGTAGAGCCCGAATCCGGTGTAATGCGGAATCAGCTCGATGTCGGCGATGCGACCGATGGTGGCGTAGTAAATGCGGCGCAGCACGAACATCGACGCCGTTTCCTTGCTCTGCGGCTTGACGCCGACCACGACCTTGTAACCCTCTTCCCACTTGCGGATGAAGTCGCCGATCAGTTCCGGCGGCTCCTGCATGTCCGATGCCATGTTGATGATGGCGTCGCCGCGCGCCTGCAGCAGGGCGTAATTTGATGAGCGGATGATGCCGAAGTTGCGCGTATTGACGATGGCCTTGACCCGGGAGTCGGCGCTGGCGAGACGGCGAATCGCAGCCACCGTGCCGTCGGTCGAGGCATTGTCGATGTAGATGTGCTCGAAATCGTATTGCGGAAACTTTTCCATCTGCGCCGCGATGCGGCGGTGCAGTTCGTCGACGTTGCCCTCCTCGTTGTAGCAGGGGGTGACGACGGAAATCAGTTTGCGTGCCGTCATTACAGGCCTCGCGAATAGATCAGGCTCTTGAGTTGTTCATTGTGCGCGTAAGGGCTGTCGATGTCGTCGATGCGCAGCGGGGCGTCGGCGGCGATGGCCTTGAGCAGGACTTCGCCGTGCATCAGCTCGCGACACGAAATCTGGCCCTTTTGCAGGGGCACAGCGAGATACACGTCGTCGTCCGACAGCGCGTGGCCGACCGGCAGGTCATGGCGGGCATAGACGCCGCGCACCAGACGGTCGAGGTACTCGATCTCGCGTCGCTGCGGCAGGCGTTTGCGCGTTCCCGGCGCGCCGCACATTTCGACGGCCTTCTTCCAGGTACGGAACCAGGTATCGATCTGCTCCGGCAGGCTGCAATACTCCGCTATCGGGATGTCGTCGGCATCGATGTCGATGTGGCGCTCGAAGGTGCGCGCGCCCTTGGCATAGGCGACGAGGATCGAACTGGTCCAGTCGTGATACTCATGGGTGGAAAAGCCGATGACATTGTCGGGATAGCGCTGGCGCAGGAAGTCGATCTGGTTGAGTTCCAGTTCGTGATCCTCCGACGGGTAGAGCGATACGCAGTGGTTGATCGCCAGCGGGATGTTGCGGTTGGCGAAGAATTTGACGAGATCGTCTACATCCTTGAGCGAGGAACCCCCGGTGGAAACGATCACCGGCTTCTTGGTCGTCGCCACTTTCTCGATCAGTATCCAGTCGTTGAGATCGGAACTGGCGAGCTTGATGATGTCGACGCCGAGTTCATCGCACAACGCGACGGATTGTTCGTCGAAGGGCGTGGCCATCGGTATGCATCCGGATTGGCGGATGGCCTTGACCAGGCTGACGTAGTCGCTCTTTCCGAGGCGGGTATCGAGGGTCTTCTTGATGTAGCGAATGTCTTCCCGCTCGCGGAAATCCTTGTGGATAAAAGCATCCACATCGCGCAACTGGATCTTGATGGCGGCGCGCACATTGTTGAAGCGGACTATGCGGGAAAAGTCCGTGACGATGCGCAAGCCGCGCTCAAGCCGACCCCAATGGTTGTTGGCGAGTTCGAGGACGAAGAGGTCTTCGAATATCCGGTTCGTATTCATTTTGCGGAATCTATCATGTTCGCTGCCAGTTCATCCCTTTCGAGGAAGGGAAACATGTCCTCAAGGGGCGGCGTGACAATGCTGCCGTCGTCGAGTTTGCGCGAACTCATGCGTGGTTCGAATCCCTGGCTCTCGTCGAGAATGACGTCGCACAGGCACGGGCCGGAGGCAGCCAGCACCTCCCCGATGTGTTGCGAAAAGTCGGCGCTGGCGATACGGCGCGCAGGGATGCCGAAGGCGGTGGCGACGGCGACGAAGTCGGGAAAACTGACGCCGCTGTCCGGACCTTCGCCTGCCAGTCGACCGAAGAAGTTGGTCTGCGATGTCCGCATCGACAGATAGCCGCGATTGTTGAGCACGAAAATCTTGACCGGTATCCGGTGGTGGGCGATGGTCTGCAACTCCTGCAGATTCATCATGATGCTGCCGTCACCGGCGAGGCAGACGATGCGTTGCTGCTTTCCCCGTTCGGCCAAGGCGCCGAAATACGCACCGATGGCGGCGGGCAGGTCGTAGCCCATCGAGGCGCTGCCGGAGTTGGAAAACATGCGCATGCCGGGTTTGATGCGACCGGCCTGGAATGGCACGATGGTCGCGGTGGCATTGCCGCAGGCGACGATGTCATCGGCGTTGAGTCGATCGAACAGCGTTTCGACGAAATGGTAGGGGTTGATCCTGCCGTTGAATTCGCGTTGGCGCGGCAGCACGTTGGGATAGCGCGCCAAACGCTGCTTGCACCAGGCGAGCCATTCGCGGTGTTCGGTCGGCGTTTTCCACTGCTCCAGTTCCTTGCCCAGCGCGGCCAGAAAGGGTTTGAGGTCCGCCGTGATGCCGATGTCCGGTTTGACGGTGGGTTTGCCGAGTTCAGCGGGATCGATATCGACCTGAATCTTGCAGGCGCGCGGCGCAAAAGCCTGCCAGTTGTAGCTGACCTGACGGATGTTGAGCCGGCTGCCGAGGATCAGCGGCAGATCGGCATTCTGCACCGTGAAGTTGCCGGCGCGCGTGCCGATGGTGCCGGGGCGACCGCAAAACAGCGGGTTGTCAGACCCGATCAGGTCGTGCGCCCAGACGGTGGCGACCGGAATGCCGAGTCGGCGGATCACGGACTCGAATTCGGTCGTGGCCCGGGCCGCCCGCACGCCGCTGCCGGCGAGGATTACCGGCCGCCTTGCGCTGCGCAGGCGGTCGATGACCGTCGCCATGTCCGCAGCGGCGGGCAGGTCGCCGGTCAAGGACGGCGGCATGAAGCGCCGCAGGGCTGTCGGGTCGATGGGCGCGCTTTGCACGTCGATCGGGATGTCCAGCCATACCGGCCCCGGTCGCCCTGATGTAGCCAGGCGCAGCGCCTGGTCGAGATGCCAGGCGATATCCGCCGGGTGCTCGACCACGGCGGCGTACTTGGCGATGCCGCGCACCATCGGGATGATTTCGCTTTCCTGGTCGCCGAGTTGTCGCAGTCCCGGCACCGGCGTGGTGGCAAGGCAGGTGGCGCGCTTGACCTGGCCGGAGATGACGATCATCGGAATCGAATCGGTCCAGGCGCCGAAGACGCCGTTCAGCGCGTTGATGCCGCCGGGGCCGGTCGTGACGTTGAGCACCGGCGGATGGCTGGCGATGCGGGCATAGGCCTCGGCGGCCATGGCGGCGGCCTGTTCGTGGTGGAAGAATATGGGCGTCAGGCCGGCCTGATGACTCAGGGCGTCGTTGAGGAACATCGCGCCGCCGCCGGTGATCAGGAGGGCGTGGCGGGCGCCAGCGGCGGCGAGGCGCTGGGCGAGGTAGGTGGCGACGGTGGTGTTTGGGTTCGGCTTCACGGGACAGCACCTTCGGGGCGGGCGAATTCTTGTGGCAACCGGCCCGATAGTCGGCGCTGGCGGGACGGCGCCCGTGGCTGACGTTTGCGGGTATCGAATTGATCAGGGCAGCTCATAAGGCCCCAGTTGATTGCGCATTCCGGCACGAACCGCGCGGAAGATCAGCCGGATGCGGGATAGGGACAGGCGAATCCCGGAAGATCGGAACAGCGCGAGAATCAGCACACCGATCCAGAACAGCACCGCGTTGAGCAGGTAAGTGCCGAGGTGGTCGACGCGACCGCGAGTGAAATGCGTTGCATTGCGGATATCCAGGTAAATGCGCTGGTCCGGCGTTAGTGCGGAGAATGCCGGGTGACAGGTGTCGGCGCTGACGTGCCACGAGTTCTCGACGTCGGCGACGATCGCCTGCGAGCAAAGATATATGCCGATGCCGGCGCCCGAGATGCGATCCGTGAATTCGATGTCGTCGTAGTAACAGAAGTATCGCGGATCGGGCAACGCGACGACATCCAGTATGGCGGCGGGAAGCAGCAGGCCGCCGTAGCAGGCCACGCGCGTCTTGGCGATGGGGAAGCGGAAGGGTTCGTTGCGGTCCTGGCGCGGCTGACCGCCCAACTGCTTGCGCAGCAGGTGTCGCTCATTGGCGAGGTGAAACCAGGCATAGGTGTTAGGCAATGCGATGGTCTCGACGCCAGCGGTCAGGAGCAGCCTGTGCCACTCCAGTTGCGGTCGATAGGCTTGCAGGCACACATCGTCGCCACCACCGAGGAGCCGGTGCGCGATCAGCAGGCTGGCAATGCATCCGGGATGCGGGAGGTTGTCGTCATCGAGCAGCAGGATGAGCCTGCTTCCGAGCTGACGGGCCCGCTCCAGGCCGATGCCGAATCCGGCGGCACTGCCGAGGTTTTCGGCGAGGGGTACCGGGGTGATGCGAGGACGAGCGGACCAGCTGCCTTCGACAAAGTTGCCGTTGAAGACAATCACGATTTGTCCGACGCCCTCGCTCAGGACGCGACCGATAAGCTCGTCCAGCAGATGATGGCGAGCGCCATAGCTGACGATGACGACGCAAAGCTCGGCAGGGTCAGCAACTTTGTCGGCTGGCTGCATTTTGTGTCACGCAGCCGGGTGCGGAATGCCGCTGGTATTCGTATGGCCGGCCTGGATCGGGTTCGCCAGTTCGACCTGGGCGCGCTGATAGTCCGCAGGAACGCCGATGTCGATGAAGTAGCCGCTGGTGGCAAACGCCCGGTTGTTGGCGCGCGACAAACCAGGAGCGATGATGTCGCGCTCCAGGGAACAGGGGCCATCGAAGTGCAATCCCGCGAAAAAACTTCGATCAAACAGATAGACGCCGGCATTGACCCACCCCGGACCGGCTGCGGATTTCTCTTCCAGGCGAACCGGTGTGTCGCCCTCCAGCACTACCCGACCGTAACGCGATACGTCCTCGACATCCCGGATCGCCATGCTGAAGTTTGCCCGTGCGGCCATGTGCCGGGCATGCATGGCTTTGTAGTCGTGCGCGAGAAAGGTGTCGCCGTTGATTACGAAGAACGGATTTTCTCGGCACTGGCCCATGGCGCCCAGCGTCGCGCCGCCAGTACCCAGCGGGGATGACTCCAGTGCATAGCTGATGTCGATGTTGCGGTAGCGGTCGCCGAAGTAGTCACTGATGGTCGTGCCGAGATGGCCGATCGAAAGCACGATGTGATCGAAGCCAGCGGCGCCCAGATAGCCGAGCAGGTAGGCCAGGAAAGGACGCCCCGCTATGGGCGCCATTGGTTTCGGCAGGCCGGGAACGGTGTCGCGCAGCCGGGTTCCCAGGCCCCCGGCGAGGACGATGCCCTCCAGCCTCATCGCCGGAGAATCCCCGGCTGACGGGTATTCATGTTCGCCACGCCTGGGTGCCGTGGGCGGTGAAATGACAATTGCTGGCCTGGCCGTCGAATCGCCCCAGTGCCCTGATTACATCCAGGCGACGTTCGGCGGGAACAAACAGCATCATGAAACCTCCGCCTCCGGCCCCGGAGATCTTTCCCGCGCGAGCGCCTGCGGCATGCGCTTGCTCATAGATATCATCGATCAGCGAGTTCGATACGGTGCGTGCCGACCGCTTCTTGCCTTCCCAGCCGGAGCGCATGGATTCGACGATTCCGGTGAAGTCGCCTTTCAGCAGGCACTCCTTCATTTGCAGGGCTTCCTGCTTCATCGCGTGCATCGCCTCGATGGCCGATGCCTCACCGGCGATCACGTTGGAGCGCTGGTCGGCGATGATGGTTGCGGATTCCCGCGACATACCCGTGTAGAACAACACCAGCGAGGCTTCGAGTTCGCAAAGTATCGATTCCTTGATGCGCAGCGGGTTGATGACGGCGCGCTCATCCGCATAGAATTCCATGAAATTGAAGCCGCCGAAAGTTGCCGCATACTGATCCTGCCGTCCCCCATGCAGACCGCATTCGATGCGCTCTATCTGAAACGCCACACTGGCGATGTCATAGTCGCCCAAGGGGAGGTTGAGAAGCTCGACGAATGCCTTGACCATGGTCACCACCAGGGTGGAGGAGGCGCCAAGGCCGGAGCCAGCCGGCGCGTCGCAGAACGTGCTCAGTTCCAGCGCGATCGGCTCGCCGTTGTGGTAGCGGGAAATGATATGACGATAGACCGCAGCGTGCAGATCCAGCGTTTGTCCCAGTTGATCGACGGTCGCGAGCGGACGGGATTCGGCGAGCTGCCTGTCGGTCGAGACCAGACGCACTTCCGGTTCGGATAGCAGGGTGATCGTCGCATAGGCGTAGCGATCGATGGTGCCGTTGAGCACATAACCACCGTAGACGTCGCAGTAGGGCGATACGTCCGTACCGCCGCCTGCAAGGCCGAGGCGCAGCGGCGCCCTTGCTCTGACACGTTTCACGAGATTTCACCTGTTTGCTTGTGTGGCGCGCCCAATTGATACAGGCTGGCGACGCTGGAGCGGCGATTTTCCCACAGATACTCGGCCATGCAGACCCTTCTGGCCGCGTCGCCGATCCGGATGTTGAGATTTCGCGAGGTCAGCAGGGCGGAACAGTCCTCGGCAAAGGATTCCGCATCTCGCGCCACGAGGATGCTCTCCCTGTCGACGAACGACAGTCCCTCGACGGCTAGTGGCGATGCAACGCAAGGCAGGCCTGCTGCGGCATACTGGACGACCTTGCCGCGGAAGCCGGCGCCCGAAAACGCCGGAGCAATTGCCGCAGTGGCTTGCAGCAGGTGTTCCTCGATGGAATCGACTGCGCCGCGAATTTCGAGTTGGTCGCCGGATTCCAGACCCAGCGTATCGCTGCCCCTGCCGACAACGACAAAGCGATAGCCCGCAACCCTGCGACAGAGTTCCGGGTGCACCTTGTCGAGGAACCAGCGCAGCGCATCGACGTTGTTGCTCGAACCGAAGTAAGCGACAAACACGAGTTTCTTCGCTTCGCCGGGTTCGCGGCACGCCGGTTCGATGCGTGCCAGACGCGGAAACTCGATGGCGGAAAGTCCGGTTTCGATGGCAAGGACGCGAGTTCCGGGCAAACAGGCTGCCATCGTCGCCGCATCCGGGCGTGACACGCATTGGACGGCGTCGGCCTGCCACGAATAGTAGAGTTCCAGCAAGCCGATCGCCCCGTGCTCGAGCAGCGTGCGCAGGCCGCCTCTCCTGCCCAGTGTGCGGAGGCCGGTGAGAAATGCCCTGGCATTCGATTCCATCGGCGAAAAAATTATCCTCGCCTTCTGCCGGCGACGGAAGTCCCGGATCAGGCGGCCCGATTGCCAGTACTGAAAATCGGCGAGGTCATGGGCATTCGACAAGGCGCCTATGTCGAGCAGACCCTGAATATCGAATCGATCCCTGCTCAGCAGGAACACCCGATCGAAAACCGCCTTGTCGGCGTCGGTCATGGCGTCGGACATGCTGTCCGTGCAGGTGACGAGATCAATCCGGATCGACGGCTCCAGTTCGCGGATCAGCGAGTACAAGTCCAACAGACGCAGTCCTCCGGCGTGGCGCCGGGTTGGCGGGTAATAGGAGACCAGCAGGATCGTTCTGGTGGCCTGACGCTGCTTGTCGATGGTGGTCATGGAGAAAGACCGGTATTTCCCGGACCGCTGTTGGCTCGCAATTCCCCGGTCACTGGCCCGGCTGGGGCCACAGGCGCCGTTTCCATCGTCGTAACACCATGTAGGCGGGGATGGCGAGCCGGTACAGGACGTTCAGCACCGTGACAACATTGGGATGCGGCAGGGTCACGGAAGGCAGGTCCCTTCCCGCCAGGGCGTCTATGATCCTTACGGCTGCCGGCGATTCATGGAACGCGTCATAGAGCGCATTGATTTCGTGGTCGACGTTGGTGGGTAGTTCATAGTGCGTGGCCCAGAAGCCCTTATGCCGAATCCGTGCCAGTGCGGCGAGATGCGAGTCGCAGTAGCCGCGGTCGACGCGCAACAGGATATGGCGGCAGCGCTTGATCGCAGCCGAGTTTCGCTGCGACTCGAGGTAGATGGCAATCGGCAGCAGGACATCGAATTTGCGCAATCGCGTCATGTCCAGCTTGGCGATCAGTTTTCCGGTCAGCACCAACTGGCCGAGCTGGTGTTCGACCGGGCTGTCTTTCGACCACTGGTAGAGCGGCAGGGAAGCGGCATTGTGGCGAACTGCGGCAGCGGTCGGGGGGGCATTGCCGGTTAGACGGTCGGCAAAAAAACCGGCGATGTGCAGTTGCCCTGATTCGGCGCCATTCGGATCGCTGGCAGCGTCGGTCAGCAGCTTGCTGAAGAAGTCGCGATGAGGGAAGTCCTCCGCCGTGAGATAGGCCGAAAGTCCTTGCCGCGCATGGGCGGCAAGACGCGCGAATTTTTCCCCCAACGAGAGACTGGACCAATTGGCCTGGAGGGTCTGGTCGGCGTCGAGATTGACCCATTCGATCGCATCGCCCCATTTCATGCGCAAGTTCTCGGGCAGGAGCGATTTCCATTCGCCGCCGTCATCCGCAAACGTCAGCAGCCGGACGCTTGCCATGCCCCGCACTTCCTCCAGGCTGCCAAGGACATTGGCAAGATTGGGGAAGGTCGCGTCATCGTGGGCGCCGCCATCTCGATAAGGATCATGCCGGAACAGGAATACATCTATGGCACGTGCCCCGGCTGCCACCGCAGATGCAGAGGAGTCCGCCGCAACAATGTTCTTACGCCCTTGTCTGGCGACGGTTGCAGCTGCGGCAAGCGTTGCCTCGAAGCAGTATTTCTCCGCGATCAGGGCTTGTGCCTGGCGTACCCGCTCGATCGTGGTATGCGGTGAACTCAACAGTTGGTCCCGTGCGGCCAGAATCGAATCGGCTCGCTCGCTATCCGTGCTGCCGGAGAAATAGCAGACCAGATCGCCGAACAGGGAGTGGACATGCGGATTGGCGTCGGAAATAACCGGTACTCCGGCGGCAAAGCCCTCGAACACGCGACTCGACGACGTGCCGGATTTGAGATGCGCCGGCGACGATAATGCCAGCACGGCACCGTAGCGGCGCATGGTCTGGGCCAGGCTGATGCCGTCGAAGGGGATTTCGCCCCGGTAGGACGGAAACCCCTTCCACGTGCTGAATCCCTCCAGTTTCTCCGGGCCAAAAAAGTCCGCAGCATTCCGCGTCTGCAAGTGTTCCAGCAAGCCATGAGCCCGGCCCTGGCGGTCCTCGACGCGCTCCCAGTTGATTCCGCAGTAGAAAATCTTCCCGTTGGCGGGCGAATTGTCGCCGGTCCGTTCAGGTGATTGCAGGGCCTTGAGTGAAGTCGAGGCAAAAAAGTGCAGCCCGCTATCCCGCCATTCACCGCCGACCACTTGTCCAATGTGCTCTTTCAGTAGCGGCGCGCCGTTGTACAGATAGTCGTCGTAGGCTCTCAGGTTGTTGAAGATGGAGCGTCGGTAGTCTTCCCGCAGATGCATGTAACTCAGCGGATTTGCCACCCAAAGGAAGGTGGTGATGTCGATGAACTTCGGCGTGTCGTAGTGAAACGACAAGGCGAAATCATAGCGGTCGCGAAGATCCGCCGTGTTGAGGTTTCTTCCCGTCCCGACTTCCCGGCCAAGAAAATCGACCACAGCGATTTCGAAGCCGGTGTTGCGGATCTTCTCGATCAGTTCGAATTCGGCGTTGCGAACCTTTGGCCACTGGGAAATCAGCAGAAGGCGGGGCGCATCGACGCTCATCGTGATTGCCCGGTCTGCGCGTTCCGGCAATACCAGTCCCAAGTTTCCTCAAGTCCGCCGAGTATGGAATATTCGGGCTTGAATCCGGTTGCGGCAAGTTTGGACAGGTCATAGGCGCGATAGTCCTGGCCGTTGGGTTTGCTCGCGTCCCAGTCGACGCGGCCCTGCATTTCGCTGACCTGGGTAATCATGCTTACGATGTCGCGAATGCGCAGCACCTCGCTGCTGCCCATATTGACCGCACCGGTGCAATTGTTCATGGCCAGCTGAACGGCGCGTGCTGCATCCTTGACGTAGAGGAAGTCGCGCTGGGCCGAGCCGTCGCCCCAGACCAGCACTCTTCCGCCGCTTTGCTTGGCGTCGTGGAATTTCTTGATCAGCGACGGGACAACATGGCCGAATTCCGTATCGAACTTGTCGCGAGGCCCGAACAGATTGCAGGACACGATGTAGACCCACTGCATGCCGCAGCTTTCCTCATACGCTTGCAGCATCGCCAGCATGGCGCGCTTGGCGTGTGCATAGGAATCCTCCGCCGGATGGGGTTTGCCGAGAAATATCATGTCCTCCCGCAGCGGCAGACCCGGCGACGGATAGGGGTAGACGGCGCCGGTGCCCATCGCCGCGATTTTTTTCACTCCGGCGCGCCGTGAAGCCTCGACGACGTTGGTGTTGATCATGACGTTGTCGAAGAAGGAAAGCGCCTTGTTCTTCAGGTTGCCCATGATTCCGTAGACACGTGCCGCAGCGTGAAAGACATAGTCCGGACGTTCCCTTTCAAACGCGGCGATGGTGGCCGCAGTATCCGTCAGGTCGCAGGTGTCGCGTCCGAACTCGATCAGATTGACATGGCCGGCCTGACGCAAGTGGTCCGCCAATGCCGAGCCGACCAGGCCCCTGGCGCCGGTAATAAGAATTCGATCATCGACTTTCATGGGTTTGGCAACAAGGATTCAGCGTGAAAGAAAGGACTGGTTGGCGCCGACGCGCGTACGCCAATACGCAAGCAGATCCCGCATGGTTGTCTCGAACGGAATTACGGGCTTCCAGCCGGTATGGCGCTCGAACTTCGTGGTATCGGGAACTTGAAGATCGGCATCGATGGGCCGCATCCGCTCCTGATCATTCTCGATCCGTATGTCGGTCCGGTCTGAATACGACAGCAGGGTATTGAGCATCTGGCCGATGGTGCAGGTGAATTGACCGCCTATGTTGTAGTAGGCGCCGGGTACCGGGTCAACCGTTACCAACATGTGGTAGGCGCGCACGGCATCGCGCACGTCGGCCCAGGTGCGCAGCGAGTCGAGGTTGCCGACCTTGACCACCGGGGGCGACTTGGCGTGCTCGATCATGGCGATTTGCTTGGCAAAGGTCGATTCGGCAAAGACATCGCCGCGCCGGGGGCCGGTATGGGTGAACATCCGGGTGGTCATCACGCACATGCCATAGGCTTCGGCATAGTAGCGTCCCACCAGGTCGGTGCCCACTTTCGAGATGGCATAGGGAGAGGCGGGATGGAATCCGCATTCCTCGTTGATCGGCAGCTTGTCGCGGGATACCCGTCCGAATACTTCCGAAGAAGCGCAGACGTGAATCCTGGCTTCCGGTGCGTACTTGCGCAGGGCACCCAGGAGGCGCTCGGTCCCCTGAATGTTGGTGTCCAGTGTATCGAGAGGAGAATCGAACGAGGTCTTGGGATAACTCTGCGCTGCGAGGTGAAAAACGTAGTCGGGGCGAGACGTGTTTACCGCAGCATCAATCGACATGGTGTCGCGAAGATCCGCGTAGACCAGTTTCACACGATCACCCCGATTTATTCGATCAAGATGATGTTCGATGTTATCCAGAGGGCTGCGCCAGCGCAGCATGCCCCATATTTCCCAGTCGGTATTTTCGAGCAGGTAATCGAGCAGATGGGAGCCGACCATGCCGGTCAGGCCGGTAATCAGGGCGCGTGTCATTATTTCCTCTTCGTCAATCCAATTTGTTTGCCCGGAACTCCGCGCTGCAAGCTCTTTGGAGGATTACTTCCTGCTTGAGCAAAGGAAGCAGACATGCGTGGTATCCGGCCATTTGTCGAATGCGGGGGGATAGGGGCGCACCTCGACATTGGCGAAGAAGCGGCCAAGCCGCGCAGCCTGTTCCGAGATGCCGGGATAGCGACCGACGTAATGGCACTTCAGGCTTTCCGAATAGCCGTCAACCCGTTTTTCCTCGGCGCGGGATGACTGGTTCTTGACAGCCAGAACACCCGAGTCAGCTAGCCCCTTGGCGGCTTTTTCATACACTTTAAGTTCCTCCGTCGGCTCCAGATGCGTAACGACGCCAAAGAGCAAGATCAGGTCGTAGGCTGCCGGATAGTCGAAGTCGACCACGTCACTGCATACCGTGTTAATTCTGGAATCCGGCGGGATGCTGTCGAGAAAGCTCTGGTACTTGTCGACGGCGGTCAAGCGGGAGGATGGACCGAGCAAACGTGTTGATAGAGTTGCCGGGCCGCTGCCGAGGTCGAGGATACGGCAGCCGGGGCCGACATGGGGCGTCAGGATGGAGAGTTCGTAGTCCAGCATTTCCGGCTCCGTCCAGCGGCCACCGCCTTCGGCAGCGCGCTGGCGCCAGAATTGGTCGATCACATTCTTATCCACGGAAGACTCCTTCTCCGATCAGTGTTTCGAGCCAGGCTTCCATCAGGGGAACCTCAGCCGGATAGTCGATTTCGCGACAACGGACATGTACCGCCCGGCAGGGTAGCAGGGGCAGGATCATTTGATAGACGTGGCCTTTTCCTGTAACCGGGTGTGCTCCCGGGTCAATGGTGACGAGTCCGGTCCATTCAAGCATGCCGACGGTACTGTCCATTGCTTCGTCATGATGGAAAGAGGTTGCCAGCAGATCGCCGTTGTTTTCATTTCGAATGCCTGTCAGCACCGGCGCCAGGCTTTGAATGTCGCTAACCCCGATGCTCGGCATGGGACCGCTGGCAAGACTTAGCAAATCGTCTGGATGAACCAGCAGGTCGCCATCGACCGAAATTACTGGATTTTCGCCCTGTGCCATGGCCAGGGAAAGGCTGGACGCGGTACCGGTGGTCTCATACTCGCGGTTGACGACGAATTCAGCTTCAGGACGGATGTCGCGGACTGCGGCGATGACTTCTTCGGCGTGAAATCCCACCGCCACGATCAGGTGAGGAAACGCCTGGATCGCCTCCAACTGCCAGTGAATAAGCGGCTTTCCAAGGATCGGCGTCAGGCATTTGGGTCGCGCCTGTCCCATTCGGGTGCCACGACCGGCGGCGCTGATGACGACGGTTGGCAAGGCGTTCATGAGGTTTCCTTTATATGGGCGGCAACGGCAGTCAGCAGGCCGTCGAAGTCGAAGGCTGGTCTTGTCGGGCCGGGATGGGCGGGGATCAGCAACTGGTCGGGCTGTCCGGCCTTACCCGCCAGGATGACGGGAGTGCCGACGTGCTTCGCTTCGGCAACCACTGATCCCAATGCGTTGATGTAGATGCGCGGGCTGGCGGCGATCAGTTTGGTCGCATTGGTCTCGGGGGCGAGCACGGTGGCACCCATCTGCCGCAACTCGTCCGCCATGCCGTCGCAGCCGGGCCAGGCCGGCAGTTTGACCGGCAGATGCGCGGAGAATATAACTGGGTAGTTGTTACGAACAAAGGTGGCGCCGCCGGCACGCATCAGGGTGACCACCTGGTTCAGGAAGAATATGCCGTTGGACTTGACCAGCGCCGTGATCTCCTCCGTGAGAGCGTCGAAATGATGGTGCTTTACCCAACCAGCCGGAATGACCTTGCAGAGGTGTCGCAGCGCTGGATTGACTTGCGCCGAAGGCGCGCAATAAATGTCGAATGCCGACATGTAGGCAAACTCGTAGGGGCGAATCGGCTCTTCGAGATCGTGCGGTACAAAGACGGAACACGCTGGCCGCAGTTGGCGCATGATCTCCAGCGGATTCATGTAGTTTGAAAAAGGAGGTGCTTCCTGGGTGTGGATTCTGAATACTGCCGACGAGCAGGATGGATGTTGCGAGGTGATGAATACGGTGGCCTTGCGTGGCGGTGGTGGCAGCGGAGCTTGTTGCATATCGGCCACCACGAAGCTGAAGCCGTGTTCACCCAGGTAATGTGCGATGGGTTGCAGCGAATACTCGCTGCCGAACCCGGCCAGAAAAAAAATGTAATTGCTTCTCAGGCGGTCAAGCATTGGCTGTCCACTCCGGGCTACCGTGCAAGGCCGTTTTGCGCGCTACCAGCCAGATTATCGGACTCTCCGGTTCGGTTAGCGGTCGTCGTTGATCGATGAATAAGGGATCGCAGCTGACCGGACGATCATGGCTGACCGCCCAGGTCGCCAGATCGCCGGTCAAACCATCGACCGTGACGAGGACGATTTCCATGAAGCCAAGCTGATGCAGAATGGAACGACAGCGTGTTTCCGGCAGATAGTCGAAGCGAGTGGCAACGATGATCGAATCGGCGATCTGTATCCTGGCTGGAAGCAGTCGCTCCATGGTTCGCATAAAGTAATACTCGTCGAGGAATAGCAGATTGCCGAACGGCGATTCCACCCGGATGGCTTCCCCGGCTCCGAGCCAGTCGGAAAAGGGCGATACCCTGCAGGTCGGCAGGATGGCTTTGAGATCATCGGCGTAGTAGCCGATGACGGTCAGTTCCTGCAGGCCTTTCAGTAGCGGCATGGGCAGACTGCCCAGATTCTGCATCTCGGTCTTAAGGACGGTAGCCAGAAAGGGCGGTACCAGCGCTCGGTCGAGTTCGTCGATGCGGGCATGCAGGGCAAGGAACGACGGTCGCAGGCACTGCTCCAAGTCCCTGAGCAGACGTTCGGCGAGCAGTTCAATGAAGCGGGCGATGATCTTGCGCAACAGATTCACGGTGGGCGGCGTTTCCTGGATCGAAGTTTTTGTCGGGCGAAGGATCAGCAGGCCGCGTAGCGTTGCAGGATATCAGAGTCGATGGGTCCTGCTTCGTACAGGCGACCTTCCCGCAGCCATGCGACGTGGCTGGACAGGGTCTTGATGGTGGGGATGCTGTGGGAAACCACGATGGCCGAGGTTCCCGCTGCAAGCGCCGTTCTGAGGTGATTCTGGCATTTCTTCTGGAATTCGGCGTCACCGACGGCCAGTACTTCATCGATTATCAGAATATCGGTGTCTACATGGGCCGCAACTGCGTACGCAAGGCGCACATACATGCCGCTTGAGTAGTGCTTCACGGGTGTGTCAAGGAACCTTTCGACGCCTGAAAACTCAACCATGGCGTCGAACCGTCTGCGAATTTCTCTTTCCCGGCATCCCAGCATCGCTCCGTTCAAGAAAATATTCTCCCTCCCGGTGAGTTCGGGATGGAACCCCGTGCCAACTTCGAGCAACGATGCCACTCGCCCGCGAACCCGAACTCGACCACTTGTCGGTGGAATGACGCGCGCGAGCACTTTCAGTACCGTCGATTTTCCGGAGCCGTTCTTGCCGATGAGGGCGAGGCACTCGCCCTCCCGGACTTGCAGGTTAACGTCCTTGAGCGCCCAGAACTCTTCCTCGGTGGATTGGTCGCCAAGCTTGATGCCCCCCGGCCTCATCATGGCGCGCAGCCATGCTTTGAGCGAGTCGGGGCGATGCTGGTGCGAGAGCGAATAGCGTTTGCTCAGGTTGGCGATGTCGATCACGATGTCGTTCATCTCGAAATAATATTCAAGCCAGATCGACCAGGTCGGATTCGACCGCGAGGAAATGATGCACTGCAATCAGTCCGCTGGCCAAGGTAGTGGCCAGTGACAGGATAACTGGAACCAGTGGGAAGCCTTCCATGCCATTAAGCAAGCTCCAGCGCAGTCCTTCGATGATGCCGACGAGCGGGTTAAGTGCATAGACCAGTTGCCATTGTTCGGGAATGCGCATCAAGGTATAGCCGACTGGGGTAAGGAAAAAGCCGGTCGTTAGCATAAATGGAATGAGATTGCCGATGTCGCGAAACTGTACATTGGCTACGGACAACCAAAGCCCGATGGTGGTGCAAAGGACAAGCAGTTGCAGGCAGAACAGGGGAAAAAAGACTATCTGCCAGCCCGGCAGATAGCCGAACCAGATGCAGCCGAGCGCGAATAACAGCCAGGCGATCGCGAATTCGATGGCATCGACGGCGACGGCGGCGATGGGAATGATGGCCCGGGGAAAATAGGTCTTCTGGATGATGTGCATGTGGCCAAGAAGCGAGTTCATGCTGTCCGGCACGGAATTGGAAAAGAAATACCAGGGAATGACGCCGCAGAAGATGATGAGAGGATAAGGAGTGGCGTGGCTCTTTTCAAAGCCGGCGAGGAAGCCGAAGGCAAAACTCATCACGGCCATCAGCATCAGTGGCTTGAACAGCAGCCAGGCCAGCCCGAAATAGGTTTGCCGGAAGCGGACGATGAGGTCGCGCCGTATGAGCATGCGCAAAACTTCATGAAAAGCGCGCAGTTCGCGCCGGTAGCTGCGCCATGTTGGTGGCGAGCCATCGATGATCAAGGTGGGTGGACGATTCTCGGACATCAGCGTCAGCGTGTTTGAAACTGCGGAATGATAGTCACGATTCGCTTCCCGCAATCGCCTCGGCAAGCCCCATGGCCTGCGCATCGCTGGCCATGGCGTAGCCATCGGTGCCGGAGTAAACGACCTTGCCGGAGGGTAGATTCAGGTCACGCAACGCCTCATGGTAACCGCGAGTGATGTGCGGCGCGAGGCCGAACTTCACCTCCCAGGCGTCAAGCTGTGCGCCGCGTTCAAGCAAGAGATCGAGTTCTGCGCCGGTGCTGGTGCGGTAAAACGAGGCACGACTATTTTCGGCTGCGTGGGCTATCAAATGTTCGACCACGAAGCCTTCCCACGAGAAGCCGACGGTAGGGTGGGCGAGGAGGTCTTCGAGGCGTGTTATTCCCAGCAATGAGTGGAGCAGGCCGCTATCTTTGAGGTAAATCTTGGGCGACTTGACCAGGCGCTTGCCGAGATTGGCGTGATGCGGCGGCAGGATGCGCGCCATGAAGGTATCGCTCAACACGTCGAGATAGTGACGGGCTGTCGGCGGCGATATGCCGAGGTTTCTCGCCAATTGGCTGCTGTTCCAGAGTTGGCCATGCAGATGCGCCAGCATGGTCCAGAAGCGGCGCAGGTGTTCGGCCGGCAGGCGCATGCCGAGCTGCGGGATGTCCCGTTCCAGAAATGTGCGGATGTAGGCCTCGCGCCATCTTGCGCTGGCCAGATCGCTGGTGGCCAGGTAGCTGTCGGGGTAGCCACCGCGCAGCCAGAGGCGCTGCTGGTTTTCCGGCGTGGCGCCGACTTCGTCGAGGGTAAAGGGCGTGAGTTCGTGGTATTCGATGCGTCCGGCCAAAGACTCGGCGCTCTGGCGCCGCAGATCGGGCGAGGCTGAACCGAGCAACAGAAAACGTCCCGGGCGCCGGTCGTTATCGACCAGAACGCGCAGTTGCGGAAACAGTTCCGGTGAGCGCTGAACCTCATCGATGATGACGAGCTTGTCGGCAACGGAATTAAGGAACATCTCGGCATCCCGCAGTTTTGCGACATCCGACGGGCGCTCCAGGTCGAGAATAACTGCCTCACGCTCCTGCGCGATTACTCGGGCGAGCGTCGACTTGCCTACCTGTCGGGGTCCAAGCAAGGCAACGACCGGGAATTGGTCGAGAGATTCGCCTAGGCGGGGGGCGATTCTTCTAGGAATCATTTCAGCATTATGAAATGTAGACTTTTAGATTGCAATGATATTTTTCAGTGGATTGTCTTCACGACTGTCGCTTTGCCCAACCGAAAGTCCGACTCAGGCCCAGTGAAAGCGGGATGAGGACATCCAGGCCAAGTTCGTCGTGTGCTCTTTGAATGTCGGGAACGTAAGCGTCCGGTGAATTTGATGTCGGCGCACGGGCAATTTCGACGGTTACGCCGTTGCCTGTGATGGCAACCTCCTGTGCCAGTTCGGCGAGACTGATTGCCTGATCCGAGCCGACGTTGTAGGGATGGTTGGGTTTGCCCTTGAGCAGGAGTGTGAGTAACCAGATGACCAGATCGGCGGCGTAAAGGTAACTGCGCACGGGGCTGCCGTCGCCGTGAATGCGAATCGGGCCGCCTTTGATCGCGTCGCGGATGAAGCTGCCGATGGCGAACTTCTCGGTAAGAGGCAGGCCGGGGCCAACGAAAGAGAAGCCGCGTGCAATCACGCATTCAAGCTCAGGGGTTAGGGCGCACATCAGTTCCGACATGCGTTTGATCTCGCCGTAGGCCGAGCCAGGATACTGCGGGTTTGGGGCGCCGGAACAGGTTTCGGGGATATGGCTGAGTTCAGCAGGTTGTCGGCCATAGACCGCGCCCGAACTGGCCAGCAGCAGGCGCTTGGCACGACATATCCGAGCGAATTGCAGGACGCGCTGCGTGCCGAGGAGCGTGGCCAAAGTCAGCGCCGTGTCGCCAGCGCCGACTTCCGCAGCGGATGCCGTGGCGAGGTGGATGATGTAGTCGTAGCGACGAGTCGGGAAGGCAACGCTTTCGGCGTTCCCAGTCAGCCAATCGAATTCCGGACGGGTTGCCAGGCGGGGGTTCTTGCTGGCGAAACGGCTTGGGTCGCGGCTCAGCACCGTGGCGCCAACGCCGACTTTCAAAGCATCATTGGCGGCGGCGATGCTTTCCAGCAGCCAGATGCCGAAAAAGCCCGTGCCACCCGTGATGAAGATGCGCGACCCGGCCAGTTCGCGCCACAAGGGTGCCGTGTGTGCGAGGATGTGCTCGAGGTCGGCGACGGGCAAGGGTGTATGGATCAGGTTCAGAAGCCGACTCCCATGAATTCGTTGATCCGGCCGGTGGTGTTGTCCAGCATCTCGGCAGCCACGCCTTCGCCATGCTGTAGCTTTTGTCCTGGCCCGCCGGCGAGTATCACTGCTTTCATGCGAGAGATGAATCGTTGTCCGACCGAGGTTTGGCAAATGTTATCAGAGCTGGCGATTGGCGACTTTTCGTCGCCCATAAACAATCGCCTTATCCTCAAATAGAAATAATCGCATTGGCGCGGGGGAGGGAAATTGTTAACCTCACGGGCTCAGCGAATAACCATAATTTCCGGAGGTTCAGAATGGCGTTAGTCAATCCGCACGGAGGTGGCAGTCTCAAGCCCCTGCTGCTCACAGGTCAGGCTCTGAAAGACGAACAGGCACGCGCCAAGTCGCTGCCGCAGATCAAGGTCAGCTCGCGCGAAGCGGGCGACATCATCATGATGGGCATCGGCGGTTTCACCCCGCTCGACGGCTTCATGACCCGCGCCGACTGGGAAGGCGTTTGCGATGGCATGAAGATGGCCAACGGCCTGTTCTGGCCGATTCCCGTCACCTTGTCGACCGACGACGAAAAAATTCAGGCCGGCAGCGAAATCGCCTTGGCCGATGGCGCTAGCGGCGAGATTCTGGCGACCATGAAGGTGAACGAGCGGTACACCATCGACAAGGCCCACGAGTGCATGGAGGTCTACAAGACGACCGACGGCGAGCACCCCGGCGTCAAGATGGTCATGGAGCAGGGCAAGTACAACTTGGCCGGCGCGGTCAAGGTGCTGTCCGTGGGTACTTTCAAGGAAGAGTACGGCGATCAGTTCATGACGCCGGCCGAGACCCGCGCCAAGTTCACGCAAATGGGCTGGTCGAAGATTGCCGCCTTCCAGACCCGCAACCCGATGCACCGCTCGCACGAGTACCTGGCCAAGATCGCCATCGAGACCATGGACGGCGTGCTGGTGCATTCTCTGCTGGGCGCGCTGAAGCCGGGCGACATTCCCGCCGACGTGCGTTCCGAGGCGATCTCGGTTCTGGTCGAAAACTACTTCGCGCCGAACACCGTGATCCAGGCCGGCTACCCGCTCGACATGCGCTATGCCGGTCCGCGCGAAGCGCTGCTGCATGCCCTGTTCCGCCAGAACTACGGCTGCTCGCACCTGATCGTCGGTCGCGACCACGCCGGTGTGGGCGACTACTACGGCCCGTTCGATGCGCAGAAGATTTTCGACGAAATTCCGAAGGATGCGCTCGAAACCAAGAACATGAACATCGACTGGACCTTCTGGTGCAACAAGTGCGGCGGCATGTGTTCGCAGCGCACCTGCCCGCACACCAAGGACGACCGTATCCTGTTGTCTGGCACCAAGGTGCGTTCGATGCTGTCCGAGGGCAAGGATCTGCCGGTCGAGTTCAGCCGTCCGGAAGTGGCGAAGGTTCTGCAAAAGTACTATGCGAGCCTCTCTGCGGAACAGAACGTCAAGATCGAATTGAAGGGCCACTCGGCCGCTTGATGAAATGGCCGCCCCGTCGAAAGACGGGGCGGCCTGTTTGTATTTGGAATGCCGGGCCCGCCGGGAGCGGATTCGCGATACGCCGCCGGCCAAGGTGGGGTTCGGTTTTGTTCTAAATGGACCGCTGATACTAATCAAACAACAGCGGATTGTTAGCTAGCAAGGAGAGAAAGAAATGCCTACATTTGTTCGTACCGAGAAGTGCGACGGCTGCAAGGGTCAGGATAAGACCGCTTGCATGTACATCTGTCCGCACGATCTGATGAAGCTGGACAAGGACGGTTCCGATACCGGTCACGCCATGAAGGCGTACAACCAGGAACCGGAGCAGTGCTGGGAGTGCTATTCCTGCGTCAAGATTTGCCCGCAAGGCGCCATCGAATGCCGCGCCTACGCCGACATCGTGCCGCTGGGCGGTTCGGTGCAGCCGCTGCGCGGTTCGGATTCCATCATGTGGACCCTGAAGTTCCGCAATGGCGTCATGAAGCGCTTCAAGTTCCCGATCCGTACCACGGCCGAAGGCTCGATCGACCCGTTCGGCGGCAAGCCGATGCCCAAGCTGTCCGAGATCAATGATGACGGTGTGTTCACCAAGATGGTTCTGGGTGGCTATCGCGCCGGCAATCCTGCCGAACTGATCCGCAAATAATCGACAAATCGAGGAACCAAAAATGGCTGGAACATTTGAAGCACCTGAAGTAGTCCAGGAAGAACTGGATATTCTGCTGGTCGGCGGCGGCATGGCCTGCTGCGGTACGGCATACGAAATCATGCGCTGGGCCGAGGCTCTCAAGGCCGAGACCGGCAAGGAACTCAAGATCAAGCTGGTCGACAAGGCCGCTCTGGACCGTTCGGGCGCTGTTGCCCAGGGTCTGTCCGCGATCAACACCTACATCGGCGACAAGCAGGATCCCGCCGATTACGCCCGCATGATCTCCAACGACCTGATGGGCATCACCCGTGACGACCTGACCTACGACTGCGGTCGTAACGTCGATGACTCCGTGCATCTGTTCGAAGAGTGGGGCCTGCCCATTTGGAAGACCGACGCTACCGGCGTGCGTCACGACGGCGCCGATGCCATCAAGGAAGGCATCCCCTCCCTGAAGGACGGCGGTCAGCCGGTTCGTTCGGGCAAGTGGCAGATCATGATCAACGGCGAATCCTACAAGTGGATCGTTGCCGAAGGCGCCAAGAAGGCCCTCGGTCTCGACCGCATCCAGGAGCGTGTGTTCATCGTTCATCTGATCAACGACAAGAACGATCCCTCCCGCATCGCCGGCGCCGCCGGTTTCTCCGTGCGCGAGAACAAGATCTACATCTACAAGGCCAAGGCCGTGATGCTGGCCGCCGGTGGCTGCGTTAACCTGTTCCGTCCCCGCTCCGTCGGCGAAGGTCAGGGCCGCGCCTGGTATCCGGTGTGGAACGCTGGTAGCACCTACGCGATGGCTGCCGAAGCCGGCGCCGAGCTGACCATGATGGAAAACCGCTTCGTGCCCGCCCGCTTCAAGGATGGCTACGGTCCGGTCGGTGCATGGTTCCTGTTGTTCAAGGCGCGGGCGATGAATGCCTACGGCGAAGACTACATGACCAAGAACAAGGAAATGCTGAACGACTACCCGCCCTACGGGCAGGCCAACGTTCCCGCAGCCTGTTTGCGCAATCACTTGATGCTCAAGGAAATGAAGGAAGGCCGCGGCCCGATCTGGATGGATACCGTTTCCGCCCTGGGCAAGCTGAAGGAAACCCTGTCGGCGAAAGAGGTCAAGCACCTCGAAGCCGAAGCCTGGGAAGACTTCCTCGACATGTCTGTCGGCCAGTGCGGCGTCTGGGTTGGCGAGAACGTCGAGCCCGAGAAGAAGATGTCCGAGCTGATGCCGACCGAGCCCTACCTGCTGGGCAGCCACTCCGGTTGCTGCGGCATTTGGGTGTCCGGCCCGACCGACGTCGGTGCTCCGACGACCGAGACGGAAGCCGGCGTACCGGCGCATCTGCCGAAGGGCTGGAATTGGGGCTGCCGCTCCATGACCACCGTCAATGGCCTGTTCACCGCCGGCGACGGCGTGGGCGCATCCGGCCACAAGTTCTCCTCCGGTTCGTTTGCCGAAGGCCGCCTGGCCGCCAAGGCCATGGTCAAGTACGCCATGGATAACGCCAGCTTCAGCCCCGAGTTCGACGAGACCCCGGAACAGATCGCGGCAGCGATATGGCAGCCGGCGAAGACCTTCCTCGAGCACAAGGACTACAGCACCGCCATCGACGTCAACCCCAACTACATCACGCCCAAGATGTTGCAGTTCCGTCTGCAGAAGATCATGGACGAGTATGTTGCCGGCGTCGCCACCTACTACAACACCAACGACAAGATGTTGGCGGTTGCGGAAGAGAAGCTGGAGATGCTGAAGGAAGACTCGAAGAAGATGCGTGCCAAGGATCTGCACGAACTGCTGCGCGCTTGGGAAAACTACCATCGCATCCTGACGGCCGAAGCCCACATGAAGCACATCCAGTTCCGCGAAGAAAGCCGTTACCCCGGCTTCTACTACCGCATGGACAAGAACTTTGTCGATGAGAAGAACTGGCATTGCTTCGTCAATTCGATCTACGACAAGCACTCCAAGAAGTGGACCTGCTTCAAGCGCGCCCACGTGGATCTCGTTGATAAGTCGAAGCTGTTCAAGCAAGCAGCGCACTAAGTCCCGCGGCTTAGGCTGCCTGACTGAATCAGGCCGGGTGCCGCAAGGCGCCCGGCCTGTTTTCTTGCAAGATTTATAAAGGCACGTTGTCCAGGAGGTTTTTGATGTCTCAGCCCGATATTCCGTTTCCCGGCAGTCCCGTCGTCCCCAACATGGTGGAGGCGGATCATGTCATTCAGTTTTCGTGCCACAAGGGAATCGGCTGCTGGAACGCTTGCTGTTCCAACATCGACATTTCGTTGACGCCCTACGATGTGCTGCGGCTGAAAAATCACCTTGGCATCAGTTCCACCGAGTTCCTCAGGGAATACACGGTGCCCTACGAGATGGAAAAGGACAGCATCGCCGGGGCCAAGTTTCGCCCCGTCGAAAACGGTACCGCCTGTCGTTTCATGCGGCCCGAGGGCTGCGATGTGTACGCCGACCGGCCGACCGCCTGCCGCTACTATCCGGTGGCCCTGCTCTCCATGCGCAAGCAGGATGAATATGTCGACAACGACTATTACGCCATCGTCAAGGAGGACCATTGCAAGGGCCACGAGGTCGACCGCCGTATCACCATCGCCGACTATCGCAAGGAACAGGGACTCGAAGAATACGACGAGCTGGCGCGCGGCTGGCGTCAACTGGTATTGAAGAAGAAATCCTGCGGTCCGGCGGTCGGCAAGCCGTCACTGAAGAGCCGCCAATTCTTTTTCATGGCCTGCTACGACATCGACCGCTTTCGTGAATTCGTGTCCACCGAATCCTTCAACCGGCTATTTGAATTGCCGCAGGAAGAGAAGGATGCGCTGCGCACCGATGATGTGGCGCTGTTGCAATTCGCCTTCCGTTATTTGCGGCAGGTGCTGTTTGGCGAAGAGAGTATTTCGCTCAATGCCGAGGCGGCCGAGGAGCGCCTGGCCAAGGTGTTGGAAAAGCGCGTGATTGAAGAGCGCGAGGCGGCCAAGCGCCGCGCGCTGGAAACTGAAGAGGATTTTGAAGAGGATATATCAGACGACGGAGAACCCGTCGTCTGATTGAATCGCTTGCGAACTACTTGCCGGCGATCTTCTCCAGCTGTTCCGCGCGGAGCAGCTGGCCGTTGAGGCCGGCTTCCTTGATGCTGCCGCCGAAGGCGACGGACAGCAACTGTGAATAGTAGAGCACCGGCATGGCCAGCTTGGTGCCATGCTTCTTGTTGATTTCCGCCTGATAGATTTCGACGTTGGCCTGGCACAGCGGGCAGGGTGTGGCGATCATGTCGGCGCCGTTGTCATAGGCTGATTCGACGATCTGGCGAATCAGGTTCTGCGACTTTTCCGGTTCCGAAAAGGCCAGTGCGCCGCCACAGCAGGCGACCTTCTGCTCGTAGGGAACCGCCTCGGCGCCAACCGCTTCGATCATCCTGTCGAGATACAGCGGGTTCTCGAAGGATTCGCCGGCGATTCCATAGGGACGATTGGCCTGGCAACCCACATAGCCGGCAATCTTGACGCCATCGAGCGGCTTGACGACGGCAGCCTTCATGGCCTCGTAGCCGATGTCCTCGATCAGTACTTCGGTCATGTGACGGGCCTTGGCGTTGCTCGTGCCCTGATAGGTCAGGTTGACTTCCTTGAGAGCCTCGTTGGTATCGGTCTTCATCTGCGGGTGCTCGTGCAGGCGGTCCACGGCCTCACGCAAGCCCAGCCAGCACGCCGGGCAGCCGGAGACGATGTCCTGACCGGGCAGTTCCTTTTCGGCAATGGCCAGATTACGCGCGTTGAGCACCATGCGCGGCAGCTCGCCGCCCTCGCCGTAGCCGATGGATGCGCCGCAGCAGTTCCAGTCGGGAACTTCGTTTAACTGGATGCCGAGCTTGTCGCACATGACGCCAAATGAAGCGATGTAGTTCGCGGCCGAGGCGCCCTTCTGCGAAGAGCAGCCCGGATAGAAAGCATACTGTTTCTTAGCCATTCGTCTCAATCTCCTGTCAGGCCAGCAGGCCCCGGCGGCCGTCTTCAATTTCGCGCGCCTTGGCAATCATTCGGTGAATACCGCTTTGCTCCTTGCACTTGTGGCCACCGAAGATTTCCATCGGGTTCAGGCGCCCGGCCTTCAGCAGCCCCAGACCGGCACTTTGCATGGCTAGCGAGTTCTTGATCCCCTGCACCAGACCGTCCTTGAAATACAGCGCCAGGGAAAAAGTCAGTTCGTTGATGCGCCCGACCTTCATCAGATTGTCCCAGAACAGCTTGGTGACATCGCGTGTCGGCTGGCCCTTGGGTACCAGCTTGAGGCGGTGGGCGTAGTTGGCCAGACCGTGGATGATGTGGGTGATCGGCAGCTTGCGCGGGCAGCGCACGATGCAGTTGTAGCAGGAGGTGCACATCCACATCGAGTCGGACGTCAGCAACTCCTCGCGCTTGCCGGCGCGGATCATCATGAAGATCTTTTGCGGCGAATGCTGCCAGTGCGGGCCGAAGGGGCAGGAGCCGGCGCAGACGCCGCACTGCATGCACATCTTGACCATGTTGCCTTCTTCGACGCGCTCCTCGACTTCCCTGAGGAAGTTGTTCTTGTAGCGCGCAACGGCTTGGGTGTTCAGATCACTCATTCTCGTCAAGCTCCTTTATCTCAACCAAAGCCCTTCATGGGCGACAGGCCAAGATCGTTTAACTGGGCGGCATAGTCGTTGATCAGCTTGGCCACGCGCGCATTGTCGGTGATGGCAACTTCCTCGGTGACCACGCGTTCTGGTTCCAGCCCGAGCTGGGTCAGCGTATCGCCGATCTTGCTCAAGCGGTAGTAAGCCATTTCCGAGCCCTTGACGAAATGGCACTGGTAGTCGTCACCTTTCTTGCAGCCCATCATCATCACGCCGTCGAAGCCCTGGTTGAGCGCGTCGGTGATCCAGATGGTGTTGACCGAACCGAGGCAACGCACCGGGATCGCCCGAACGTAGGCCGAGTAGGTCAGTCGCTGCACGCCCGCCATGTCGAGCGCCGGGTAGGCGTCGTTCTCGCAGGCGAGGATCAGGATGCGTGGCTTCTCCTCGTCCTCGTCCGGCACATTGACGGCCTTGACTTGCATGCCGACGGTGTCGCAGGAGTAGTTCTCGAAGGAGATGACGCGCACCGGACAGGCGCCCATGCAGGTGCCGCAGCGGCGGCAGCGCTCTTCGTTGAACACCGGAAAGCGTTTTTCGTCCTCGTCGATGGCGCCAAACGGGCATTCCACCGTGCAGCGCTTGCACTGGGTGCAGCCCTCAAGGCGGACTATCGGGTAGGACAGGTCGCCGGCGCGCGGATGGGCGGCGCGGCCCTGGGCAGCGTTTTCGACTGCCTGGATGGCTTTCATCGCGGCGCCGGTGGCGTCTTCGGTGGCCTGCAACATGTCCATCGGTCGGCGCATCGGGCCGGCGGCGTAGATGCCGGTGCGGCGCGTTTCGTAGGGGAAACAGATGAAGTGCGAGTCGGCGAAGCCGTACTTGAACTGCGGCACGTCAGGGCCTTGGCGGTAGTCGAGGTTGAGGACGGAAATCGTCTTCATCTCGCTGCGCTTCTGCTTGGCTTCCTCGTTGCCGCCTTCGGCTGCGGTATTGACCTCCGTCCAGGCATCGAGATTGACGCCGGCATTGGCCACCTGGCCGGTGGCGAGCACCACCAGATCGGCGTCGACCGAGGTCGGTTCGTCGAGGATCAGGTCCGTAAACTCGACCTTGCACGAGTCGCCGCCGGTGACTTTGGAAGCCTTGCCCTTGGTGAAGACCACGCCCTTCTTTTGGGCGCTGCGATAGAAGTCCTCGCCCATGCCCGGTACCCGCAGGTCGTCATACACGACCACGGTGTCAACCTCGGGATTGGCGTCCTTGAAGTACATCGCCTGTTTGATGCTGGTCGCGCAGCAGTGGCCGGAGCAGTAGGCCAGGTGAGTTCCCGTCTCGTCGCGCTGGCCGGCGCATTGCACGAACACCACCGATTTCACTTCCTTGCCGTCGGCGCGCTTGATGGCGCCGCCGTTGGCCGCGCAAGCCATGGCTTCGAGCCCGGCTTGATCGACCACGTTGGCCTGGCCGGCGCCGAGTTCGGGCAGCTTGGCCATATCGTAGGGGGTGAAACCGCTGGCCTGGATGATGGCGCCGACGGTCATGTCATTGACAACGCCGGATTCCTGCGCCAGCTTGACCTTGAAGCGACCGGGAGCGCCGCCGGTCTCGGCGACCGTCGTATTCAGATGCACCTTGATCCTGCCATTGGCGCTGATTTTGGCGGCCATCTCGGCGACGCCGGTGGCTTGCGGATCGGCGTAGGGGCTGCTGAACGGAACGCGCTTCCACAGCTTGCCGGCGAAGCCGCCCAGCGCTGCGGTCTTCTCGACCAGTGCTACTTCATAGCCGGCTTCGGCCGACGCCAGCGCCGCCGTCATGCCGGACATGCCGCCGCCGACGACCAGGATGGTCTTGTTCTGGGTCTGGTCACGCTTTGCATTGCCCTGGGGCAGGCTCATTTTCTTGACTTCGGCACAACCCATGCGGATGTAGTCCTCGGCCATTTCCTGGCGGACTTCATCATGCTCGGCGCCTTCGGCGACGACCCAGAGCACGCCCTCGCGCAGATTGGCGCGCGACATGGACACGGTCGGGAAGTTGAAAGCTTCGGTCTTGGCGCGGCGCGAACAGGCAGCGACGCAGATGTGGGTGACGGCTTCCTTCTCGATGTCATCCTTGATGAGTTGAACGCCTTCGGCGTTGCACAGGAACGGATGGCTCTTGACCAGCGCCATCTTGCCTTCCCTGGTGGCAATCTTCTCCAGGCCGGCGATATCGAGCGTGTCGCCGATGCCGCAGCCGGAGCAGATGTAAGCGGCAAATTTGTTGTCGGCCATGATTATGCGGCCTCCGTGGAAGCAGTTTTATGGATCACTTGAATCGCCTTGAGACTGGCTGCCGTGGCGCTTTGCACGGCGCGATTGACGTCGAGCGGGCTGGATGCGGCGCCGGCGCCGAACATGCCGCCATCCTTGGAGCCCTCGATGAAGTTGGACGAATCGAGGATGATGTCGTCGGGCAGTTTCACGCCCGTCACTTCCGGTTCCATGCCGACGGCCAGCACCACCAGGTCATGTTCGGTGTCGTAACGGTGATAGCCCTCGGTATCGACGCCGTGCAGGATCGGGTTGCCGTTTTCCTTGTTTTCGACGATCTTCGCCACCTTGCTCTTGACGAAGCTGACGGTCGGGTCCTTCTGCACCATCTGGTAGAAGTCCTCGAAGCGGTCAATGGCGCGGATGTCGATGTAGTAAATCGTCGACTTGCCGGCATTCTCGCCCTCGCCATAGGCTTCGCGCACATACTGCGTTTGCTTGAGCGAGGCCATGCAGCAGATGCGCGAGCAGTGGGGCAGGTGGTTTTCGTCGCGCGAGCCGGCGCACTGGATGAAGGCGATGTTCTTCGCTTCCTTGCCGTCGCCGGGGCGCAGAATCTTGCCGCCGGTGGGGCCATGCGGGTCGCACAGGCGCTCGAACTCGACGCTGGTGATGACATTGGCGAAGCGGTCGTAGCCGTAGGGCTGAATCTTGTTGGCATCGTAGGGCCGCCAGCCGGTGGCCCAGACCACGGTGCCGACGTTGAGCTGAACGGTGTCTTCCTTCATGCCGAGGTCGACCGCGCTGTACTTGCAGGCGGCCTTGGCGGCTTCGCCCTCGGCGGTGCCGGCAATCGACGGATCGATGACGTAGCGTTGCGGGTAGGCCATGGCGTTCGGCAGGTAGGCCGCCTTGACCTTGCTCAGGCCGTAGTTGAAGGTATCGGCGACTTCGCTGGTCACCGCCTTGCCGCACTCGCCGCAGGCGGTGCAGTTTTCGGTGACATAGCGCGGCGAGACCTTCAGCGTCACGGCGTAGTTGCCGCGCGACCCTGAAACTGCGGTGACTTCCGTCATGGTCATCACCCGCACGTTCGGGTTGCCCTTGATGCGCTTCAGGTTGATTTCCATCCCGCAGGACGGATAGCACATCTTGGGAAAGTAGCGATAAAGCTGGGCAGTACGACCGCCGAGCGAAGGGGTCTTTTCGACCAGGATCACCCGCTTGCCGCATTCAGCAGCTTCGAGGGCTGCGGTCATGCCGGAGATGCCGCCGCCGACGACAAGGATCGTCTGGCCTGTTGCGATTGAAGCCGTCACATCGAGCTCCCTGAAAGAGGTTCTTGAGTGGCGCGGATATTACCGGATTCATCGCCCTAGCTCCAGTAATCTTCCAATGTTCGGATAGAAAAGCTGAATGCGTTCCAGGGGTGGAATATGGCGGCTTTTTCCGGGGCCATGCGATGCACATGACACACCAAAGAAGGCCCTATGTGCGGATGGTTATTTTCAGTCCCCGACCTTCGTTTCCCTAATCGTTCGGATATCGAATTCCAGCGTCTCCAGGTCGCCGAGGATCCAGGTCGCTGCGGGCGCTCCGAGGCCGGCGACGGTGCCGGGATTGACCAGCCAGGTGAGGCCGCCCCTGACGTTGGCCTGTTGGCGGATTTCCGTCTTGTGGCTGTGACCGTAGCAGACCAGATCGTAATCACCGGTGCAGGCCATGCCGTGTCCGATGTGCGGATAGTGAGTGAGGAAAATGCGTCGTCCGCCGAGTTCGAGCTCGGCATCCTGACCGTGGTAGTGCAGCAGGCCTTCCGAATGGCATGCCATGCGCGCAATCGAAACCGGATCGCCGAGATTGTTGCCATGCACGGCGTGGATCGGCAGGCCGAGCTTGAGCGAGGCTTTGAGCGTGTTGCCGCCGATGATGTCGCCGCAATGAATTACGGCCTCGGCGCCGTCGGCTCTGGCGGCAGCGACCGCCGCCGCCATCAGCGGGCCGCGATCATGGCTGTCGGAGAGAATGCAGACCTTCACGGCGCATGGCCGGTACAAACCGGAGTCATATCACCAGCGGGCCGTCGTAGTCGTCATCCCGAAGGGTTTTACGCGTACCGAGCACCTCTGTTATCTTTGTCGCGCGTGTCGTCTGGTGGTCGGCTTGAACACGCAAGAGAGTGACCACGCAGTCGACGAGACTGTCATAGACATCCCTACCGGTGCCGAATTGCTCATTGGCTGAATAGAAGAACTGGCAGCGGTAACGCTGGTCGGCCACCTTGCTGACGATGAACTCGGCGCCAAGTTCGCTCCAGTAAAGCGTTGGGCAGGTGGTCAGTACTTCGCTGGGCGGTGTCAGTTGCAGTTCGACATCGGCCGACTGTATAGTGACCAGGCGGTTGTAACGCTCGAGCAGAATCCGGCTAACGATTTTCCGGTCGGTATCGGTGAAGTCAGGAATGTTCATCGCAATTCGTCTTCAAGCAGTGGTCTGCCCGCATTAACCATGGGGCGGCTACTCTACAGCGGCTGGCGGAATCCGGGCAATTATTGTTGCTGATCTTGGGATAGAAATTATCCCCTCATGCCCGGATCGAGATTTTAGTTAAGATGTCAAGCTTTTCTAGGTACCCGTTCGCGCGGACGACAAATTCCTTCATGCAAGCTGCCAACGCCTCATCATCTCCGGTTCAGGAGGTCAAGAACACGACCTGCTACATGTGCGCCTGCCGCTGCGGCATCCGGGTGCACCTGCGCGACGGCGTGGTGCGCTATATCGACGGCAATCCGGATCACCCGCTGAACAAGGGCGTGATCTGTGCCAAGGGCTCGTCGGGCATCATGAAACAGTATTCGCCGGCACGCCTGTTGAAGCCCCTGAAACGCAGGGCCGGGGCCGAGCGCGGTGCCGGCGACTTTGAAGAAATTACCTGGGATGAGGCCTTTGCCACGCTTGCCGAGCGTTTGGGCCGAATTCGCGCCACCGATCCGAAGAAATTTGCGCTGATTACCGGTCGCGACCAGATGCAGGCGCTGACCGGCATGTTTGCCCGCCAGTTTGGCACGCCCAACTATTCGGCACACGGCGGTTTTTGTTCGGTGAACATGGCGGCCGGCATGATTTACACCATCGGCGGCTCGTTCTGGGAGTTCGGCGGGCCGGACCTGGATCGCGCCAAGCTGTTCGTCATGATCGGGACCGCCGAAGATCATCACTCGAATCCGATGAAAATTGCGCTGTCGAAGTTTAGGCGCGATGGTGGGCGCTTCATTTCGATCAATCCGGTGCGCACCGGTTATTCGGCGATTGCCGACGAATGGGTGCCGATTCGCCCCGGCACCGATGGTGCGCTGCTGTTGGCCATCATTCACGAGATCATCGCCACCGGCCTCTATGATCGCGAGTTTCTGGTCCGCTACAGCAATGCCGGGCAGTTGATCAACGTCAGCTCGACATCCGACGAGTTCGGCTTTTTCGTGCGCACCGATATACCGACGGAAGAAGCCTGCTATGAACCGCAGGACAAGCTCTGGTGGGATCGCAATAGCGATCGACCGGTGGTAACGCACCAGGCTGGCGCCGATCCTTACCTGCTGGGTGAGTTCAAGCTCGCTGACGGCACGCCGGTGAAGCCGGCCTTTCAGCTGCTGCATGAACGGGTCAAGGACTACACGCCGGAGTGGGCGAGCCAGATCACCGGCATTCCGGTCGAGATCATCCGTCGCCTGGCGCACGAGATGGGCGTCACCGCGCGCGATCAAAAGATCGAACTGCCGATAGCGTGGACCGATTCCTGGGGCAACGAGCACGAAACAGTGACCGGCAATCCGGTGGCCTTCCACGCCATGCGCGGCCTCGCGGCACACAGCAACGGCTTCCAGTCCACTCGCGCGCTGGCGATATTGATGTCATTGCTGGGCACTATCGACCGCCCCGGCGGCTTCCGCCACAAGGCGCCTTTCCCGCGTCCGATTCCCCCTTGTGCCCGCACGCCCAACGATGCGCGGGGTGTTCAGCCCAACCATCCGCTCGACGGCATGGTGCTGGGCTGGCCTTCCGACCCGGATGATTTGTTTGTTAACGCTGACGGCAGCCCGGTGCGTCTCGACAAGGCCTTCTCTTGGGAGTATCCGCTGTCGGTGCATGGCCTGATGCACAACGCCATCACCAATGCCTGGCGCGGCGACCCTTACCGCATCGACACGCTGCTGATCTTCATGGCCAACATGTCGTGGAACTCGACCATGAATACCGCCGAAGTGCGGCGGATGCTGAATGACAAGGTCAGTGACAAGGACGGCAACGAGGAATTCAAGATTCCCTTCCTGGTTGTATGCGACGCCTTCCATTCGGAGATGACGGCCTACGCCGACCTGATCCTGCCGGATACCACCTATCTTGAGCGGCATGACGTGATGTCCATGCTCGACCGGCCGATTTCCGAGTTCGACGGTCCGGTCGACTCGGTGCGCATTCCCGTGCTGCCGGTGTCGGGCGACTGCAAGCCGTTTCAGGAGGTGCTGATCGAGCTGGGCACGCGCCTGAAGCTGCCGGCCTTTGTCACGCCGACCGGCGAGCGCAAGTTCCGCGACTATCCGGATTTCATCACCAATTGGGAAACCGAGCCGGGCTCTGGCATCGGTTTTCTGGCGGGCTGGCGCGGCAAGGGCGGCGAGAAGTTTTTGCGCGGCGAGCCGAACCCGAACCAGTGGGAGATGTACGCCCGGAACAACTGCGTTTTCCACTACGAGCTGCCCAAGTCCTATCAGTACATGCGCAACTGGAACAAGGGCTATCTCGAATGGTCGCAGCGCCACAGCATCACACGCTACGCCGAGCCGATCCTGATCCACTTGTATTCCGAAGTGCTGCAACGCTTCCGCTGTGCCGCCCAGGGCAAGGGGCTGACGCGCAAGCCGCCGGAGCACTTGAAAAAGCGCATCGAGACCTACTTCGATCCGCTGCCCTTTTACTACGATTCGCTCGAAGCGCAGGTCACCGACAAGCACAAGTACCCGCTGGCGGCGGTGACGCAGCGACCGATGGCGATGTATCACTCCTGGGATTCGCAGAACGCCTGGCTGCGACAGATACACACCCACAACTATCTCTACGTCAATACCCGCACCGCGCGCCAGCAGGGCATCGGCGACGGCGACTGGATCTGGGTCGAGTCGCAGTGGGGCAAGGTGCGCTGCATGGTGCGCCACTCGGAGGCGGTGGAACCCGGCACGGTGTGGACCTGGAATGCCATCGGCAAGGCGGCGGGCGCGTGGAACCTGACGCCCGACGCCAACGAATCGCAGCTAGGCTTTCTGCTCAACCACCTGATCTCGGAAGAACTTCCCGTCAGCGTCGACTCGGCTCGCCGTATTTCCAACTCCGATCCGATTACCGGCCAGGCGGCCTGGTACGACGTGCGGGTACGGATTTACAAAGTCGGCGCCGACGAGACGGCGCCGGGTTTGCAAAATACATCGCCGCAGTTCGAGCCGATGAAGCCCTATCCGGGAATGAAGCCGCGCAGCGGCATTCTGGCTTTTCTTGGGGGCCGGCGGAAATGATGCAACTGGCGTTGGTCATCGACCTCAACGTTTGCGTCGGCTGCCACGCCTGCGTGACATCCTGCAAGGAGTGGAACACCTCCGGCAGCGCCGGGCCGATGAGCGATCAGAACCCGTATGGTGCCGATCCGACGGGCACATTCTTCAATCGGGTGCAGACCTACGAGGTCGGCGAATTTCCCAATACCGAAACGGTGCATTTCCCGAAATCCTGCCTACATTGCGAGGATCCGCCCTGCGTCCCGGTGTGTCCGACCGGAGCATCCTACAAGCGCAAGGAAGACGGCATCGTCCTGGTCAATTACGACAAATGTATCGGCTGCAAGTATTGTTCCTGGGCCTGTCCCTACGGTGCGCGCGAATTCGACGAGCAGCAGCGGGTGATGAAGAAATGCACCCTCTGCGTCGATCGGATTTACGACACATCCATGGCCGAGAACGACCGCAAGCCCGCCTGCGTCAAGGCCTGCCCGACTTCGGCGCGGCTGTTCGGCGATATTCACGATCCCGAATCCGCGGTGTCGCAGGCGATTCGCGAAAGCGGCGGCTATCCGCTGATGCCCGAGTGGGGCACGCAGCCGTCCAACCACTACCTGCCGCGACGCAAGACGCGCATCAAGATCCATCTGGACGAACTCGAACGCGCCGACAACCCGCTCAAGGTCGACCACCAGTTGCCCAGGCCGGCCGCCAGCGAGCCGACGCTCGACGACGTCGTCACCTGGTAAGCCGACAAGCTATCGAAACGCCACCGACATGCATCCAGCCTTTTCCGTCATATTCCTGACCACATTGATCGGCGCCGCGCAGGGCTTGTTTCTCGCCCTGTTCACCGTGCAGTCCTACGCCGCCTTCAAACTGCTGCCGCCACCGGATGCGCACGCCTTTTACGGCCAGGGCAGCTTGCTGGCGCTGGCGCTGCTGGGCGCCGGACTGGTCGCTTCGTTCTTTCATCTGGGGCGCCCCGAACGCGCCTGGCGGTCCATTGCGATGTGGCGTACTTCATGGCTGGCGCGCGAAGTGATCGTGCTGCCGGCTTTCGTCGGCGTGGTGTTTCTGTATGGACTCGCCCACTGGCTGAACTGGCATCCGGTATTGATGACGCTGCCCGGCGGGCTGCCGGTCGACCCCAGCGCGATTCTGGGCGTGGCCGGCACCCTGCTGGCCTTCGCCTTGTTCATCTGCACGGCGATGATTTATGCCTGCGTGAAGTTCCTGCGCGAGTGGCATTCGTCGCTGACCGTCATCAATTACATCTTGCTCGGCGGCGCCTCGGGCTTCTCGCTCGCCGCTGCGTTTGCCGTCCTCTCGGCGCCGGAACTGGTCAGTTTCCTGGCCGGCTGGGCCGCGATCATTACCCTGCTGGGGCTGGTCAGCCGCGCTGCATCGCTTCATCGCAATGCGCGGTTGCAGCCGAAATCCACGTTACAGACCGCCATCGGCATCAAGCATCCGCGAATCGTGCAAAAGGCGCAGGGCTTCATGGGCGGTAGCTTCAACACGCGCGAATACTTTCACGGCCAGCCGGTCGCGGTTCTGCGCGGCGTGAAGTGGTTTTTCATGCTTGCCGTGTTTCCGCTGCCGCTGCTGTTCCTGCTGTCCGGCATGCAAGGCGGAGGCGCCGGCGGTCTGCTGGCGGCGGCCTTTGTTGTCCAGTACGCAGGCCTGGTGGCCGAACGCTGGTTCTTCTTCGCCCAGACCAATCATCCGCAGAATCTGTACTACCAGTCCATTGCCTGATTCCGGAAAAGAAGGCCAGGAAGGCATTGTCGGGAGCAGTTTTTCATTATATTATGGAATGCTGAACTGCCAAACCCGATTTGCCATTCCCAAGTCACGAGAGAGGAAACAGCATGAATTTTGACAAGGAACTCGACGCCCGCGGCCTTAACTGCCCGCTTCCCATCCTGCGCGCCAAGAAGTCGCTGGCCGAACTTACCTCCGGTCAGGTGTTGCGCGTCGTTTCAACCGATCCCGGTTCGGTGAAGGACTTCGCGGCGTTTGCCAAGCAGACCGGCAATGAACTGCTTGCCAGCGGCGAGCAGGGCAAGGAGTTCGAGTTCTTCATAAAGCGCAAATAGGGCGCGATTTGTTGTTTAATCCCGATCAGGAGGATATGCATGGGCGCCACTGCTGAAATTGCCAACATCGAAGAACTTGTCAATCGTCGTCTGGAAGAGTTGCTGCCGCAGAAGCTCGAAGAAGCTCTGCGCCAGCGCGAAGAATCGAAGACGGGATCGATGGCCATCATCGCCACCCGTGGCACGCTGGACTGGGCCTATCCGCCGTTCATTCTCGGCTCCACGGCCGCAGCGTTGGGCTGGGACGTGTCGATCTTCTTCACCTTCTACGGTCTGAATCTGCTGAAGAAAGATGTGTCCGACCTGAAGGTAAGCCCTCTCGGCAACCCCGGCATGCCGATGAAAATGCCTTTCGGTCCGGAATGGTTCAGGGGCATCAACTGGAATATCCCCAACATCATCCAGGCCGGCGTGCCTGGTTTCGAGACGGTCGCCACCATGCTGATGCAGCAGACCATCAAGAACAACGGCGTCGCGAGTATTCAAGAACTGCGCGAGCTGTCGCTGGAAGCCGGTGTCACGTTCAGCGTCTGCCAGATGACGGTCGATCTGTTTGGCTTCAGCCACGACGACTTCATTCCCGGTCTCGATTATGTTGGTGCGGCGTCGTTTTTGCCGATGGCGCAGAAAGCCGATGTGACTTTGTTCATGTAGCACTGATGCAACAGCAGCCCGGATTGTTACGCGGCTTGTCTGGACTTCTGGAGTGGTTCCGCTTAGCTTGAACCCATGACTTGTTGAAATCATTAAACGCCCTCGAGGAGACATAAGAATGAAATTAAAAAAGATCGCAGTACTTGTGGCCATCGCCGCTGCATCCGGCTCGGCCTTTGCAACCAACGGATATTTTTCGCACGGCTACGGCATGAAGGCGAAGGGCATGGCCGGCGTAGGTATTGCCATGCCGCAGGATGCACTGGCCGCCGCCACCAATCCGGCCGGTATGGTCATGGTCGGCGACCGGCTTGACATGGGTGTTGATTGGTTCAAGCCCAACCGGGGTGCGGAAATCGTCGGGAACGCCTTTGGCTTTGGTCCCTTTAACGGTAGCTATGACGGCAACGGTGATTCGAGCTTCCTCGTCCCCGAGTTCGGCTACAATAAGATGATGGGCTGGGACATGTCGGTGGGTGTCAGCGTCTATGGCAATGGCGGTATGAATACGAGGTACAGTACCAGCCCATTTGCTGCAGGTGGGTTCGGGCTCATGGGCGGTCAGAGTCCCGGTGGAGTGAACCTTGAACAGCTATTTATTGCGCCGACCTTTGCCATGAAACTGAACAAGAACCATGCAGTTGGCGTTTCGATCGTGATGGCCTACCAGACCTTCGGTGCCACCGGTTTGGAAGCATTTGGTGCTGCAGGTGCATCGTCAGATGCAACCAGTTTGACCAATAAAGGCAATGATCACTCCATCGGCTGGGGTCTGCGCCTGGGTTGGACCGGGCAGGTCAGTGATAGCGTCACGTTGGGCGCGACCTACGCTTCCAAGATCAAGGGAAAGTTCAACGACTACAAGGGGCTGTTTGCCGAGGAAGGCCGGTTTGACATTCCCGAGAACTATGGTGTTGGTATCGCCGTCAAGGCAACGCCGAAACTGACCATTGCTGCTGATATCCAGCAGATCAACTACAGCAACAGTAGGGCGGTTGCCAATACTGTCGATTGCCTGTTTGTCGGTGCCTGTCAACTCGGTCAGACTGGTGGCGCAGGTTTTGGCTGGGGTGACATGACCGTTTACAAGCTTGGTGTCAGCTATGACTACAGCAAGGATCTAACTTTGCGCGCTGGCGTCAGTACCAACCGCCAGCCCGTTGCGGTTAGCCAGACCTTCTTCAACATTCTGGCGCCTGGTGTTGTCGAGAACCACCTGACCTTGGGCGGCACTTGGACCTTGGCGAACAAGAATGAGTTGACCGTCGGCTACATGCACGCCTTCAAGAATACCGTCAATGGTTCGGGCTCAATTGGGGCCGGATTTGGCGGTGGCGAGGCCAATCTGCACATGTCACAAGACTCGCTCGGAGTGGGTTACGGCATGAAGTTCTGATCGACCGATAGCGTCGAGCGTGCAATAGATTTCAAAACAAGGGCTGAAAGCGGCGACGCTTTCAGCCCTTGTTGTTTCTGAATTTCCAAAAAACACAGAATCCCAAGGGAGAGAGACATGTCAAATATCTGGAAAAACCTGAGTTTGCTGGTTCTGGCATTCAGCGCCGCTGTGGCCTTCGCACAGGATGTCGTGATGAAGCCGTTTGTTCTGGCCTCGAAGAGCGGGGGCGAGGTGGCGCAAAAAGTCGAGGCGACCAAGGCCGCGCTGACCAAGGCGGGCTTCACCGTGGCCGGCAGCTATTCGCCTTATGCGAACACCACCGTGATCGGCGTCACCAACGACGAATTGCGTAGTACCGCTGCCAAGTCGGAGCATGGCGGTTTTGGCGCGGCGATGCGCGTGGCGGTGGTCAAGGCCAAGGACGGCGTACAGGTTTCCTACACCAACCCACCCTACTGGGCCAACGCCTACCGCATGAATGGCGAACTCAGGGATACGACAGCCAAATTACAGGCGGCGCTGGGCAAGGTGGAGGAATTCGGCGCCAAGGGCCTGACTGCGGCGCAGTTGCGTAAGTACCACTACGCCTTTGGCATGGAGTACTTCGACGAGCTCAACGAATTCGTCAAGTACGGCAGCCACGAGGAGGCGGTGAAGGCCGTCGAGGCCGGCCTGGCGGCGGGCAAGCACGGCGTTACCAAAGTCTATCGGGTTGATATCGCCGGCAAGAAGGAGGTTCTGTTCGGTGTGGCGATGAAGGGTGCGGGCGACAGCAAGATCATGGACGACGCCTACATCATGAATGAAATCGACTTCAAGGACGTCAAGTCGGCGGCGCACCTGCCTTACGATATTCTCGTCTCGGATGACAAGGTTTACGCGCAGTACGCCCGCTTCCGCATCGCCGCCAGTTTCCCCGATTTGTCGATGATGGGCGCCAACAGCTTCATGAACATCATGAAGTCGCCCGAGGCCATTCGCGAGGCATTGTCGCTTACGGTCGGCGGCAAGAAGGACGCGCGCTGATCAAATGGTCGGGCGGTTTTGCCTGCGAAAAGCCCGGCTCATGGCCGGGCTTTTGCCGACGGTCAGCCCAGTCGTGCGATTTGCGCCTTGAGCTTTTCGCAAAGCGCCGTAAAGCCTTCCAGCCGCTCGCGCTCCTGCGCCACGACTGCGGCGGGGGCGCGGGAGACGAAGGTTTCGGTGGCGAGCTTTTTCTCCGCCTTGGCGATTTCGCCTTCGATGCGCAGGATTTCCTTGCCCATTCGCTCCTTCTCGGCGGCGACATCGATCTCGATCTTCAGCATCAAACGGAATTCGCCGACGATCTGCACCGGGGCGTCGGAATCGGGCAGCGTTTCCACCGTCGTGACTTCGGAAAGCTTGGCCAGTGCCGCAAGGTAGGGCGCGTAGGCGCTCAGAATCGCCGTGTCGCCAGCGCCGACTAATGGCACGCGCTGTGCGGGCGAGATGTTCATTTCGCCGCGCAGGCTGCGACAGGCCGTGATCATTTCCTTGAGTTTCGCGACCCAGGCTTCGGCTGTCGCGTCGCAACGCGACAGATCGGCTTTCGGATAGGTCTCCCGCATGATCGATCTGGCATCGTCTGTAGCGTCGGCGCGACCGGCCAGCGGCGCGACGGTTTGCCAGAGCTCCTCGGTGATGAAAGGAATCAGCGGATGCGCCAGGCGCAGCACGGTTTCCAGCACGCGCACCAGGGTACGGCGCGTGGCCCGTTGCTGTGCCGCGCTGCCCTGCTGCACCTGCACCTTGGCCAGTTCCAGATACCAGTCGCAATACTCGTCCCAGACGAATTCGTAGATCGCGCGTGCCAGCAGGTCGAAGCGGTAGTCGGCGAAATGCTGCGCCACCTCGTGTTCGACGCGTTGCAGGCGGCTGACGATCCAGTGGTCGGCGGGCGAGAAATTCAGATATTCTGCCTTTCCCATCCCCTCCCCAGCCCTCCCCTTGAAGGGGAGGGGGGAGTCCAGTTCCTTCCCCTTCGAGGAGAGGGAGTCCAGTTCCTCCCCCTTCAAGGGGGAGGTTAGGTGGGGGATGGGAGTGTTGCCACAATCCTGGCCTTCGCAGTTCATCAGCACAAAGCGCGAGGCGTTCCACAGCTTGTTGCAGAAGTTGCGATAGCCCTCGCAGCGCTGCATGTCGAACTTGATGTCGCGCCCCGGCGAGGCCAGCGAGAGGAAGGTGAAGCGCAGCGCATCGGTGCCGAAGCCCGGAATGCCATTGGGGAACTCCTTGCGCGTGCGCTTCTCGATCTTGGTCGCATCCCTCGGGTTCATCAATCCGGTGGTGCGTTTCTGCACCAGATCGTCGAGCGTGATGCCGTCGATCAGGTCGATCGGATCGAGCACGTTGCCCTTGGACTTGCTCATCTTCTGGCCTTCCGCGTCGCGGATCAGGCCGTGGACATAGACATCCCTGAACGGGATTTTGCCGGTGATGTGCTTGGTCATCATCACCATGCGCGCCACCCAGAAGAAAATGATGTCGAAGCCGGTAACGAGCACCGTCGAGGGCAGGTACAAGTCAAGCGCCGGGTTCGACTTCGCCGGCCACTCGGGCGTCCAGTCGAGCGTCGAGAAGGGCCACAGCGCCGACGAGTACCAGGTGTCGAGCACGTCGGGGTCGCGCTCCAGGCCGCCGGTGTAGCCATCGTTCTTCGCCAGCGCATAGGCCTCGGCCTCGTCGTGGGCGACGTAGAAGCGGTCGTCGTCAGCGTACCAGGCGGGGATCTGGTGGCCCCACCACAACTGGCGCGAGATGCACCAGTCCTGGATGTTGTTGAGCCACTGGTTATAGGTATTGACCCAGTTTTCGGGGACGAATTTGATCTCGCCCGAAGCGACGCATTCGAGCGCCTTGCCGGCGATGCTCTTGCCATCGGTAGCGGGTTTGGACATGGCGACGAACCACTGGTCGGTCAGCATCGGTTCGATCACCACGCCGGTGCGGTCGCCGCGCGGCACCATCAGCTTGTGCGGCTTGACGCTGGCCAGCAGGCCGGCGGCTTCGAGATCGGCGACGATGGCCTTGCGGGCATCGTAACGGTCCATGCCGCGATACCTTTCGGGGCCGTGCTCGTTGATGCGCGCATCCAGCGTCAGGATCGAGATCGGCGCCAGACCATGACGGTGGCCTATCTGCCAGTCATTGAAGTCGTGCGCCGGCGTGATCTTGACGCAGCCGGTGCCGAATTCGCGGTCGACGTAGCTGTCGGCGATGATCGGGATGGTGCGCTCGCACAGCGGCAGATGCACGTGCTTGCCGACCAGATGGGCGTAGCGTTCGTCATCCGGGTTCACCGCCACGGCGACATCGCCGAGCATGGTCTCCGGTCGCGTGGTGGCGACGACCAGTTCGCCCGCGCCGTCACCATCGACAAACGGATAGCGAATCTCCCACATGAAGCCGTCTTCTTCCTCGCTTACCACTTCGAGGTCGGAAACGGCAGTGAGCAACTTCGGGTCCCAATTCACCAGCCGCTTGCCGCGGTAGATCAGGCCTTCCTTGTGCAGGCGGACGAAGGTCTCGGTGACGATCTTCGACAGCCCGGCGTCCATGGTGAAGCGCTCGCGCGACCAGTCTGGGCTGGTGCCGAGCCGGCGCATCTGCTGCGTGATGGTATCGCCCGAGTATTTCTTCCACTCCCAGACCTTTTCCAGGAACTTCTCGCGGCCCAGATCGTGACGGGAAATGCCCTGGGCATCGAGTTGCCGTTCCACCACGATCTGCGTGGCGATGCCGGCATGGTCGGTGCCCGGCTGCCATAGCGTGTTGTCGCCGCGCATGCGGTGATAGCGCGTCAGCGAATCCATGATCGCCTGGTTGAAGCCATGCCCCATGTGCAGCGTGCCGGTGACGTTCGGCGGCGGCAGCAGGATGCAGAAATTGTCCGTCTTGGCGGTGTCGAGCCCGGCGGCGAAATAGCCGCGCGACTCCCAGATCGGGTACCAGCGCCGCTCGATTGCGGCGGGTTCAAAGCTCTTGGCGAGTTCCATGGGTATTGCGGAGAACTAAAGCGGTCGATTTTAGCGGAAGCCGGCGCTCGTGCGATCGCCCGTTCCGTGCTCCGCCAATCGAGCGCGACACGCCATGCCGCGCCTTGACAGCATTTATTGTGCAGTGCAAAATGAAAATTGTTGCAAGGAGCCCCGGATGTCTTTCCCGCCCGATCAAAATGCCGCACTACAAGCCATGTTGCAGGCGGGAAATGCCATGGCGCAGGGTTTCAACCAGTTTCTTGCTGCGCAGCAGCGGTCGTCGATACCTGTCGGGGTGAATCCAGCGACGGAGAACGCGGATTCGGACGCGCTGAAGGCCTTGCAACAAGAGTGGATGGGGCGGCACGCGCAACTCTGGCAGGGCATGCTGGGCAAGCCGGTCGATCAGCCCGGCCCGCAAGTCGCGAGCGCGGCAGCGGGCGACAAGCGTTTCGCTCATCCGGCGTGGAGCGAGAGTCCGGTCTATGACTATCTGCGCCAAGCCTATCTGATCAATGCCGAGTACATGAAACGCGTGGCCGACGAGGCGCCGGCGGCGGACGCCCAGGCGAAGAACCGCATGCGCTTTGTGACGCGGCAGATGGTCGATGCGATGGCGCCATCCAACTTCCTCGCCACCAATCCCGAGTTCGTGCAGAAGGCGATTGAAACCCAGGGGGCCAGCATCCAGCAGGGCATACAAAACCTGCTCGCCGATCTGGAAAAGGGCCGCATCTCGATGACCGACGACAGCGCCTTCGAGGTGGGTCGCAATCTGGCGATCACGCCCGGCGCCGTGGTGTTCGAGAATGAAGTGATGCAACTCATCCAGTATTCGCCGCTGACCGACAAGGTGGCGCAGCGGCCCTTGCTGTTGGTGCCGCCGTGCATCAACAAGTACTACATTCTCGATCTGCAACCGGAAAATTCGTTGGTGCGCTATACCGTGGAGCAGGGCAACACGGTGTTTCTGGTCTCCTGGCGCAACGTGCAGGCCGATCTCGGGCATCTGACCTGGCATGACTATGTCGAGAAGGGAGTGCTGACCGCGATCAAGGCGGTGCAGGCGATCTGCAAGGTCAAGCAGATCAGCGCCCTGGGTTTTTGCGTCGGCGGCACGATACTCGGCGCCGCGCTTGCCGTGGCGCGCGGTCGCGGCGATAACCCGGTGGCATCGCTCACCTTGCTGACCACCCTGCTGGATTTTTCGGACACCGGGGAGATCGGTTATTTCATCGACGAGAAAACGGTGCAGGCACGCGAGGCCGGCATCGGCAAGGGCGGCCTGCTGCGCGGCAGCGAACTGGCCTCGGTATTTTCGGCGCTGCGCGCCAACGACCTGATCTGGCAATATGTCGTCGGCAACTACCTGAAGGGCAACAAGCCGCCGGCCTTCGATCTGCTCTACTGGAATGCCGACGCGACCAATCTGCCCGGCCCGTTTCTGGCATGGTATCTGCGCAACCTGTATCTCGAAAACAGTCTGCGGGTTCCCGGCAAACTGGAAGTCTGCGGCGTCAAGGCCGATCTTGGCCGGATGGATATGCCGGCCTTCCTCTACGCCAGCCGCGAGGACCACATCGTGCCGTGGAAAACCTCGTATCAGACGCGCAGCTTGCTCGGCGGCGAGACCACTTTTGTCCTCGGCGCTTCCGGGCACATTGCCGGCGTCATCAATCCGGCGGTGAAGAACAAGCGCAACTACTGGCTGAACGACAGCAAGCCCGCCGATGCCGATGAATGGTTCGAGGCCGCGACGGAAGTCAAAGGCAGTTGGTGGCCGGTATGGGCGAAGTGGCTGAAGAGCCATGGCGGCAAGGAAATTCCTGCGCGCGGACGGCTGGGCAGCAAGGACTATCCGCCCGGCGAGCCCGCTCCCGGACGCTACGTCAAGGAAAAGGCATAGTGCAGGCCGGGCGTCGGTTGGGACGCCGCAACTTCGGTCGCACCAATAAAAATGAGAGGAGAAGAAAATGCTGAGAGTGGCACTGGTAACCGGCGGCATGGGCGGTCTTGGCGAGGCGGTGTGCATCAAGCTGGCGGCGCTTGGCTACAAGGTGGTCACCACCTACAGCCCGAGCAACATCAAGGCGCAGGAATGGCTGCGGAGCATGAACGACATGGGTTACGGCTTCAAGGCCTACCCTTGCGACGTGGGCGACTTCGATTCGTGCAAGGCCTGCGTCGAACTGGTGACCAGGGAAATGGGTCCGGTGGAGGTGCTGGTGAATAACGCCGGCATCACCCGCGACATGACCTTCAAAAAAATGGGCAAGGCCGACTGGGACGCGGTGATCCGCACCAACCTCGATTCCGTGTTCAACATGACCAAGCAAGTGATGGACGGCATGACGGAGCGGGGCTGGGGCCGCGTCATCAACATTTCCTCGGTGAATGGGCAGAAGGGCGCTTTCGGCCAGACCAACTACTCGGCGGCCAAGGCCGGCATGCACGGTTTCACCAAGGCGCTGGCGCTGGAAGTGGCGAAAAAAGGCGTCACCGTGAATACCATTTCTCCGGGCTACATCGGCACCAAGATGGTCATGGCGATTCCACGCGAAGTGCTGGAGAGCAAGATCCTGCCGCAGATTCCGCAGGCGCGCCTGGGCAAGCCGGAAGAAGTCGCCGGTCTGGTGGCCTACCTGGCTTCCGAAGAGGCCGCTTTCGTTACCGGCGCCAACATTTCGATCAACGGTGGTCAGCACATGTACTGATCCACCGCGAGCGACAGGCATGCGGCATGCAGCGCATCTTCGGCTCGCACAGGTTTTATAGTCGTTATAGGAAGTTGCAAAAATGGCAAAACGAATAGCATTGGTGACGGGCGCGATGGGCGGTCTGGGCACGGCGATCTGCAAGGCGCTGTTTCAGAGTGGTTTCAACGTCGTAGCGAACTGTCTGCCGAATTTTCCACCGAAGGACGAATGGGTGGCCTTGATGAAATCCGAGGGTTTCGATTTCCTCGTCGCCGAGGCGGATGTCACCGACTACGAGGCCTGCGCCGCAATGATCAAGAAGCTGGAAGCGGAGGTCGGCCCGGTCGACGTGCTGGTGAACAACGCCGGCATCACGCGCGACGCCGTTTTCAGAAAAATGGACAAGGCTCAGTGGGACGCCGTGCTATCCACCAACCTCGACTCCGTGTTCAACGTCACCCATCAGGTATTGGCCGGCATGGCTGAGCGGGGCTGGGGCCGCGTCATCAACATGTCTTCGGTAAACGGCATCAAGGGTCAGTTCGGCCAGGCCAACTACTCGGCGGCCAAGGCCGGCATCCTCGGCTTTACCCGCGCCATCGCCGCCGAAGTGGCGAAGAAGGGCGTCACCGTCAACGCCATCGCTCCCGGCTACATCGGCACGGACATGGTCATGGCGATCAAGCAGGAAGTGCGCGATTCCATCGTTGCGACCATACCGGTCGGTCGCTTGGGCAAGCCCGAGGAAATCGGCGCGCTGTGCGCCTATCTGGCGTCGGATCTGGCCGGTTACATGACGGGCGCCACGCTGAACATCAATGGCGGACTGCATTTTTGCTGATGCATTCCGTTCGCGGCGCATTGCCAACCCCGCTGCGGCGGGGGTTGGCATTCGGCGCCCTGTTGTAGAATGATTCCACGGAGGGAAACACGATGGCCGCACAGAGCCGACTCATAAAGAAGTATCCGAATCGCCGCCTGTATGACACGCGCACCAGCACTTACATCACGCTGGCCGACATCAAGCAACTGGTGTTGGCGCACGAGGGATTCCAGGTCGTCGACGCAAAATCCGGCGAAGACCTGACGCGCGCCATCCTGCTCCAGGTCATCCTCGAAGAAGAAGCTGGCGGCGCGCCGATGTTCTCTTCCGAACTGCTGTCGCAGATGATCCGCTTCTATGGCAATGCCATGCAGGGCATGATGGGCAGCTATATCGAGAACAACATCAAGTCCTTCACGGAGGTGCAGACCAGGCTCAAGGAGCAGGCCAAGGGGCTGTATGGCGAAACACCCAACGACAGCCAGGATCTGTGGGCGCAATTCCTCCAGTTTCAGGGGCCCGCCATGCAGCACATGATGGGCGCCTACGTCGAGCAAAGCCAGAAGATGTTCCAGCAGATGCAGGACACCATGCAGGAACAGACCCGCAAGATATTTCCGGGCATTTATGTCAACCCGAAAGAAAAAGCCGAGAAGAAGTAGTCTGCCTTGACGCGACGTAAAGCCCGTGCGCCGACCGTCGGCTTCGTTTCGCTGGGATGCCCCAAGGCGGCGACCGATGCGGAACTCATCCTCACCCGGTTGCGCGCCGAGGGCTACGAAATCTCCGGCAGCTACGACGGCGCCGATCTGGTGGTGGTCAATACCTGCGGCTTCATCGATGCGGCGGTCGAGGAATCGCTCGACGCCATCGGCGAGGCGCTCGCCGAAAATGGCAAGGTCATAGTCACCGGCTGTCTCGGCGCGAAAAAGGATGCGGCGGGCAACGACGTGGTGCGCGTCGCGCATCCCAAAGTGCTGGCGGTCACCGGGCCGCATGCCTTGCAGGAAGTCATGGCCGCCGTGCATCTGCATCTGCCTCCCCCGCACGACCCGTTCGTCGATCTGGTGCCGCCGCAGGGCATCCGCCTGACGCCGGATCATTACGCCTATCTCAAGATTTCCGAAGGCTGCAACCATCGGTGCAGTTTCTGCATCATTCCCGCGCTGCGCGGCGATCTGGTTTCGCGCCCCATAGGCGAGGTGCTGCGCGAAGCGGAAGTCCTTGCCGCAGCCGGGGTGCGCGAACTGCTGGTGATTTCGCAGGACACCAGCGCCTACGGCGTCGATTTGAAATACCGCACCGGTTTCCACGATGGCAAGCCGGTCAAGACGCGGTTGTTCGAGTTGTGCCGCGAACTCGGCAAGCTCGGGCTGTGGGTGCGCCTGCACTACGTCTACCCTTATCCCAGCGTCGATGACCTGATTCCGCTGATGGCGGAAGGGAAAATCCTGCCCTATCTCGACGTACCCTTCCAGCATGCCAGCCCGCGCATCCTCAAGCTGATGAAACGACCGGCGTCCGCCGAGAAGGTGCTTGATCGCATCGCCGCCTGGCGCAGGGAAGTGCCCGATCTGACGATACGCAGCACCTTCATCACCGGCTTTCCCGGCGAGACCGAAGCGGAATTCAACGAACTACTGGATTTTCTCGACGAGGCCCAGCTCGACCGAGTCGGCGCCTTCTCCTATTCGCCGGTCGAAGGCGCCAGCGCCAACGAGCTGCCCGGCGCCTTGCCGGAGGAAGTGCGCGAAGAGCGCAAGGGACGCCTGTTGCGGCATCAGGAGGACATCTCGACGCAGCGGCTGGAAAGAAAAATCGGTCGCCGCATCACGGTGCTGGTGGACGACATCGACGAAGAGGGCGCCATCGCGCGCTCCGAAGGCGACGCACCGGATGTCGATGGCCTGGTCTACATCACGGACGGACACGATCTCGAAATCGGCGAGTTTGCCGAAGTCAGCGTCATCGACTGCGACGTGCACGATCTTTATTGCCAACTGAGCGCAACACCCGCCGTGCCATGAGCGCCGACTTTCTGGATCGGATACGCGGCATCGTCGGTGCAACGCATGTCCTCACCGAAGGCGCCGATGTTGCGCCGTATTGCACCGACTGGCGCGGTCGCTATGCGGGCCAGGCGCTGTGCGTGGCGCTGCCGGGCAGCACGGAGGAGGTGGCCGCCGTGGTGGCCGCCTGCGCCGCGTCCGGCATTGCCATCGTGCCGCAGGGCGGCAATACCGGCCTGTGCGGCGGGGCGACGCCCGTGGGCGGCGAAGTGGTGGTCAACCTGCGGCGCATGAATCGCATCCGCGCCATCGACGCCGACAACAACTCGATCACCGTCGACGCCGGCTGCACGCTGCATGCCGTGCAGGAGGCCGCGAAGCAGGCGGATCGCCTGTTCCCGCTGTCGCTGGCGGCGGAAGGCAGCGCCACGCTGGGCGGCAATCTGTCCACCAACGCCGGCGGCGTGCAGGTGCTGCGCTACGGCAACGCCCGCGAGCTGACGCTGGGTCTCGAAGTGGTGCTGGCCGACGGCCGCATCTGGAACGGCCTGCGCGCCTTGCGCAAGGACAATACCGGCTACGACCTGAAGCACCTGTTCATCGGCGCCGAAGGCACGCTGGGGCTGATTACGGCGGCGACGCTGAAACTGTTTCCGCGCCCACGCACGCGCGCCACCGCCTGGGCGGCGGTGCCCGATCCGGCGGCGGCGGTGCGCCTGCTCGGGCGCTTGCGCGATGCGGCAGGCGACAACGTAACGGCTTTTGAAATGGTCGGTCGCCCAGCCCTAGACCTCGTCCTCAAACACATTCCGAATGCGCGCGATCCGCTTGCCGGCAAGCCCGCGTGGCAGGTGCTGATCGAACTCAGCGGCTCGGGTGACATACGCGACGATCTCGTCGCGACCCTGGAACAGGCGCTGGAAAGCGCCGCCGAGGACGGCGTGATCGACGATGCCGCGTTAGCCACCAGCGAGGCGCAGGCCGCCGCGCTGTGGGCCTTGCGCGAAAACGTTTCGGAGGCGCAGAAGATCGAAGGCGTTTCGATCAAGCACGACATCGCCGTGCCCGTATCGCGCATCGCCGAGTTCATCGTCCGCGCCGACGCGGCCCTGCTGGCCGCATTCCCGGCGCTGCGCATCGTCTGTTTCGGCCACATCGGCGACGGCAATCTGCACTACAACCAGTCGCGGCCTGACGCCCAGTCGAACGCCGAATTCATCGCGCAAACCGGGGCGGTCAATCGTATCGTGCATGATCTGGTGCATGAACTCGGCGGCTCGATTTCCGCCGAACACGGCCTGGGCCAGTTGAAGCGCGAGGAAGTGCTGCGCTACAAGAGCGAAACCGAGATGGACCTGATGCGCGCGGTCAAGCGGGCGCTCGACCCGCGTGGCCTGATGAATCCGGGAAAACTGCTGTGAAATCGAATCCGGGGCTTTACACCCAGCCCCCGCCTACCTATAATGCGCGCTCTCTTGTGGGGGTATAGCTCAGCTGGGAGAGCGCTTGCATGGCATGCAAGAGGTCCGCGGTTCGATCCCGCGTACCTCCACCAAACGATCAGTCCCTATCGTCTAGAGGCCTAGGACATTACCCTTTCACGGTAAGTACCGGGGTTCGAATCCCCGTGGGGACGCCAAGCTGCAAATGGAAACGGGTGCCTTTAATCAGGCACCCGTTTTTGTTTTCTGGAATGGCCATAGCCAATTTGCCCGCACTGCCCTTGAGGGTAGCTGTGGTTCCGCTGACTACGACTTCATCCACCAGTGCGTGCAAATAACCGCCTATTTTCCGGACAGGTTGCCGAGTGTGACCAATAGGATGTAGTCTGGTCCAGAATCTCCTGCAAGTATTCTTCGGACAGATCGATAGCGAGGCGATGCGATGGCGATGCGGAAATGGCTGGCTGCTGTTGCGATGACTCTCTCATCGGTAGGGCTGTACGACTTGGCATTGGCCCAGGTCGATACGTCGCCGTTCTTCTGCCTCTTCGAGATTCCACCCGACGGTGAAAAGCGCGTTTGGATAAACCTTAGCACCATTCAGTACATAGAAATGCGTCAGCATGATCTGCGTATTTACTATGGGGGCGGCAAGCTTGGCAGTGGCCACGAGTTGCGTGTGCCGATTGTCGGCAAGGACGACGGATATGCCTTTATGAAGAAGATGCAGACTACCGCAGTTTCTTGTGGAGGTGCTGCGCTCTCGGCAAACCGGGCTGCCGGTAATGAAGCTTCCCAGCGTCCTTGATCCTCAGAGCGTGCGAGGTGTCCGCGAAACGGATTTCGTCACGGGTTATGAATCCGCCGCCAATACCGGTCATTCGATAGTGCTATTCCATTCCAATAAATGGCGTCGACCGGCAAGCCTGAATCGGTTGTACGTGCCATCGCTGATAAAATATCCGTCCCGCCCGGATACCGCGCTGCTGCTTCCCTCAAATTCGTCCGACCGAGCATCATGATCCCCGCCGCGCCGCCCTTTCAAGCCCACATGGACATCGTCTATTTCGTCTATGGCCTGGCCTTCTTTTCGCTGGGTCTGACCATCCTCCTGCGCAACGAGCGCAGCAGCAACCTGAAAGTGTCGGGCATCCTGTGGCTGCTGGCCGCCTTCGGCTTCATCCACGGTTTTCTGGAATGGACCGACCTGTGGCGCATGGTGCGCGGAGATACGCCGGGACTCGTCGCGGCGCGGCCCGTCATCCTGCTGGCGTCGTTCCTGTTTCTGTTCGAATTCGGCCGTCGCCTGGTTCTGGTTTCGCAGCCGGCTGGGACATGGACCGGGACTGCCCGTCGCCTGTTGAGCCCCTGGATTTATGCACCGATGCTGACCGGGATCCTGGTCGGGGTCATCGGTTCCGACCAGCCGCTGCCGGCTCTGACGATCTGGTCGCGCTACCTGCTGGGATTCTTCGGTGCCTCTCTGGCCGGTGCCGGCTGTTATCTCTATGGCAAGAACCATGTCGGGGCGGACAGGGAGTCATCGGATTTCCCCGGTCTCCACCGCGCCTGGTACGTTGCAGCGGCGGCCTTCGTCGCCTACGGGATTTTGGGTGGCGTGATCGTTCCGCGCGCCGATTGGTTTCCCGCGTCCGCCATCAACAATGAAAATTTCCTGGCGACCTTTCTGATTCCCGTGCAACTGCTGCGGGCAATCTGTGCGGTAACGGTGGCCGTTTCGGTCGGCAAGCTGCTGCGAATATTCTGGCTTGAAGACCAGCGCAAGTTGCGCCGCGCCCTCGACATCGGACAGATCGTCCTGGCCGAGCTGTATCGAATCAGGCCCGGCCACGAGGCGATTCTCGAGCTGGTCACCGACGGCATCGTCGGCATGGACCGAAACGGCAACGTAATTTTCGTCAATGACGCGGCTTTGAGCATGCTGGATTACCAACGCGCGGAACTGATCGGCAAGCCTTTTCATGAATTGATCCACCACACTACGACCGACGGCAAACCCTATCCCGTCGAGGATTGCCCGATTCTCCGCGCCATGCGGACGCATTCCATGCAGCAGGTCGACGAAGACCTGTTCTGGCGCAAGAACGGAACCTGGTTCACCGTGGAATATCGTGTGGCGCCTCTCCTGCAAGGCAACCGTATCCAGGGTGCAGTGGTGGTATTCAACGACATCACCGAGGTCGGGCGATCGGGACGGCGTTTTCCAGATAACCCGCGCTGAAACTCGTGCGCAAATGGAAACGGGTGCCTTTAATCAGGCACCCGTTTTTATGTCCGAGTCCCTTTGGGCGAGGATGGTATTCCCTGGTGGGATGTTTCCGGGTTCGGCATGTCGACCTCGATCACGCTTTCATGCTCGAACTTGAGCGCCATCCATTGCGTTGCGGGCAGCCCCCGGGCGTGGCCGACGATGACCTTCATCACGCCGGCATGGGTCACCAGCACGGCGCGTTGCACCCCCTGGCGGCGGGCCTCCATGACGAAGTCGTGCACCCGCGCCTGCAACTGGCCGACGGATTCGCCCTGCGGCGGGCAATAGCCGAGCGGATCGGCCGCCCAGCCGTCCAGCGCTTCGCGTTCGATGAGTTGCCACGGACGCAACTCCCAAACGCCGAAATTCATTTCCTGCAAGCGGTGATCGCTGTGCGGCGCGGGATGCAGCGCGTTCGCCAGTTGAAGGCAGCGTTGCAGCGGACTGGTGTAGAGCGGCAGCAGCGGTGGTAGCAGCGGCGGCAGTTGCGGCAGGATGCGCGCCGCCGCTACGGCAACATCCTCGGCCAGCGGCAGGTCGCTGCGACCGTAGCAGACGCCGGCGGCGATTTGCGGCGCCGGGTGGCGAATCAGGTAAAGCTGCACAGCAAGCCCAGATAGAAAGCCATCTCGGTCACTTGCTGCACGGCGCCGAGGCAGTCGCCGGTATAGCCGCCGATGCGGCGCAGGAAATAGCGCGCGGCGAGCAAGGTGGCCAGCGCCACGGCGGCGAGCGCGACCAGCGCGTCAAGCGGCGGCAGCAACAAACAGGGCGCCAGGCCGAACAGTGTCGCGATGGCGAGTTCATGCAACGCCATGCGCTGCGCCAGCGGCTTCGATCTGGAACTGGCATCGTCGCGCACATAGTCGAGAAAGAAAATCAGCACGGTCGACGCCAGACGCGAAACCGCATGCCCGGCGACCAGCGCGATGGCGAGGAAAGGCGGGCCGAAATCCGCATCGAGTCCAGTGAGCGCGCTCCACTTGGTCAGCAGCATCAGGCCGACGCCGAGCGCGGCATAGCTGCCGATGCGCGAGTCCTTCATGATCGCCAGCACCTGCGCCTTGTCCCAGCCGCCGCCGAAGCCGTCGCAGGAATCGGCAAAGCCGTCCTCGTGAAAAGCGCCGGTGGCGAGAATGGTCGCCGCCATGCCGAGCAGCACCGCGACGCCGATGGGCAACGCCAGCGCCGCCAGTTCCGTGACGCCGGCGCCGATGCCGCCGATGAGGATGCCGATCAGCGGAAAGTAGCGCGCCGCGTGGTCGAGCTGGTCCTGCGTGTGGCCGATCCACGCCGGCACCGGCAGGCGCGTGAAAAAGCGCAGCGCGGCGAAGAAATATTCCAGCTCGCGTTTCATCAGGTCTTCTCGCTGACGCCGGCCGACTCGAAGCTCGCCATCTCGTTCATGAAGGCGCAAGCGGCGTTGAGCAGCGGCAGCGCCAGCGCCGCGCCGGTGCCTTCGCCGAGGCGCAGGCCGAGATCGAGCAGCGGCTCGCCCTTCAGCCAGCCGAGTTGCAGGCGGTGGCCGGCTTCGTTCGAGCAGTGCGCAAACACGCAGAAATCGAGGATGGATGGCGCTACTTGCGCGGCGACCAGCAGCGCGCTGGTGACGATGAAGCCGTCGATCAAGAGCGTCATCCGCGCTTCCGCAGCGGCCAGCATGGCGCCCGCCAGCATGGCGATCTCGAAGCCACCGAAGCGGGTCAAGACGCGCAAGGCATCGTTGTCGACTGGGCGGTCGGCTTCCGGCCGTTCCGGCCAGATGGAGAGCGCCTGCGCCAGCAGTGCGCGCTTGCGCTCCAGGCCGGCGTCATCGAGTCCGGTGCCGCGCCCGACGCATTCGGCCAGCGGCAGGCCGGTGATGCAATGGGTGATGAGCGACGCCGACGCGGTATTGCCGATACCCATTTCGCCAAAGCCCAGCACGTTGCAGCCGGCGGCGGCGAATTCGCGCGCCAGGCGGGCGCCATGATTCATCGCCGCAGCGCATTGCGCCTCGCTCATGGCCGCGCCTTCGAGGTAATTCGCCGTACCGTCAGCGCCGACTTTCGCATCGATGAGTCCCGCACGCGGGCCGAAGTCGTGCGCCACGCCGGCATCGGCCACCACCAGTTTCATCCCCGCCTGCCGCGCCAGCACGTTGATCGCGGCGCCGCCGGCGAGAAAGTTCTCCACCATCTGCCAGGTGACTTCCTGCGGAAAGGCCGAGACGCCGGCCTTCGCCGCGCCGTGATCGCCGGCGCAGACCAGCACGTGCGGATCGATCAGTTTGGGCGACAGAGTCTGCTGGATCAGGCCGAGTTGCAGGGCCAGGCTTTCCAGGCGGCCGAGCGCGCCCTGGGGTTTGGTCTTCCGGTCGATCTTGCGCTGCAAGTCGCCTGTCATGGCGCGATCCAGCGCGGGGACCGCAAAGCGGGAAAAGTGTTGCGGGGAATGCATCCGATTCATCCTTTCAAAACGCAGCGCGGCCTTGTGCCGCGCTTCCAGACGCGGCACAAAGCCCGCGCCACGGGCTTTTCGAAAATCATCGGTCGGTCTTCTGGCTCCCGGATCGTCCTCGCGTTGCGCCTTCCCGGACACCTGTTCAAATCCAGTCCAGTGGCATCGTGCAACGTTCGTCCCCGGTCACAGCGGCGGGCCCGCCACGGAATGAGCTATGCGCTTTCACCGTGTTCCCTGGAGGCCCGATGCTGCACCGGCCCCCACCGAATCGCGGCGAATTATGGGGCCAGGCGGGCGCTTCTGCAATAATCGCGACATGATCGAACTCATTCTTGGCGGCGCCCGTTCGGGCAAGAGCGCGCTGGCGGAGCAGCGCGCCGCCGAATCCGGGCTGGCCGTGACCTGCATCGCCACGGCGCAGGCCGGCGACGAGGAAATGGCGCGGCGCATCGCGCAGCATCAGTCGCGCCGGGCGCGGCACTGGGCGCTGGTGGAAGAGCCGCTGCACCTGGCCGCGACGCTGGTCAATCATGCCGCCGCCGACCGTTGCCTGCTGGTGGATTGCCTGACCCTGTGGCTGAGCAACCTTCTCCACGCCGGCTTCGCCGCGCGTCAGGCCGAGGCCGGCGAGGAAGTGAATTGCCCGCTGCTGGCCTTCGAGACCGCCGCGCTGCTCGACTGCCTGCCGCCGCTTCCCGGTCGCGTGATCCTGGTCAGCAACGAAGTGGGCCTCGGCATCGTGCCGCTGGGCGCCGCGACGCGCCTCTATGTCGATGACGCCGGTCGCCTCAACCAGTCCATCGCCCGCATCGCGCAACGCGTCACTTTTGTCGCGGCGGGACTGGCGCTGGAACTCAAGGGTGGCTGAGGCGGCATGCCAGGGTGCTTGCCAACGGCATGAGTCGCCGCTATCCTTGCGAAGAACATTTGGCGGCCACCGCCGCCGCGCAGGGAGGAACGCAGTGCCCGCCAACGAAGCCACGACCCGTCGAACCGCAGTCGCCACCGGCAATGCCCCGTCGTCCGGCGGCATCTGGGACAGGAAGCAGCAAGTATGGCGAGTGCCAAAAGCCGCGATCCGCAAGCTGAAACTCGAACACCGGGTCGTTCCGGAAATAGCCTAGATATGGATAGCACTACATACCCGTATCTGGAAACGATTTCCCATATCTGGACAGTAATGCCCGGATATGGGAGTTTCATGATGATGTCTACATCACGTTGGGCGTCACCACCACTCAGCACTAGGCTCTCTGAATAAATTATTGGAAATAGCTATGGGATTGTTTGACTGGTTAAAAGTGAAAAATACGACGCCGGTAACGAACCCGACGTTGCCACACGCGGCAGTGCAGCATTTGGCTGCTTCAGATGAATACACCGAGAAGGAAATCTTTCGATCTCCCTCATTACTTGCCGATTGGGTCAATAAGTTTATTCTGAGGCCATTTCCTCTGGAAAAAGACTACGAACTACTGCCCGACGATGAAACGAGAAAAAATCTAAACGTAACATTCGAACAGCGTGAGCGTTGTGTTCGCGAATATTCCGTGTTGCGAGTTGCTGGTGTTTCCAGTTTTATAAAGCAAAATTACTCGGACAGTTTTTGGTTGGCATTTTCAAGGCAAGTTGTCGTCCATCTATGTCGCCACATTCATGGTGAACGGGATGAGACGCACTTTTTAGAAGTAGCCAATGCAGTGGAGTCTTATGTAGATGGTTTTGTGTCAGATGATCGGGTTGATCTTTGCGCTCAGAGCTACCTGACGCGCGTTTACGGCGACAGTGAGAATTTCTTTAAGCTTAAGTTTGGTGGCGTTGGTTTTGTAGGCTTTGATTTTATCGCCCAAACGTATGAAGTTTTTCGAAATGCCTATTGCCTAGTCACGCAGGGCATGTCATATGAGAGCGTCAATCTAATCGCAGAAGCGCTTGAGAAAATTGAAAACGAGAAGGGCCAACAATAGGGACCAGCGGACGAGGCACTCGCTACCTGTGCTCGTGTCCCATAGCTGAACCTTAACGTTCTCGCAACTGTTGGCAAAAGGGGAATGTGAAATGTCGTCAATTCGAAACCTTCACGAGCGCAAAGCCTTTGGGTTCTGAGCATATTTAACGCATTGGAAGGCAATCTACAGAAAACCAGAAACCATGAAAGACTTCAATTCCGACGCGCATGTCGAAGAATGGATGGCTGAAAACGGCGGCATTGAGGGACTCCGTCGCGCTTTGGCCAGAGGCGCCTTTGGCGGTCAAAACAAATCACTGGCAAGCGCTTGGTTACTGCTGCATGACAGAAGGCAAGCTGAAGAAGCCGCAAGTTCTGACCGGTTACTGCTAGAACGCTCTGTAAATGCAGCCGAGCATTCGGCTCAATCGGCGCGCCAGTCGTCAAGGTGGGCAATGTGGGCAGCAATCATCGCTTTAGTTGCAGTGGTTGTCAGCGTGCTCCATTCCTGAGCTTGCGGCAATAGCTGACCAATGCATCGCGCTTCTGACCCACCGACGCCCAACCCATCATTGCACCGGACGCTGCGCGATAAAGCCGCGCAGCGCCCCTGACCTTGAACGTAAGCCACCCACACCTAGGCTCCCGCCGCATGAATATCGCATACCGTGACGACGCCAAGATTACCGTTGAGGCCGCTATCGACCTCTATAAACGATCTACTCTCGGTGAGAGACGGCCCGTAGATAGGCCTGACATATTCGAGGGTATGCTCAATAATTCCAATCTCACTATTACGGCGTGGCACGGTGAGCGCCTGGTGGGCATCTCTCGCTCGCTTACGGACTTTACCTATGTTGCCTATCTCGCAGACCTCGCCGTCGATACAGAATACCAAAGGCATGGCATCGGTACGCAGCTCATTCATGAAACAAAGCGAAGGCTTGGGCGTGAGTGCATGGTCGTGCTATTGGCTGCACCGAAAGCAAACGAGTATTACCCGAAGGTTGGTTTTGAACACAACCCGCGGGCATGGGTGCTTAGGGGTGGCTAACCCGGCGGTCGCCCCCGCTCCCTCCAGTCACCGGCGCTGCGCGATAAAGCCGCGCAGCGCCGGTTAGCTCTACTACAAGGGCGTCGTGAAGTCAGCATCTGCGTGGCATGGTGACAAAAGGCACACAGCGGCGTAAACTGCCCTCATGAAACCATTTCGCTGGAGTCCGGAGAAGAACGAGACCGTCAAAGCAGAGCGGGGTATTTCGTTTGAGAGCATTGTTGTCTCAATCGAGGCCGGTGGGTTGCTGGATATCTTGGCTCACCCGAACCAGGCGAAATACCCCAGGCAGCGCGTTCTTGTAGTTGCGTGTGACAACTACGTCTATTTGGTGCCGTTTGTCGAAGAGGAAGACTATTTCTTTCTTAAGACCGTAATCCCGAGCCGCAAGGCAACGCGGGACTATTTGAATCAAGGTGAAACAGATGCCGAAAATTGATGCCTACGAACATGAAGTCCTCACCGCCTTTGAGAAAGACCAATTGAAGTCAGTTGCCACGAAGGCCGAGCTTGCGAAATTCAAGGCAGCAGCGCGCGCTACGGCCATTAAGGATCGTCGGGTCAACATCCGCCTGTCCTCTGGCGATTTGAGCGACATTCAAGTTAAGGCGCTTGAAGAAGGTGTGCCGTACCAAACGCTCATCGCCAGCGTTCTTCACAAGTACGTTACGGGTCGCCTGGCCGCGCCGCGCGCTACCAAGCAATCAAGTCGCCCCGCGACAAAACGCCGCGCTACGTCTGGCAGTTGAATGTTCGCCGTGGCACCGACGCCCAACCCTGCGGTGCAGGGGACGCTGCGCGATAAAGCCGCGCCGCGCCCCTGACCTTGAACGGTTCGGCCCCTTGTCGGCGTGCGTAAGCGTTGGACTGATTGACAACGGTCGCGCATGTTGGCACTATCTCCAACATGAAAGCCGTTCAGCTTGTTAGCGCTCGTATCGCCTACTCAGAGTCGGCGTTCGCGGAATTGGTACTGTGGCGCCTCCCGAATCCACTCAAAGGGTCGGCGCACGCGTTCAAGTACAGGCTGGTCTACGTCGTGCGTGGAGAATGCGTTCTGCGCTACGACAACGAAGTTGGGAAGGGCGATCACCGCCATTTCGGCAAAAAGGAAAGTGTCTATGCTTTTACTACGCCTGATCAATTGATCACCGATTTCCAGAAGGATATTGCGAGGTGGAACCATGAAAACAGTAACTCTTGATGTGCGAACCCCTGCCGATTCCATGGCTGATTTTGCGCGCGCCTGGAAGACAGGAAAAGCTCAGAAGACTGCGCGTATCAGCTTTGCCACTCCCGAGTTGCTGTGGAGGGTGCTAACTGAAAAACGATGGGAACTACTCAAGGTGCTTTGCAGCGCTGGGCCGGTGTCCATTCGCGAAGCCGCACGCCGCGCTGAACGCGACGTAAAGGCCGTGCACGGCGACGTTACTGCGCTGCTCAACGCTGGAGTACTTAACAAGACTGAGGACGGCCACATTGTTTTCCCGTATGAGGCTGTGAAAGTTGAGTTTCTGTTGCAGGCTGCATAGCGTGGCTGCGTTTCAGGGGCCGAACCCGTCGTTCCAGAGGACGCTGCGCGATAAAGCCGCGCAGCGCCGGTTAGCTTCACGTTGAAGCTGTAGAAAAACCCCTTTTTGCAGCAAAGTAAGTCGTAAAAATGGCGCTGAATTTTCCGCGCCATTTTCCATTTCATCATCGGAACCGCTTCGCTCGCCGTGCCGCCAGCGCCGACTATTGACTCGGGCCGGCCGCTGCGTTCCTTGAAAGACCTTTTCCCCTCCGCATTCCCTGATCGCATAGGCCATAAAGCAGAAGGCCATCTTCCGATGGCCTTCCGGTACTGCTGTCACCACCGATGCGTCATGCCTTATGGGGCGGGCGGCGTAATGGTATTCGTCTTGAGAGTGATCGCAGGATTCGAATACAGCCTGCCGAGAACTGTCGAGCCGCTATCCAGCGTGATTCCACTGTCAGCCAGGATAACTCCCTTGAAATTCACGGCCGATCCGATCACCGCGCCAGCAACACCTCCGACCTGCCAGAAGATGTTCTTGGCCTGCGCTGCGCCGCCCAGGGTGATGGTGGCGTTATTTTGCACAGTGAAGTTGCTGTCGATCTGGAAGATCCAGACATCGTCGGCGCCACCCGTGATAGTGACTCCAGTGTTGTCTATCGTAACGCCGCCAGCGCCGGTCCATTTATAGAGGCCCGGAGCGAGTACCAGGCCGCCAATAGTGCCGGCACCCAAGTCAGTAAAGTCAGGAATTGTCCTTCCCTTGGCGTCGGTGATCGCCGCGCCCATGGCTCCTGCTGCGATGCCTACGTTGGGGCCGTCAATGGTCAAGCATGCCGCATCTGGGTAGGTGGCATCGACGGACCATACGGTTCCCCCTGCCGTAATTTCCGGGCAGGTTATGGTGGTGTCGGAGCCGGTGCCAGCCGTCCCGATACTGCCCTTGACGTCGGACGGGAAAACGGACGTGATTGCCGTATTGGAGAAAATCACGAAATTGCCCGCTGCTCCAAGATCCACCGGCCCCTGACCGATGGTTAGCACGGCGGCTGTGGTGAAGCTCCACACCACGGGATTGGGTATTGCAGTTCCACCTGCGTTCTTGGCTGCGGTGCTGATCGTGGCGGTATAGCTGGTAGCCGCGTCGAGATTGGCCGCTCCTGGTGTAAAGGTCGCAATCGTGTTTGTGCCGTTCATCGTGACCACGCCGGGAACATCGATTCCTGCGAGCGTATTGTTCTTGAGTGTGAATGTTCCGACCGGAGTGATCGTTGCCGGATCCATCGCGCCACTAAAGGTTGCGGTCAAAGTCTTGACGCTCACGATGTTGCCGGTGCTCTTGATGGTGGTCGGTACATTCGTGGCGCCGCTGGCTGGAGCCGAAGAATTTACCGTGGGATTGGTGGCTGCGGCGCCCGGACTGCCGGCGGCGCCGGGGACTACGTTGGCAGGAACGTTTTCACCTCCGCCGCCGCCGCCGCCGCATGCGACCAGAAATGCCGACAGCAACAGCGCCATAAACCACGTTAGTGGTTTGAAAGGACTTTCGAATTTGTTCATGTGATTCTCCTGATCATGGAACCCCGAAAGGCATCGGTGTGCGGCTGAGTCATTGCAGCCGCGGATTCCCGCGCACGCCACCAAAGTTCCGGCGCCTTGCGTCTTGTGACGACTATCCGCCCCGGTCATCAGGCATTCTGTGCGCTGTCGTACATAGGGCGAACAATGTTTCATCCCGGCAAACGGGCGATGGAGGCAAGTTGGATCAATGCTTGGCCCGTTGCTGCGTCTGATTGCGGTCGAGCGGGGTGCCGGCAGTTTCGAACTGCGCCTCAACCACCAGGCGGTGCCGACAGCTGCGGCGTTGAATTGACCGGCCAGCCTGGTTCCCGGTCGGTTCAACGCAGGTACGCCAACTCATTCCTGCTGTTCTTGGCTCTTCGGTGCGACAGGTAACCATGCATGAACCAGCCCAGAACAAGCCCGGTGATCAAGCTGAAGAATATCAGCAGCGCACTGGACATCGATGCGCGCCAGTACAGAAAGCTGATCTCGACCACGGTGACATTTTGCGCGACGAAGACTACCGCCACGCTCGACAGAAGCAGCATCAGGATCAGTTTCAGATTCATCTCTCGGACCTCCAATGATTTTCCTCCAGCGACCGGGATCGCTGGGGGCATGGGCTGTGTCTGCTGCCTGCGGGCTTACTTGAACTTGGCATGAGCGTCCGCGATGCCAGCCTTCAACTCATCCCATATCTTGTCGGCGGTCGTCTTGACCTGCTCCCATGCTTCGCCACTGGCCTTTTCGAGATCACGCATCTTTTCAGATGCCGTGCCTTGCGTGGCACGCAACTTACTCAACGCCTCGGCGTGCCTGACCTTCATGTCAGCCCCAGCGTTCTCCGCCTTGGCTTCAAACAGATCTATTTGGGCGCCCCATTCTTTCAGTTGCGCTGCCATTTTTTGCCTATAGGCTGCTTCAATTTCCATGATCGACTCCTTGATTGGTTGGTGGAAATTCACCTGGATTTGATCGACTTTGCTACCAGCCGGTTATCAACATGGCTTACGCCCGCCACCGCACCCGCCAGCGCCTTGGCTCTATCGCTGCTCATCAGCGAATCGACCGATCCGGTCAGTGTCACCACGCCTTTGACGGTATCAACACTGATTTGCAGCGTCCTCAAACCGGGCTCGGCAAAAATGGCGGCTTTGACCTTTGCCGTGATTTCGGCATCTTCGATGGCTACGCCTGCTTTGATGCCTTGCTGGCCCAGTTTTTCACCAGCCCTATCGGTTGCTGCATCTATTTTCCTGCCGGCCGCCTCTGCGGTTTGTTCAATTTTCTGACCGGCTGCTTCCGCTGTCTGGTCGATTTTTTTACCTGCGGTCTCCGCCGGTCCTGGTTTGTCGCATGCCGAAAGTCCGGCTACAAGCAGCATTGAAATACCAACTAATTTGAAACTGTGTAGAGCGTTCATTTTGGTTTCCTTGTGAAGTTGTTTCGATCGAACACTGAAAATTAGTGGAAGTGACAATTTCGATCCGCGTCTTGCTGTATGACGACCACCGTTATTCCAGTCTTCAAGGCTACTCACATGACAGCAATCGTCTGTACTCCAGCGCACATACATTGCGTATGGCGGGGAACAGGATGTGCACCAGAGAAGCGTCCGTGCTCGAATCCGCAGCCATTCGTCAACATCCGAACGCGCGTTAGGCAAGGTCGCGAGACCGGTTCTCGTTAATCCAATCCGGCCCAGGGCCGCGATTGCCCCCGCACTCTTATGCACCAGGAGGCATGATGAATATTGCACTGTACGGAAGCCGTGGCGCTGTCGAACGCAAGAAGGACAGGCTCGTCAATGATCTAAGGGGCGTAGTCGCCGATGCCGATGACCTGCTGAAGGAAGTGGCCGGCGCCACTACTGAGGAATTTGCCGCGACGCGCGCCAGGATCGAAGGGAGGCTGCGCGAGGCAAGATCCAGACTCGATCAGGCCCGAATCACGGTTACAGGAAAGGTCTGCGACGCTGCGGAGGCTACCCAGGAGTACGCAAGAGAGAATCCGTGGAAGGCATTCGGGATTCCGGCGGTGGCCGGGCTGCTTGTCTTCCTGCTTGTCAGTCGCCGCTGATATTCTTTCCTGCGAGTTGGGAGACGCCGCCAGAATCGGTGTACGCGGCGATTCTCGGCTTCAGGGCGAGTAGCGTGCCGGCACTTCCCGGTTGTCAGGCGTGAAGAACAGCGGGCCTGTCTGACGCATCACTGATGCGCGATGGATTCGTCGGTGAACAAGTAGGTCTTGAGTTGGCTGGAAAAGCTTGGGTCCTTGCGCTGAATCCACTCGATTATCATGGACGAGTGCTCCTTTTCTTCGTCGCGATTGTGCACCAGGATTGCCTTGAGCGCCGGGTCCTTGCAGGTATCCGCCCGTTGGTTATACCGATCCACGGCATCCAGCTCTTCCATCAGGGAGGCAAGGGCTCCGTGCATATCGCGGGTTTCGGCGGACAGTTCTTCGACAGGCTCCTGATAACCGGCATCTGACATTTTGTACTCCTTTGTAATTACGGGTTTGCTGGGAAAGAGTGCCTGACGCTTGCCTCTGCTTTATCGGTGCCAGTCGTCGGTCTCTCATGTCAGCCTAAACGTTTGTGTTTCTGCTTCCGTTCGCTGGCGAACACAGGAGAGGCCCGGCAGTCATTGCGATCCAGCGGATATTCGTCGGCGTTCGTTTGCCAGCGCACAGATTGCGTCCGGGCAGGCAGCTAGCCTTGGACCTTCAGAAGGGCAGACCGAAACCAAAGGAGTTTGATATGAACTGGAATATCGTTGAAGGCAACTGGAAGCAACTCAAGGGCAAGGTAAAGGTTCAATGGGGCAAACTCACCGACGATCAGTTCGACGTGGTGACCGGCAGGCGGGTCGAGTTGGCGGGCAGGATGCAGGAGGATTACGGCATCACGCAGGATGAAGCTCTGCGGCAAATGAAGCGTTTCGAAGAGCGCAACCAGGACTGCCGTTCCAAATAGTCCATCAACGCAAATTGTCCCGCCGGCAGAACATGTTTCCGGTTCCGGCTATGTGCGCCACCGTACCGTCAGCGCCGACTATTCCAACTACTCTGATTTCGGGGATTCGACACGCTGCACGGTCTATGCCGTCGGGTTCGGTTCTCTGTCCAGAAGACTGCGCAAATTGCGCTGTTCGAAACCGGATCAGGAAGTTCTGTTCAACTTACATTTGGAGAATCAACCATGAAACAACTTAGAACGTATTTCTCTGCACTTTTCCTGGCCACTACGCTCGTGACGGTCGTGGGTTGTGCTTCCACGTCGACGCAAGAGGGAACCGGTGAGTACGTCGACGACAGCGTCATCACCACCAAGGTCAAGACGGCCATTTTCAATGAGCCGACCCTGAAATCGGCCGAGATCAACGTCGAGACGTTCAAGGGCGTCGTGCAACTGAGCGGCTTTGTCGGCGCCCATGCTTCTGCCAGCAAGGCGGCTGAGTTGGCGCGCGGCGTCAACGGCGTGAAATCCGTAAAGAACGACATTCGGATGAAGTAAGAAATTCCGGGGGTCAAACCCAGGGGAAGTATCCCCAGGCGCCGCCTGGGGATACCGGTTCATGCCGCAGCTTGCCGGCGGGAAATTTCGTGATGGCGAATCCTGCCGTTTGTTCGGTTACGTAATCGACGGAGGCGTTCTGCCATGCAAGGAAACGTGACACAAAAAGGAGAAAGGCGCGAAACCGTTGGCGAACTGTTTGCGCTGCTCTCCGTCGCCCAGAAAATGGGACGCAGACTGGCCTATGAAACGCATGGCGACTACTACGACGCCGTTAGGGATCTAAACGAACTGTTGCATCAGGCGTGCATAAAAGCTGAACTGATTCAACAAACCCAGACCGTGCCACGCTAGCCGCCCGAACCCTGAACTGTGAGGCCACCCATGCCGGGCGTTCTTGTCGATCACATGGTGCTCCTCCCGATTCACTGGTTAAGGCGTCTGAAGATCGTTCTGGTCGGGTCGCTGACATCCTGGATCGATCACCGTGCCGCCAGCAAAGGCGCAGCGCTGGCCTTCTATACCTTGTTTTCCCTGACGCCCATTCTGGTGCTGGCGATTGCGGTCGCCGGCTACGTTTTTGGCGACGAGGCGGCCCAGGGCGAGATCGTCGCCCAGGTGCAAGGCTTGGTCGGGCCGAACGGCGCGCAGGCGATCCAGGCCTTGCTGGCTGCGGCGCGAAATCCTGCCTCGGGATTGGTGGCGACGCTCATCGCGAGCGTCCTGCTGCTGCTGGGCGCCACCAGTGTCTTTGCCGAGCTGAAAGGCAGCCTGGATGAACTGTGGGGCATCGGCAAGCCCTGCAAGTCGGTCTTTGGCCTGCTCTTGAGAACCCGGCTTTTGTCCTTTGGCCTGGTGCTTGTTCTGGCGTTTCTGCTGCTGGTATCGCTCGTTGTCAGCGCTGGCCTGGCCATGCTTGAGCGCTATGCGCACGGGCAATTGGGCAGTTCCACCGTGCTATTGGCGACGATCACTTCCGTCATTTCGTTCGGCGTCATCGCCTGCATGTTTGCCATCATCTACAAGACCTTGCCGGATGCGCCGCTGTCGTGGCGCGATGTCTGGATCGGCGCCGCATTTACGGCGGGGATGTTCAGCCTGGGGAAATATGCGATCGGCCTGTATCTGGGCAACAGTGGCGTGGCATCGAGCTTTGGCGCCGCCGGTTCGCTGATCGCCTTGCTGCTGTGGGTGTACTACTCGGCACAAATATTCTTTCTCGGCGCGGAATTCACGCGGCATTACGCGCTGTGGTTCGGCAGCTTGCAGCATGAGCGGCTGTGCTTCGAGGAACAGGCCCGCGTCGCGGCCACAAACACGAAGACCTGCTGCGATGGCTGCCATTCCCACTCCTGATCCGGCAACTCCGGCAGGCGATCATGCTGCCGTGGATACCGAGCCATCGGCGCTGCCATCCATCGTCAGGGTGTCCGAAACCGGGCGCGATCTGGCGCTGGTCATCCTCGCCACCATCGCGGTGGTCTTTGCCTTGAAGCTGGCGCAGAGCTTCTTCGTCTCCCTGCTGCTTGGAATTCTGTTTGCCTACACGCTGAATCGCCTGGTCGTTTGGCTTGAACTGATCCGCATTCCGCGTGTGGTGGGCGCCAGCATTGTGATGATGGGTGTGGTGTGCGCCCTTGCCTTGGGAGCCTATTCGTTGCGTGAGCAGGCGCAGACCATACTCGATCAGGTGCCGGAGGCAGTGAGCAAGTTGTCGGCTGCCATCGCCAGGCTGCGTCAAGGGGAGGTCAGCACCATGCAGAAAATGCAGACGGCCGCGAGCGAGATCGAGAAGGCCACAAGTCAGGCGACCGGTTTGGCGGTGCGACCGAAACAGATGGCTACCCGTGTTGTCATCGATTCCCCCACTTTCAAGCTCGGCAACTTTCTTTGGGCGAGTTCCGTGGGTGCTGCGGGCATGATCGGCCAGGCAGTCATGGTGCTTTTCCTGACATTTTTTCTTCTGGTGTCCGGCGATACCTACAAGAGAAAGCTGGTGCGAATCACGGGCCCCTCGTTGTCGAAGAAAAAGATTACCGTGCACATGCTCGATGACATCAATGACTCCATCCAGCGTTACATGTTCATGCTGCTGGCGACCAATGTGCTGGTGGGGCTGCTAACATGGATCGCGTTGCGCTGGATCGGCCTGGAGAACGCCGGTGCCTGGGCCGTGGCCGCCGGCCTGCTCCACGTCATTCCCTACTTCGGTTCGGTGGTTACCGCCACTGCCATTGGCATGGCGGCATTCATGCAGTTCGACGATCTGTCGACCGCGCTGCTGATCGCGGGGGCTTCGCTGGTGATCGCCACGCTGGTCGGCTATTTCGTCACCACCTGGATGACCGGCCGGATCGCCAAAATGAACACCGCTGCGGTGTTTGTCGCGTTGTTGTTCTGGGCATGGCTGTGGGGTGTCTGGGGGCTGCTGTTGAGCATCCCGATCACCGTCATCGCAAAGGTAGTGGCGCAACATGTGGAGGAACTTGAGCCGGTGGCCGAGTTGCTCGGGGAGTAACGGCTCTCTCGTCCGCTGCGATGCGCGTTGCGCGTTGCCGGCATCCAAATTTTTCAGGAAGGGTCTGCCGAATTGAACTACCGCACCACGCTCACCAGACATTGGCAGCCGTTGCAGGCGCAGCTTCGCGGCAGCGGCTGGTTGCGGTCCGCGCCGAACGAAGAGCCTCCGCTACGCTCCGAGTTGTTCAGCGCCGAGCAGATGGAGCAGCACGGCAAGGCGCTCGCAGCCTCGCATCGACTGGCCGCCGGGCGCGCGTCGGACAAGCTTCTGGCCCGTCTGGCGGCGAACGAAAGTGTCCTCGCCGGCGTTTGCAAACAATTGACAGCGGCAGTCATGACCACGCGCCGCATCACGCCGGCCGGCGAATGGCTGCTGGACAACTTCTATCTCGTCGAAGAACAGATCCGCACGGCCAAGAGGCACCTGCCAAAGGGCTACAGCCGCGAACTTCCGCGCCTGGCGCAGGGCGCATCGACCGGGTGTCCGCGGGTCTATGACATCGCGCTGGAGATCATTGCCCATGGCGATGGCCGCGTCGACACGGAGAGTCTCAGCCGCTTCGTCGCGGCTTACCAGACCGTCACGGCGCTTAATCTCGGCGAGTTGTGGGCTGTCCCGATCATGCTGCGGCTGGCCGTCATCGAAAACCTGCGCCGCGTCGGCGTACTGATCGCCGCAGGCTGGGTCGAGAGAAACCTGGCCAGCACATGGGCCGATCAAATGACGGAGGCTGCCGAAAACGATCCCAAGAGTCTGGTTCTGGTGATCGCGGATATGGCGCGCTCGAATCCTCCGATGGTCGGCGCCTTCGTCGCGGAACTCGCGCGTCGCCTGCTGGGGCGGGGTCCCGCCCTGGCTTTGGCGTTGACCTGGATCGAGCAGCGGCTTGCCGAAACGGGCCTGACCATCGAGCAATTGGTGAACTGGGAAATTCAGCAGCAGGCCGCCGATCAGGTTTCCATCAGCAACAGCATCGGCAGCCTGCGGGTTCTGGGCGCCATCGACTGGCGCGAGTTTGTCGAGACCATGAGCGTTGTCGAGCAGACACTGCGGGAGGATCCGTGCCGCGTTTATGGCGGAATGGATTTCGCCACCCGTGACCGCTACCGTCATGCAACCGAGAGGATAGCCAAAGAGAGCGGACTGGCGGAGGACGAGGTGGCGCGCAGGGCGGTCGATCTGGCGCGCGCCGGCGCGGCTACCGATGCCGGCATCGAGGCGTGTGGGCGCACGGCGCATGTCGGCTTCTACCTGATCGACAAGGGCCTGCCGGAGCTTGAGCGGGCGACAAACATTCGCCTTTCGGGTTTTGATGTCTGGCATAGAAGGGCGAGCCAATTCCCGTTGTTGCTGTATCTGGGCGCCATCATGCTGATTACGGCGATCATCACTGCGGGTTTGCTGGCGCAGATACCCACCATCGGCATGCGTGGCGGGTGGTACGTGTTTGCGCTGGGCGTACTCGGCAGTCTTTCGCTGCTGGCTGCGAGCCAGTTGGCCGTGGCCCTGGTGAACTGGCTGGCGATCCTGCTGGTGAAACCGCATCCGCTGCCCAGACTGGATTTCTCCGCCGGAATTGCGTCGACTGCACGCACCCTCGCGGTGGTTCCGACCATGCTCACCAGCGCTTCGGGCATCGAGGATTTGGTCGAGGCGCTGGAAGTCAGGTTTCTGGCAAACCGCGATGAACGCCTGCACTTTGGCCTGCTGACCGATTTTCGCGATGCGCAGCAGGAGTCGCTTGCCGAGGATGGGCCGCTGCTGCAATTGGCGCAGACAAGAATAGTCGAGCTGAACGATAAATATGGCGATACGGAAGGCCAGAGCGGAAACGACATATTCTTTCTCTTCCATCGTTCGCGGCGCTGGAACCCGCAGGACAAGATATGGATGGGTTACGAGCGCAAGCGCGGCAAACTGGCGGCATTGAATGCGCTGTTGCGCAACGCGACGTGTGGCCCGCGCGATGGCGCCAACGATGGTTTTTCGCTCGTCGTCGGCGATACCGCAGTTCTTGCCGGCGTGAAGTACGTCATCACCCTGGACACGGATACGCAATTGCCGCGCGATGCGGCGCGGCAATTTATCGGCGCCATGGCGCATCCGCTGAATCGTCCGCACTATGACGAAGGCAAGCAGCGCGTCTGCGCCGGCTACGGCATTCTGCAACCCTGCGTGGCGATCAGCCTGCCGGGAACCAACCGCTCGCGTTACGCCCGGCTCTACGGCGGCGAGCCGGGCATCGATCCATACACGCGCGCCGTCTCGAATGTCTATCAGGACGTCTTCGGCGAAGGCTCGTTCATCGGCAAGGGAATCTACGATGTCGATGCCTTCGAGCAAGCCCTGGGTGGGCGCTTTCCCGAGAACCGGATACTCAGCCACGACCTGATCGAAGGCTGCTATGCGCGGGCGGGGCTGTTGAGCGATGTGCAGTTGTACGAGGACACGCCCGCCCGCTACAGCGCCGACGTGAGCCGCCGTCATCGCTGGATTCGCGGCGACTGGCAGCTCGCCGGGTGGCTGCTGCGGCGCACCCCGGAGATGAAAGTCGGCGCTGGCGACACGGCGGCAAAGAACCACCTGTCGCTGCTGTCGCAGTGGAAACTGATCGACAATCTGCGGCGCAGTCTGGTGCCCGCGGCGCTGACCTTGCTGTTGCTGCTGGGATGGACGGTCTTGTCCTCGGCCTGGTTGTGTACCTTGTCGGTGATCGGCATTCTGCTGATTCCCTCCATGTGCGCTTCGATCATCGATCTGTTGCGCAAGGCGGACGAGGTGCTGCTGCGGCAGCACTTCGCCGCCGCCGCACGCTCGGCTTCGCGGCGCTTTATGCAAGTCGCGTTCGAGCTTGCCTGTCTTCCCTACGAGGCATATTTCAGCCTGGATGCCATCGTCCGCACGGCATGGCGGATGATCGTCACGCAGCGCCGACTGCTCGAATGGAATCCCTCGGGCGAGGCGGATCGCGAGTCCGTCACGCGCGGCTGCGGCAATCTCGCCGGCTGTATGCGGACCATGTGGGTCGCCCCGACCCTCGCCGCCGTCGCCGCAATCCATCTGGCGACATCGACGCCGGCGGTGCTGGCGGTGGCGGCGCCGATTCTGCTGCTGTGGTTCATCTCACCCGTCATCGCCTGGTGGCTCAGCCGGCCGCTGGTTCGGCGCAAGGCGACTTTGAGCGTCGACCAGACCTTATTCCTGCGCGCACTGTCGCGCCGGACCTGGGCCTTCTTCGACAACTTCGTCGGCGCCGAAGACCACTGGCTGCCGCCCGACAACTATCAGGAATATCGCATTGCCTCGGTTGCGCATCGCACCTCGCCGACCAACATCGGGCTGGCGCTGCTGGCGAACCTGTCCGCCCATGACTTCGGCTACATCCCGGTCGGGCAACTCGTGCTGCGCACGGCGAACACCCTGAATACGATGGAGGGGCTGGAACGGCACCGGGGGCATTTCTACAACTGGTACGACACGCAGACGTTGCAACCGCTGCTGCCGCGATACATCTCGACGGTGGACAGCGGAAATCTCGCCGGTCATCTGCTGACCTTGCGTGCCGGCCTGCTTGCGCTGGCCGATGACAGGATCGTGTCGGCACGGTTGTTCGACGGCATCGGCGACACGCTCGGAATTCTCGCCGACGTGTCGGACGGAGCGGGTGTCGTTCCCGTGGCGGCGTTCCGGAAAATGCTGGAGTCGGCGTCGGCTGCCCCGCCGGATACCCTCGCGGCGGCATGGGCGACGCTCGTCGATCTGGCGAGCGGCGCCGAGGGTCTTGTCGGCCAGATCGCCAGCGGTCTCGCTGGCAGCGATGACCCGGCGCTGGAAAGCGAAGCGAATGAGTGGGCGCAGGCGCTGGCCCGGCAATGCCGCGCGGCGGCGGACGATCTGGGTTTGCTCGCGCCGTGGCTGGCATCGACGACGGCGCCCGGTCGACTGGGCAACGGGCTGGAAAAGTTTGACAGCATCGACGGCATCCCGACCCTGCGCCAACTGGCGGATGCCGGAAGCATCGCGGCGCGCGACCGCGTGGCGGCCATCGAACGCATGGCCCTGCAAGCCTTCGAGCTGGCGCGCATGGAGTATGACTTCCTGTTCGACACGCAGCGCCATCTGCTGACCATCGGTTACAACGTCGATGAACGGCGGGCGGACACCAGTTACTACGACCTGCTGGCCTCCGAAGCGCGCCTGGCCTGTTTCGTCGCCATCGCCCAGGGGCAACTGCCGCAGGAGAGCTGGTTTGCGCTGGGCCGCCTGCTCACCAGCGCCGGCGGAGAACCCGTGCTGCTGTCGTGGAGCGGGTCGATGTTCGAGTACCTGATGCCGCTGCTGGTGATGCCGAGCTATGACAACACGCTGCTCGACCAGACCTGCAAGGCGGCGGTGGCCCGGCAGATCGAGTACGGTCGCCAGCGCGGCGTTCCGTGGGGAATTTCGGAATCCGGCTACAACACGGTCGACGTGCACCTCAATTACCAGTACCGCGCCTTCGGCGTGCCCGGCCTGGGACTCAAGCGCGGACTGGCCGATGACCTGGTCATCGCGCCCTATGCTTCGGTGCTGGCGCTGACGGTGGCGCCCGAGGAGGCCTGCGAGAATCTGCAACGACTCGCGACCGATGGAGTTATCGGCAAGTTCGGGTTCTTCGAGGCGATCGACTACACGCCGGCACGGCAGCGACGCCGGCAAGCGAGCGCGGTGGTGCGCTCCTTCATGGCCCATCACCAGGGCATGAGCCTGCTCAGTCTGGCCTACCTGCTGCTGGATCGTCCGATGCAACGGCGGTTCGAGTCGGACCGGCTGTTCCAGGCCGTCATGCTGCTGCTGCAGGAGCGGATTCCCAGGGCCACCGCGCTGTTTGCGCACACCGCCCAACTCTCCGAGGTGCATGCAACGTCGCTCGCCGCCGAGATGCCGATACGGGTGTTCAGCACTCCCGATACGCCGAATCCGGAAGTGCAGTTGTTGTCGAACGGCCGCTATCACGTGATGGTGACCAACGCGGGAGGCGGCTACAGCCGCTGGAAGGACCTCGCCGTCACGCGCTGGCGCGAGGACGGCACTTGCGATCACTGGGGCACGTTCTGTTACATCCGCGACATGGGTAGCGGTGAGTTTTGGTCGATGGCCCATCAGCCGACGCAGAAGCGTGCAGAGAGTTACGAGGCGATATTTTCCGAGGGCCGCGCCGAGTTTCGCCGCCGCGACACGGTTGGCGGCGGGGCCGACGCCGGAGCATTCGAGACGCATACCGACATCGTTGTTTCGCCGGAGGATGACATCGAGCTGCGCCGGGTGCGCATCACCAATCGCTCGCGACAGCGCAGGGAGATCGATGTCACCACCTATGCCGAAGTGGTGATCGCGCCGCCGGCTGCGGATGCCATGCATCCGGCTTTCAGCAATCTTTTCGTGCAGACCGAAATCCTGAGGGAGCGCCACGCGATCCTGTGCACGCGCCGACCGCGCTCGGTCGGCGAGCAGGTGCCCTGGATGTTTCATCTGATGACGGTGCACGGGGCGGAGATCGGCGAGGTGTCCTACGAGACGGATCGCGCGCGCTTCATCGGTCGCGGACGAAGCACCGACTATCCGCTGGCAATGAGTGATCGGTCGGCACTGTCTGGCAGCGACGGTTCGGTGCTGGATCCGATCACCGCCATTCGTTATTCGATAACACTCGATCCGGAGCAGTCAGTCGTGATCGACCGGGTGTCGGGCATCGCCGAGACCCGCGAGATGGCCATGAGCCTGATCGAGAAATACCAGGACCGGCACCTCTCGGATCGCGTCTTCGACCTGGCGTGGACCCACAGCCAGGTGGTGTTGCGGCAACTCAATGCGAGCGAGGCCGATGCGCAGCTTTATGCGCGGCTGGCCGGCGCGGTAATTCACGCCAATGCCCGGTTGCGCGCCGACACCGCCGTGCTCATCAAGAATCGCCGTGGGCAGTCCGGATTGTGGAGTTACGCCATTTCAGGCGATTTGCCCATCGTGCTGCTGCAAATCGTGGATGCGGCCAATATCGATCTTGTGCGCCAACTGGTGCAGGCCCATGCCTACTGGCGCCTGAAAGGCCTGGCGGTGGATCTGGTGATCTGGAACGAGGATCACGCCGGTTACCGGCAACAATTGCAGGATCAGATCACCGGTCTGATTACCTCGGGCATCGAGGCCAGCGTGATCGATCGACCGGGCGGCATTTTTGTGCGCTCTGCGGAGCAGATGTCGAGCGAGGACCGCATTCTGCTTCAGTCGGTGGCGCGCGTCGTCATCGCGGACAGCCACGGCACGCTGGCGGAACAGCTTGACCGGCGTGGCCTCGCCGAACCGCGCGTGCCGCTGCTCGTGCCGAGCCGCCGATACCGTCCCGATGTGCCATCTGTCGAGGTCCTGCCGCGCCGCGATCTGATCCTGTCGAACGGGCTCGGCGGCTTCACTCCCGATGGACGTGAATACGTCATAACGCTCGCCGCCGGTCAAACGACACCGGCGCCATGGGTGAACGTCCTGGCGAATCCCAACTTCGGCACGGTCATTTCGGAAAACGGCGTCGCCTACACCTGGAGCGAAAACGCGCACGAATTCCGCCTCACGCCCTGGCACAACGACCCGGTGAGCGATGCCAGCGGCGAAGCGCTTTACCTGCGTGACGAAGAGAGCGGCCATGTCTGGTCGCCCACGCCGCTGCCGGTTCGTGCCGCCATGCCTTATGTCATTCGGCACGGGTTCGGCTACAGCGTGTTCGAGACCCGCTCGGGCGGCATTTGCTCGGAGCTCTGGGTTTACGTGGCCACGGATGCCGCCGTCAAATTTTCGGTGTTGAAAGTGCGCAACGAATCCGGTCGGGCGCGGAAACTCTCCGCCACCGGCTATGTCGAATGGGCGCTGGGGGACTTGCGCGAGAAATCGGCAATGCATGTCAGCACCGAAGTCGCGCCCCTGAGTGGCGCGCTCTACGCGCGCAATCCGTACAACACCGAGTTCGCCGATCGGGTGGCCTTCTTCGACGTGGATGAGCCGAAGCGAACCGTGACAGGCGACCGCGCGGAATTCATCGGGCGCAACGGCTCACTGCGCAATCCGGCCGCCATGAAGCGCTCGCGTCTTTCCGGCAAGGTCGGCGCCGGCCTCGATCCCTGCGCGGCGATCCAGGTGAGTTTCGATCTGGCAGCGGGGCAGGAGCGCGAGATCGTCTTCCGCCTCGGCATCGGGCGCAACGCCGATGATGCCGGCAAGCTGGTGCAGCGCCACCGGGGCGCCCTCGCCGCGCGCGGCGCGCTCGAAGCAGTGTGGCGGTTCTGGAACCACACGCTTGGCGCGGTGCAGGTGGAAACGCCTGATCCGTCGCTGAATGTGCTGGCCAACGGCTGGCTGGTGTACCAGACCCTGGCGTGTCGCATATGGGCACGTAGCGGCTACTACCAGTCGGGCGGCGCCTTCGGCTTTCGCGACCAGTTGCAGGACGCGATGGCACTGATCCACGCCAGGCCGACGCTGGTGCGCGAACACCTGCTGCTGTGCGCGAGCCGGCAGTTTCACGAGGGCGACGTGCAGCACTGGTGGCATCCGCCATCGGGTCGCGGCGTGCGCACGCATTGTTCGGACGACTACCTGTGGCTGCCGCTGGCGGTCTGCCGCTATGTGACGAGCAGCGGGGACACTGGAGTGCTGGATGAATCCGTGCACTTCCTGGAGGGCCGCCCGCTCAGTCCGGAAGATGATTCCTACTACGATCTGCCGGGTCGTTCCTTCGATGCCGCCAGCCTGTATGACCATTGCGTGCTTGCCATCCGGCACGGCCTGCAATTCGGCGAGCACGGCCTGCCGCTGATCGGCTCCGGCGACTGGAACGACGGAATGAATCTGGTCGGCATGAAGGGCCGGGGCGAGAGCGTCTGGCTGGGCTTCTTCCAGTGCGAAGTGCTCAAACATTTTGCACTCGTGGCGGCGGCCCACGGCGATCCTGCCTTCGCCGAGCTTTGCCGGGAGCAGGGGGTTCTGTTGCGGCAGAACATCGAGCAGCACGGCTGGGACGGCGAGTGGTACCGCCGCGCCTACTTCGACGATGGCACGCCGCTTGGGTCGGCAGACAACGTGGAATGCCGGATGGATTCGATCGCTCAGAGCTGGTCCGTGCTTTCGGCGGTGGCAGAAGCGGAGGGCGACGGGGGTGATAGCTGGGGTGGCAACCTCGCGCGTTCCCGCCGGGCCATGAAGGCGGTCGATGAACGACTGGTGCGGCGCGACGCCGCGCTCGTGCAACTGCTCGATCCGCCTTTCGACAACAAGTCGGACATGGATCCGGGTTACATCCGTGGCTATGTGCCGGGCGTCAGGGAGAACGGTGGGCAGTACACCCATGCGGCGATCTGGGCGTCGATGGCTTTTGCCGCACTGGGCGAGCGCGAGCGCGCCTGGGAGCTGCTGGGCATGATCAACCCGGTGAACCATGCGCTGTCGGCGGAGGCCATCGCGATCTACAAAGTGGAACCCTACGTCGTCGCTGCCGATGTCTATGCGCTTACACCGCATGTCGGACGCGGCGGCTGGAGCTGGTACACCGGATCGGCCGGCTGGATGTACCGGCTGGTCCTCGAATCGCTGCTGGGCCTGCGCCTCGCCGGCGACAAACTGCATCTCGCGCCCTGCCTGCCCGCCGACTGGCAGGCGTTCACGATTCACTACCGCTATCGGGAAACCGTGTATCACATTGCCGTCTCGCAAATGCGCGCCGGCAATGAGGGCCAGAGCGGCGTCACAAGCGTGACGGTTGATGACGTTGAGCAAACCGGCAAGACGATTCCGCTGGTCGACGATCATCGCGATCACTCGGTCGCGGTGAGGGTACTTGCCAAATACGACGGGGAAACCGAAGATGATCGAGGAAGGGAGAAATAGAACGTCGCGCCGCCGTCGACCTTGCCTTCGGCCCACACCCGGCCACCGTGACGCTCAACGATGCGCTTGACAATGGCCAGGCCGATGCCGGTGCCTTCGAATTCATCGCTGCCGTGCAGGCGCTGAAAGACACCGAACAGCTTGTTGGCATATTGCATGTCGAAGCCGGCGCCGTTGTCGCGCACAAATACGATGGTCTCCGCGTCGCTTCCAGGCTGACAGCCGATCCCTATCTTCGCCTGCGGGCACTTGCGAGTGAACTTCAAGGCATTCGAGATCAGATTGACCAGCACTACTCGCAACATGGCGTGATCGCCGACAACGACAGGCAGCTCCGCGACGCGCCATTCGATGGCTCGGCCCGGTGTTTCCGCTTCGAGTTCACGGATGACCTCCTGAACCAGCGCCCCAAGGTCGACAAGCGTATCAGCCATCTCCCGACGCCCCATCCGCGAAAAGGAGAGGATGTCGTCGATCAACGTGCTCATGCGCCGGGCCGAGTCGGATATGGTGCTCATGTAGTGCCGACTTTTTTCATCGAGGTTTGCCTCGGTTCGCTCTTCGAGCAGGCGGACAAATCCGTCGATGTGGCGCAGCGGCGCGCGCAGGTCGTGCGAGATGGAGTAGGAAAAGGCTTCGAGTTCCCGGTTCGCCAACTCCAGTTGAGCGGTGCGCTCGACAACGCGCTGTTCGAGTTCCTGATTGAGCTTGCGAATCTCTTCTTCGGCGTTCTTGCGGTCGGTGATATCAAGAATCGCCCCGATCAAGCCGCCGATGGCCCCCTGACTGTCGGCGAAGACCGCTTTGTTGAAGATGACATCGCGCAGTTCGCCATGGGTGTTCTTTACCCTGGACTCGTATTGCTGCACTCCTCCGCTCTCGAACAGCTCGGCATCCTTGGCGTGATAGATTTCCGCAAGCTCCCGCGGACTGATGTCGAACGCAGTCTTTCCTATCAGTTGATCAATGGTTGCGCCGAAATATGCCTCGTAAGCCTTGTTGAATCCCACGTATCGACCATTCCGGTCCTTATAGAAAACCGGAATAGGCATCGCATTGAGCAGTGAGTCCTGAAAAGCCATGCTCTCGCGCAACGCCTGTTCACGCTCCTGCAACGCAGCTAACATGCTGTTGAAGGCAGCAGCCATGTCGCGGATGTCCTTTGGCCCGCTGACATCGGCGTGCACGTTGGGCTCGCCGCGCTCGGCGCGCGACATGGTTTCCGAAAGTTCCGTGATCGGTTGGGTCAGACGATTGGCCAGTCTGCGCATGACGAACAGGAAGGCGACGGCGAAGACCAGGGAGATGAGGAGGTTGAGCAGGAATATCTGCGTCAGCATGCGCGACAGCGTCGCCTTGCTTTGCACCACGCGCACGAAGCCGAGTATCTCCTCCTTGCGCTCGATTACTGCGAACGGCGAGTCGTCGCCTTCGCTCAGCACCGGTGCGACGAAACGCCAGGCATCGCCGGTTTCCATTTCCAGGTAGGCCTGACGGACGGTCTTGTCCGCCAGCGGCGCATCGTTCGCCTCGACGACGTCCTTGCCGCGCACGACCAGCGGCCGACCGCTGGCGTGGCGGATTTCGACGCGCGTGACATCGGGAAACGAGAGTGCGGTCTTGACGGCTTCGTTGGCGTTTTCCGCAGAGGCATAGAGTAGGGCCAGCCTGCTCTGGTTGGCAAGGTTTTCGGCGATGCGTTCGCCCTGATCGAGCAGGGTGATGCGTATCTGATGGCTGCCTTGCCACGAAGTCAGCAGCGAGGAGGCCACGGCGAAGAAGATAACGCCCACCGTGACGGCGACGTTCAACTGCTGCTTGAACGCCTTGTCGCGGAAGGAGACGGAATCGAAATGCATTCTATTCGGCCATCATCGCCAGCGTTCAATGTACCGCCAGCCAGACGGTTGGCGATCCTGCGGGCGTCCATTCCAGGCGCTCGGTCGCTTCGGGCGCTACGGGCAGCCCGGCAAAGAGATTGCCCGCCATCAGGCGCCCTCCAGCAATTCGGTGTCCTCGTGCGAATAGGGCGGGCTGCAACAACAGAGGATGCGCAGCGGCTCCGTGCCGGTGGCTTCGATCATGTGCGGCGTGCCGGGCGGAATCAGCACCGTGTCGCCAGCGCCGACTTTGAAGCGGCTATCTCCCAGCGTCATGATGCCGCTGCCGGCGCTGACGTGATACAGCTCTTCGGCCACCGCATGACGATGGCTTTGCGTCCGCGCTCCCGGCGCGACGGTGGCTTCCGCCAGGCTTTGCAGCCGGTTGTTATGCAGCGAGGGATGCATCAGTTCGCGGATTTCCGACCCGTCTCTGGTGATGTAAGCGGGGATATCCGCGTAACGGGTTTTCATTCGCCCGCCACCTTGTTTTGCAGCAGGCAGTGCAGCAGGGCTTGCTCAGCGGGCGCGAGTTCGGCGTCGACATCGCTGCCCGCAAAATGGCGGCGGAAGGCCTGGCGCGCGGCCGCTGCGTTGGTTATGTCATAGCCCAGCGCCTGCAGGCCCAGCAGCGCGTCGAAGCCCGCCGGCGCGGCTGGCGGCGGCGTTTCGCACCACAGGCCGAAGCCGTGCATGGCCAGTCTCTGCCAGGGGAACAGGCGGCTCGGATCGACCTTGCGGGTCGGCGCGATATCGCCATGCGCGAGAAAATTGGCCGCCGGAATGCGGTGGCGCGTGCGCAGGTCGTCGAGCAAGCCAAGCAGGGCGACGAGCTGCGGCTCGGTGAAGGCTTCGTCGCCGGTGTTGTCGAGTTCGATGCCGATGGACGCCGAGTTGAGGTCGGTCGTTGCTCCCCATCGCGACTCACCGGCATGCCAGGCGCGTGCAGCTTCGTCGACCAGTTGCATGATCGCGCCGTCGCGTCCGATCAGGTAATGGGCGCTGACCTTGCGTTGCGGGTCGGTCAGGGTCGCCAGGGCGGTTGCCGCGTTGTCGTTGGTGGTCTGGTGCAGGATGACGAAATTGGGGCGGCGCTGGTCGAAGTTCGGCGAGGGCTGCCACTGCGCATCGCGTCCCTGGCCCACGGGTAGCGGCGCGCAGGCCCCGACCACGAGCATTGCCAGCAGGAGGGCGGCAAGCCCGCGCACCATGATCGATCTCGGCGGCGGGTGCGGCGGCATCGGAGCGTCGGAGTCGCCGTCAGACGGCAACGATTGGCTTGGTGATGCGCGCCCGGCTTTGCGCCTCGGACTTGTTCATCTCGGAAACCTGGCGGCCATAGGCTTCACGCGCGGCCTGTCCCTGACGGGTCGCCTCGATGCTGCGGATGCAGCGCCAGCGCTTGCCGGCCTTGGTTTCGATCTGGCGCATCTCCGTTTTCGGGTGATGCTGCCGACAGTGGTAGCAGAATGCGGTTTCAGCCATGCGTGCGAACTCGAATGTTAAGAATGCGAATTGTAGACCGATAATGTCCTATCGATTAGAGCAAGCCGCTGCCTTACCGGATTTCCAGATGTCAGCCCCTACCTTGAACACGACTTCAAACAGCTCCATTTTTCCCGAAGTTCCCGAACTGCCGCTCTACGAGGGCGTAAGCATCGCCGATGTGGTGCTGGTCACATCGGCGGAATTGGCGACCGAAGCCCGGCTGGCGCTGCTGGCGGAAGATGTTATTGGTTTTGACACGGAATCGAAGCCGACTTTCAGCAAGGGCGAAGTATCCAGCGGACCGCATCTGATCCAGTTGGCCACGGCGACACGGGTTTACCTGTTTTCGGTCGACCGCCTGCCCGAGTCGCACGGCCTCAAGGCCATCCTTGAGTCGGAACAGATTCTCAAGGTGGGTTTCGGGCTGGGCAGCGATCTGGCGCAACTGCGGTCGCGCCTGGGGATAGCGGCGCGGAACATTCTGGATCTTTCCCGCGCCCTGCGCGGCGAGAAGAAAAACCAAAGCCTCGGCGCCAAGTCCGCCGTGGCGCAGTATTTCGGCAAGCGCATGCAGAAATCCAAGAGGACGACCACTTCCAACTGGGCCAATCCGCGTCTGACGGAGCGCCAGATCCTCTACGCCGCCAATGACGCGCAGGTTGCGCTGCGGGTCTATCGCGCGGCGCTGCTGTCCGATCCCTTGCTGAATGCGGCTGCCGGCAGCGGAATATCCGGCGCCGGGCCAGTGGGCATGCGGCGCGAAATAGGCGATGCCGAGAGGCAACAGTTGATAACCGCGCATATGCCGATGGTCAGGCAGATGGCACAGGGACTGCTGAAGGGGTTGCCTGCCAGCGTCCAGGCCGATGACCTGATGCAGGACGGGATGCTCGGCCTGATGGACGCCATCATCCGTTCCAGCAAGGCAGAGACAGGCCGCCAGTTCGAGAAGTACGTTGCGCAGCGGGTGCGCGGCGCCATGCTGGACGGCCTGCGCCTCAATGACGGCGGCACGCGTCGGGTGCGGAGAGAAATGCGCCGGGTTGAAGTCGCGATCCATAAACTCGGGCATCAATTGGGCCGGGCGCCGACCGAAGGGGAGGTGTCCGATGCCCTGGATATGCCCATTGCCAAATATCAAAAGCTGCTGCAGGAGGCTGACGGCTACGTGCTGATTTCCCTGGATGATCTCAGCGACGGCGAAGAGGGCGGCGACTACCTTGAGCAGTGCGCCAGCAGCAACCTGGACCCTCTCGTCGTGCTACAGCGAGCGGCGTTTCGCAAGGCTCTCATTGAGGCGCTTGACGCGCTGCCCGTGCAGGAGCATTCAGTGGTGACGTTCTACTATGAAGAGGGGCGCACCATGCGCGAGATTGGTGGCCTGATGGGTGTTACCGAGAGTCGCATCTCCCAGATACATTCCCACGCCATCGCGCGCCTGCGTGTTGCCGTGCTTGGCGGCGAGGAGCAACGCTCCCTGTTGACGCCGCGCCGGAAACCCCGCTGAGAATTGCGCGTGGCCGTGCGATGCCGCGAGAATAAGTACGGGATGCCAATCTTTACTAACACCTTGAACGACTGACGTTTTTTAACGAATTGCGGTAGTATCTGGTTCAGCCACCGCGTTTCGGCCCATGTTCACCATCTCGCGCATAGCAAGGAGGCTTGGGTTAGATGAAGCAACGCATCAGTCAGCATGAATTGAAGGTAGGTCAGCCGCTGCCCTGGGATGCATTTGACGAACATGGCGTCCTGCTGCTGCATGAGGGCGAGGCCGTGCCGAGTCAGAGGGCTATCGACAGGCTTATCGAGTGTGGACTGTTCGCGCAAAAGGAAGAGGTCGATCCCAGGGCGCACGCCGCCGTTGCCGCCGAAAAGCCGAGCGCACTGCAATGCATAGTGGATGCGCGCAGGACTTTGGCCACCGTCTTCGATCAGACGCCCGAGAGTGTCGATGGCTTCGCCGGCCGCATGGACAGACTGAATCAGTCCGTGCGCAACGCCTGCGACACCCATGCGACGGTATGTCTGGCGTCGATTCTGCTCATGCAGGATACGAATTACACCGCCAGGCATCCGGTCGATGTGGCTATCCTGGCCTACCTTCTGGCCAAGGAACTATCGCTGGACGAGGCGGCGCAGCAAGCCACCGTGGCGGCAGCCTTGACCATGAATCTCGGAATGATCGAGGTGCAGGAGAAAATCGACACGATTTGCGGGCAATTGAACGAAAAGCTGATGGTCATGATCAAGAAGCACCCGGCGCTGGGTGTCGAACGTTTGACGAAGTTGGGCATTGCAGATGAGAAATGGCTTGCGTTGGTCCAGCGGCACCACGAAAACATTGACGGCTCGGGGTATCCGGCGGGCCTCTCTGGCGACGCCATCGAAATGGGGGCCAGAGTCATCGGTCTCGTTGACCGCTACTGCGCAATGGTGTCGGGGCGTACTTATCGACCACCGCTCAAGCCGAGCACGGCACTGCGGGATCTTTACGCGAAGCAGGGGCATGAAGTCGACGCTGTTGTCGCCGGCACCATGATTCGGCTGCTCGGCATTTATCCGGTTGGCACATTGGTGCGTCTCAAGACTTCGGAAGTCGCTGTCGTTACCGGTCCGGGCAATGGGCCCAACACCCCCGCTGTCCATGCGGTCATCGGCCGTAGCGGAGCTCAACTCGAGGTGGCATCTCATCGCAAGACGCACTTGGCCGATTTCGCCATAGAAGACGTACTCACAATCGACAAGCTCCGTATTCCGATCCGCATGGCAAGCATCTGGGGGAAGGATGCGAAGCTCCGCTGACGGCCTTGCTGCGTGTTCTCTTCAGGCTTTCTTCGCCCGCGGATGCGCCGCGTCGTAGATTTTCGCCAGATGCTGAAAGTCCAGGTGGGTATAAATCTGCGTTGCGGCGATGCTGGCGTGGCCGAGCATTTCCTGCACCGCGCGCAGGTCGCCGGAGGATTGCAGTACATGCGAGGCGAATGAATGGCGCAGCATGTGCGGATGCACATGCACGCCCGCGCCCTGGCGTTGCGCCCACTGCGCTAGGCGGCTTTGCACTTGCCGCGGCGTGAGGCGGGTGCCGTTGCGGCCGAGGAACAGGGCGGGTTGATCATCCCGCGCAAATTGCAGGCGCAGCGCCAACCACGCCTCCAGCGCGCTGCGCGCCTGGTCGCCGACCGGCACCTGACGGGTCTTCCGGCGTTTGCCGGTGACGGTGACTTCGCCGTTCGCCAGATCGAGTCCGCCGGGCCAGTCCAGGCTGACCAGTTCGGACAGGCGCAGGCCGGAGGAATAGAGCAGCTCGAACATGGCTGCGTCGCGTATCTGCAAGGGATCATTCGCCATGGTCGCCGCCGGCCGGTCGAGCAGGGCGGCGGCCTGGTCGATGCCCAACGCCTTGGGCAGGGTGCGTGCGCGTTTCGGCGCGCGCAGGCCGTCGGCGGGATTCAGCGCGATGACGCCGCGCCTTGCCAGCCAAGCGTAATAGCTGCGCCAGGCCGACAGCGTGCGTGCGATGGAACGCGGCGCGAGCTGCTGCGCGTGCAGTTGCATCAGGCCGCGCCGCAGTTGCGGAGTCTTCAGCGCCGCCAGTTCGGCGCTGTCTGACAGCGTCGTCAGGCGCGCCAGATCGCGGCGGTAGGCGTCAAGCGTATGCGGGCTGGCGCGCCGCTGTATTTCAAGCTCAGTGAGGAACTGCCCGACCGAGCCGTCCATCTCGCTTTGCGCGCCGGAGTTTCCGCTTTGCGGGCCGGCGTCAGGGAATAACTCGCAGCAGCGCCGCCGAGGCCATGTCGCCGATGCGTTCCAGATACAGCGTGCCGAGTTCCGGATAGAAGCGATGCGGTTCTTCGCTGGCCATCACCAGCAGGCCGAAGCAGACGCCGCCGGACTCGCGCAGCGGCACTTGCGTCATCGAGCGCAAATGCGTTGCAGCCTCGCCAAACCAGGCCACCGATTCCTGCCCGGTCACGGTTCCGCAGTAGGGCCGCTGCAGGCTTGAAGCAAAGACCTTGACGGCATCGGTCACGGCATCGAACTCGTGGCTGCTGCCTTGCCCCGCGCCCCACAGGCGGACCGTGACATGGGGTACGGCGAAGGCGCCGACCAGATGCGAATACAGGGCGCGCACCACGGCGGCCTGATCGGTGGCCGCGATCAGGGCCACGGCAAGCCCGTGCACCTTGTCGGAAATCGAGTCGTTTTCCTCGCCGAAACTGATCAGTTCGACCAGTTTGGCTTCCAGCGTGCGCACCTTGTCGCGCAGGTTGAACAACTGTTTTTCAGTGATCGAGATGGCCCGACCGCTGTGCGGATCGGGCAGCGTCACCAAGGCCAGCAGATCGGCGTACTGGTCGAAGAATTCCGGGTGATCGTGAAGATAGTGGGCGACGTCTTCTGATTTCATGTCAGTTCTCATGTCAGGTTATTCGGGAGTTCTATTTCTGCGCTGAAAACGCTGGTCGCCGGGCCGGTCATCATGACCGGTTGGGATGTATTGCCTGCCGCGCCGTTCCAGGCGATGGTCAGATCGCCGCCGCGCGTGCCGACGCGCACCGGAGAATCCAGCAGGCCGCGACGAATGCCGGCAACCGCTGCGGCGCAGGCACCTGTGCCGCAGGCCAGGGTTTCGCCGGCGCCGCGCTCATAAACGCGCAGGCGGATGGCATGGCGGTCAACGATCTGCATGAAGCCGGCATTGACCCGGCGCGGAAAACGCGGATGGGATTCGATCAGCGGGCCGAGCCGTGCCACTGGCGCGGCATCGACATCGGCCACCACCTGCACCGCATGCGGATTGCCCATCGAGACCACGCTGATGTCTATTCGCGTCCCGCCCACATCGAGCGGCTGCACCACCGCGTTGGTCTCGCTGTCAAACGGAATCTCGGCCGGCAGGAAGCGCGGCACGCCCATATTTACGGTGATCTGGCCGTCGGCTTCAAGACGCAGCGTGATCAGGCCGGATTGCGTTTCGACGCGGATTTCGCTCTTTTGCGTCAAGCCTTGCTCGTGCACAAAGCGCACGAAGCAGCGCGCGCCATTGCCGCACTGCTCCACCTCGCCGCCATCGGCATTGAAAATGCGATAGCGGAAATCCACGCCCGGCGTGCTGGTGCGCTCGACCACCAGGATCTGGTCGCAGCCGATGCCGAAGTGGCGATCCGCCAGAAAGCGCGCCTGTGCCGGCGTCGGCACGAAATTCTGGCGGATGGCGTCGAGCACGACAAAATCATTGCCGAGGCCATGCATTTTGGTGAAACGGATTCGCATGGGCTCAGGATACGCCGTAGCGCCAGCGCCGACTTTCTGAAATTGGGGTCAATAAACCCCTTGTTCCCCCGGCGGGCGGGTTTTGAAGCGTTTGTGCAGCCAGTAGTATTGCTCGGGCGATTTGAGCACCTCGGTCTCGATGAAGGCGTTCATGCGCCGCGCGCTGCCCAGGCCGCCATCGTCGCCAGCGCCGGGAAAATCCGTCCAGGGCTCGCCCACGGTGGCGACATAGCCGGTGCCCGTCATGCGCGTCACGAGCGGAATCACCGTTGCCCCGGTCAGCCGCGCCAGCCGCGCCAGGCCGGTGATGGTGGCGGTCTGCACGCCGAAGAAGGGGACGAAGACCGACTCCTTCGGGCCGTAGTCCATGTCCGGCGAGTAGTGGAAGAAGCGACCGGCCTTCATCGACTTGAGCGCCTTGCGGGTGCCCTCCTGGCGCGAAACCATGTCGCAATTGCCGAAGCGGTTGCGACCGCCATTCATCGCCGCCTCGAAAATGCGATTTTTCTGCCGGGTATAGATCGCCACCACGCCATGTTCCAGCAACAGGCGGATGGCGCCGGCGTCGATGCCGACGAAATGCGGCACCAGCAGGATCACCGGCTTGCCCTTGCAGGCCGCCAGCTTCTCGCCGCCGTCGAGCCGCACCAGCCGTCGGATGCGCGCCGGCGTTGCCCACCACCAGAGGCCGAGTTCGAGAATGCTGCGCCCGAAGGCCATGAAGTGCCGTCTCGCCAGCGCCGACTTTTCGGTCGGCGACAAATGCGGAAAGCACAGGCCGAGATTGGTCAAGGTGACGTGCCTGCGTTCGTGCACCAGCGCGTAGAGCGCGAGTCCGAACCCGCGACCGAGCGCGGCAAGCAGCGGCAGTGGCAGCCAGTGCAGGAACCACATCAGGGCGAGGACGAGTCGCGTCACTTTGGATTGCCTCGCTCGGTCGATGGCGATTGGAAAGGCTCGCTTTCGACCCGAAGCCTTTTCTTCTCTTGTTTTGCCTGGTACATCAGGCTGTCCGCTTCGGCGATCAGTTCATCCGCAGTGGGATGTTTTTCGGGAGAAAAGGCCACAACGCCATGACTGAAACCCATTGGAAACGGCTTGTGCTCCACTGCTTCAATTTCCTTCAGGCGCGTTTCGGCCCTGGCGAGAAGGCGGGCGCCCTCCTCGAGCGAGCAGTCATGCAGTATGAGCAGGAATTCATCCCCGCCGAGACGGACAGCAGCGTCGCTGGCACGAATGACGCCGGTCAGAACTTCGGCGACCGTGCGGATCAGCCAATCGCCCTGCGCGTGCCCAAAGCGGTCGTTGGCGGTCTTCAAACCATCGAGATCCGCAAAGCAGACGGCGAGCCGACCGCCATCCCGCCTGAATCTTGCCATCGCTTTTTCAAGCATGATCAGGCCGGTACGGCGGTTCATCAGCCCGGACATTTCGTCGAATGTGGCAAAGTGCTCCAGCGCCTGTTGTGCCTTCTTGAGTTCGGTGATGTTGGTAATGCCGAGCACGAATACAGACTGGCCGCAAAAGCCGATTGCGCGAACGGACACCAGGGTCTCCAACATCGAGCGCCGCGAGTCGAGGAGGATCACTTCGTATTCGTTGAAAGTTTCGCCCCTGTTTATCTTTTCGAGGAAGTCCCGGTTGGCGGCATCGTTTTCGTCCAGATAGTTTTTCAGACTGGTCCGGGCGATTTCATCAACCGAAACCCCAATCAGCTTCATCGCCTTCTGATTGGCGCGCAGAATCGTCAAGTCTTCCATGGCAACCAGCAACAGGGCGGTTGGGCTCACTGCAAAGAGATGCTCCAGGTCTTCCTCGCGATTGGCGATCTCCTCCATGTCGCGCTGGATGCGACGCGTCGCCGGCGCAAAAATAAGCACGGCTTCGAGCATCAGGACCACCAGCGTGACGCTCATCAACCCGATCTCAAGCCGTCGGGCGAACTCGACCTTTGCGTTTATTTCCAGGTCATAGCGGAACACGATGTCATTCATGCCCTTCAGAAAGCCGGATTCGTGCTCCCGCAGGCGATGAATGCTCCGGGCAAGTGTCGCCGTGCTTGCGGATGAAGACAGGATCGCCTCGGCGGCGGCAACAATGGCCTCGTGGTGCGGTTGAATGCGACCGAAAAGCGCAATCACCTCGTCGCTGTTTTTCCCTGGCAAGCCCATCCCGGCATCGCCCCGCAACAAGCCGACGTGGGAACGTTGCCACAGACTCAGGGCCTCTTCGAGTTCCCGCCGATAACCGAACGCCGCATCGAAGGATTCGGCGTTCAGGATGAAATAACTCAGCTTGGTGATCTCCTGACTCAGCATGCGCTGCCTGCCGGCGATGTTCACAACGCGCGAGTCATGCTCCTGATCGGCAATCAGGAATTGCACCACGGCCTGGGACGCAATGGTCAGAATTGCGATGAGCGAAAGCGCCACGACATAACGCCGGCGCAACTGACTGGCGGACAGGCTCGCCGCGCTGGTGGACCGAGGCTTGATACCGGATGACATGCAATTGATTTTCACAAAGCCCAGGTATTCCCTTGGTGAATCCGATAAACCGCCCGTGCCGCAGCCTGTGCCTTCAAGGATTTGTGACCCGTTCCCAAGTTGAGCCGGCGCCGATCAGGTTTTCAAACTGCGCCGCCGGCATCGGCTTGGCGAACAAATAGCCCTGACCATAGTCGCAACCGGCTTCAGCCAGCAAGTCGCGCTGTTCGATTGTCTCCACGCCCTCGGCGACCACCTTCATTCCGAGTTTGTGCGCCATGGAGATAACGGCCTCGGCGATTGCCCGGTCGCTCGGGTCGGTAACCAGGTCGCGTACAAACGAGCGGTCTATTTTGAGGTAGTCGATGTCGAACTTCTTGAGATAGGACATGGCCGAATATCCCGTGCCGAAGTCGTCGAGCGCAACCTGAATGCCGGCATCGCGGAAGGCCATGAGTTTCTCCATGACTTCGGGATGCCGATCCAGCAACAGGCCTTCGGTGATTTCGATGGTGATGCAGCTCGAATGGATGTTATTCGCCCGCAGGTAGCTGAGCCAGGTCTTGTCGGTACTGCCGGTAAAGAACTGACGCGGCGACTTGTTGATGGTGACCTGATAAAGGCATGATGCGGTTTCGGCGGGTTTGTTACAGCTTCCATTCGTCGAAAACCCGCAGTGCCCGCACCAGCGCTTGGCCGTCTGCGCCGCTTGCTTGAAAACCCAGTCGCCTATTTCACTGATCAATCCGGTTTCCTCGGCGATCGGGATGAACTGTACGGGACTGACCATCCCCCGCTCCGGGTGATGCCAGCGCAACAGCGCCTCGGCCTTGACGATGCTTCCCGTGGCCAGATCAACGATGGGCTGGTAATACACCTCGAACTGATCGGCGGCGAGTGCGCCGCGCATATCGTTGGCAAGCTGCATGCGTGTTTGCGCGGCCATTTTCATCGTGGCGGTGAAGTAGCAATAACGATTGCGTCCTTCGGTCTTGGCGGCATGCTTGGCCTGGTCCGCATTCTTGAGCAGGCTGGCGACATCCCCGGCATCGGCTGGATAACGGGCAATGCCGATGCTGGCGGAAATATAAACAGCCTCGCTACCGAGACCAAACGGTTCGGCAATCGTCCGCAGGATTTCACCCGCCACCTGCTCGATCCGTGGCGAAGAATCCGCCAGGGCGCCCAGCACGACGACGAATTCGTCAGCGCCGAGGTGGGCGAGCGTATCGGTGTCTGTCTCGATACAGGAAGAAATTCGTCTCGCCGCCTCGACGATCAGTTGATCCCCAGCCTCATGACCCAAGGTGTCGTTCACTTCCTTGAAGTGATCCATATCGACATGCAGCACCGCAAAGGATGTGCTGTCCTGTTGCGATCGCCCCAGTGTCTGCTGCATGAGTTCGTGCAGCAAGCGACGGTTGGGCAGCCCGGTGAGCAGATCATGGTTGGCTTGCTGCCAGATGACGGCCTCGGCCTGCTTCTGTTTGGTGATATCGGAGGCGATGGCGATATAGCGGAGAGTCTTGCCTTCCTCGTCGTGCAGCGTCGAGATGGTCAGGCGCTCGGGATATATCTCGCCGTTCTTGCGGCGGTTCCAGATTTCCCCATGCCATTCTCCCGTGTTCTGCAGCGACGACCACATCTCCTGATAAAAGGCGGGACTATGCCGGCCCGACCGCAACAGTCTCGGTCCGCCGCCGATAAGCTCGCTTTCGTCATAGCCTGTCATTTTGCAGAAAGCGCGATTGACGCTGACGATGCGGTTCTCCGGCGAGGAAATGAGAATGGCCTCGCTGGTGCCTTCGAATACAGACGCGGCAAGCCGCATCTGCTCCGTGTGTTCCCGTAGCGACTGCTCCTGCTTCGTGATGCGTTGCTGCAGCCGGTTGAAACTGTCGAGCAGTCGCCTGATTTCCTTGCTTCCCGCAAGCGGCAGAGGCCGCAGCGGCTCGCGTCCGCCCGCCATCGCGTCGATGATCTGCGCCGAGCGACTGAGGGGACCGAGCTGACGATGAAGGAACAACCAGAGCAGCAGGGCAATGACCAGCGAGACCAGCGCGGCATGCTTGTAAATTTCCCCTTTCAGGGTTTCAAGCGGCTTGAAGGCGTTGGCTGTCGGCAAGGTGGCGATGACGATCCAGCCGGTGCTGCGAACACGTTTCGCCGAAATCAGACTCTCGACGCCGCGAAAATCCGCCGCCACGCCCGAGCCTTCGTAGCCCAGCCGGTAGCGGTCGTACATCGTGTCGACGCCCGGCGCCGGGTCGGGTTGCATGGCGTGTTGCGGGTCGGTGGAGGAGACGAACATGCCATCTCTGGGGGAGATGACGTGAAGATCCCCACTCAGGGGGACGTTCTTCGGGCCTATTTCGCCAAGGAAATCGTTGTCGGAGACTTGATTGCCGCCGACGATCATGCCAACGGTTTCGTTGCTGCCGTTCTTGATGGGGACGGCGATGTTGATGACGACCTTGTTTGTGAGGCGGTCCAGAACCGGTTTGCCGACAACGGGTTTTCCCGTTGCCATGACCTCGCGGAAGAAATCCGTTTCGGCATGGTTGGCGCCATCGCGTCCCGCCAGATTGGGCAGGTCCGCAAGTCCGATGCCCTTCCTTGAGATAATGAACAGCCCCGTGTCGAAGAATCGCTGCACCGGCGCCCGTTCCGCCAGAAAGCCGTGCAGACGATCCGGGCTGGCCATCCATTCGGGATCGATCATGGTGGAGGCGTCGTCAAGGGCATTGATGCGTAACCTCACGGCCTCATCGAGACTGGTGGCGACGTGCTCGACAATTTGCAACTGCTGGCTGGCAAGCACGTCCCTGAAGTTGTCGCGGACTTGTTCTTCTAGATCATGGGCCAGCACCCAGATGGCGCAGACAAAGAGCGCCACGGTGAAGATGGCGATCCTGGCTTTGAGGTCGAGGGCGTGCAGAATGGGAGGGAGTCTCATCGCGGCTGATTATCGGGGGAATTGGCCTGGCAGCGCAAGGCGTTCACAAAACAAAACAGGCGTTCGCAGGCGTTCACAAAATCGCGGGAATTTCCGGGCTGGCGTTCCCGAGTGGTCGAGTCGCGACGCTCAAGCCGGCTCCATCCTCGTCATTATCGGGTCTTTACAGCTTCCGGCGGCTCGGCGCCCGCCGGTACCTTGTAGCGGTTGTAGCCCCACAGATACTGCTCGGGGCAGTGGCGGATCAGCGTCTCCAGTTCGCCGTTGAGTTGCGTCGCGCGTTGCATCGGATCGCCGGCCAGCGGCGCCGACAGGGGAAACAGCTTGAGGTGATAACCGGCTCCGTAATCCAGGCGTTCGGCATAGGCCAGCAGTACCGTGGCCCCGGTCTCGGCCAGTCGCGCCGCCAGCGTCATGGTGTAGGCGGGGCGACCGAAGAAGGGCAGCCATGCGCCTTCGCCGTTGCCGGGCACCTGGTCGGGCAGCATGCCGACGGCCTCGCCGCTTTTCAGCGCTTTCAGCAGGCGCCGCACGCCGGACAGGTCGGCGGGGGCCAGCTTGAGATTCGCGCCGCGTCCCTCCTCGATCAGCGGCGCCAGCCAGTCCTGCTTGGGCCGCCGGTAGAGCACGGTCATCGGTTTCTGCGCCGCGTAGTACTGCGCGGTGATCTCGAAGCAGCCCAGATGCGGCGTCAGAAACAGGATGCCGCGCTTTGCCTGCCATGCGGCTTCAACCAGTTCCCAGCCGGAAACCTTGACCACGCGCTCGATGACTTCGTCCTGCGGGCGCAGCCAGATTTTAGGCAGTTCCAGCAGCGCCTTGCCCGCCTCGGCAATCGCCGCGTTTTTTGCCGCCGTCATGCCGGCCTGTTCGATATGCCGGGAAAAATTGTGCCGGTAGGTGGCCGACAACAGCCACGCCAGCCAGCCGGCGAGGGCGCCTAGGTTGTGCAGCAGCGGTAGCGGCAGACGTGACAGAAAGCGGAACAGGGCGGGCAACACGGTTGGCGGCGACACGGGCAAAGAAGCGGCAGAGAAAGTAGAATTATCGCCCATGTCTACTCCTCTTCGTGCCGCCGTCATCGGCGTTGGTTATCTGGGCCGCTTCCACGCACAAAAATATGCCGCTCTGCCGGGGGTCGAACTGGTCGGCGTGGTGGACGCCCACCCGGAAACGGCGCAGCGCGTGGCGAAGGAGCTCGGTGTGGCGGCTTTCACCGACTATCGCGAACTGCTCGGCGCCCCCGGTGCCAAAGGCGCCAAGGTCGATCTGGTCTCGGTCGCCAGCACCACCGAAACCCATCACGCCGTGGCGCGCGATTGCCTCGCCGCCGGGGTGCATGTGCTGGCGGAAAAGCCGATCACCGTCACCGTGGCGCAAGCCGATGAGCTGATTGCGCTGGCCGACGCCAAACATCTGGTCTTGCAGGTCGGCCATCTGGAACGCTTCAATCCGGCCTGGCTGGCCGTGAAGGACAAGATCACGCGCCCGGTGTTCATCGAAGCCCACCGCATGGCGCCGTTCAAGGCGCGCGGCATCGACGTTTCGGTGGTGCTCGACCTGATGATCCACGATCTTGACCTGATCCTGCCGCTGGTCAATAGCCCGGTGGCCGACTTGCGGGCCTCGGGCGTGTCAGTGCTGACCGATGGCATCGACATCGCCAACGCGCGCATCGAATTCGCCAACGGTTGCGTTGCCAACCTGACCGCCAGTCGTACTTCGACTGCCAGCCTGCGCCGCCTGCGCGTGTTCCAGCACCACGAATATATTTCCGTCGATTTCGGCGACCGCCGCATCGGCATCAGTCGCCGCCGCGACGCCTTGGTGGAAGGCGAGGAGCCGCTCGACACCGAGAGCTTCCAGCAGCCTCCGGGCGACGCGTTGATGACCGAGATCGAAGCCTTCGCCGCCGCCGTGCGCGACGGCACCCCGCCCGTGGTCAGCGGTCGCGAGGGTCGCGACGCGCTGGCCATCGCGCTGGAGATCGACCGCATGATTGCCGCGCGCCAGAACACCTTTTCCCGAAGCTAACGCTTTCCTGAAGCAGATAAACCATGAACATTCCAATGCTTGATCTCAAGGCCGAATACGCTTTGCTGAAGGACGAAATCGAACCTGCCGTGACAGCGGCGCTGGCCGCCTGCCAGTACATCGGCGGTCCCAACGTCAAGGCCTTCGAGGCGGAAGCCGCCGCCTATGCCGGCGTCAAGCATGCGGTCTCCTGCGCCTCCGGCACCGACGCCCTGCTCATCGCCCTGCGCGCCATCGGCTTGGGGCCGGGCGACGAGGTCATCACCACGCCTTTTACCTTTGTTGCCACCGCCTCGACCGTCGTCATGTGCGGCGCCAAACCGGTGTTCGTCGATATCGATCCACTGACGTTCAACCTCGACCTGAACCAGGTCGAGGCCGCCATCACGCCGAAAACCCGCGCCATCGTTCCGGTGCATATCTTCGGCCAGCCGGTGCATCTGGCACCGCTGCAGGCGCTGTGCGACAAGCACGGCCTGAGGCTGATCGAGGATGCTGCGCAGTCCTTCGGCGCCGATTATGCAGGACGCAAATCCGGTGCCTATGGCGACATCGGCTGCACTTCGTTCTATCCGTCGAAAAATCTTTCGGCCTTCGGCGACGGTGGCTTGATGATGACCGACAACGATTCGCTTGCCGCCGAGCTGCGCGTGCTGGCCAGCCACGGTTCGCGGGTGCGCTACCACCATCACGTGCTGGGTTACAACTCGCGGCTGGACGAAATCCAGGCGGTGATCCTGCGCGTCAAGCTGAAGCGTCTCGACCAGTTCAACAATCGCCGTATCGCCATCGCCGACTCCTACAACCGGCAACTGGCGGGCCTGGTCGAAACGCCCTTTGCCGATGGCCACGGGCGCCATGTCTATCACCAATACACAATACTTTCCGATCGCCGCGACGCGATCCAGAAGGCGCTCACCGACGCCGGCATCGCCTGCGCCGTGTACTACCCGGTGCCGTTGCACCGGCAGGAAATGTTTGCCGCCACGCACGGCCAGGTCAGCTTGCCGGTGACCGAGAGCGTCGCGCAGCGCTGCCTGTCACTGCCGATTTCGCCGATGCTGCGGGACGAGCAGATCGACCGCATCGCCTGCGCGATACGCCAGACGCTGACATGAAGACGGATAGCTGCGCTATCGCCTTCGGGAAATGGTTGCCCCCCACCCCCTTTCCCCCGCCCCAGGGCGGGGGTGACCAGTCGCCTCCCTCCCTTGGTGAGGGAGGCAGGAAATGAACATTCATCCCAGTGCCGTCATCGCGGCGGACGCGAAGTTCGGCGCCAATGTCCGCGTTGGTCCGTTTGCGGTGATCGAGGAAGATGTGGTTCTCGGCGACGATTGCGAAATCGCCGCGCATGCCGTCATCAAACACCACACCCGCATGGGCGCGAGAAACCGCATCGCCGAGCATGCCGTGATCGGCGGCGATCCGCAGGACTTCAAGTTCAAGGCGGACTGCCTTTCCTACACCGAAATCGGCGATGACAACTGGCTGCGCGAAGGCGTCACGGTGCATCGCGGTTCGCGCGACGGCAGCGCCACCCGGCTTGGCAATGGCTGCTTCCTCATGGCCTACAGCCACGTCGCGCACGACTGCGTAGTCGGCAACAACGTGGTGATGGCCAATACCGCCGGCATTGCCGGCGAGGTGGTGGTGCATGACAAGGCATTCATCTCGGCCGCCGTCACCGTGCACCAGTTCTGCCGCGTCGGCCGGAACGCGATGATCGGACTGTCGTCGAAGGTGGTGCAGGACGCGCTGCCCTTCTGCATTACCGACGGCAACCCCGGTCGCGCCCGTGGCTTGAACCTCGTCGGACTCAAGCGTAACGGCTTCGCGCGCGAGGACATCGTCGCCCTGAAAGAGGCATACCGCCTGCTCTATCAGCGCGTGCCGCTGGCCGAAGCTGTGGCGCGCATGCGTGCCATGGAAACAACCCCAACGACGGAACTCGCCGACTTCATCGCGGACAGCCGGCGCGGCTTCGCGCATCCCACCCGCTAGAAGCGATAGCGAATGCCGACGGTCGCGGAGGCTTGATCCCTGCTACCCAGATCGGAGACTATCGGACTGGTTGCCGCATCGCCAACAAGACGGGAATAGCGCGCCGAGGCGAAGGCGCCCCACTCGCGGGTAATTCGATAGTCGGCCTTCAGGTTCAAGCCGATACTTTTGCCGCCGGCATCCGCCTGGTATTGAGTCAGTCCGGAATTCGCCGACTGTGTGGCATCGACCCCATAGAACAGATTCATGTGATCCGCGGATGCCCAGGTGGCATCGGCCGACGCATGAAGATGCAGCCGTTCCGCGACAGTCCATCCGCGCCCGGCAGACAATGTCAGTGTCGTGCCTCCGTTGTCGTTGGTGAAATCCTTGAGGACCTCGGTGCGGACGTGATATTCGCCCATTTGCAGGCCGACGAAGCCGCCTGCATCAAGCCCTCGCTGGATGTCGCCCAGCCCGGCCAGTTCGGCATGTTCGCTTTCCTTGCGCCCGCTGCGCCACGCAAGCAAAGGCCCCGCAGTGATCCGGGTGCCGCCGGCAATTTGCTGTCGCAGCAGGTTGACGCCCGCTGTCGCGCCAGTGAGGAAAAACGTATCGCCATAGAAGAGCGAAACGCTGGGCTGGAACCGGCTCTCCCGGTCTTTTGCGCCGGGATACTCGGGTTTGACGCCGATGCCCAGTCCGAGACTGCCATGCAGTCCCGAATCCGGCGGCGACTCTTGCACACCACGGGCCATGGCATGACCCGCGACGAGCAGCAGCAACGCAGCCGCCGAGGAACGAAAGACGTGATGGGAGTTCATGGTCGGTTTCTCCGGCGGCTGGATGCTCAATTGGTCGTCGTGGTCGTCGTCGCGACCGGCGGCGTTTGAATCTGGTCACGATCGCGGGAACGTATCGGCGTGTGGTCCGGGTTTGACGCCGGGTCACGGGTCTGGGTGCGCTTCTGCTCGCCCTGTGCAGTGCCTTGCCCCGCACCCTGGCCGCTGCCCTGGCTACTGCCGCTGCGTTGCATCTGGCCCTGACCGCCGCCGGTACCGCTACCGCTCATGCCGGCGCCACCACCACCACCGGGACCGCGCGCTTGCGCCGCGCCGGCCATGGCAAGGGTGGTTACAGCAGCAATCAACGCAAGGAAGTTCAGTGCTTTCATGATGTTTCTCCTGAGGTAAAAGATGAAATTGGCTTACCGACTCCGCCCCATGCCTCTGCCGCCACCCTGGCCATGACTGCGTCCTGCCGCGCTGCCGGACTCGCCACCGGAGTTGTTGCGCTGACGCGCCTCATATCCGGTGCCGTAAGGCATCCTGCCGCGCTGCCCGCTCGTCGCTCCCGCGCCAGGATCGGGCAAGCTGACCGAATCGCTGCGGGAGCGCTCGGGAGCTGCCAGATCCGGACGAACCGGAGACGACCAGTGGACATCGCGTGGCAAAGACAGATTCAATGGCCGAGATACCTCCGTCGTCACCGATTCCTGGGCCATGGCCGAAGCGGACAGGGTGAGCAGGAGAAGCAACGGTGCGGTACGGAGTGACATGGTGCGAGTGCCTGGTGTGTTTGTCGGTGTGTGCATTCTTGCGGCAGCCTGTATCGGCCGGATGTCGTCGCCACATCAGTGCGTTTCGCTGTGTTTCGGTTTGTTTCAGCCGTCATTGACTACCCCGTCACCGCGTTAGACTGACACCATGCATACCGATGATTCCTTCGACATCCTGGTTGTGGACGACGACCCCGCCCTGCGGGAATTGCTTGCCGAATACCTGACCGTCAATGGCCTCGCGGTCCGCGCGGTTTGCGATGGCAGGGCGATGCGGCAGGCGCTCGACAAAGGCAAGCCCGGCGCCATCGTGCTTGACCTGATGCTGCCCGGCGAGGATGGCCTGTCATTGGCGCGCGAGTTGCGCACCAACCCCGCTTACATGGACTTGCCGATCCTGATGCTTTCGGCCCGTGGCGAAGAGGTCGACCGTATCGTCGGACTGGAGGTGGGCGCCGACGACTATCTGGCCAAACCGTTCAGTCCCCGCGAGTTGCTGGCGCGGCTGCGCGCACTGTTGCGGCGTTCGCGGCCCCTCGTGGCAGTTGCGCAAGCGGGTGCCGCCGGTGCATCGCATCGCCAGTTCGGTCCCTTCGTTCTCGATCTGGTGGCACACCGACTGTTGCGCGAGGGCGTCGAACTTCACCTGACCAGCGGCGAGTTCGATCTGCTGCGGGAGTTTACAGAGCGTCCCAACCGGGTATTGTCGCGCGACGATCTGGTCGACGCCCTCAAGGGCTTTGACCGCAGCCCCTTCGACCGCAGCATCGATATTCGGGTGACTCGCGTGCGGCGCAAGATCGAGACCGATCCCTCCGCCCCAGCCTATATACGAACCATTCGCGGCGAGGGCTATCTCTTCAACCCGCGTGGCGACGCGGCATGAAGCCAGTCGCGAAATCTTTCAGCCTGGCGCGGCAGAACGCCTGGCTGCTGGCGCTGGTGTTCATCGTCTTCGAGTTGTTGGCGGCGAGTGCCGTGATCATTTTCATGATGGCCCCCATGGCCCGCCGCGCCGCCGACGACCTGGCGGGCCTGATGCTGCTATCGGCGCAGACCCGGAGCGAACTTCCCCCCGGGACGCGAGCGGATTTCGAGCTTGAACTGGCGCGAACTCATCAGTTGTGGCTGCGGGAGACCACGCCCGGAGAAGCGCATGACGGGTGGCATGGGGTCTATATCCACTTCCTCGAAAGCGCATTGGCGAACAAGCTTGGCCGGATGCAGCACCTGTCCCATTCCGTCGCCGACAAAGAGGATTGGTTCTGGGCCACGCTGCCCTCGGGGCAGGGAACATTGGCCGTGGGTTTCCCGACATGGCGAGTGGGTACGCAACCCGTGCAGGCATTGCTGATTACCCTGGGCGCCGGGCTGGTACTGGCAATACTTGCGGCAATCTGGTTGGCGAAGCGCATTACATGGCCATTGGCCCGAATGGAAAGGGCAGTCGCCAAGGTGGGGCTGGGCGAGGCTCCGGAGTTTCTGCCGGAATCCGGACCCAGCGAGTTGGCAGCGCTGGCAAGGCGCTTCAATCAAATGGCGCGGCAAGTGCAGGAGTTGCTGGCTTCACGGACGACGATGCTGGCCGGCGTCTCCCATGATTTGCGCACGCCCCTGGCGCGCATCCGTCTTGCCCTGGCACTGCTGGAGGAGCGACCCACGCCCGCCTTGATCGTACGCATCGACCATGACGTCGAGGAGATGGATCGCCTGATCGGCAATGTGCTGAACCTCGCGCGCGGCCTGTCCAGCGAAACACCCGAGGAAATCGACCTGGTCGCGATGGCGCGCGAGCTTGGCGCTCATGAAGCGGGCGACCGGCTGAACGTGGCGGTGCCGCATGCGCCCCTGCAAGTGCATGTGCGACCGCAGGCCTTGCGGCGAGTGATGGGCAATCTGGTCGACAATGCGTTGCGCTATGGCGACAGCAAGCCCGTCGAGCTGCGTATCGAGGAGCGCGGGACGGAAGTGTGCATCGGTGTCCTGGATCGGGGACCGGGAATCCCGGAAAGCCAGATCGACGCTGTGTTCCGGCCATTCCATCGCGTCGAAACGTCGCGTAGTCCCGTGACGGGTGGGGCCGGGCTGGGGCTGGCGATTGTCCACCAGCTCGTCACGGCCAACGGGTGGCGCATAGCGTTGCACAACAGGGAGGGCGGCGGACTCGCCGCCTGGTTGTGCCTGCCCATGCAGATCGAATAGCATCCTGTCCGGAGAGTTACTTCTCCAATACAACGTCGGGAGTACCCTCGGCACCCAGATAGACGGCCAACAGTTTGACCGTGCTTGTTCCAGGATTCGTGCCCCTGTGCGGCACATCCATCGCCTCGACGAGTGCATCGCCTTTGCGAAATATCTTCTTGCCCATGGGGCCATAGTCGACCGTCAGTTCGCCTTCAAGAATGTAGGCAACCAGCGGCGCGGGATGTCGGTGCAATACCGTGTCCGCTCCCGGCTGAACGGTCACAATGGTGACCGTCACCCTTGCCGGCCCGGTTGTTGGATAACGTATTTCTTCACCGACGACGGTTGTTTTGGTCGATAACAGTTGCTGTGCCGGATAGGCCTGCGCCCAGGAAATCGAGGGAGCAATCGCAAGCATGAGCGGAACAACAACCGACGTTATGAAATTTCGTATCACTATCTTCTCCCTTGGCATCATGGCAACTCGATTGTAGTCAAACATCACGGGTTGTTCCTCGCCACAGGCTCACCCCAGCCGTCCAATCTTGGTGCTGGCCGTCTCGATGTGGTGTTCCAGCGCGGCGATGCACGGTCCAAACCGGTGGCTGAATCCTGTTGCCGCCATGATCCGGTCGAGGAACGAGCGCGCCAGTTGTTCCGCGCGCCGCCAGGTCTCGTTGGCCACACTGGCGTGAATGGTCGCCTCGGAGATGATGTCAGGTATCCCGCCACTACTGCGGGGCGCGAAGCTCATTGGCGTCATGTCGTAGGCTGGTGCGATGTCATAAGGACGACCCTGTTCGGCGACGAATGACAGGTTGCCGCTGTGCATGTCGGAGTTGCCGATCAGGGTGCCAAAAGCCCACAGGAGGTTTGCGCAGTCCGCTGCTTCCGGACGAATTTGGCCGTCAATGACAAGGTGGCGCGCAATGATTGGCCAGCCACCTGTTCCTGCCCCGACGAATTCGGCATCCAGCGCGGCCAAAGAGAACAGCGCACGCCGGCCCAGATTGCCGATGCGATCAAAACGCTCGACCTCGAGGAAGCGCTGACCACCGTGGTCCACTATCTGCGTCTTGGCGGCAGGAATGCCGGCGTCGCGCAGCGTGTTCAGCGCGAGGTGTTCGGCCAGCAGCAGATCGCGCCAGCGCTCGCTGACGGGTCCTTCCTCCAACTCGCTGAACTTCACGATAACGTGCCGAGGCCCATCTGGCGTCATGGCACAGCAGGTAAACTTCGGCTGCTCGCCCCCGGCTGACGATCCTGGCATCTCACTGCGGGCAGCTTCCAGCGCCAACCGGGCAAATTCATTGGCCTTCTGGTCCTCCGTGATTGGATCGGCGACGGGAGCAGCGAGAAAACGATCCCGCGCAATTTCGCCTGGCAGTAAATTCCCCACCACATCATGGCCATGCACCAGCAGCGCCCGCAAGGCGTGGGTATCGGTCCAGTCGGCGAGCCGCTCCGGTAGCCCAAGTTCAACGCCATGGCGAGCAGCGTACGCCCGACCGAGATATCCCTGGGGGCGCATGTCGAACAACCACCACGGCAGGCCGTCGCTGTGCAGGGTCACACCGTCCTCCTGGCACATGACGAACCCTTCTGGACGGACCGGAACCAGTGTTCCCAGTTGCCGGATCCGGCCTTCTGCATCGACCCGATAGATCGGGATGTCTGGCAATCCGCGCGTGGTGTCGTGTAGCGTATATTGAATTGATGGCGTGGCTCCTATGCGTACGATTTCGTCGCCGAGTTCCTTTAGCGCGCGCGAGATCGTCGGCTGACTGACACCAATAGTTTCAATCAGTTGGCGTGCGGACAGCGGCCCGGCGGATAGGCGTATACGGATAGTGTCAGCGTGCGGCGACATAGGCGTGAATTAGTCTATGAATAGATTCGTGAATAGATAGTATAGGTGAATTTGAGATATATGTGGAAATAAATCGCGGATCAAGGCTGCCGTTCCATGCGACTGGTGGCACGATGCGCGGATGTACAAATCGTTGTTGCTGATCTCAGCGTTGCTTTACGCAGGTGTGCCGGCGGTATTGGCACAGGGGAAGGAGGCTTCCACCATGTCGCTCAAGCTGACGTCGATGGCCTTCGCCGAGGGTGGCGAAATCCCGTTGAAATACACCTGCGAGGGGCAGGACATCTCGCCACCGCTGGTCTGGTCGGGTGTTCCGCCCAACGCCAAGAGTCTGGTGCTGATCGTCGATGATCCCGATGCCCCCGATCCGGCGGCGCCGAAGATGACCTGGGTCCATTGGGTGCTGTACAACATGCCGCCGAGCGCGAGCGCTCTTGCGGAAGCGGTGAAACAACTGCCTGCGGGAACCCTGTCGGGCACCAACGACTGGAAGCGCATCGGCTATGGCGGCCCCTGTCCGCCGATTGGCCGGCATCGCTACTTTCACAAGCTCTACGCGCTCGACACGGTGCTGCCCGATCTCGACAAACCCTCCAAGGCGCTTGTCGAGGCGCGGATGAAGGGCCATGTCATCGCCCAGGCCGAACTCGTCGGGACCTACCGAAAACGCAAATGACCGGCGGTCCGTCGGGCGGAAGTATCGGGAGGAACTGAATTCTGTTTCATCCACGGGAGAACGCCAACATGCGGATGTTTCGCGCTGCTGTTTTCTGTCTCTGCGTCGGCGCATCGATGAATGCTCATGCGGCGAGCCTGACCGATCTGGAGATGCTCGGGCGCTATGCCGAGCTGGAGCGGGCTGCCGAACAACGGCTGGCCGGCGAGCCAAGGGCGACAACGTCGACGCTGGGTCCCCTTTGCCTCGCCTATTCGCGGGTCAAGCGTTACGGCAAGCTTTTCGACTGCCTCGATCGCCTGGAACAGCAGATCAAATTGGGCGACTGGATTATGGAAACCGACAAGTCCATGATTTCCAACTCCGATGCGACGCCGCTGCCGAACATGTTGCGCGCCGAAGCGCATATCGAGCTGGGCGACTATGCCAAGGCCATTGAGGAGACACAGGCGGCCCTCGCTAGCGTGCAGGACCGATTGCCTTACGGAATATGGCCCGCAAAGACTTACAGGCTGTCGCTCCTCGGCACCCTGGGTCTGGCCTACGCGCTCGGGGGAGATCGGGTGAATGCGCTCGACCGCATCAAGCAACTCGAAGACTTTTCCATCGGATTTCTCGGCAGCGCAATCATTGTTCCCTTCCGCGCCAATGCCCTGGCCCGCATTCACATGGCGCTGGGACAGTATCGGCAGGCTCTCGATCTGGTCCAGGACGAAGACAGCGCGTGGCGTCGCTCCGTATGGTTCCTGAACAACGCCGCGTGGGGATATTCAGGCGACGACGGGGTCGAGGTCCGGGTGGTGTTGCCGCGCATGCTGATTCGAGCCAAATGTCATTCTGAACTTGGCGCTGTGGACGAGGCCAGGCAGATCCTCGACGCCATTTTGCGGAATGCGCGCATCGCGGACTACGGCGAATTGTATTGGCTCGCGCTGTTCGAGCGCGGACTGATCGAGGAACGGCAAGGCAGGCTGGCCGAGGGGATTTCCTACTACACGCGCGCAGTCGGCGTGATCGAGCAGCAGCGCTCGACGATCAACACCGAAGCCAACAAGATCGGCTTCGTCGGCGACAAGCAGGCCGTGTATGGGCAACTGATCGTCGCGCTGATCGAGCAGGGCCGCGCTGCCGAGGCCTTCGATTATGTCGAGCGTTCCAAGTCGCGCGCACTGGTGGATATGCTCGCGTCAAAGAAGGACTTTTCCGCTCAGGATGCGGCGCAGGCCAGGCTGGCGCTGGCGCAATTCGACGCTGCCGACTTGAGCGCTCGCGTTGAGGATGGCGGCGCCGGGCCGGAGGGCAGAGCGGCGGGCGTGCGCAACCTCCAGGTGGCGCGGCAGGCCTTGCAGTCCGCCGCTCCCGAGTTGTCGACGCTGGTGACGGTCAGCTCCGTGCCGTCGGCGGAGCTTGGTGCGCTGGTGGGTGAGGACGAAACCCTGATCGAGTATTACTACCAGGGAAAAGACCTGTACATCTTCACCCTTGACCGGAAGCGCTTGCAGGCAGTGCGGCTGGATGCGACGGAACTCGCCGCCCAGGTTCAGTGCCTGCGCAAGGCCCTTGAAGAAACGCAGTCGCAGGCGTGGCAGGAGCGGGCGCGCGGGCTGTACCGGCGCCTGTGGCAGCCGGTCGAAAAGCGGGTGGCGACGAAAAATGTCGTCATCGTGGCGCACGGCGCGCTGCACTACCTGCCCTTCGCCGCCCTGCAGGATGACGCGGGGAAGTTCCTCGTCGATCGCTACAGCCTGCGCTTCCTGCCCAGCGCGTCTGTCCTCAAGTACCTGCGCCCGGTGCTGCAAAAGCGGGAGGCGCAATTGCTGGCGCTGGGCAATCCCGATCTCGACGACCCCAGGCTGGACCTGGCGTTTGCCGAGGGAGAGGCAAAGCGGGTGGCCGCGCTCTATCCGGACTCCCGCCTGCTGCTGCGCAAGAACGCTTCCGAGAGCAATTTCAGGAAGGCGGGCGGCGTTTTCTCGCGCATCCACTTCGCCAGCCACGGCAAGTTCCAGGCCGATGAACCGCTCAAGTCGGGCCTGTATCTCGCCAGGGACGCGGACAATGACGGCGTGCTGACCGTGGGCGAACTCTACTCGATGAATCTGGACGCGGACCTGGTTACGCTCTCGGCCTGCGAGACCGGCCTGGGCAAGATTGCCAGCGGCGACGACGTGGTGGGACTGACGCGCGGCTTCCTCTATTCCGGCGTCCGCTCCATCGTGGCCAGCCTGTGGAGTGTGGACGACGAAGCCACGGCCGTACTGATGCAGGCCTTCCATAGCAACCTGGCGTCGATGAACAAGCGCGAAGCCTTGCGCCAGGCGCAGATCACGGCGCGCGCAAGCTTTCCGCACCCCTTCTTCTGGGCGGCGTTCCAGCTTACCGGGCGGGCCGAGTAGCTGGCGGCAGCGCCTGTTCAAAGGGCACCGTGGTTTGTCCGCCGACTCTGCGGCTAGCGTTTCCCGCCCGCCAGCTTCGCCGCTTCCGGCATGCGCCGCAGGCGCCAGATGGCCAGCGGTCCGAGCAGTCCGCCCAGCCCCAAGGTCGACCACGCCAGACCCCACACCACGTGATCGGGCAGGGCGGCGCCGACGCGGCCCCAGTCGAGCACCAGGCCAAAGAGCCACGGTGCAATCGCACCGGCGCCGAAACCCAGCACCGAGCGCAGCGAATAGGCGGCGCCGAGACAGCGTGGATCGACAAGTTCCGTCAGTGTCGTCGAGTGGATCGAGGAGTCGGCCACTCCGGTGAGGTTGTAGAACACGGCCACCCCAACCAGCAGGAACATCGGCAGGCCGATCATCCAGCCGAAACTGAAGGAGCAGGCGAGGCTGGCGACCGACATCAGCAGGGTGATGGCGGTGCGTCCGAAACGATCCGACAGCGAACCGCCGAATACGCTGCCGACCATGGCCGCCAGATAGGTCAGCGCGGTCAGGGTGGCGCCGAGGCTTGTGGCCTGCGTTCCCGCCGTACCGCCGGTGATCGCCGCAGCCGTCAGGAAAGCGGGCAGCCAGGCCCACAGGCCGAGCAGTTCCCAAGCATGAAAGGTATAGCCCCAGATCGAGAGCATCGCCGGCTTGTTGCGCACCACCTCCAGCAGGCGGCTGCGAGTGCCGTGTCCGTCGGGTGCGGCATGGACGATGTTTGGCACTTCGCGCAGCGCCCGCCAGCCCAGCGTCATGCCGGCCAGTGGACAGCAGGCCATGACCACCAAGGCGCCGCGCCAGCCGGCCAGCGGAATCATGGCGCTGGCGATCAGCAAACCGATAGCATAGCCGAGCGAGGCGGCGGCGAGGTAGTAACCAAAGGCGCGGCCCTGCCGCAGGCGCTCTTGCTGCGCGACGATGGCCAGTCCCGGCGTGTAGGAGCCGCCCGAGCACAGGCCGGTGAGACCGTAGAGCAGCATGGCTGACGTGAAGCCATCGGCGAACAAGGCGAACAGCAGGCCGCTGACCGCAGCTGCGCCGCTGGACAGCAGGTAGATACGGCGCGCGCCATGGCGGTCGGAGAGAAAGCCGACCGCGAACAAGGAGATCAGGAAACCGACGTGATAGGCGGACTGCACCATGCCGGCCTGCCACGCGCTCATCTGCCAATCGGTTTGCAGCAAAGGCAGCACCGCCGACCATGCGGTGAACATCGTGGCGAAGGCGGCGCGCGCCGCGCAGAACTGGAGCAGCCAGGGCATGGGCGGAGCTTATCACCCACGATTGACGAAACGGCGTTCGCCGGATAGCGAGGCTCAGCCTCAACCAAAGTCCGGATCTATGACCGCAATCTCTTTCTGCCTTACCACCATCAACTGCAAGCTTGACATGCCGGGGCGACCATCTACGACTTTCAATGCTGGCGCCAATCGTGGTTTGACCGACTATTTCCGCTATTCCTGCTGCTTCTGCCGCTCTTTTGACGAAGGCACCAACTTTGGCGTGTTCATGATCCATTGCAGATCAGGCTGATTCAAACGCGCGACATAGTGCGGAGGAAAACTCCCGCCCTGCTGTTCAACCAGGGATTTCGCGTAGTTGGGCACGGTACGCTGCCAAAGAATTGAACGGGCTATTTCATGATAGGCCGAGGGCGCTCCCAGCAGCAATATCACCGCGATGACGTACGCCGATGCCGGAAACGATTTTGCTTTCGCCCAGTCCTGAATACTGCTCAACACCAATATCAGCAGAATGATCAAAGGCGGCACGGATAGCCTAAGCATCGTGTCCTTTGACGGCCCCAGACTGACGATTGGCAGTGCCAGCAACATCGCCACCGCCAGCCCGTAAAGACCAAACGAGTGGCGCAAGGTTGGCAGCAAGGCTAGCGCCAGAATGCCGAACTCCATTTCGACGAACACCAGATAATCGGTGATCGATGGTGCTGGATACATCGACACGTTGGTGCCCTGGGTGACCTCGTTGGGCAAATGTATCGGCAGCCCGCTCAAGTCGAGCGTGATGAATCGCAGGCTGACATAACCGAGCACCATCGCGAAAACGACAAGGTGATAATCGATGTCGAGCGGTTGGCGCTTCTGCCACCAACGTATTCCCGCCAGGAATAAGAAAGGCATGACTCCGGCGATGGCAAAGGGAGTCCAGATCAGGGAAAGCGGCAAGACAAACAGCATCAGCCGCCAGATAGTCGCATGCGCCCAATGGCGGTAAAGCAGCGCCGTCAATATCCAGATGGGAAGTGAGTGATTGGGCGCCCAGAACAGTTGCGAGCACAAGGAGGAATAGCTGTAAGGCACCCACCATTCAATGGCTTGCGGGAATACCGGCAATACATCGTAGATCAGCCAAACGCCCAGCAGATCCATACCGCTGTAGAAAAAACCGAAGCCGACA
>JALNZB010000031.1 GCA_023229545.1 Sulfuritalea sp. | reverse complement strand
AGGCCGGTGAGACGGTGGCCACGGTCGGCGATGGCGTCAATGATGCTCCGGTGCTGGCGCAGGCGCAGGTATCGATTGCCATGGGCGGGGGCGCCGATCTGGCGCGGGCCAACGCCGATGTCGTGCTGCTCGGCAATAATTTGCTGGCCCTGCCCGAGGGGCTGGCGCTGGCGCGGCGCACTGTGCGTATAGTGAGACAAAATCTGGTTTGGGCTTTCGCCTACAATTTTCTCGCGATCCCGCTGGCCATGACCGGCTGGGTGACGCCCTGGATGGCCGGCATCGGCATGTCGGCCAGTTCGCTTCTGGTGGTTCTCAATGCCCTGCGCTTGCAACGACGGTGACGTGCTGAATGGACATCCTGTACCTTTTGATCCCGGTTTCCCTGCTTTTTGTCTTCATCATCGCGGCGATGTTCTGGTGGTCGCTGAAGAGCGGGCAGTTCGAGGATCTCGAAGGCCCCGGTTACCGCATCCTGATGGATGACGACAAGGCGCAGGCGCCGGAGCCGGAGAAACGCAGCGCTATTGATTCAGATCAAGACGCCGCCAGCGACAAGTAACCATACTTACCACGGGTTTTATGGTGATGGCCTCGCGCCGTCGCCCAAGACTCTCTGTTGGGGTTAGGGGTGCGCGCTGCGCACCCTTTTTTTTCGCCTGACGCGACACTCTTCCTGGGGGAACGTACCCGAGAAAACGCTTTCATCGATCAATAAACCATTTCTTCCATATTGTTATTTATCTTTAAGTGCGATATATTTTGATCTGCATCAAATACCGCTGAAATTTCGCGTGTAATCTGCTGAAAAATTCGTACCCTGCGTTGCACCAAGCGCGGGGTCGTGGACGGTTTCTTTTTTCAAAAGTGAGGTGAATCCATCATGCAATCGCAAGCGACTTACAACTACAAAGTCGTGCGCCAGTTCGCTGTGATGACCGTAATCTGGGGCATCGTGGGCATGCTGGTCGGCGTCATCATCGCCGCCCAACTGGTCTGGCCGGAGTTGAACGTGGTTGAGTTTCTGAGCTACGGTCGGCTGCGTCCGCTGCACACCAATGCGGTCATTTTTGCGTTCGGCGGCTGTTCGCTTTTCGCGACTTCCTACTACTCGGTGCAGCGTACCTGCCATACACCGCTGTTCGCACCGGGGTTGGCGGCTTTCACCTTCTGGGGCTGGCAACTGATTATTCTGCTGGCCGCGCTCTCGCTTCCGCTGGGTCTTACCACCGGCAAGGAGTACGCCGAGCTTGAGTGGCCGATCGACATCCTGATTACCGTGGTCTGGGTTTCCTACGCCGTGGTCTTCTTCGGCACCCTGATGAAACGCAAGACGCCGCACATCTACGTGTCGAACTGGTTCTTCGCCGGCATGATCCTGACCATCGCCGTGTTGCACCTGGTTAATAGCGCTGAGATTCCCGTGCTGGCTTCCGGCATCCTGACCCCCAAGTCCTACTCGGCCTACGCCGGCGTGCAGGATGCGATGGTCGAGTGGTGGTACGGCCACAACGCGGTGGGCTTCTTCCTCACCGCCGGCTTCCTCGGCATGATGTACTACTTCGTGCCGAAACAGGCCGGTCGCCCGATCTACTCCTACCGCCTGTCGGTGGTGCACTTCTGGGCCCTGGTCTTTACCTACATGTGGGCGGGTCCGCACCACTTGCACTACACGGCATTGCCGGACTGGACCCAGTCCCTTGGCATGCTGTTCTCGCTGATTCTGCTGGCGCCTTCCTGGGGCGGCATGATCAACGGCATCATGACCCTGTCTGGCGCGTGGCACAAACTGCGCGACGACCCGATCCTGAAGTTCATGATCACTTCGCTGTCCTTCTACGGCATGTCGACCTTCGAAGGCCCGATGATGTCGGTCAAGACGGTGAACGCGCTGTCGCACTACACTGACTGGACCGTCGGCCACGTGCATTCGGGCGCGCTGGGCTGGGTGGCGATGATTGCCATCGGCTGCACCTACTACATGCTGCCGCGTCTGTTCGGCAAAGAGGAAATGGCCTCGAAGAAGCTGATGGAGGTGCATTTCTGGGTCGCCACCATCGGCATCGTGCTCTACATCGCTTCGATGTGGATTGCCGGTGTGATGCAGGGCCTGATGTGGCGCGCCACCAACGTGGACGGCACGTTGACCTACTCCTTCGTCGAGTCGGTCAAGGCGACCTATCCGTTCTGGACCATTCGCCTGCTGGGTGGAGTGCTGTTCCTCGGCGGCATGCTCATCATGGTCTACAACATGTTCGCGACCATGGCGGGCGGCAAGGCTGTCAATGATGCGCCGGTACTCGCACCCGCAGCGGCCCACGCGGCCTGATTGCACAGATTAAGGAGCCATAAATCATGTTGACGCATGAGCATATTGAAAAGAACGTAGCCTGGCTGATCGGTTTGACCGTTCTGCTGATCAGCTTCGGCGGACTCGTCGAGATCGTTCCGCTGTTCTTCCAGAAGTCGACCACTACGCCGACCAATGAGCTGGTCAAGCCCTACGACGCGTTGCGCCTCGCCGGGCGCGACATCTACCTCCGCGAAGGCTGCTACAACTGCCACTCGCAGATGATCCGTCCGTTCCGCGCCGAGACCGAACGCTATGGCCACTACTCCGTGGCCGGCGAGTTCGTCTATGACCATCCGTTCCAGTGGGGCTCCAAGCGCACTGGTCCGGATCTGGCGCGTGTTGGTGGTCGCTATTCGGATCAGTGGCACAAGACGCACCTGTTGAACCCGCGTGACGTGGTGCCGGAGTCGAACATGCCCGCCTATTACTGGCTGGCTCGTCCGCTCAAGGACGGCGTCATCGATGCCAAGATGTCAGCGTTGCGCGCAGTAGGCGTGCCCTATACCGATGCCGAAATCGCCGGTGCGAAGAAGGCTATCGAGGGCAAGACCGAACTCGAAGCGCTGGTTGCCTACCTGCAGGGCATGGGCACCGCGCTCAAGCAAGCGAGGTAGTCGGGTGGATATCAACGATCTGCGCTCCCTGTTCACGGTGCTGGTGGTGGTGATGTTCGCCGGCATCGTATGGTGGGCCTACTCAGACCGGCGCAAACAAGCCTACGAAGAGGCGGCCATGCTGCCGCTCGAGGATGACGTCCCGCTGGGAATGCCGGGTATGTCAGGAACGGCGCAGGTTTCGCGGAATCAAGAAAGGAAATCATCATGAGTGATTTTGTCAGCGGCTTCTGGAACATTTATGTGGCGGGCATTGCGCTCGTCAGTATCATCGGTTGTGGCGTCTTCCTCTGGCTTCAGGGGACTGCCACGAATGCGACGGGTCAGACCACCGGCCATGTCTGGGACGAAACCCTGGAGGAGTACAGCAACCCGTTGCCCAACTGGTGGCGCTGGATGTTCTACATCACCATCGTCTTCTCCCTGTTCTATCTGGCGATGTATCCCGGTCTGGGCAGCTATCAGGGCAAGTGGAACTGGTCTTCCGCTGGTCAGTATGGCGGCGAGATGAAGAAGGCCGACGAGCAGTACGGGCCGATCTTCAAGAAGTTCCAGGGCCAGGATATCCGTGTGCTGGCGACCAACAACGAAGCGAGGGAAATGGGCCAGCACCTGTTCCTGACCTACTGTGCGCAGTGTCATGGTTCGGATGCCAAGGGCAGTAAGGCTTTCCCCAACCTGACGGACAACGACTGGCTGTTTGGCGGCACGCCGGAGCAGATCAAGGAGTCGATCACCAAGGGACGTGACGCCATGATGCCGGCCAAGGGCCTCAAGCCCGATCTGACGGCCGAGCAGATCAAGGATCTTGCCTCCTATGTGCGTTCCCTGTCCGGTCTTGCATCCGATTCCATTCGCGCCCAGCGCGGCAAGGAGTTGTTTGTTCCGTCTGGCGGCGCCTGTCACGGACCGGAAGGCAAGGGTATCCTCGCTCTGGCACCGAATCTGACGGATAAGGTCTGGCTCTATGGCAGTGCCGAAGTCGAGATCATCAATGGCATCACCCACGGTCGCGTCAATCGCATGCCTGCATGGGGCGAGTTCCTCGGCGAAGGCAAGGTGCACTTGCTGACTGCTTATGTTTACGGTCTGGGTGGCGGCGTCAAGGAAGCTCCCGCAGCGGCCCCGGCTGCACCTGCCGAGGCGGCGCCAGTTGCTCCTGTCGAAGCAGCGCCTGCGGAAAAGAAGTAAACTGTTAGCTTGATTTCCCCGGCTCCACGGTTTGTGGCGCCGGGGAATTTTTGCCAAGGTTTATTAGAATATCGTAATACGATAATCATGACATCGACCGCGCCCAAGCCGTTGCAGGAAAGCAAGCCCCACTTCGTCGAGGAGAGCCTTTACGAAGTTCACCTGAAAGTGCATCCGCGTGCGGTCAGCGGCATCTTCGCCACCTGGCGCTGGGCACTGGTCTGGTTCACCCAGTTGGTGTTTTACGGTTTGTGCTGGTTGCCCTGGAACGGGCGGCAAGCGGTGCTGTTCGATCTGGTCGAGCGCAAGTTTTACATCTTCGGCTTGGTGTTTTGGCCGCAGGACGTGATATTTCTTTCCGTCCTGCTGATCATCTCGGCGTATTCGCTGTTCCTGTTTACGGCGGTGGGTGGGCGGTTGTGGTGTGGCTACGCCTGCCCGCAGACGGTGTATACGGAAATCTTCACCTGGATCGAACAGAAGATCGAGGGTGATCGTAATGCGCGCATCAAGCTCGATGGCGCGCCCATGAGCGCACACAAACTGTGGTTGCGCGGCGCAAAGCACGGTTCCTGGGTGTTGCTGGCGCTGTGGACGGGGTTTACCTTTGTTGGCTATTTCTCGCCGATAAAAACCCTGTGGGGCTCGGTGTGGAACTTCTCGCTGGGGCCATGGGAGACTTTCTGGTTGTTTTTTTACGGCTCGCTGACCTACCTGTTTGCCGGCCACATGCGCGAGCAGGTGTGCAAACACATGTGTCCTTACGCCCGCTTTCAGGGCGTGATGTTCGACCCCGATACACTGACCATCACCTACGATACCGAACGCGGCGAGCCGCGCGGCGCACGCAAAAAGGGCGTCGATCCGAAGTCGATTGCCAGGGGCGACTGTGTCGACTGCGATATCTGCGTCCAGGTATGCCCGACGGGTATCGACATTCGCGACGGCTTGCAGTACGAATGCATCGGCTGCGCCGCGTGCATCGATGCCTGCGATCAGGTCATGGAGAAAATGGATTACCCGAAAGGCTTGATCCGTTACTCCACCGAGCATGCGATAGAGGCTCGCTGGGGCTGGAAGGAAATCATCGGCCACATCATTCGACCGCGGGTGATTATTTATTCGGCGATTCTCGGCGCGATCATCGTCGCCTTTGTCTGGGGCATCGCGACCAAGGCCAGTTTGCGCGTGGATGTGATTCGTGACCGGGCAACGCTGGCGCGCGAAGTCGAGGGTGGATTGATCGAGAACGTATATCGACTGCACGTCATCAACGTCTCCGAAACGCCGCACCGCTATGCGATCAGCGTAACCGGCCTGCCCGGAATAGACCTGATCGGCGAGCGCATCGTTGAAGTGCCGGCCGCAGCGGACAGGACGGTCACCTTGCAGGTGCGCGTTCCTCCCGAGTCGGGCAAGAAGGGATCGAATCAGATTTTCTTTGACGTGAAGTCTTTCGCCGACGAAAAGGTGGCGATACACGAAAAGGCCACCTTCTTGCAACCATGAAGGGGAAAAACATGCATACCGCTGACGCAGGTCCCTGGTACCGCGAACGCTGGCCGTGGATTCTGGCGGCAGGGCCGTTCATTGTCGTGATCGCCGCGTTTTATACGGCGTGGCTTGCAGTGAAGACCAACGATGGGCTGGTTACGGATGACTATTACCGGAAGGGCCTTTCCGCCAACCAGACCATCGCCCGCAGTGAACAGGCAACCAAAATGGGACTGGTCGCCGGTGTGCGGATTTCCAGCGACCATCTGTCGGTGCGCATGCAGGCGAGCGACAGGAACTTCGTGATGCCGCCGACGCTGGCCTTGACTATTTCGCATCCAACCCGCGCCGGACTGGATCAGTCGCGTGTGCTGGTGAGGAACGGCGATCTCTATTCCGGCGAGGTACGCCTGCCGGCCGCAGGACATTGGCTGGTGATGCTCGAAGACGAGCGCAAGACCTGGCGCCTGCTGGGGAATGTGATACTGCCGGCCAATGGCGAGACTCTCATTGGCAGTCCGTCGGCGCAGGAAAAAGTTCCCGCACCCGCGGACATCCGCAATTGATCTTATCAACCACCAGGAGTCAATATCATGGAAGCTTGGAAACTGTTGATCGGTAGCGACATCGGCCTGCTCAGCCTGTTTACGATAGGTTTTGTGGTCGTCATGGGCGCCTATATTTACGGCTATGCCAGGAAACACATGGAAGAAGACGCCCGTAACGCGAAGTAGGGCGCTTTCTTTCGGACTCGGCGCGTGCTTTGCGCGCCGGGAATTGCGCTTTATGTCCCGAAGGGACGGTATCCACCCGGACGTGCGCCGGCAACGCGGGGTCAGCGGTAAACCAGTACCGGTATCTTCGAGTGCGTTAAAACCTTTTGCGTCTCGGAACCGAGCAAGAAGCCGCTGATGCCGCGCCGGCCATGCGACGCCATGAAGATCAGATCCGCGCCGGCCTGTTCGGCCGCGGCGATAATCGCCTCATGGGGAATGTCGCTGATGGAACTCGCGGTGGCGAAGACTACGCCCGCAGCCTTGGCTGCTGTTTCGTGGGCGGCGAGAATTTCCTTGGCCTGCTGTTCCGCCATTTCCGCGAACTTTTCAGGTGTGGTGGGGTCAATCAGCGCGCCTTCGCCATAAAAGGCGACCGGGTAATCAGGTTTGGCGAAGAAAAATGTCACCTTTGCCCCGGTTTCCCTGGCAAAGGCGACCGCGCGTTTTGCCGTCTCGGACGAAAGCTGCGATCCGTCGGTTGGAACGAGTATGTGTTTGAACATGGAATCTGGCCCTCCAAGTAAGTATTCCAGCCTAACGCACTAGAGAACCGCAACGTTGATCAAGATCAATCGCGGCCTGAACCATACCCGACCGGCATCGGGCGCAATGGCATCGTGAAGCTGCAACATTATGCGCTACCCCCTGTAAAGCGGAGAAAACTGCGTTGAGTACGACCAAACAGCCAAAACCACCGGCCATTCCCCAAGCCGCGTGGCGCGCAGTGAACCAGGCGGTCGAGGCCCGGCTTGATCCGATCGGCATGGCGACTCCCTTGATACACGCGCAACTGGCCTGGTTGTCTCATCCGCAAGAGATGTCCGAGGCGTTGACTGATTTCTCGACAAAGCTGTGGGAGTTGCAGGCCCATTCCTGGCGCCGCGCGCTGGGCATGCAGAGCAAGGATGTCGTATCGCCGAATCCGGACGACACGCGTTTTTCCAACCCGGTATGGAGCGAGTCTGCGAGCTGGGACATCGTCAAGGAGTGGTACCTGATGATGACCCACCAGGTGCAGGACATGCTCTACGACACGCCGGGATTGTCAAACCGCGATCGGCGTCGCGCCGCCTTCTGGTGGCGCAAGTGGCTCAACGCCGTGGCGCCGACCAACTTTTTGCTGACCAATCCGGCGGCCATGCAGAAGGCGATGGAAACTCGCGGCGAGAGTTTGCTCAATGGTTTCAACAATTTCGTGGCGGACTTTCAGGCGGGCGATGTGCAGATGGCACGTCCGACCGATTTCGTCGTCGGCAAAGATCTGGCTACGACGCCCGGCAAGGTGGTGTATCGCAATCGCCTGCTTGAGGTTTTGCACTACACGCCGACCCAGGCAAAGGTCTTTGAGACGCCCATCGTCATCGTTACGCCGTGGATCAACAAGTTCTACGTCCTCGATCTCAATGCCCGGAAAAGCTTGGTGAAGTTTCTGGTCGATCAGGGCTTCGACGTCTATATCACCAGTTGGAAGAATCCGGGAGTGGAGCTGCGTGACGTTGAATTCGACGACTATCTGACGGAAGGCATCGGTCGGATCATCGAAACGGCATGCGGCATCTCCGGTTCGCCCAGGGTGCATGCGGTCGGCTACTGCATTGGCGGCGCCGCGCTGGCGACCTGGATGGCCTGGGCCAACGCTCGCTACGAGAAGAAGAATGTGCCCATCGAGTCCGTTACGCTGCTCGCTACGTTGGTGGATTACCACAAGCCGGGCGACATCGAAGTGTTTCTCGACGAGAACAGCATCAAGTGGCTGGAAAAGTCGATGGCCAAAAAAGGTTATCTGGACGGCAAGGAGATGGCATCGGCATTTCGCCTGTTGCGTTCGAATAGTCTCATTTGGCATTACGTGGTGCGCGGCTACCTGTTTGGCGAAACGCCGCCGCCTTTCGATGTCCTGTTCTGGAACATGGATTCGACCCGAATGCCGGCGGCGATGCATAGCTGGTACCTGCGCAACTTCTATCTCGGCAATCTGTTGATCAAGAAGGACGCGCTGCACCTGGCCGGCGAGGACATCGATCTCGGGCGGATTTCCCAGCCGCTCTACGCGGTGTCGGCCGAGGACGACCACATTGCGCCGTGGCGGCAGACCTTCCGCATCAACAACTTTGTCGCCGGCTCGCGACGCTACGTGCTGTCGAGTTCGGGCCATATCCTGGGTATCGTCAATCCGGTGGTGAATCCGCCCAAGCGCGAGTATCGCGTCGGCGCTGCCGAGAGACACGATACGCCGGATGACTGGCGCGAACGGGCGGAACTTCATCGCGGCAGCTGGTGGGAAGACTGGATGGCATGGCTCAAGCCGCAGTCGGGAAAACAGGTGGCGGCGCCTGCCGTGGCGACGCGGAAGTTTCCAGCGCTGGCCGATGCGCCCGGCGCCTACGTGCTTGAGACCTGATTTACGCGCGCGCTTGACAGCGGTCAAGGCGTCGCGACAGGGGGTCGCGGAGAATCGACCCCTGTTCATAGGAGTTGTCACCATGTCGATTACCACCCCGCTGATTCAGCACCACAAACATTGCGACGAGCTATTCGCCAGCGCCGAGGAATCATGCGCCAACGGCGACTGGGCCGCCGGTGAGAAGGCCTTTGCGCTATTGCAGAACCAGCTTGAAACTCATTTCACCAGCGAAGAGGAGCTTTTGTTCCCCGCCTTTGAGACGGCGACCGGAATGAGATCCGGGCCGACCGAGGTCATGCGCGGCGAGCATCGCCAGATGCGCGGTCTGCTGGCGCAGATGCAAGGAGCTCTGGCTTCCCGCGACAGCGATACTTTTGGCGGCGCCGCCGGGACCCTGCTCATTCTCATGCAGCAGCACAACCTGAAGGAGGAAAACATCCTGTATCCGATGTGCGATAACGCCTTGGGTGCGTCGCCTGTTGGCGCTTCCCTGATTGAGAGATTAAGCCCGTCATGACCACGCTGATCGATGGGCGCGGGCGGGAACCGCCGGAGCCGATGGTGCTGACTCTGGAGGCGCTGGACACGCTGGCCGAGGGCGACGAACTGCTGCTACTGCTGTATTGCCAGCCGCATCCGCTGTTCAGCATCCTGCGCAATAACGGCTACGCCTGGAACGAAGACGTTCGCGCCGATGGCACGCGCGAAATCCGGATTCGCAAGAAGCCCGGCTGACCGCCGCCGATTGGATGCATCCCCATCTCTCCTTCGATCAAGCGCCGCCCATATCGGTGCCTTACCGATTTTTTCTGGTGGCGCCGTGGTTCGGCGTGATGGCCGGGATTCTGTTGGCATGGTCGGGCGGCGATGCCCTGGCGTCGCGCTGGACGCCGGAGGCATTGGCGCTGACCCACCTGATCGCTGTCGGCTTCATGCTCCAGGCCATGTGCGGGGCGCTGTTGCAATTCATACCCGTGGCGGTGGGCGCCAATGTCTGGCGCCCGAAGCTGGTCGCCAATATCGTGCAACCCTTGCTCCTGTTGGCAACGCTGTTGCTTGTCGGCGGATTGTTGTTCAGCCGTCCGGGAATGTTTACGGTTGCGGTTCCATTGTTCTTGCTGGCGCTGGGTGGCTTCGTGGTGGTGGTTGCACTGGCGCTGTGGCGGACACCGGCGACCAGCATGTCCTTGTGGGCGCTGCGCCTGGCGATTGGCGGACTGGCCATCACCGTGCTGCTCGGCTCGCTGCTGGCGGAGGCTTTGGCGCGCGGGTTCTCGGTGCCCATACTCGAACTGACCGACGTTCATCTGGCGTGGGGCCTCGGCGGCTGGGGGCTGATGCTGCTGGCGGGCGTGTCCTACCAGGTCGTGCCGATGTTCCAGTTGACGCGGCCCTATCCGCCGTGGCTTACCCGCTGGTTCGCGCCGCTGATGCTGCTCATGCTGCTGGCCTGGTCGGCGCAGATTTTTATCGATCCTGTCCGCTGGTTGCCGCTGATTGCGCTTTGCTTGCTGTCGATGCTGTCGGCGTATGCCGCAAGCACCCTGTGGCTTCAGTACACCCGCCGCAGAAAAATCCATGACGCGACATCGCTGTACTTTCGCGTTGCGATGTTGTCCATGCTGGCCTTCGTCGTCTCGGGCGCGGTATTTCTTCTTTTTCCGGATTTGGGCGCCGATCCGCGATTCGCGGTCTGGCTGGGCGTGCTGGCCTTCGCCGGAGTCTTCGTTTCGGCCATCAGCGGCATGATGTACAAGATCATGCCCTTCCTCAACTGGCTGCATCTGCAACTGCTGAACCCACCCTTGTCCGCCATGCCCAACATGAACAGGATGATTCCGGCCGACGCCATGACGGGGCAGTTGCGCCTGCATGTGCTGGCCGTCGTGCTGTTGCTGGCCGCCGTTTGGCAACCTGGGCTGACGCGGCTGGCCGGCACGGCCTTTGCCGTCTCATGCGCCTGGCTGGGCTGGAATCTGGTGGGGGCGGTCAGGCGCTACCGGACCTTCAAAGATCAAATTCGCGCAGCCGCTTTACATTGTTGATGGTGATTTTTTTGCCGCTGATGCCAATCAGGCCGTTGACCGAAAGATCGTGAAAAATTCGCGAGAGCGTCTCCGGCGTCAGATTCAGGCGCGAGGCGATTACCTGTTTCGAGGTCGGCAGCAATATGTCGAACGAGTCCCCGGATTCGGTTTGCGAACAGTGCTGCAACAGGTAGCCGACCACGCGCTGTGCCGAGGAGCGCAAGGAATAGCTCTCGACGTCCTGCACCAGGGAATGCAGTCGCATCGAGAGTCCCGCCAGCATGCGCCGGGCGAAGGTCGGGTCGCGTTCGAGAAGCTCGAACACGGCGGCGCTGCCGATGTGCAGCAGCAGACTGTCGGCAAGGGCCTCGGCAAACACCGGATAGGGGCGATCCATGAACATGACCGCCTCGGCAAAGCTCATGTTCGGCCCCAGGATTTCCACGACTTTTTCGTTGCCTTGCGCGGACGGGAAAGCCAGCTTGATCTGACCGAAGACAATGACGAAAAATCCCTTCGCCGGGTCGCCCTTCTGGAACAGCATTTCGCCCTTGGAAAGTCGGCGCTGGCGACACGCCGTTTCCAGCGCGGCAAGCTGCGCCGGAGCAAGTTGCTGGAACAGCGGCAGGTGCGAAAGTATCTGGGAAATATCGAGCTTGGTTTCGTGCGTGGTCTCGGCCATGGGGATACTCCGGGTTCGTCGACTGAACCTTACCATGTATCGCGCGGGCGGCGGCTGTCATGATGTCGACGTATATCCTGATCAAATACGTGCATGTGGCCAGCGTGGTCTTGAGCGTCACCGGATTCTTCCTGCGCGGCGCCCTGGCGATTCGCTCCTCGCCTTTGATGAAGGAGCGCTGGATGGGAGTGCTGCCCCACCTCAACGACACCGTCCTGCTGGCTGCGGCCTTGTCTCTGGCGGTGATGTCGGGCCAGCTTCCGTTTGTGGTCGACTGGGTCACGGCGAAAGTGTCGGGCCTGGTCGTGTACATCATTCTGGGTTCCCTGGCGCTGCGGGCAGGTAGTACGCGGCGGACGCGCATCGTCTGCTGGTTGGCGGCGCTGGCGGTATTCGGCTGGATCGTTTCGGTGGCGTTGACTCGCCAGCCGATGGGTTTTCTTGCCGCGCTGAGCTAGCCGATGCGACCGTCGGGCGGAGCCAGCAGGGCCTTGATCCGGAGAATATCCATGATACGTATGTGCTTTTGCTGCACGGAAATCAGGCCGTCGTCTTGAAAGCGCGAGAAGGCGCGGCTTACGGTTTCAAGCTTGAGGCCGAGATAGGAGCCGATCTCCTCGCGCGTCATGCGCAGATGAAACTCGGTCGGCGAATAGCCGCGCGCGGTGAAGCGCTGCGAAAGATTCAGCAGAAAGGCCGCCAGGCGCTCCTCCGCGCGCATCGTGCCGAGCAGCATCATGACGCCGTGGTCGCGCACGATCTCGCGGCTCATGACCTTGTGCAAGTGGTGTTGCAGGGTGCGAATCTCGCTGGAAAGCATTTCCAGTTCGGTGAATGGGATCAGGCACACTTCGCTGTCTTCCAGCGCCACCGCGTTGCAGGTATGAATCTCGGTGCTGATGCCGTCCATGCCGAGAATCTCGCCGGCCATCTGGAAACCGGTGACCTGATCGCGACCGTCTTCGGTCAGCACGTCGGTCTTGAAAAACCCGCTCTTGACGGCGTATATGAATTCGAAGGGGGCGCCGGCCCGATATAGATGCTGGCCGCGTTTCAACTTGCGGCCGCAGCCGATCAGGTTGTCGAGACGGTCCATGTCGCTATCGGAAAGGCCGAACGGCAGACACAACTCGCGCAGGTTGCACTGCGAACAGGCGACCTTGAACCCTGGGGTAATGAGTGGAACTACGTTTTGCTTGACGTTTGCATGCACGCTGCTTGAATTACCCGGCGATGGGTACCCTTTTGATCTGTGTCAACCCGCTTTCCGGGTGATTGCGGCATTCTTCGCACTCGTGCAAATGTGCCGCTCTTGCTGCCTTCCCAACCCTTCCGCCAATGGATTATCAAGAACTAATTTTCGACCCGCAGGTCATTCGTCGCTTCGATGTAAACGGCCCGAGATACACCTCCTATCCAACCGCTGATCGCTTCGTCGAGGCGTTTGGCGCTGATGACTACACGCGCTGGCTCGGGCAAAGGACGGTAGGCGGGATAGGACGACCGCTATCATTATACGTCCACATCCCCTTCTGCAATACCATCTGCTACTACTGCGCCTGCAACAAGATCATCACCAAGGATCATGGCCGTTCTGCCAAGTACATCAAGTACTTGGGCAAGGAAATCGCCATGCAGGAAGCGGCCCTGGACGGCGCTCGCGACGTGGTCCAGTTGCACTTTGGCGGCGGCACGCCGACCTTCCTCGCGCACGACGAGATGCAGCGGCTGATGGATATCATCCGCAAGCATTTCCGTCTGCTGCCCGGCGGCGAGTACTCGATTGAGGTCGATCCGCGCAAGGTGGATCGCGAGACGGTGAAGCTGCTCGCCGAACTGGGTTTCAACCGCATGAGCGTCGGCGTGCAGGATTTTTCGCCCGAAGTGCAGGTCGCGGTGAATCGCGTGCAGAGCCTTGACGAAACCAAACTGGTCATTGATTCGGCGCGCGAGTTCGGCTTCAAGGGTCTCTCGGTCGACCTGATTTACGGCCTGCCGAAGCAGAACGTCATCAGCTTCAACCATACGCTGGACGAGGTTATCAAGCTTGATCCCGACCGTCTGTCGATTTACAACTATGCCCACCTGCCCAGCCTGGCCAAGCCGCAGCGGCGCATCCATGAATCCGATCTGCCGTCGCCCGACACGCGCCTGCAAATCCTGCAAACGGCGATCCATCGCTTGACGGAAGCGGGCTATGTCTTCATCGGCATGGACCACTTCGCCAAGCCGGACGACGAACTTGCCGTGGCGCAGCGCCAGGGTCGCCTGCACCGCAATTTTCAGGGTTATTCGACGCATGCCGAAGCCGACCTGATGGCCTTCGGCGTGTCCGCCATCAGCAAGGTCGGCCCCAGCTACTGCCAGAACGTGCGTACCCTCGATGAGTATTACGACAGCCTCGACCAGGGGGTGCTGCCGATATTCCGCGGCATCGAACTGAACGCCGACGACCTCTTGCGGCGCAGCATCATCCAGGCGCTGATGTGCCACTTCGAGCTTTCCATCGAGTCCATCGAAATCGCCCACCTGATCGACTTCAAGTCGTATTTCGCCGACGAACTGGCCGATCTGCGCGAGATGGAGAAGGGCGGCCTGCTCTCCATCGACGAGCAGTGGATCAGCGTCCTGCCGCGCGGCCGGCTGCTGGTGCGCGGCATCGCCATGGTCTTCGACCGCTATCTGCGCACCGACCGCGAACGCGTCCGCTATTCCAAGGTCATTTGACCAGCCGCGGTGCCTGACAGCGGCTTTCTGGCGGTTTTCCTGATCGGTCTGCTCGGCGGCGTGCATTGCGCCGGCATGTGTGGCGGCATCGTTTCGGCGCTGAGCCTGCAAATGCCCGGCGCCGAGGTACGCGCCGCTCCGGCGTGGACGCTCCATCTCGCCTATAACCTCGGCCGCATCGCCAGCTATGTCATTGCCGGCGCCTTGATCGGCGGGCTCGGTAGCCTCGGGCTGCTGCTCAACAACTGGCTGCCGGTGCAGATGATCCTGTATCTCGCCGCCAACCTGATGATGGTCGCGCTCGGCCTCTATCTCATCGGCGTGACGCAGACCCTGGCCTTTGTCGAGCGCGCCGGGCAATCGCTGTGGCGACGGGTGCAACCGGCGACAAGGCGCTTTCTGCCGGTGCGCGGCGTCGCCCAGGCATTCCCGCTTGGCATGCTGTGGGGCTGGCTGCCCTGCGGGCTGGTATATAGCGTGCTGGCGATGGCCCTGCTCAGCGGCAGCGCCATGCGCGGCGCAGCGACGCTGCTGGCCTTCGGCCTCGGCACCCTGCCCAACCTGATGCTCGCCGGGCTGCTGCTGGCGCGCTTCCGCAGCGTCATCCAGGGCCGCGCGCTGCGGCTCGGTTCCGGCTTGATCGTGCTGGCCTTCGGTGTCTGGGGCCTGGTCAATGCCGCGACACTGGGCGGCCATCTCTGGCAGGGCGTCGTCTGCCACGGCTGAAAAGTCGGCGCTGGCGGGACGGCGCCTTTGGCTTAACCGGGAGTGCGCAGCGCTTGCACTGGTGTAGCTTGTAAGCTACACTTCATCCATGATTGAAGTATTCCGATACCAAACCGCAAGCGGTCGGGAGCCGGTCACCGAGTGGCTTCAATCACTGCGCGACAAGCAAGCGCAAGCCAAGGTTCGGATTCGACTCAAACGGATTGAAGCCGGGAATTTTGGCGATTGCGAGTCGGTGGGTGATGGTGTTCTGGAACTGCGGGAACATCTCGGCGCCGGGTATCGGGTCTATTTGGGGCGGCACGGCCAGTCGATTGTCATTCTGTTGTTTGGCGGATCGAAGAAGACACAGGCGACGGATATCAAGACGGCCAAGGATTACTGGGCCGATTGGAAACGGAGGCAAGCATGAGCAGAAAAGTGGCCGCAGCGGTTTCTCATCATGAGCGCGAGGTAGCCGAGCTTCGGGCAGACCGTGAACTGGCGGTCGAATACCTCAAGGCGGCAATGGAATCGCTGGATGATCCGGACAACCGCGCCGCAGGCCTCCTTGCGCTGCGAACCGTGGCGGAAGCTTACGGTGGACTGGGAGCGGTGGCGACCGAAGCCGGCATCAGCAGGGAATCGCTGTATCGCACCTTGTCGGCCAAGGGCAATCCAACGCTGAAAACTCTTCTGGCGGTGTTAAAGGCCGTTGGCATGAAGCTCTCGGTTGAGCCAGGGCAACACGCCGCCGCCTGAATTTCGCGGCGCGGGCCGTTCCGTTCCCACACACGATTAACGATGGGCACCTCGGGCGGCTTGTCCCGCATTGACGCAAGTTCGCATTATTGCTAACCTTCACTTATGGCATTTTCTGTTGAGTACTTCCATGGGCGAGTGCTGGCCGAGATCGAATCCTGGCCCGTCGATGTCCTTGCGGATTACGCGCGAATCGTCGAATTGCTCATGGAGAATGGCCCCAATCTGAAGCTGCCGTATTCGCGAGCTTTCGGCGATGGACTGTTTGAGTTACGGCCTCGCGGTCGCTCGGGTATTGGTCGGGCGTTCTACTGCTTCCTCGTCGGGCGACGCGTAATAGTGCTCCACGCCTTTATCAAGAAGTCGCGGCAAACGCCAGACCACGAAGTCAAGCTCGCTCGGAAGCGATTGAAGGAGATTCAAAATGGCTGATCTGAAATTCCAGGCGGTGCGCCATGACCACAAGGCGTTTCTCGAAAAGGCGTCGAAGCGCCAGGGCTTTAGCGAAGCGTATGACGCGCTTGAGGTCGAGTACGCCCTCGCCCATGAAATGCTGGCCGCTCGTACCCGCGCCGGCCTCACTCAGGAGGCGGTAGCGGTCCGCATGGGCACCACGAAGAGCGCCATCTCTCGGCTGGAAGCGGCTGGAAAGCATGCGCCGTCGGTGGCGTCGCTAAAGAGATACGCCGCCGCTGTTGGTTGCACGCTCAAGATCGAACTCGTTCCCGCCGCGCCCAAGCGGCGAAGAAGCGCCCAACCCGTTGCAGCGGACGCTGCGCGATAAGGCCGTGCCTTGGGGGGCAAGCTCGAATTGAATTTTCTGGCAGGGTGTTTTTTGTCGCGCATGAAAGTCGGCGCTGGCGGTGCGGCGAATGGGACGGGTCCGCTGCGCCGCGAGTGATGCGGAGTTCGAGGTCGGGAGACTCTTATGAGAAATGAATGCGACGCTGACTTCTATTGGGTTACGGAATTCACGCCAATCGTCTTTTCCGCCTATTTGATGGTTTGCTTTCCGTCATGACGGAAAGCTTCCCGTCGATTAGGTGCCACACTTAAAGACATCGCATATGGTGTCGCTACTGGAACGAGTTCAGTCACTCCTAGATGCCGTCCCCGACGACACGAAGAACTACTACGCGCTCACCATTCTTCTTGGGGATAACGGCAAACCTCAGTTCACCTGTTTTACCGGGTGGGTAGGTGATACAGATGACAATCCCCGACGTGAGATTAGACAGGCATCCCTCGTTTACCCGGATAGGATGCTTGCCGCCTGGAAACTAATGGATGAGCCAGGAATGGTGGTAAGCACACCTAGCGATTTCGCTTTGTTCTTTGCCTATGGGGGGCATGCTGCTGTCGAAATGCAACTGGCTGAGGCGGTTGTGCCGGAGTGGCTTGCGCCATTTGTTTCCGTCCACGAGGGTGAGTGGGGTTACGTTCACCCAAAAGTGTTGTCCGACTCAGCCATGCAAAGGGCGCCAGCACCTAAGCTTCGAATGAGCATCATCAAACGCGACGACTTCAAATGCCGAATTTGCGGAAGAAGCCCGAAAGACTATGGCGATCTCGAACTTCACGTCCATCATGTGCGTCCGTGGGCGGCGGGAGGAGTGACCGAGGAGCGGAACCTAATCACGCTGTGTCACACATGCCACAATGGCCTAGACCCGCACTACGAACATACCCTCTTCAAATTCATTCCTCCAAAGGACCCCTCCGAGCGCGCAGTCATCTATCGCCGCAAGTTGGCCGAGTATCAAGCAGCAGCAGCTCGTGAGTCGGAGGGTAGCGATGTCTAATGAATAAGGTTCAGAAACTGATTTGGGGTCAGCATGATTTGCGTATTGGACACATCGAGTCGCCGTGCCGCCAGCGCCGACTCTTTGATGTCACAAGCAGTCTTGCTGCGAATCAAGGCTCCAAGTGCCATGGCTGGTGCGGGCTGTGGTTCTTCCTTCGATTACTGACGGCGTACAGCATGGGGCGCTTATGTCAATCTTTGACAATATCTGATCGGATTGTCGCCAATGGTCGCCGTCAGGCGACCGGTACAGCGAGGAATCGAACATGGGCATGAACGTCAATCTCACTCCGCATCTTGAAGAAATGGTGCGGCAAAAGGTTATCTCGGGGCTTTACACGTCGGCCAGCGAGGTGGTGCGCGAGGCATTGCGCCTCATGGATGAACAGGACCATCTGCGCGCGGCAAAGCTGGCGCAATTGCGCCAGGATGTCCGTGCCGGTCTGGATAGCGGTCCGGCAACGGCCTGGGATGCCGAGAGCGTCAAGCGCGAGGGGCGCGCAAAGCGCCAGGCCAAGCCAGGCGCGACCAAGTCATAGGAGGCGCGCATTCTTCGTCGGCCGCTCCCCGATGGCATCGACATCATTCGCGTGTTGCATTCGGCGCGCGACATCGATGCGGTGTTCGATCCGGACCCGGGCAATGCTGATACGGTTACCCAATGAATTATTGTTTTGTTGGGTAACTCTCTCGCCGCCATGACCGTCGCCACGCTTCGTTTTCGCCAGCACGAACTTGCCTTCCGCACGCAGCATGCGAAGTTGAAGGAGCGCACTCTTTGCGTTATGTTTACCTGATCGAGCGACGACTGCCCAGCAGGGCCTCGCGCGTGACTAGGCTTTTCAGTTGCGCCAGCCACCATTGCAGCGCGCGACCCTGGTCGGGCTTGGCGCTTTTGCGCCAGGCGTAGCTGACCTGGATCTGCCGCTCGGATCGCTCCACGCGCCGGGCCACCAAGCGACCGGAGTCAAGGTAGGGCCGCGCCAGGCAGTCTGGCAGGAAGCCGACGCCGAGGCCTCTGATCTGCCCGTCCAGCTTGGCCGGCATGTCCGACACGGTGAACACGTCCTGCCCCGCCAGCAGCCCGATGGTGAGGCCGCTGCCGCTCGTGACGGTATCGGCGACCGCGACTGCCCGGTGCTGGCGGATGACTTCGTCGCTCAGCGGCTCGGGCATTTTCGCCAGCGGGTGGTGGGGCGCCATGGCAAAGACAAACTGCACGGCGCCGAGCGATTCATGATGCAGGCCGGCCATGGTGGTCGCGCCCATCATCACACCGAGCGCCAGATCGGCCTGGCCCGAGGTCAGCGCCTCCAGCGTGCCGGAGAGGGTTTCGTCGCGTAGTTTGAGCCGCGTCGGCGGGCTCAGGGAATAGAACTTCTCGCAAAGTTCCATCACCGTGGCCCGGTTGACGATGCTGTCCACCGCGATCGTGAGTTGCGATTCCCAGCCGGTGGCCACGCGCTTGACGCGGTTGGCCACGGCGTCGATGTCGGCGAGCAGGCGCGCGCCTTCGCGCAGCAGTTCGGCGCCGGCTTCGGTTGGGCGGGCCTGGCGCGAACTGCGGTCGAAGAGCAGAACGTCCAGGGCGTCTTCCATCTGCCGCACGCGATAGGTGAGGGCGCTGGGCACCATGTTGCTGGCGCGGGCCGCCGCGGCGAAGCTGCCGCTGCTGGCAATGGTTTGCAGCATGGCCAGGGCATCGGGCGTCAAGACATCGCGCGGCGTGTTCATAAGGCTCCAGTCAATTCAATTTATTTGAATGATGCCATCAAATCGGCTGGCTCTCAAGGCCAGGGAGCTTTCCTACAATTCACCTCATCGTCATCAACAAGGAGTTCAACCATGCTTACCCTTCGCAAATCGCAAGACCGAGGCTACGCAGACCATGGCTGGCTCAAAAGCTACCACTCGTTCTCGTTTGCCGGCTACCACGATCCGGCCCACATGGGCTGGGGCAATCTGCGCGTGATCAATGAAGACCGCATTGCGCCGGGCACCGGCTTCGGCAAGCACAGCCACCGCGACATGGAGATCATCAGCTACGTGCTGTCCGGCGAATTGGCCCACCAGGACAGCATGGGCAACGTGGTGGGCATTCCGCCCGACGACGTGCAGCGCATGAGCGCCGGCACCGGCGTGACGCACAGCGAGTTCAATCACGCCAAGGACCAGACCACGCATTTCCTGCAAATCTGGATCGAACCCAAGGTGACCGGCATTGCGCCCGGCTATGAGCAGAAGACCGTTCCGGCCGAACAGAAGCGCGGCGCCTTGCGTCTGGTCGCTTCGCCCGACGGCGCGCTGGGTTCCGTCACTCTTCATGCCGATGCGGCGCTCCATGCCGGGCTGTTCGACGGCGCCGAGCGCGCAGAACTGGCGCTGGACCCGGCACGCAAGGCCTATGTGCATCTGGTGCGCGGTGCGCTGGAGGTCAATGGCCAGCGCATCGACGCCGGCGATGCCGTCTTGCTGGAAAACGAAAACCGGATCGAACTGAGCCACGGCGTCGACGCCGAGGTGCTGGTGTTCGATCTGGCCGCCTGAACTTTTTTACCAACCGCAAACATTCAAGGAGCATGAAAATGACAACAGTAGCAGTGGTCTATCACTCTGGTTATGGTCACACCGAACGCATGGCCCAGGCTGTCGCGGAAGGCGCCGGCGCCTTGCTTGTCCCCATCGATGCCGAGGGCAATCTGCCTGAAGGCGGATGGGAAAGCCTGCTGGCGGTCGATGCCATCATCATGGGCAGCCCGACCTACATGGGCAGCGTGAGCTGGCAGTTCAAGAAGTTTGCCGATGCTTCGTCCAAGCCGTGGTTCAGCCAGCAGTGGAAGGACAAGGTGTTCGCCGGCTTCACCAACAGCGCCACCATGAACGGCGACAAGCTATCCACCTTGCACTACCTGTTCACACTGGCCATGCAGCACAGCGGCATCTGGGTCGGCACCGGATTGATGCCGAGCAATGCCAAGGCGGCACAGCGCAACGATGTCAACTACGTCGGGTCCTTCAGCGGGGCCATGGCGCAATCGCCGTCGGACAGCAGTCCCGCCGAAATGTTTCCTGGCGATCTGGAAACGGCCAGGCTGTTCGGCAAGCGCGTGGCCGAGACGACCGCCAGATTCAAGGCGTGATCGATGCCGGCTACCGGTTCAGGCTCAAGCGCCATTGGACAATGCCCCTGTTTGACTCCAGGCGCCGCACCCCGGATACTTGGCGCGGTGCGCTTGAGCCTGCCGTCCTGCAACGCAAATTCATGGAAGCCCCGGAAATGCCGGAAATATCCGCGAGACAAACCCGCAGGAAAGTCTGCGCACCCCGGAGGCGCTTCCTTTGGAGCGATGGCGGAGCGGCGCCGCGGCGCGCGTGAACATGGAAGCTCCGCGCCGTTTCCACTATCGCATCACTCTGCCCGATGGCACGCGGCGCGCACTGACAGTCGCCATTGACGCCGGCACGATGGTTTGCCGGGAACCCGCCGCCGAATCCCGCCCGTGGACCGCGCTGGAATACCGGCAGTGCCCCACTTGCCCGTTGCGGGCGAGAACCAGTCCGCTGTGTCCGCTGGCGGCCCGTCTGGCGCCGATTGTGACCATCCTCGGCCCCTTGTTGTCGCACGACGAATTGCAGGTCGAAGTCGAATGGGGACACCGTCTGCTGGTGGCGCAGACCACGGCGCAGCGCATGGCCAGTTCCATCATCGGACTGGTCGCCGCCACCAGCGGCTGCCCGCGCACGGCTTTTCTGGCGCCGATGGCCTGGTTCCACCTGCCGCTGGCAACAGAGGAGGAAACCGTTTTTCGCGTCGTGTCGACCTATCTGCTGGAACAGTACCTCGTCGGCAAAGATGGCGGCACGCCGGACTGGACGCTGACTGCGCTCACGCAACGCTACCGGGCCTTGCACGAGGTCAACGTGGCCATGGCGCAACGCCTGCGCGACGCCGGCACCGAGGATGCCGCAGTCAATGCCGTCGTCTTGCTCGATCTACTGGCCAAGGCGGTTCCTTTTTCGGTAGAGGACTCGCTCGAGTCGCTGCGTCCGCTGTTCGCCGCCCGTAGGTCGGGGTAACAAATCCACTTGGGTAGTGGGGAAACTTGCGGCGCACGGCGCGTCGTCCCATAATTAGAACTTCCTAATGTTCGGGCAAGAACAGCACATGAACGCGCCGCAGGAATCCGCTGACAGCAGTCGCGACACCGTCGAACTGGCGTTGGGCGGCATGACCTGCGCGGCCTGCGCGGCGCGCATCGAGAAGCAGCTCAACAAGCTGCCCGGCGTCGAGGCGGCGGTCAACTTCGCCGCCGAGCGGGCGCACGTGCGTTACGCGCCGGCTGAAGTCGACGTCGACCGCCTGATCGCGACGATAGTGAAGACCGGCTTTACCGCCGATGTCTCCACCGCCGACACGCGTGCCGATGAGAAGGCGAAGAAGTTCGCTCTCTATCGCGACGAACTGTGGCGCTTCTGGATTGCCGCCGCCTTGAGCCTGCCGTTGCTGGCGCAGATGGCCTTCATGTTCGGCACCAATGGTGGCACTGCAGCCCACGCCGATGTCATTCCGCGCTGGCTGCAATTGCTGCTGGCGACTCCCGTGCAGTTCTGGATCGGCTGGCGTTTCTACGTCGGCGGCTTCAACGCCCTGCGCGGCGGCGCCGGCAACATGGACGTGCTGGTGGCGCTCGGCACGACCATGGCGTGGGCCTACAGCTTTGTCGTCACGTTATGGAATATGCATCACCAGCACGTGTATTTCGAGGCCTCGGCGACGGTCATCACGCTGGTGCTGCTGGGCAAGATTCTCGAAGCGCGGGCCAAGGCGAAAACCTCCGCCGCCATCGAGGCGCTGGCGAAACTGCAACCGCAGACGGCGCGCATCGAGCGCCGCAGCGAGAACAGCGTCGAACTGATCGACGTGCCGGTGGCGACGCTGATTCCCGGCGACGTGTTCGTCGTCCGTGCCGGCGAGGCGGTGCCGGTGGACGGCGAAGTCATCGAAGGCGCATCCTCGGCCAACGAATCCATGCTGACCGGCGAGAGCCTGCCGGTGACGAAAGGTGCGGGCGACCGTGTGTTCGCCGCGACCATCAATGGCGATGGCCTCTTGCGTTGCCGTGCCACGGGCGTCGGCAGCCACACGCTGCTGGCCGGCATCATTCGTTTGGTGGAGGAGGCGCAAGGCTCGAAGGCGCCGGTGCAGCGGCTGGTAGACCAGGTGGCGGCGATCTTCGTGCCGGTGGTGGTGGCGATTGCGCTGCTGACTTTCGTCGCCTGGTGGGCGCTGGCCGGCGACTTCACGCAGGCGCTGGTGAATGCGGTGGCGGTGCTGGTGATCGCCTGCCCCTGCGCGCTGGGTCTGGCGACGCCGACGGCAATCATGGTCGGCACCGGGCAGGGCGCCAAGGCGGGGGTGCTGATCCGCAATGCCGTGGCGCTGGAACTGGCGGAGAAGTTGAAGGTGCTGGTGGTGGACAAGACCGGCACACTGACCGAGGGCCGGCCCGTGGTCACCGATGTTGCAAGAGTCGGCGCTGGCGATGCGGCGATTCTGCTGCAACTCGCGGCCAGTCTCGAACAGGGCTCGACGCATCCGCTCGGCGCCGCCATCGTGGCCCGCGCCAGGGCGGACGGACTCGCGCTATCGACGCCGCAGAACGTGGTGACGACAGCGGGGAGAGGCTTGACGGGTGACGTGGATGGCCGTCGTGTGCAACTCGGTTCCGTGACTTGGATGGAGGAACAGGGCTGGGCTGCGCCCGAGGCTGAAACCTTGGCCGAGGCCGGTCGCAGCGTGGTGGCCGTGGTGGCCGACGAAACCCTGCTCGGTTTCATCGGCATCGCCGATCCATTGCGGACTACCTCACGTGCGGCGGTGGCCCGATTGAACCGCCTCGGCATCGAGGTGGTGATGCTCACCGGCGACAACGCTGGCACGGCGCGGGCCGTGGCGCATGAGGCTGGCATTACGCATTTCGAGGCCGAGGTGTTGCCCGGCGACAAGGCGGCGGCGGTGCAGAAACTCAAGCGCGACGGCGTCCTGGTCGGCATGGCCGGCGATGGCATCAACGATGCGCCGGCGCTCGCCGCTGCCGATGTCAGCTTCGCCATGGCGGCGGGGTCGGACGTGGCGATGCAGGCGGCCGACGTGACCCTGATGCGCGACGATCTCAACGGCGTCGCCGACGCGATTTCACTGTCGCGGGCGACGCTGTCGAAGATCCGGCAGAATCTTTTCTTCGCCTTCATCTACAACGTGCTCGGCATTCCGCTGGCGGCGCTGGGCATGCTCAACCCGGTGATCGCCGGCGCGGCGATGGCGGCAAGCTCGGTGTCGGTGGTGAGCAATTCCCTGCTGTTGCGCCGGTGGCAATCAAACAAGGACTGACATATGGAAACGACGACAATCAAGGTAAGCGGCATGTCCTGCGGCGGCTGCGTGAAAAGCGTGACCGGCGTGCTGACGGCGCTCGACGGCGTGATCAAGGCGGAGGTCTCGCTCGAACAAAAGCAGGCGGTGGTCGAGTTCGACGCGGCGAAAGTGACGCGCGACCAGCTCAAGGCAGTTGTCGAAGACGCCGGTTTCGACGCGAGCTGAAGCGGCGCTGGCGACCCAGCGGCGAACCGTATGCCGCCGTGTCGCCAGCGCCGACTTCCTCCTTTTGAATTTGCTCAGGCCGTGACCGACAGCGTGCTGGTGACGCCGTTGCGGTCGCCGCCGATGTCGTAGGCCTGCATCAGGCGCATGATCTGCAGCATCAGCCGGGCCTCGCCGTCGGTGCTCGACGCGGTGCCGGTGGTCTCGCTGGCGGACGTCGAGGTGCCGGTGGCGGACGAAGACTGCTCGAACGCCATCGCCTCCTTGAAGCTGACCTTGCCGTCGCCGTTGGTATCGGCCTTGTCGAAGTTATTGACCAGATTCGTAAGCGAACTGGAAGCCGTACTGTCGGACGAACTGGTTTCTTTCGCCGCAGTGGTCAGTTGGCTCTTCGTGAGGCCGCCGCCATCGCCGTCACCACCCGTGGGCGGTGGGGGTGGCCTACCGCCCATTCCGCTCATGCCGCCGCCCATGCCGCCTCCTTGCATACCGCCATTCATGCGCATGCTCATGGCCTGGTTGTCGAGCTGCTCGGCGATCTTCTTCAGGGTGTCGGAGAATTCCTGCTTGGTAACCTTGCCGTCGCTGTCGCTGTCGAGTTTCGAGAACAGGTCGTCGACGCTCGACGTTGTGCTCGAAGACGAGGATGAAGATGAGGATGAGGACGATACCTTGTCCATGGCGGTCTGAAGGTCGGCCTTCGTGAGGTAGCCTTGTCCGGAAGTGTCGAGCTTCGAGAACAGGTTTTCCGCCATTTGCGTCGGGTCGGGGCGCCTCATACCCCGCATGCCTTGCATCATCGCGCTGTTGCTGCCGATATTGCTAATGCTGCTGCTCATGATGTGTTCCTTTCCTGAGTGGTGTCGTGTTGCGAAACAGTTCGCACGGATGTGTCATGCAAGTCATCGGCCTGAAACGGTCGGAATTCAGGGCCCGGAATGTAAATCACGGTAAAGCGGCGTTAAGGCGGCAAGGACTTTTCGCGATCAAGCGCCACATTTCCGATCGCGGCTGACGCGGCGCGGTCGCTGGCGGCGAATCTTGCCGCCGCAAGGCGTGCCGGCGGCGAATGTAAATCGGCGTTAAGTCGGTGTGACCGCCGCGCCCGCCATCGGGTTTCGTTCCCGGCGATTGCCGATCAGTGCCGCTCTTCGGCAGGCTTTGCCGGACCGCCGTCGCGCGGCGGCCGTGACGAAGGATGCAGCGCTGGTTTCCCCGCAGTAGAGCGCCGTTGGCCCTGGGTAAAACCCGGTAAATGCTCACACCGGGAGCGGCGCTCGCGTTAGCATGCGCCCATGAATGAACGTGCCTCGGGACCGCTGACGGCCAGAGTGCTGCTGGTCGATGACGATGTGGAATTGCTGGAGCTGCTGAGCGACTACCTGTCGCGCGACGGCTTCGCGGTTACCTGCGCCCATGACGGGTCGACCGGCGTGAGCGCAGCGCTTTCCGGTGGCCACGACATTGCCGTGCTCGACCAGATGATGCCGGGCGTCAGCGGCCTGCAGGCGCTGGCACAGATTCGCGCGGCGAGCGCCTTGCCGGTGGTCATGCTGACTGCGCGCGGCGATGACACCGACCGCATCGCCGGCCTCGAACTCGGAGCCGACGACTATGTACCCAAGCCTTGCACTCCGCGCGAGCTGGCGGCGCGGCTGCGCGCGATCCTCAAGCGCGTCGGCGCGGCGGCGCAAGCGCCCTCGCAGGCGCTGGTGATTGGCGCGCTGACGCTCTGGCCGGCGCAGCGCCGCGGGGAATTCGCGGCCCGGTCGCTGGCGCTCACGAGCACGGAATTCAGCCTCCTGGAAGCGCTGGCACGCCAGGCCGGACAGCCGGTGAGCAAGGCCGATCTTTCCGAGCAGGCGCTGGGGCGACCGTTCTCGCGTTTCGATCGCAGCATCGACGTCCATGTCAGCAGCATCCGCCACAAGCTGGGTCCGTCGGCCACGCTGGCGGACGGGCGCTCGATCATCCAGACCGTGATCCGCAAGGGCTATCAACTGGTGGTGGGGTGATGGGCCGCCTGTTCTGGAAATTTTTCCTGGTTTTTTGGCTGGCACAGGTCGTCACCTCGCTGGGTGTCGGCGTGGCGATATGGGCCTTGCGGCCGAACCAATTCGAGGCCGGACCGCCCGCGCCGCCACCTTTTGCACCGCCGCCGGGCATCGATGGACATCCACCGCTGCCGCCCCATGGAGATTCACCGCTGCGTCATGGCCACCTGCCGCCACCCCGGCCATTCCTGCCGCCGCTGATGCCATTGCTCGCCGGCAGCGTGGTCAGCCTGATCTTCGCGGCGCTGCTGGCCTGGTATTTCGCCCGTTCCATTCGCGGTTTGCGCACTGCGTTCGAGGCACTTGCCGGCGGCCGGCTGGAAACGCGCATCGGCCGGTCGATGGGTCGGCGCCGCGACGAGCTGGCCGATCTCGGCGCGGATTTCGACCGCATGGCCGACCGCCTGCAGGCGCTGATGGATGGCCAGCGCCGGTTGCTGCACGACGTCTCGCATGAACTGCGTTCTCCGCTGGCGCGCCTGCAGGCGGCCGCCGACCTGATGCGGCAGCAGCCGGAGCGCGCGGCGGAAATGCTTGAACGCATCGAGCGCGACACCGGGCGCATGGATCGCCTGGTGGGCGAATTGCTGACCCTGGCGCGGCTCGATGCCGGCGTCGGCGATGACCGGATGGAAAGTCTTGATCTGGACGAACTGGTTGCCGAGATTGCCGAAGATGTGGGGGTCGAAGCCGAAGCGCAGGGCGTCGGCGTGCAGCTTGCGCTGGGCGCCGCATCAAAGCTGCGCGGCGACGCCGATCTGCTGCGCCGCGCCCTGGAAAATGTCCTGCGCAACGCCGTGAAGCACTCGCCGTGGGGCGGGTCGGTCGAGGTATGCAGTCGCGTCGACGCCGATGTATGTTGCATCGATGTCGCCGATCGCGGGCCGGGCGTGGCGGACGCGGAACTCGCTTCGATCTTCGAGCCCTTCTATCGCGGCGTCGGCGCAGCCCATCGAGGCGAGGGCTACGGGCTTGGGCTGGCCATCACGAAAAGCGTGATGCAGCGGCATCGGGGAACGGTCGTGGCGCGCAACCGTTCCGGCGGCGGACTTGTCGTCAGCCTGTGCCTGCCGCGCGGCTGAACATGACAGTCGGCGCTGGCGAGACGGCGTGCCAGCGCGTCTGCCTGCCGCTTACGCCGGCACCTCGGACAGCGCGATACCCAGCGCATCGGCGACACTTTTGTCGTAAGTCGGATCGGATTTCAGGCAATTGCCGATGTGGCGCAACTGGATCGACTTCGACGCGGCGAAAGTAAATCGCGCGCAACTGACGCAGGCGATCGAAGACGCGGGCTTCGAAGCCGAGTAGGTAAAGCTGGAGCCCGGCGTCGTATCGAACACCCTCTCAAACGCGGTCGACATGCACAACTCAAGATGACCGCCGACGATGTAAAGATGCGAGGGCAAAACCTCGAAGCTGATTTCTCCTCCGTGAGAGAGCACCCAGTGATCCGGATGGCAGTCTTCCATGAAGTAATACTCATCCGGCGTTTCGTCCTGAAGATAGATCACCGGGATTTTTTTGCTCTTGGCGAATCTCACCGCTTCGTCGACGCCGCGTTTCGTGGCGAAACGAGCGTCGTAAGTTGAAGACTGGTGGACGACGATCATCACCGAATCGCCCTCGATCTTCACCTGTGCCGGGTTTGTAAGTTGGTGTTGACGGCACGCAGCCCCGCCAACGGATGCCCATAACAGGCAGATAACCAGAGCCGCAAATTGCTTGTAAACCATAAGGGTGGTACATGACGAAAAATGAACAGCCGCAATCTTACCGGCATCGCACGACGGAACGAGGCTCTTTGGACGGCGTTGCCGTTAGCCGTGGCAACCGCATGAGTGTCCGGCCTCGCCGTGGCCGTCAAGATCGCTGTGGTCGTGGTTGCAGCCTTCGCTGGCTGATCTTGTCCGTCCGGCCAGGAAGGCTTGCACGGCCAGGAGAGGATCGCTCTCGCCGGTTGCCACCACCCGCACGCCCCGCGCCGCCAGATGGCGGACAAAACCTTCGCCGGCACCGCCGGTGATCAGCACGTCCATGTCGTCGAGAGGATGGCGGGCGCGATGATCGAAGCCATGGATGGCCATATTGGCGTCAAGATCGAGTCGTTCGACCTCACGCGGCGGAGCGATGCCGTCGGCATCGAAAACAATGAAACGGCGCGCCCGTCCGGCATGGCCGGTGACGGTACGGAAATTCTGGCTGGTTATTGCGATGCGCATGGGTGTCTCCGGGTTGGGGCGTCCGCGTCTCTTGCTTGCGACGCGCTTCGTGCATTAGTGTACACTAATATACTTGGGGCGCAGTCATGACCGCGCAGTCATGACCGTTTGGGCGCCGTTGGTCGCTTCAGCCAGGAACAGAAAGGTACGCAACAATGAATTTGCCAGGATTGAAAACCGCACGGATCGTCGCACTGTATTGTGGTCTTTTTGCCGCCGGGAGTGCAGAAGCTGTGGTGATTGATATTGATAACGGCGAGCTTGCAAGGCTGGTTGCCGCGGGTGTTCCTCTCATCGACATCCGTACGGCCCCGGAGTGGCAGCAAACGGGCATTGTGCCGGGCAGTCGTTTGCTGACATTCTTCGACGAGCGGGGGAGTGCCGATCCTGGCTCCTGGCTCGAAAAGGCCCGCACCATCGCCAAGCCCGGCGATCCGGTCATCGTCATCTGCCGCACCGGCAATCGCACCAAAGCCGTGAGTCAATTTCTCAGCAACCAGGCCGGGTACGCAAAAGTCTATAACGTAACCAACGGCATCACCGCATGGGCCAGGGATGGCCGAGCCATCCAGCCGCTGGGGCAGCACATGGCAAGTTGCCGAACGTCGAATACCTGCTGACGCCAGTCATGCAAGGCTGTTGATCACTCCTCCAGCATACTGCGCAGCATCCACGCCGTTTTCTCATGCACCTCGATGCGCTGCGTCAGCAGGTCGGCGGTCGGCTGGTCGTTGGCCTTTTCCACCAGCGGGAACAGCTTGCGCGCCGTGCGCGCAGTGGCTTCCTGCGCGGCGACAAGGTGGCGCACCATGTCCATCGCGCGGGGCACGCCTTCGATTTCCTTGATGCTGGCCAGCTTGACGAACTCCTTGTAGGTGCCGGGCGCCGGGTGACCAAGGGCGCGGATGCGCTCGGCGATCAGGTCGAGCGCGGTCCACTGCTCGGTGTATTGGCCCATGAACATCAAGTGCAGGGTGTTGAACATCGGGCCGGTGACGTTCCAGTGGAAGTTGTGCGTGGTCAGGTACAGCGTGTAGCTGTCGGCGAGCAGGCCGGACAGACCCAGAGCGATTTTGGCGCGGTCGGTGTCGGAGATGCCGATGTCGAGCTTGGCCGCCTTTTTGAGTTTGTTCTCTTTCATTTCCATTTTCTCCGTTCCAAGAGTCTGCGTGTGTCGTCGACTCATCCCGGGCTGGGAAAGCTGACGAGCCAATGGTAGGCCGCTGCGCTGGATTGCTCAATTGAATTGTGATAATCGTCTGCATAGACCGTGGCTATCGTTGGGCATCATCCCGGCTTGTCCTTCATCCGTTATAGTTATGTCCCCGTCCCTTTGGGCAGGGACGGTATCCCAGGATAGGTCCATGAAACGTCTTCGCGTCGCCATCGCCCAGTTCAACGCCCATGTCGGCGATCTTGCCGGCAATGCCGGTCGCATCCTGGAGTTCGCTGCCCGCGCCCGCGATGGCGGGGCGGATGTGTTGTTGACGCCGGAATTGGCGTTGTGCGGCTACCCGCCCGAAGACCTTCTGATGCGACCGGATTTCTACCGCGCCTGCGCCGCGCAAGTCGAAGCCCTGGCCCGCGCCGCGCCGCTGCCGAGAGTGCTGGGTTATGCCGAGGAGTCGCAGGGCAAGCGTTACAACGCCGCTTCCCTGCTGGCCAATGGCCGGGTGGTGGCGACCTACCGCAAGCTGCGTCTGCCCAACTACGAGGTATTTGACGAGGAGCGTTACTTCGCGGCGGGGACGGAACCCTGTGTGATCGACCTCAACGGCGTGCGCTGCGGGCTGGCGATCTGCGCCGATGTCTGGGAGTCGGGCGCGGCCGAGGCCGCTTCGCTGGCCGGGGCGGAACTGATGCTGACGCTCAATGCCTCGCCCTTTCACATGAACAAGCAGGCGCGACGCTACGAGGTGTTGCGCGAACGCGTAACGGCCACCGGCAAACCCGTCATCTATGCCAATCTGGTAGGCGGGCAGGACGAACTGGTGTTCGACGGCGCGTCGTTTGCGATGGATGGCCAGGGCCGGCTCACGCACCAGTTGCCGGCCTTTGTCGAGGCGCTGGAGTTCATCGACTTCGCCGATGGCCACCTGCTGCCGGGCCTGATGGTCGAGCCGCCGTCGCGCGAGGCCGAAGCCTATGCCGCGCTGAAGCTGGGCGTGGCCGACTACCTCGGCAAGAACGGTTTTCCCGGCGCCATCATCGGTCTTTCCGGCGGCATCGATTCGGCGCTGACGCTGGCGATTGCCGTCGATGCGCTGGGCGCGGACCAGGTGCGCTGCGTGATGATGCCGTCGCCATGGACGGCGCAGATGAGCCTCGACGATTCGCGCGAGATGGTGCGGCGTCTCGGCGTGCAATATGACGAGATTCCGATTGCTGCCGCGATGGATCAATTCGCCGCCTTGCTGGCGCCGACTTTTGCCAAACTTGGACCGAAGCCGGACTGGGACACCACCGACGAAAACCTGCAGGCGCGCATTCGCGGCATGCTGCTGATGGCGCTGTCCAATCGCACCGGGCGCATCGTGCTGACCACCGGCAACAAGAGCGAAATGGCGGTCGGCTATGCCACGCTGTACGGCGACATGGCCGGCGGCTTTGCGGTGATCAAGGATGTGGCGAAGACTTTCGTCTACGACCTCGCGCATTACCGCAACACGGTCTCCGGGGTGATCCCGCAGAACATCATCACGCGCCCGCCTTCGGCCGAACTCAAGCCCGGCCAGACCGATCAGGACACGCTGCCGCCCTACGCAGTGCTCGATGCCATCATCGAAGCCTACATGGAGCGCGATGAAAGCCCGCGCCAGATCATTGCCAGCGGCTACAACGAAGTCGATGTGCGCAAGGTGGTTGGTATGCTGAAGAAGAACGAGTACAAGCGCCGCCAGTCCCCGGTCGGCATCCGCATTACGCAACGCGGGTTCGGCAAGGATTGGCGCTATCCGATAACATCGGCTTACGCCGAAGAATGGTGAGCCATCCCCCCGCCCCCTTCCCGGGGAAGGGGGTGACTCGGGTTCAGCCGCCTGCGCGGCTTCAGAAAATTGATATTGAGGGATTAGCTAAATGAAGAAGATCGAAGCCATCATCAAGCCGTTCAAACTCGACGAAGTTCGCGAGGCGCTTTCGGAGGTAGGGGTGACGGGTCTGACCGTTACCGAGGTCAAGGGTTTCGGTCGGCAGAAGGGCCATACCGAGCTGTATCGCGGCGCCGAGTACGTGGTCGATTTCCTGCCCAAGATCAAGCTCGAGATCGTTGTCGCCGAGGCGACCGTGGAGATCGCCATCGAGGCCATCATCAAGGCGGCACGCACCGGCAAGATCGGCGACGGCAAGATTTTCGTCTCCGCCGTGGAACAGGTGGTGCGCATCCGTACCGGCGAGGCCAACGAAGCCGCGATTTGACCGGCCTGGGGGCCGACTAGTCCGGCGCGGAGGGAGTCGGCGCCGGCGGGACGGCGACCGATGCGCCTTCGCGGACAGACGTCGGATCGGGAAGTCGGCGCGGCCGCTTTTCGAGGTCCGCGGAACTATCAATGCGTTGCGTTATTTCCTTCAACTGCATCGCGATCGTTTGCTGATTCTTCTCGATGCGATCAATTCGTAGCGCGTACTCGCGCCAGGCTTCGCGTATTTCGCTCGGGGTTGGCGACGGACGCGAGGGCATGCTGGCGGTATTCAGTGCGCGCTCCACATTTTTCGCGAGACTTGTGGTCGTATGCAAATCGGCGGCGGTTTGGGCTTGCTTTAGCGATATTTCATCGACGCGGCGACGCAGATTCTCGTCCAGGACCGGAGCCTGCTTGATACCTACTGGGCTATCGGAAGGCCGTTGCCCTTCGATACCGCGTCCTCCCCACACGATGATCGCGACAATTATCAGCACGGGCACCGCCATGAAGCCGGCGTAAACCTGGAGTAGCCGTTTGCGCCGCTCGATTTCCCGTGCCGTCGCGCGTTCGATGCGCTTATCCGGCGCGTCGGGATGATGTTCTGTCGGGTCTTCAGCCATTTTAGTGTGACTCCATCAAACCTGCTTGTGCAGGGAAAGGCAGGCGAGAATGATTGCGATCGAGACCAATGCGGCGAGCAAGGCCGAAGTGGGGGTGATGGAGCCCTTTATTCCAAGAAATCCGGCAACGAGGCTGGCGCTGACCGCGACGAGCGCGACTGGAGTAAGCAAACGGGAGGCAAACCGACTCAGGTCGTTGTCCGGTCGGGCGAACGCCTCGCCGGTAGCTTCCAGCCATTCGCGCATCTCTCTTTCGACGAGGGTCTTAAGCTCACCCGGATCGGCGAACCACTTGACCCACAAGCCGGTATCGAAGGCGGTTATGCGCTCGATGAATTGGCGCTGGCGTTGATCGGAGGCCGCATCCAGCGCGCCGCGCCGGACATAGGGTTTGAGTTCCAGCGCGGACTGTTCCGCCCGGTCGCGGGCCCGCTCGAATTCCCATTGCACGATCCCGCAGTTTGGGTTGTCAGGCAGGGGCGAGCCAAAGTCGGGACCGATCAGTCCGAGAAACACGTCAGCCTGATCGATCTTTTCCGCGCAGACGGTTTTGGGGCTGCGTTTTTCCGCCGGATGCTCCTCGAAACAGAACAGTCGGTAAGCGCCCTCGTCGAGCGCCTCCTTGACCGCCAGGCGCTCGTTCCCGAGCGAACTCGTCGAGCTCAGAAAGACCTCCACCGGCCTTTGGAAAAGCCAGTGTCGCGGCGACCATCTCCAGAACTGTTTCATGGGCTTCCGCTCTTCCGTTCGCCCATTGTTTTCAAAATCTCGTCCAGCCACGCGGTAGCTTCGCCACGGCCCCTCCGGGTGTCGCCGATCAAGCGCAGATTGCGCTCCGTGGTTTCCGGTTCCCAAGGCTCGCGCACATGGGCCAGCGCATCGGCCAGCGCCGCCTCGGCGCCCGCCTGGTCGCGCGCCAGCACGGCAAGTTCCAGGCGTGTCGCATAGTCCCAGTAGTCCGCCTGACCGGCGGCGATGCGCCGTCCCACGGCATAGGCCACCACCGGCAGTAAGGCGGCCTGGCGCGGGTCGGGCAGCGCCCTTAATTCCATCAGCGTAACGGCATTCACCCCCGGATAAGCATCGCGCCAGTCGGCCTCGAAGCCGCGCAGATAGGCGGCGATGGCCTTGTCCAGCAGGCCGCGCGCCAGAGCCGCGTCGCCGCTGTCGCGGGCAGCCTCCCAGCGATCCTTGTACACGCGACCGAGAATGCCGAAGGTCTCGCTGCTGGCGCCGCGCTCGGCGATCAGCGTCAGCAGCACGGCTTCCGCCTCCTCGCCGCGCCCGGCGCGGTTCAGCGCCAGGCCCAACTGCTCGCGCACCATCACCGTCGCCGCCAGCGGCGGCGGCATGCGGTCGACCAGGTCGACCATCGCCCGCCAGGCCTTTACCGCCCGGTAGGAAAGAAAGAGATCGATCACCGCCGCCGCGTCGGCATGGCCGATGTCGCCCAGGTGCGTTTCCACCTCGGCCACCGCCTCCGGGCCAGCCCGCCGCGCCGTCGCGAGTCGCACCTTGATGTCTTCGGCATAACGCACCCGGTCTCGGAAGACATCGGTCTTCAGGCGCTGGATGTCCGGAAAGCCCTCCACCATCTGGAACACCGGGCTGTCGGGCAGCGCCTGTCGCGCTGCGCGCAGCTTGGCGGTCAGCGCCGCGCTGTCCGCCGCCGCGTCGGCCGGCGTGCCGTCGGCGCCGAGTTTGTACGGCAGCGCCCGCAACAGATTCACGTCGAACGGCAGTTGCCCCCAGCCTTCGGCGAACAGCAATTGGGTCGCCGAGGGCCGCACCGCGTGACGCAGGCCCAGTTCGTAGAAGACATTGGCATTGGCCGTGGTGAGGTCGGCGATGGCGTACTCGCAGAGGATCAGCCGCTCGAACATCGCCTTGTGGATCACCCCGCCGGCGATCTCCTCGTCGGCGCGCAGCGGCTCCAGATCGGCGGCGATCACCGCCGGCTTGATGAAGGTCTCATAGACCGCGTCGAAGTCCACCACCCGGCCGTCGCCGGCGGGCTTCTTGCCGAAAGGCATGAGGATGAAGCAGAGGGGTTTCATGGACGATCTCAAAGGATACGGTTGGACGTTGAGTCTTCGTGAATAGTGGGATTGAACTGGTCGCCCAGAGCCTTCAGACGGGCCGCTTACCTGATCCGAAGCTTTGACGGACCGAAAACTCGTCCATGAGCTTGCGCGCGGCATCCTTTTCACCCATCTCGCCAAGGGAAAACGCCAGGTTGAAGGCGTAGCGTACTGTGTTCGGATGCTCCTCGCCCAGCACGCGGCGCTGTGTCGCCAGCACCGACTTCTGGAGTTCGAGCGCGCCCGCCAGATCGCCCTGGGCGTAGAGGGTGTTGGCCAGGTTGCCCATGGAGGTAAGGGTGTCCGGATGCTCCTCGCCCAGCACGCGCCGCCGAGTCGCCAGCGCTAACTTTTCGAGTTCGAGCGCGCCCGCCAGATCGCCCTGGGCTTGGAGGGTGCTGGCCAAGTTGTTCATGGAGGTGAGGGTGTCCGGATGTTCCTCGCCCTGCACGCGGCGGCGTGTCGCCAGCGCCGACTTATGGAGTTCGAGAGCGCCCGCCAGATCGCCCTGGGCCCGGAGGGTTTCGGCCAGGTTGTTCATGGAGGAGAGGGTGTGCGGATGCTCCTCGCCCTGCACGCGGCGCAGTGTCGCCAGCACCGACTTTTGGAGTTCGAGCGCGCCCGCCAGATCGCCCTGGGCTTTAAGGGTGCTGGCCAGGTTGCTCATGGAGGTGAGGGTGTCTGGATGTTCCTCGCCGAGCACGCGACGCAGTGTCGCCAGCACCGACTGCTGGAGTTCGAGCGCACCCGCCAGATCGCCCTGGGCCTGGAGGGTGAGGGCCAGGTTGTTCATGGAGGAGAGGGTGTTCGGATGCTCCTCGCCCAGAACGCGGCGGCGTGTCGCCAGCGCCGACTTATCGAGTTCGAGCGCGCCGGCCAGATCGCCCTGGGCGTGGAGGGTGCTTGCTAGGTTGTTCATGGAGGAGAGGGTGTCCGGATGCTCCGCGCCCAGCACGCGGCGCCGAGTCGCCAGCGCCGACTTATGGAGTTCGAGCGCGCCCGCCAGATCGCCCTGGGCGTAGAGGGTGTTGGCCAGGTTGTTCATGGAGGTGAGGGTGTCCGGATGCTCCCCGCCCAGCACGCGGCGCTGTGTCGCCAGCGTCGACTCTTGAAGCGCCCGCGCCGCAGTGAAATCGCCCTGCTTCCCGAGAAGAGTGGCGAGGATGCTCTTGTATTCGAGGGTGTCTACCTGCTCATCGCCCAACATCTGGCAGCTCTGAACAACCAGCTTTTCCGCGATCGGGCGAGCGACGCCAAACTTGCCTTGTTCGGTGAATAGCCGCACCAGCGCTCCGGTATAGGCGAGGCTTTCCGCATGCCTTTTGCCGAGGTACTTTCGCGCGAAGGCTTCGCCCGTGCGGATGACCAATTCCGCATTGCCGCGGTCGCCCTCGGTGCCAAAACGTTTCGCCAGCGTGCGCAGGGCGGTCAGGTCCTCTGCAAGAGCGGCTGTTTCCAGTTGCGGAGCTCCCGCGCGTTTTTCCAGCGACCGCATCAGGCGAATCGCCTCCGGGCTTTCCCAGGGCAGGTAGCCCGGCTCCAGCCATGCCAGCAGGTTCTGATAGGCGCGGGTCAGGGAGTAGTCGTCCTCTACTCTTTGCGTTTTCTCGTTGAGGACGGCGATCTCCTCGCCGAACGCATACACTGGGCTGTGCTTGATCTGGACTTCGTCGAAGAAGCGTTTCAGGTGGCAATGAGATAGGCCGTAGGCGGCTTTCATGGCCTGGGCCAGAAAGGGTTCGTAACCTTCCAGGCCGCGCGACGAATCGCCGAAGCGCCATTTGGCGCGCAGATCGTCCTGTGCAACTTCCACCCGCGACGGCAATGGATAGGCGACGAGCGGGCGCGAATCCTGATCGCGGCGCCGATAGGCGACGGCGTCCTTGAGCACGGTTTCGATGCCATAGAGGCTCTGCCGGTTGGGCGTGAATACCAGCACCAGCTTTTCCGGCATCAGCGTCGTGCAGATGCCCGCCGTATCGGTTTGCCCCGTGCGCGAATCGATGAATACGTAGCGGTATCGTCCCTTGAGCCGCTCGGCCAGTTCCCGGAATGCGAGTGGATACTCTTTGTGGAACGCCTCCCATGGAAAGCTATTTACGCGGGCGCCGTAGCCGGCATCTAATCGCCCGGCCTTGATCATGTCGAGGTTGGGCAGATGAGTAGAGAGGATGTAGTCGTCGAGATTGACCGCATCGAGAAGCGCCTTTGCACGCACATCCGGCTTGCGTTTGCGCTTGAGAGCAGTGCTGTCGCCGGCCTCCCGCAGGCAGGCAAACAAGTCGATGAGTCCGGGATGGTTCGTCGCGTCGCTGTCGGTGCTCCCTGCGTTGTCGCGAGTGAAGGCAGGTCTGAGCCGGTCGTGAAAGTAGCGGTGCAGGCCGGGGGCTTCGAGGTCCCAGTCGACCAGCAGTATCCGTTCGCCGAATTCGATCCGATCAGCCAGCAGGCAGGCGAGGTTGACCATGGACATGGTGCGCCCCGTGCCGCCCTTGTAGGAATAGAAGGTAACGACTTCGCCGGGCGTGGCCTTTCTCATGGACGCGGACGGTTTGGCACTCATGGCCGGCCTTCCGAGCTTGTCCGGCTTGGCAGGGGCTGCTGGCTCGCGCCTGGCTGTTGCCAGGTTGCGATCTCCGTCAGAGCGGGCAAGTCGATTTCAGCGCAGCAATCCACGGCTGACTGGCAATGGTTGCCGTCGGCAAAACTCCTGTGGTGTTCGCAGATCAAGTCGCCGATCTTCTCGACGATCGGGAACAGGTTCGGGTCGTACTTGATTTCGGAACGCAGGTTGGTGAGGCCGAAGGGCATCGAGACATAGTGCAGGTTTTCGCGTATCGCTTGCGGAACTTCCTCTTCCGTGCCCCAGACCAGCAAGGGGATGACCAGACCTTTTTCTGCGGGAGGGATGCCGAGGTCGGCCCGGCGCTTGGCTTCGATGCGTTCCATGGCGGCATACTCGCGCCGACAGTAGTCGCTGTCGTAATACCCAGGGCTTAGGATTGCGACCATGCAGACGCTCTGGCGCAAGGCGCCGGCAATAGCGATGTTGAACTTGTATCCCGCCTTCAATCGGTCGCGGTCGATATAGACACCTTGCTGGAGGCGCTGGTCCAGACTGTTTTCAAGCGCGTCGACAAACTGCTCGATGAACTTGACGGTCTTTTCCTTGTCGCTGTGGCGATAGCTGATGAAACAGGCGTACTCGAAGGTCACGGGTTCGCTTTCAATGTTTGGAATGTCGATTGTATATCGGGACCGGTCGGTCGCGCCGGTCCCTTGGTGGCGAGCACACTATGTTTCTGCACGTGCTAAACCTGCGCCTCGATCACCGGTCGCCACAGCGCTGCCAGCTTCCGGTAGCCGCCGGGTGTCGGATGTATCTCGTTCTCCCAGTCGTTGCTGCGGTCGGTGCTGCCGGGCTGGGCGGGGGTCAGCGCCTTCTGCGTCTCGACAAGGTATACGCGCCGACCGGCGGCGGCGTGCCGGGCGACGATGTCCTTGAGCAGAGCCGCCAAGCGGTCGATCAATGTCGTGGCGACGCCGAGCCAGTCGTCCGGCGGAATCTGGTAGGCCACCATCGAGGGATACAGCCAGGGGCCGACGTGGAGCAGGGCCGAGGCGGGGGCGTTGCGCGGCATCGGGTAGGCGTAGCTATGACAGAAAAGCGGCACGCCCTGGTTGATGTCCCGGTCGCGGTAGCTCACCACGTCGTCGAACTGCGGCCCGAGGTGGGCGCTGAAGGTGGCCCAGCCGGCATCGCTGAGGTAGCGCGCGGCGCCCTGGGTGGCCGGTCCCCATTCGTCCGGCTTCAGCAGCAGGCGCGATTCCTGGGGCACCGGCGAGCCGTCGCCGTGGGACGGCAGCACGGCCGCCGCCGCAATGAGGTCGTTGCCGCCGCCGGAGAGCAGGATGCCGTCCCAGCGGTAGGCGAACTTGCCGCTCAGCAGGCGCATGAAATTGGCATCGCGCTTCCAATCGACCATGCGCGCCAGGTGGGCGCCGGGGTTGGCGCAATTGATGGCGCAGGCCTCCAGGCTGAGGACGATCTGCTGCAGCAGGTTCGATGTCGCCCACGGCGGCAGGGCGCCGATGGAGAACCACGAATCGCCCTGGGCCAGGAAGCGGGTCGGGAAGTCGTTCCATTGTTGTATGGCGCCTTCGGGCGGGTTGAAGACGTCGGCGGGCGAGAATAGCTGGAGCGCATAGTCTGACATGGGTTTCTCCTTCGGGGCTGGGCAAGTGGGCAAACGGTGCGCTGCGGGCGGCGGCTAGGAATCGTCCGGCGGAAGATTCATCAGTCGATCGATGCGCCCGCGTTGCTGAAAGCGCGGCTCGATCAGCCAGAGGTGGAGGTTGGCCAGCACCCATCCGACCAGGGGCAGCGCGAACCTGAGCAGGAATCCGCGCGCCGCCGATTGCGGATTGAGGAAGCGCATCAGCGGGAAATAGGCGGCTATGACCAGGGCAATGCCGGGCCAGATCGCCGCGCCCCAGGTGATATTGGGCAAGCTGGCGTTCCAGTACTCGTGGGCAGCCCAGACGACGAGTGCGGCCACGATCAGGCCCATGGCAATCGCCGCAGCCTTCAGACCGGGGATCAGCCGCAGCGCCTTGAAGAACAGATTTTTGCCGACTCCAAGTTGTAGTTCGAGGTCGCGCCGGCGCAAGTCGGTGGAGTCGGCCGGCTTGGCGGCGATTTCTTCGAGTCGCCGGAAGGGCCAGTCGCCTAATGGCGTGGCGATGTCGAGACCGCCCCAGTCATCCAGCCCGCCTTTGCGCCGATGACGTTCGTCCTGGTGGCGCAATTGCTCGGCGGTGGCCATGTATCCGCTCAGCATAAGACCGTGGGCTTCCACTTCGGTGAAACTGTCGAGATCGGTGCGGATCTCCGCGAGATGCCGCTGGATGTCGCGGTCGATGCCGTAGGGCGTCTGGTTGCCGCTTGCGGCGGGCCTCGTCGCGCTCGGCTCGCCGACGGCTGCGATGGGGGCCGGCTCCAGGCCGGCCTTGAGATGGACGAACAGCAGGCCGCGCAGGGCGCCGCTTCTGTCGCGCGCCGCGAGATCGGCGTATTCGGCCTCGCGCACGCGATCCTGGGCGATTTCGTCGCTGCGGAACGCGGTCCCCAGCAGCCCGCCGCCTGGTTTCGCCTGGTCGTGCATCTGGCCCGATGCGTCGCTGCACAGGATGAAATTGCAGCTCTCGTCGAGCAGGCCGCCAACGCCCTGGTTGTCGTGCACGCCACCATCGACCAGCAGCACGGTGCGACCGGGATAGAGCCCCCCAATCGAGAGCGGCTCGAACAGGACGGGCACGCAGGCCGAGGCAGCCACCGCGTAACCCAGGGGAAAGCAACGGGTTTCGTGGGTCGGCGCGTCGCGGTAGTAAACGCGCCGGTAGCGGGCGTTCATATCCACCTCGTCGCCGACCAGGCCGGGCGGCTCGCCCATCCAGTTGGCGGTGAATTGGAAGTTGTGGCCGGAGTTCAGCGAGGTCGCGTTGATCAGCAGGATCGGCACCTTGGCGCGGCGCCGCCAGTTCTCCTCGTTGGGCTTGAACTGCTGTGCCGCATCGTGGCCGGCCGGGTGGATCAGCAAGTCCGGCATCACGTGCCGACGGCTCACGCCATCGCCGGCGGTGGCGTAGATTTCATCGGCATACAGTTCGCCGATGCGCATGCTGCGGCTGTAGCCCGGCCGCAGCATGCGCAGGTTGGCCCGGAGATTGGCCAGGGTCCGCACCCGCAGGTTGCGGCTCACCGAATCGAAGAAGCTCTTTTGGATGTCGCGGACAAGTTGAATGTAGTCGTCGCGCGTGATCGTCAGGTCGGATTTCGATTCCAGCAGTTTCTTGAGTTCGAGGTAGTAGAGCACGCCGACGATGCTGCCGCCCGATACGGCGGATATCGCCTCGACGTGGCGCAAGGCATCGACTTCGGCCAGCCGCGCCAATGCGCCCAAATGGTAGAACGAGGCGCGAAAGCCGCCGCCGGACAAGGCCAGGCCCACCCGGCCGCGCACCAGGCAGCAGGCGGCTGCGGCGTCTTCGCCGAGAAGTGCTTCCAGGGCGGTCCATGAGCGCCGGGCCGGGCTGCTGTCGGGTGTGGCCTTGGGCGACGGATGCACGCCCTGGCAGCGGGCCAGGTCGATCAACTGCCGGGCGCAGGTTTCGGCCTTCCAGTCTTCGGGCTTGTTGGCCCTTGCCCGCGCCAGATAATCGGCGGCCTGCTCGTAGTCGCCCAGGCCGAAGTGCAGTTCGGCGCGGGTCAGCAACGGCCAGATGCTTTGGTCATGGTCGCCCGGTTGGCCGGGGCGGGAATCGAGGAAGCGCAGAATTTCATTGCGCAGCGCGGTGGCTTCGGCGCGCAGTTGTTGCGCGCCTTTGTGGTCGCCGGCAACGCCCGTGGCGGCGCGCTCGGCCAGATGCGCAAGCTGGTCGAGGAGGAAGGCCGCATTGACGCCGCAGTAGGGCGCTTCGTCATCTTCTCGACCACGTTCCCAGCCGGCGCGATACAGGCTCAAGGCCGAATGAAGCAGGGTGACGTTGCCTTCCTGTTCCCAGAATCGCTTGAAGATCGCGCCGCCAAGACCGAGAGTTTCCGGGTCGCGGGTGTCCTCATCGAACAGCCCGATGCCGCGCAATATCCCAAGCGCCTCGCGCAGACGATTCAGCGGCGGCTGCTCCGGGTCCTTGTAGGTGCACAAGGCGCGCTGCTGCTGGAGCCAGATGGCGAATTGCGCGGCCTCCGGGTCGCTGTCTTCCGTCTGTGCCTGTGCCGCCGTAGCGTGGTCGAGCACGCGACGGGTCAAAGCGAACTGGTTGCCGGCCTTGAGCGCCTTGACGAGTTTTTCGATCTGCTTGTGATCGAGTTCCGTTCCTTCCAGATAGGCTTGAGCGAGGTCGAAATGGGCTGTGGTCATGATCTGTCTCCCCTGCTGTTCAATGAGATGCCTCCGCTACAACTACCTCGCCTTCGCCTGCTCAATCGCTGCCTGCATCTGCTCGGCGGTTTGCCGCGAACCCAGCGTATGCGGGTGATCCGGTCCCAGCGCCCTCGCAAAGCCTTCGGCGGCGCCGCGCATTTGTTGCAGCGCCGGCTGGTGCTCGTTCCTCTGCCACAGCGTGTAAGCCAGGTTGTTCATGGAGGTGAGGGTGGCCGGATGCTCCTCGCCGAGCACGCGACGCCGTGTCGCCAGCACCGACTTTTCGAGTTCGAGCGCGCCGGCCAGATCGCCTTGGGCGTAGAGGGTGTTGGCCAGGTTGTTCATGGAGGTGAGGGTGTCCGGATGTTCCTCGCCCAGCACGCGGCGCCGTGTCGCCAGCGCCGACTTCTGGAGTTCGAGCGCGCCCGCCAGATCGCCTTGGGCCTGGAGGGTGCTGGCGAGGTTGCCCATGGAGGTGAGGGTGTCCGGATGCTCCTCGCCCTGCACGCGGCGCCGTGTCGCCAGCACCGACTTTTCGAGTTCGAGCGCGCCCGCCAGATCGCCTTGGGCGTAGAGCGTGCTGGCCAGGTTGTTCATGGAGGTGAGGGTGTCCGGATGCTCCTCGCCCT
>JALNZB010000002.1 GCA_023229545.1 Sulfuritalea sp. | reverse complement strand
GGAAAATCACCGTCAATTTGATCGGCGCCTGTGGCGATGCAGGCGACCTCGTGCAAGCGCGCACGCTGTGGGACTCCATAGTGGCTCTGGGCACGCGCTTCCCGAACAACGAAGAGATAGCGCTGACGCAAGCACAGGCCGCCGTCATCTTGAATAGGCTGCTTGGGAAGTAACCGGAACCAGATTGATTTGCGCTAACGCGTCTCGTCTCCGCGCCTTTGCGTCGATAGTTCGGTTTTCTTCAAAAGCTCTGAGCGCCAAGGCGCTGTTTGCGGTTGAATTGACCCGCATCAGTTGATTTTTGCCGCGACTCCACTACACTGCCCGCCTGCTTTTCAGGGATCGACATGGCGGCAAAACCTCAACTGGTGTGTCCGGCGGGCAGTCTGGCGGCGCTCAAGGCGGCGGTCGATAACGGCGCCGACGACGTCTATCTGGGCTTTCGCAACGACACCAACGCGCGCAACTTCGCCGGGCTCAATTTCGACGAGAAGAGCCTGGCCGAAGGCATTCGCTACGCCCATCAGCGCAAGCGGCGCGTCTTGGCGGCGATCAACACCTATGCCCAGGCCGGGCGCTTCGCCGACTGGACGCGTGCCGTCGATAACGCCGCCGCGCTGGGCATCGACGCCGTCATCGTCGCCGACCCCGCCGTGCTCGACTACGCCGCGCAGAAGCACCCCGCCATGCGCCGCCACCTGTCGGTGCAGGCCTCGGCCACCAGCTACGAAGCCATCAATTTCTGCCGCGAGAAATTCGGCATCCAGCGCGCCGTGCTGCCGCGCGTGCTAACCCTGGCGCAGGTCGAGAACGTGATCCGCAACACCGATGTCGAGATCGAGGTATTCGGTTTCGGCAGTCTGTGCGTGATGAACGAGGGCCGCTGCTGGCTGTCGTCCTATGCCACGGGCGAATCGCCGAATACCATTGGAGCCTGTTCTCCAGCCAAATTCGTGCAGTGGGAAAAGAAGCCGAACGAAATGGATGTGCGCCTCAACGGCATCCTCATCGACCGCTACGGCAACGACGAGAACGCCGGCTATCCGACCATCTGCAAGGGCCGCTTTGAAGTCGAGGGCGAAACCTACTACGCGATGGAAGAACCGGCCAGCCTGAACGTACTGGAAATGCTGCCGGAAATCATCAAGATCGGCGTCGCCGCGATCAAGGTCGAGGGCCGCCAGCGCAGCCCGACCTATGTCGCGCAAGTCACCCGCGTTCTGCGCCAGGCGCTCGATGCCGCAATGTCCACGTCGGCCGCGCCGGACAAGTACAGCGTCAAGCCGGCCTGGGCGGCGGAACTGGGCAAGGTTTCCGAAGGTTCCCAAATTACGCTCGGCGCCTACAACCGGCCTTGGCGATGACCATGCAGATCACGCTTGGACCGCTGCTGTATTACTGGCCGAAGGCCGAGGTCATGGAGTTCTACGCCCAGGCGGCGCAGCATCCGGCGGTCGACCGCATCTATCTCGGTGAGGCCGTCTGTTCGCGCCGCCAGCAACTGCGCACGGCGGACTGGATCGGCCTGGCCAAGGACCTGCGCGAGGCCGGCAAGGAAGTCGTGCTTTCGGCGCAGGCCCTGCTCGAATCCGAGAGCGACCTCAAGGCTCTGCGGCGCCTGATTGCCGATGCTGGAGGCATGATCGAAGCCAATGACCTGGGCGCGGTGAAGATCGCCTGCGATCAGGGATTGGGCTTCGTCGCCGGACCGCACCTGAACATCTACAACGAACAGACCCTGGCCTTCTTCGCCGCGCAGGGGGCCAAGCGCTGGCTGCCGCCGCTGGAAGTTTCCGGCAACGTGATCGAGGCCCTGCACCAGACACGTCCGGCGGGCATGGAAACCGAGCTGTTTGCCTTCGGCAAGCTGCCGCTGGCCTTTTCGGCACGCTGCTTCACGGCGCGGTTCTACGGCCTGAACAAGGACGACTGCCAGTTCAAGTGCCTCGATCATCCCGAAGGCATGCTGGTGAATACCCGCGACGGGCAGCACTTCCTGACCATGAACGGCATCCAGACCATGTCGGCGCAGACCCACAGCCTGCTGGCGCAGATGCCGGAATTGCTGGCGCGGGGCATCGATGCGGTACGCATCAGCCCGCAGCCGGAATATACTTTCGACGTGCTCGACGCCTTCGATCGGGCGCGCAGCGGTCAGCCTGCCGAAGACAACGCCGATTGGGCGTTGGGCGGTCTGGTCAATGGTTTCTGGTTTGGTCGCGCCGGCATCGTGCGCCAGGCCGCTTGAGAGGTTCGCAATGACCAACGCTTTGAAGCTTCCGACGATTCCCGCCTTTACCCTGCCGCCGCTGTTTGCCCGGCTCGGAGCGCGGCTGCCGCAATGGCCGCATTCGCTCAATCTGGTACTGGCGCTGAATGCCGCGAAGAAACTCGGGATGCTGCCCGAAGAAACCTTGCAGGAACTGGAAGAACGCAGCTTTCGCGTTACCGTGCTGGACACCGGCATTACGGCGGAGTTCTGCTACCGGGGCGGCAGCTTCCGTCCGGTCTTCGTTTCGCCCGGCCAGCCCGATCTGCATTTCACGGCGCGCCTGTCGGCCTTCCTGCAACTGGTAAGCCGACAGGAAGACGCAGATACCCTGTTCTTCAATCGTACCCTGACGGTCGAGGGCGATACCGAACTCGGCCTGCGGGTCAAGAACATGCTTGATGCCCTGGAATGGCCGAGCCTGTCCTGGCAGGGTATGCGCCCGACCTTTGTGAAGTCCTGAGGTGAGGAAAACGAACCATGGATGATCGGCCGCAATTCGATTCAAAGTTTATTGTCGGCATTGAGCAGATTGACCAGGAACATCGGCGCTTGTTCGAGATCGCCGGACGAGTCTATGACGGGCTGAGCGCCAGCGGCGAGGCGGCGGAGGCCGCAACCCGCGCCGCCGTCGCCGAACTGCTCGACTATACGGCGACGCATTTCACGAGCGAGGAAGGCCTGATGGAGCGTGTCGGCTACCCCGGTCTGGAGGAGCATCGGCACCAGCACCGCCACTTGATCGCGCAAGCGCGCGACATGGAAATGCGGGCCGAATTCGGCGACCGCTCCATGCCGGTCGAGTTGAGCCACTTTATCTACCGCTGGCTGGTCGATCACATCGAAGCCAGCGACAAGAAGATTGGCGAGTTCGTCGCCGCGCGGGGCACGGAAAGTCGGCGCTGACGGGACGGCGAAAGAAATCCGGAGTCTTGCGGGCGAGCTGTGTTACAGTGCGCGCCGCTTCACCTTCCTCAGCGACCGCGCCCCAGTCTGCCGGTCGTGCCTGAATGGCGACATAGAGTCTCAGTCCCCTAGTCCCCTCGAAGGTTACACCCCATAGAAGTTTCCGCCCAGATTGGCCTGCACGTATGCGGGGGTCGGCTTCAGAGGTAATCAACATGCAGTTCACCGATCTCGGCCTTTCGGCCGAGCTCCTGCGCGCCATTGGCGAGCAGGGCTACACTACGCCCACCCCTGTCCAGCAACAGGCCATTCCGCACATTCTCGCCGGTCGCGATCTTGAGGCCCTGGCCCAGACCGGCACCGGCAAGACGGCGGCTTTCGTCCTGCCGATATTGCAGCGCCTGACCCATCCACTCATCGGCCAGACCAACAGTCCTCTGCAAAAAGTAACCCACACCGCGCCGCGCGTGCTGGTGCTGGTGCCGACACGCGAACTCGCCGCGCAGGTGACGGAAAGCGTGCGCATCTATGGCGCCCATACCGGCATACGTACTCTCGCCGTGTTTGGCGGCGTCGGCATCAACCCGCAGATCCAGACCCTGCGTCGCGGCATTGACATTCTTGTCGCCACACCTGGCCGCCTGCTCGACCACCTCGGCCAGCGCACCATCGACTTGTCGAAAGTGCAAACCCTGGTGCTCGACGAAGCCGACCGCATGTTCGACATGGGCTTCATCCGCGACATCCGCCGCATCATCGAGCGCATGCCGAAAGAACGCCAGAACCTGATGTTCTCCGCCACCTTCGCCGCCGAAGTGCGCGAACTCGCGCATGCCGTGCTGCGCAATCCCGCCATGGTCGAAGTCGCGCGCCGCAATGCGCCAGCCGAACTGGTGTCCCATGCCGTGATCAAGGTGGACCAGGACAAGAAACGCGATCTGTTGCTGCATCTCTTCGCCGCCCACGGCTGGCATCAGGTGCTGGTGTTCTGCCGTACCAAGCATGGTTCCGACGCGCTGGCCAAGAAGCTGGAGCAGTCCGGCGTGCGCACCGCAGCGCTGCACGGCAACAAGTCGCAGAACGCCCGCACCCGCGCGCTGGCCGACTTCAAGTCCGGCAAGCTCGCCGCATTGGTGGCGACCGATATCGCGGCACGCGGCCTCGACATCGATTCCCTGCCGCGCGTGGGCAACTTCGAGTTGCCCAATGTGCCGGAAGACTACATTCACCGCATCGGTCGCACCGGTCGCGCCGGCGCCAGCGGCGAAGCCCTGTCGCTCGTCAGCAGCGACGAGCGCATTCAGTTGCGCGATATCGAGCGTCTGTTGAAGCGCGAAATTCCGACTTCGGTCATGCCCGGCTTCGAGCCGCAGCACACGCATTCCGTGCCGCGTCCCGCCGCCGGCCGTCCGCCGGCGCAGAAGCCCGCCCAGGCGCGCGCGCGCAGCGGCGCGGGAAACCGCAGCGGTGCACCGCGCTCGCCGCGTCCGGCCCGCTCCGCTGGCAGTGGCGGCGGCGCCAAGCCGGCCAGCCATCACAGCGGGCAGCGGCACAAATAAGTTCTCTGCCGTCAGAACCAGACAACAAGGCCCCGCGAGGGGCCTTGTTGTTTTCCAGCGCCATTCAAACAGCGCTTGCCGCTGTTGATGAAATATTCCAGGTACCTATCAAGTAAGGCTGCAGGTATTATTGGACTCACGGCCCATGGCAAGGAGACCCTACTGAAATGGCGATCACGATCCTGGAGGAAAACGGCGAGGAATTCCTGCATCTCGTCGAGAACGCGGGACCAGTGCGCTGGTCAGGATTCGCCTTCGTGGTGGCAGCAGCAATTGGTGGCTGGTATTCCGAAGTAGGTTGGCATATCTGGGCCGCCCTTGCCTGCACTGCGGCGGGTATTGTCCTCATCCTCAACGCTTCGCGCTACGAGATACGCGCCGACTCACGACACAAGGTTCTTCGCCTGGAACGACGCAGTCTGCTTGCCGCACAGGTAGTCAGCGTGCCGTATTCCGGGATCACATCGGTAGAGTTCGTCACCAACACCAACCGGAACAGCGATGGCAGCTCGACCTACCTGATTCGAGTCTGCCGCACTGGCGGTGATCCGATCCAGGCCTCGGCCAGCGTCTCCTGGGGGCGCAAGGCAAAGCACGACGCATCGGAGAAGCTGGCGCGGGTCATCCATGTTCCATTTGTCGAGTTGGCGATCGATTAGACCAACCCCGGGCCGGTTGCAGCTTGCCAGCGGCCATTCAACCATTCACTCATTCGTCATCGCCAATGGCAATTCTCCGACAACAGCGCCCGTCATGTATTTCCGTTTAGCCCGCTGGATCATCCTGCTCTGCTGGTCTGCAACCGCCTTGGCCGGCGGGCTGCCGGTGGCTGGGCTCGCACTGCTGGAGGATGTCGACGGAAGCGAGACCATCGCCTCGGTGACGGCTGCCGAGGCCGCCGGTCGTTTCCGTCCGCTCAACCAACAGTTGAATGCCGGCTACACGCACTCGACGCACTGGCTGCGCTTCACCGTGCAGCCTCCTGTGCCGGGTGAGTGGTGGCTGGAAGTGCAGCCGCCCTTCCTCGACGACATCCGCCTGTACGAACCGCTTCCAGCATCCCCAGGCGCGACGCCTGCTTTCCGCGAGCAGCGCGGCGGCGACCACCAGCCGTTCGCGACGCGCGAGATCGCCTATCGCGCCTTCGTCGCCCGTGTCAATCTGCCCGATACCGAGCCGCGCACATTCTATCTGCGGCTGCAGACCACCAGCACGTCAATGGCCTTCCTGCGGCTGTGGCAGCCGCGCGAATTCCAGCAGGCGGCGGCAATGGAGTACTTGCTGCTCGGGCTCTTCTACGGCCTGATGGCAACCGTGCTGGTGCTCAACCTGCTCTACTGGGCCTGGCTGCGTGATTCCTTCTACGGCTACTTTTCCCTGCATGTACTGATACTCGGGCTGTTGTATTCGGCAGTCAACGGCTTCGTCAGCCAGTTCATGATCGTCGACGATCCCATGTTCGCCGACCGCTGGCTCGGCTTTTTCCTGTTCGCCTCCTTTTCCGCCGGCTCCCCCGTGTACCGCCGCATGCTGCATGTCGAGCGCGACCGGCCATGGCTGTTTCTGCTCTTTCGCGTGCAGATGGTGTTGCCGCTGCTGTTGATGGCGTCCTTGTTTACCGATCTCTATTCCGAGGCGATACGCATGTCGGTGATGCTGATGCTCCCCGTCATCTGTGTCTACGTGTGGCTGGCCTACGGCCTCTGGCGCGCGGGCCAGCGTGATGGCGCCTTCCTGCTGGTGGGCAGCGTCGTCGTTGCGCTTGGCTCGGTACCGCTGATGCTAACCATGCTGGGCATTTACCCGGGAGACCTCTGGATGGTGCATAGCCGCCAGATCACCCAGTTCGTCAACATTCTCGCCGTCCAGCTCGCGGTCATCGCCCACATGCGCGACACAGAGGCGGCACGACACGAAGCGGAAGCCCGCGCCCACCAAGCCGAAATCCGCGCCGAGACGGAAGGCGACGCTCAGCGCGAGCATCGCCAGTTCATCGCCATGCTGACGCACGAACTGCGCACGCCGCTGTCTGTGATCGACGGCGCCGTGCAGTCGCTCGAATATCTGCACCAGCCCGAAGATGGAGAAACCCGCTTGCGCTACCGGCGTATTCGCCGCTCGGTCGGTCGCATCAACGGCCTTGTCAGCCAGTTCCTGGCGAAGGACCGTGTCGATGACGCCCGCCTCCGCGTCCGACCCGCGTCACTCGACGGCGTTGCGTTGGCGCGCCTGGCCGTGGACTCCTGCGTCGAGGGCGCCACCGACCGTGTCGGCATCGATGCACCTGCCGCACTGCCCTTCCGCGGTGACGCAGCACTGGTGCAGGTCGCCCTGGTCAATCTGCTCGACAACGCCCTCAAGTATTCACCCCCGGCCAGCGAGGTGGGAATGCTGGTCGAAGCCATGGAACGACAGGGCCAGGCGGGCGTGGCGTGGACGGTATTCGACGGCGGCGCAGGCATCACGTCCGCAAGCTGGGACGAAGTGTTCGGCAAATACGTGCGCGGCGAGGACCACGGCCACGTCTCCGGCGCCGGCCTCGGCCTCTACCTGGTGCGCCGCATTGCCGAGTTGCACGGCGGCGTCGTCGAAATTCTCGAACGCGAAGGCTGGGGCGCCGTGCTTCGCCTCTGGCTGCCGTTGCAGGAAAAGCCGCAATGATGCGCGTCGCCATGGTGGAAGACGATGCCGACCTGCTCGATGAGGTGGGCTTCAACCTGCGCCGGCAAGGCTTCCAGGTGGCCGCCTGCGCCGATGGCAAGGCGCTCGACCGGCTGCTGCAAAGCGAAAGCATCGACGTCGCCGTCCTCGATATCGGCCTGCCCGGCGAAAGCGGACTGTCGATCGCGCGGCGCCTGCGACGCGATCACCCGCTGTGCGGCATCGTCATACTGACGGCACGCGCCGAAGTCGCCGACCGCATCCACGGCATGGAAGAAGGCGCCGACGCCTACCTTGCCAAGCCGGTCGACTACCGCGAACTGGCCCTGGTGATCCGCGCCGTCGCCCGCCGCGTCGCGCCCGCAGCAACAGGCAAAGGCAGCGCACTGGTGCTGGTGGAACAGGATCAGGTGCTGGTCCTGGCCGATGGCCGGCACTTGGACCTGACCCGCTCAGAGGTCCTGCTGCTCTCACGCCTGGCCCGCGCGCCGGGACAGCAGGCGACCCGCGAGCAACTGGTGGAGGCGCTCGGTGAACGCTACCGGGACTACGATCCGCGCCGTCTCGAGGCGGCACTCAGCCGCCTGCGCAAGAAGATAACGCTGGCCGGCCTCGATGCCGATGCCCTGCGCGCGGTGCGCCACTCCGGCTATCTCTTCGCCGTGCCGCTGAGCGAGCGCGACAGCCTCGCCTGAAACGGCGGCGCTGGCCGCTTATGCCAATGTCAGCTGATGTCAGTTCCGGCGACGCCGGAACCTGAATAATCGCGGCCTGGAGAAACCCTGACAACGCCATGGCCGTAGCCAGCATAACAATCGAGAACACGCGCCGCCAAGTGATACGGCGGGCGATGTTGTTCGCCCTGGCCGTGGTTGCGGCCGTAGCCTGGGTGCTGCACACGGCTTATCTCCAGACCCGGCTGGGTGCCGAAGATCGCTTGCGCAGCCTGGCGCAAGTGATCGCCAAGGGTATAGAAGGCTCGTTTCGCGAATCGGATTACGTGCTGCGCGATGTTATTGGCCACATCGATCCAGGCAACATCCGCTTCCCCGATCCAGACAGCCGCCGCAAAGAACGCGTACGCAGACTATTGCAGGAAAAGGCCCAAACGCAACCCAATATCTACGGCATCAGCATCATGAGCACCGACTGCATCGTCGCTTACGCTGCGCGCGAAGAGCCGGGATTCAATCTTGGCAAGCGCCCTTATTGCCAAGCCATGCGTGGGCAAAACGACATGGACAGCTACATTTCCGGCGTCTATCCGGGACAGCAGAACTTCCTGCAACTCACCATGGCCAGGAAAATCCGCAATAGTGACGGGCGTTTCGCCGGCGCGGCACTGTTGCGCATGGAAACCGGGTTCTTCGAGAGTTGGCTGCACAACACCGATGTCGGTGTCCGGGGTAGCGCCGCCCTGCTCGACCTGGACATGAACCTGGTAGCGCGTCGACCGGCGGCGCAGCAGGCGCTGGGTAAGCCGGTCGATGACGAACGCTTGCGTCGGTTCATCGCCGAGAACAGGCTCGATACCATTCACCGCTTGCGTTCGCCGGTAGATAAGGTAGACCGCATTTACATCGTGCGCCGCGTCGGCGGGCTACCGCTGGTGGTGGTACTAGGCCTGGCGACCGAGGAGGTGTTTGCCGAATGGCAAACACAGGCATTGTGGTTCGTCATCGGCGCCTTGACACTGTTGGCGGTATCGGCCGTGGCCACCCGCCATTACCTGAAAATCGTCCAGCAGGGCGATGCCCTCGGCTGGCGTTCCCAAGCCATTGACGCCAACAGCGACGCAGTCACCATCACCGACGACCAGGGCGTGATCGAGTACGTCAATCCAGCCTTCACGGCACAGACCGGGTATACGGCGCAAGAAGCCATCGGCAGCACACCGCGAGTGCTAAAAAGCGGTCGCCAGGACGATTTGTTCTACCGGCGGATGTGGACCACCATCCTGGCCGGCGCCCCCTGGCGTGGCGAACTGGTCAACCGCTGCAAGGACGGCAGTCTCTATTGCGACCTGATGACGATCTCGCCGGTCAAGAACGCCGAGGGCCGGGTGGTGCGCTTCATCGCCATTCACCACGACATCACCCAACGCAAGCGCATGGAAGAGGACCTGGCCGAACTCGCCCACTTCGACCGCCTGACCGGCCTGCCTAACCGCGCGCTGTTCTTCGACCGTGTCGAGCGCGCGATCACCGAAGCACGCCGCGAGCAGAACGGTTTCACGGTGCTGTATCTCGACCTCGACGGTTTCAAGGCGGTGAACGACCAGCACGGTCACGAGACGGGCGACGCCCTGCTGCGCGAAGTCGCCAAACGGCTGGGAAGCTGCGTGCGCGAATCCGACACCGTCGGTCGTATCGGCGGCGACGAGTTCGCCGTGCTGCTGCGGACAGTCAACCGTCTGGAGGGCGCCGCCGCCGTGGCGCAAAAAATCATCGAGGCTCTCGCGACGCCGGTGGCGCTTGAAGGCTACACCTGCCGTGTCGGCGCCTCGGTGGGCATTGGGCTGCACCCGGACGACGGCGTCAATGTCGAAGCCCTGTTGCGCAACGCCGATTTCGCCATGTACGAAGCCAAACGCCGCGGCAAGAACTGCTGGGTCTATGCCGGCGACCTGATTTGAGGAGGATGTGCCATGGAATACTCGAGTAATACCAATGAAATTATTCATGCGTAAGTTAGCTGCTGCGTATACGTACGCTCTGGTTGATGCCAACTATCCATGTTGCACTGACTTTCCTGCAACAAGGGCCGCAGCGTTTCTGTATCCGTCGGAGATTCCACGATGAAACCCCTAACCTGGTTCTGGAGTGCTTGCATCGGTTCGGTAACCGCAAAAGTGATCTCCATGAGTGTGCTGGTAACGGTAATGACGCTCGGCAGCAGCCTTATCTATTCCCACTTCTCTTCGCGCCAGATGGCCGAAGCCTTTGTCGCCGAACACGCCACCGATCTGGCCAACTCCTATTTTGACGGGCTCAACAAAGCCATGCTCACGGCCCACATGGACAGCCGGGAGGAGTTGCGCAAGTCCGTGCTGTCCCAGGCCAACGTGACCGAGGCGCGCGTCGTGCGAGGCAGCGCCGTGAGCGCGATATACGGTTCCGGTCTTGCGCACGAACAGCCGGTCGACGACCTCGACAGGCAGGGGCTGGAAGGCAACGAAATCATCAGGATCGACGAACAGGATGGCCACCGCCGCATGACGATAGTTCGTCCCTACAAGGCGTCGAAGAACACGCGCGGAGTCGATTGCACGGGTTGCCATGGCAATGTCGCCGAAGGCGCGGTGCTCGGCGCCGTGCGCATCGGCTACGATCTCGGCTCCATGGACAGCCACATCAGACACGACGACATCGTCAGTGCCGGCCTTCACTCCGCCCTGTTCCTCGCCGGCATCGCCGTGCTCGTCGTCTGGCTTCGCCGGGTAATATCAAAACCGATCGACAATCTGTCGGCGACGATGGTCGAGGTACGGCAAGCGTCGGACTTGTCCCTGCGCGTGAACTGTGGTCTCTATGACGAAATCGGCAAAGCCGGGGCGGCCTTCGACGACATGATGGAGCGCTTCGCCAACATCATCCGCCAAGTGGGGAACGCCACGGAGAGACTCGCCAGCCTATCCACCCAAATGGTAAGCGTCACCGCCGATACCCAGCAGGGAGTAGACCGGCAACTCGCCGATACGGAAAGACTGGCCGCCACACTAGGGCAGATGGCCGCCACTATTCAGGATGTCGCCCGGCTGACGCGAGAGGCCGCCGAAGCAGCCGCCAAGGCTGATGCCGAGGCCAAGGAGGGTGCCGGCATTTCCTCGGAGGTGCTCGATTCCATCAATGCCATGTCGGTCCAGCTGGACAGCGCTGCCCAGGTGATTCGGCAACTCGATACCGACAGCCGCGACATCGGCCGCGTCATCGGTCTGATTCGCGACATCGCTGGCCAGACCAATCTGCTGGCCCTCAACGCAGCCATCGAGGCGGCTCGCGCCGGAGAACAGGGCCGCGGTTTCGCCGTCGTTGCCGACGAGGTGCGCAAGCTGGCGCAGCGCACGCAGGCCGCCACCCACGAGATCGAAGCAATTATCGTCAAGGTCCAAGGTAGCGCCCAGGAAGCCGCCGCCGCCATCATGGATGCCGAAGAGAAGACGCGCGTCGGCGTGGCTACCGTCGAGCGTACCGTCGGAGCTCTGAGCGCCATTTCGCAATCGGTAGCGACGATCACCGCAATGAATACGCGAATTTCCGCCGGTGCTCAGGAGCAGAACCAGGCGACCGGGGACATTTCGGCCAGCGTCGGCGCGATCGGCGATATCGCCCGGCAAACGTCAGAAGGCGCTCGCGAAACCCAAGGCGTCAGCGCCGAACTGGCCGATCTGGCCCAAGATCTGAAGTCTCTGGTGGGCCAGTTCAGGGCCTGATTGGCTGATTATGGATCATCCTCACTCTGCTCGACCGTAGATCGCTACAGGTCTTCCCAGTGCCCATGCCCACATCTGGTCACCCAGCGAAAAGTGCCACCACTCGTTACCATGACGACAGAAGCCAGCCGAGGCCATCACTGCATTGAGAAGCATCCGGTTCTCGTGAAAAGCGCGCATTAACGGCGAGGTCGCATTGGCGTAGTGGTCGGGATAGGACCGCTCGGTCGTCTCGTCAATCCGGCCGCCCATGTCGATCTCCCGTCCCAATGCGTCCTGAAGCGTCAAATCGACAGCCGCCCCCGTACAGTGCGGTGGCGGGGTGCGCGGATCATCGCTCGGCACGCCCCAGAACTCGAACACCCTGGTTGCCAATACCTCATACAAATCGGGATCGTGCTCCTGCAACTCGGTTGGATCGCGATATGAAGCCAGAGACCGTGCTGCATGTTCAGCCTGAAGGCGAAATTCCCGCCAGACCATGAATGCCTGCACCGAAACGGGCCGATACGCATCGAATAATTTCAGCCGCCAGCCTGGCCGGCGTGCGTTTAGTTCATCATGCGCATGCAGCAACGCGTCGAGGACACGCTGCCTGAGCAGCCATGGCGATGTTTCGCCATAGGGCGCCTCAAGCACAACATAGGGATGCGGTTGCGTGAAGGAAAATGGCTGGGTCGGAATGGCGACCAGGGGATCTTTGCATTCCTCGATGGGAACGGATTGGTAGGTCTTCATGTCGATGCGGAATTGAGGTAGGGTGACGACCATGAAACGTAAACAGAACTCGAACTTTGTGGTGGTCCAGGAAAACGGCGTTTTCGTCGCGCGGTGCCCCGATCTTGATGTGGCCAGTCACGGTGCAACGGAAAAAGAAGCCATAGAGAATCTGGAAGAGGCGCTGGCTCTCTTCTTCGAGGACTTGCCCGGCCCCGCCGATGGCTAGCGCGCAGCAGGAACCTTGCGCCAGCGCCCCTCCACCTTGAAGTGACGATCGACCTTGGGCTTGGGCATCAAGAGGTTCTTGCCCGAGGCTTTTCTAGTCGTCTTGTGCGCCCGGATGGCAGTGCTGAGTTGTTCCTCTGTCAGCAGGATCGGGGGATATTCCTCTTTTGGATTGTAGGCGGCGAGATCGCTCTTGATGGCGACGATGAGTTCTTCCGTAACGGCCCTTTTAGGCTGTCTTGCCATGATTTCCTGGGCAATCGGCGTCAGCGTGAAGCCGTCTTCCGTTGCGCTGATCAAGCCACAGGTGGAGAGACGTTGAATTGCATCGCCCAATTTTTCAACGAAAGGAATGGAGCCTTGAATCAGATCGGCAGCAGCCACGATCTCGACCAGTTCCGCAGGCCGTCGCTTCGATGAAAGCGTCGTGGCCATCAGAACGATTACATCAACATCGTGGACCGGGCGCATCGAGTAACCTTTTTCAGTAGAGTGAAAGTAACGGCAGGGACGGTCTTGCCAAAGTGCGTGTCAGTATTGGCTTCAGGTCAGAGGACGTGCGGCGACCACGGTCTCGAGGTTGGCAATGGCCTGCTCGGGCTTGACCTCGAAAACCTTCGCCGCGTTCGGGAAGCGCTCCTCTAGCATCCAGAAGGCCGCAGGATAACCGTAGGAATTGTAATAGCCATCCGCTCCACCGATCCCCCGCGCATTGACTTCCGCCATGGATAGATGCTCGTCTGTGAATCCCTGATTGGCGTGCAGGTGGCAGTGAAGATTGAACTCCATCGCCGCCAGGTCGTCCATGAAGTCCATCCAGTCATCCAGCGACTCTCCTGACCATATCTTGGCATGGCCGATGTCGAAACAAAAATGGATGCGGGACAGCCCGCGAGCATGGACTCCTTCAAATAGATCGCGGTAGAACGATATGGGATGCCAGATATTTTCCAGGTGGAGGCGATAGTCATGAATCGTGCACAACTCCTCGGCCCTCTCCAGATTATCCAGAAGCAGTTTCAGGAGGGCGGGGCGCAGGGCCGGACGCAGGGTCATTGGCAGATCCGAGATATGCAGTACCGAATATGCACTGCCTATTGATCGCGCCATGCGGATGTGATCGTGCAGATGGTCTTGGGTGCGGTTCAGGTTAAAGACGTTGCAACGCTCGTGGTCGGTGTGGGCGTTCACCCGTATCGGCGCGTTGAAGAGCTTGCCTTCCAGCAGTTTCAGAACTTGGGTATCCCGGAAATAGAGGCCCACCTCCACCGGTCGGCCATGCTGGATTGCATAGTCAACGATAGGACCGATCCGGGACGGGTTCTTGTCCAAAAACTTGAGGCCGAAGTTATGCATGGGTTGTTCCGTCTGAATTCTTGTAGACCTGCGTGAATCGGCGGTGCTCGGCGACACCAAAGTCCCCAGGTCCATATTGCAGCAACCAATCTCCGGCATTCCCGCGAAGGACATCGCCACCTGCCGATCGCGTGGCGGTAAAGGGTTCGGTCATCTGCTTGGCGAGAATCGGTATTGGCCTGGCCTTGTAGCGACCATCTTCGCCCGTCACCGTGGGTGGCAAAGCTTCGTACTTCGCATCAAAGCGATGACGAGAGACGCTCCATTGACTACCAGTAGAGCCGGTAATCAGGGCATCACCTGCCTTGTAGCGGTTTGGGCCTTCAAGGCTGATCAACTCGCCTTCGTGTTGAGCGAATGCGACAGTGACGACTTCCGTTTTTACGTAGTGTGCAGCGAGAGGGTCCGTCGTCAGGTCAATGTTTTTTAGTTCGAGCAAAACTTGTCTCTCGTGCCAGCCGGCTATTCAACAGTGACCGATTTGGCGAGATTTCTCGGCTTGTCCACATCCGTGCCTTTCACCAGCGCGGCGTGATATGACAACAGTTGCAGGGGCACGACATGCAGCACCGGCGACAGCAGGCCGTAGTGCTCGGGCAGACGCAGCACATGCACGCCCTCATCGTGATCCACCGCCGAATCGGCATCGGCGAAGACATACAGTTCACCGCCGCGCGCGGCAACTTCCTTGAGGTTGGACTTGAGCTTTTCCAGCAGCGCGTCGTTGGGTGCGATGCTGACGACCGGCATGGTTCTGTCGACCAGCGCCAGCGGGCCGTGCTTGAGTTCGCCCGCCGGATAGCCTTCGGCATGAATGTAGGAGATTTCCTTGAGCTTCAGCGCACCTTCCAGCGCGATCGGATAGTGGTGGCCGCGACCGAGAAACAACGCATGCTGCTTGTCGGCGAAGCGCGCGGCCCAAGCCTTGATTTCGGGTTCCAAGGCCAGCACCTTTTGCACCGCCACCGGCAGGTGGCGCAGGGCGGTCAGGTGCGCGGCTTCCTGCTCGGCGCCGAGGCGCCCGGCCTGTTTGGCGAGCGTCACCGCCAGCAGGAAGAGGGCCGCCAACTGGGTGGTGAAGGCCTTGGTCGAGGCGACGCCGATCTCGGGTCCGGCGCGGGTCAGGAAGCGGAGCGCGCATTCGCGCACGATGGCCGATTCGGGTACGTTGCAGATCGCCAGCGTGCGACTCATGCCCAACGCTTTGGCATGCTTGACCGAGGCCAGCGTGTCGGCCGTTTCGCCGGATTGGGAAATCGCCACGACGAGTTGTTGCGGGTTGGGCACCGAGACGCGATAGCGATACTCGCTGGCGATTTCGACGCTGCACGCGATCCCCGCCACTTGCTCGATCCAGTAGCGCGCCACCAGGCCGGCGTGGAAACTGGTGCCGCAGGCGAGGATCAGCACCGACGACACGTCCCGCAACATCTCGGGCGCCATCACGCCGAACAGGTTGGGGCTCAGGGTTTGCGCGCCGCCGATCATTTCCAGCGTGGCGGCCAGCGCCTGCGGCTGCTCGAAGATTTCCTTCTGCATGTAGTGCTGATAGTCGCCCATTTCCACATCGTCGGCGCAGAGCGTGCTTTCGTGCACCGGACGATCCTCCGGCAGGTTTGCCGCCGTGCCGTCAGCGCCGACTATTCGCACGGCATCGCGCCTGAGCTCGGCAACATCGCCGTCTTCGAGATAGACCATGCGGCGCGTGACTTGCAGCAGCGCCGAAGCGTCCGAGGCGGCGTAGTTGCCGTCCTCACCCAGTCCCAGCAGCAGCGGTGCGCCGTGACGGGCGACGACGATGCTGTCATCCCCCTCCCGCACCACGGCAATGGCATAGGCGCCGATCAGGCGCACCGTCGTCCGCCGCACGGCGGCGAACAGCTCGGGCGTCGACTTCAGCGTGTGCTGGATCAGGTGGGCGATGACTTCGGTGTCGGTGTCCGAGGCAAAGACATAGCCCTCTGCGATCAGTTCCCGCCTGATCTCGGCGTAGTTCTCGATGATGCCGTTATGCACCACGGCCAGGCCGCCGGAGACATGCGGATGGGCGTTGCGTTCGTTTGGCACACCATGCGTCGCCCAGCGGGTATGGGCGATGCCCTGATGAGCGGCCAGACCTTCCGCCTGCATCGCCAGTTCGGCGACGCGGCCGACGCTGCGCAAGCGCGTCAGTCCCGGATTGAGCAGCGCCAGGCCGGCCGAGTCGTAGCCGCGATACTCAAGCTTCATCAACCCTTCGATGAGCACCGGGACAATGTTGCGGGAGGCAACGGCTGCGACGATACCGCACATGGCTCAGTCCTTCTTCTTCGGGTTTGCGTTCTTTATCGGTCGCTTCCAGCCGGGAATCGACGTCTGTTTCGCGCGCGAAATGGTGAGTTGATCGGCAGGCGCATCGCGGGTCAATGTGGTGCCGGCGCCCAGCGTGGCGCCGCGACCGACCGTGACGGGCGCGACCAGTTGCGTGTCGGAGCCGATGAAGGCGTCATCTTCGATCACGGTGCGGAACTTGTTGGCGCCGTCGTAATTGCAGGTAATGGTGCCGGCGCCGACGTTGACGCGGCTGCCGATGGTGGCGTCGCCGAGATAGGCCAGGTGATTGGCCTTCGAATGCGCCGCGATGGTGGAATTCTTCACCTCGACGAAGTTGCCGACATGCACGTCCTCGGCCAGCACGGTGCCGGGCCGCAGCCGGGCGAAGGGACCGACGATGCTCTGGGCGCCGACAACGGCATCCTGGATTACGCAGTTAGCATTGATGCGCACGCCGTCGCCGAGCACCACGCGGCCCTCGAACACGCAATTGACGTCGATGAAGACATCGCGCCCGCACCGCAGTTCGCCGCGCACGTCGATGCGCGCCGGGTCACTCAGCGTCACGCCCTGCTCCATCAGCGCCTCGGCGATGTTGCGCTGGTGCACGCGCTCAAGCCGCGCCAGTTGTGCCTTGCTGTTGATGCCATCGGTTTCCCACGCCGCGCCGGGATGGGCTGTGACGACCGGCATGCCCTCGGCAACGGCGAGAGCGACGATGTCGGTCAGGTAATACTCGCCCTGCGCGTTGCGCTGACTTAAGCCGGGCAGCCAGCGCGCCAGTGCCGCCGCGGGCGCCACCAAGATGCCGGTGTTGATCTCGTTGATCGTGCGCTCCGCATCGTCGGCATCCTTTTCCTCGACGATGCGCGTGACCTTGCCGCCGATCCGAACGATGCGCCCGTAGCCATGAGGATTGTCGACATGCGCGGTAAGCAGCGCCAGCGAGCCGGCGCCCGCCGCTTCGATCAGGCGCCGCAGGGTTGCGGCGCGAATCAGGGGAACATCACCGTACAACACAAGAGTCGGCGCTGACGGTACGGCGGCTGGCATGGCCTGCAACACCGCATGACCGGTGCCGAGTTGCGGTTCCTGTCTGGCCCAGCTCAAATCGGGCGCATCCAGCGCCGCGAATGCCCGAGGCACCTGCTCGCCGCCATGGCCATAGACCACGCAGATTCTTTCGGCGTCCAGCTCGCGCGCCGTGTCGATGACGTAACCGAGCAGAGTCTTTCCCGCCAACCGATGCAGTACCTTGGGCAGATCGGAGTGCATCCGCTTGCCCTGCCCGGCGGCGAGAATGACGACGTTCAAGGCGGACTCAGCGCGGCAGCGTGGTGCAGCCCATCAGGAATTCGTCGACCGACCGCGCGCACTGGCGGCCTTCGCGAATGGCCCAGACCACCAGCGACTGCCCGCGCCGCATGTCGCCGGCGGCAAACACGCCGGGCACGTTGGTGCTGTAGGCATCCTCGCCCTCGGTAGTCGCGCCGGCATTGCCGCGACCATCCCTGGCGATGCCGAAGGCATCGAGCACGCCGCCGACCGGACTGAGAAAACCCATGGCGAGGAAAGCAAAATCGGCCGGGATTTCAAATTCGGAACCAGGCACTTCGCTCATCTTGCCGTCGGTCCAGGACAGGCGAACGGCCTGGATGGCCTTGAGCCGGCCATTCTCGCCGACAAATGCCTTGGTGCCGATGGCCCAGTCGCGCACGCAGCCTTCGTCGTGCGACGAAGAGGTGCGCATGCGCAGCGGCCAGTAGGGCCAGGTCAGCGGGCCGTTTTCCTGTTCCGGCGGACGCGGCAGTAATTCGATCTGGGTAATGCTGGCCGCGCCGTGACGATTCGAGGTGCCGACGCAATCGGAACCGGTATCGCCGCCGCCGATGACCACGACATGCTTGCCGTGAACATTGAGCGGATTCCTGTGGCCGCCGGAGACTTCCTTGTTTTGAGGAATGAGGAATTCGAGCGCGAAATACACGCCGTCAAGCTCGCGCCCGGGAATCGGCAGGTCGCGCGGATTTTCGGCGCCGCCGGCAAGCACCACGGCATCGAAGTCCTTCCGCAGTTGCTCGGCGCTGATCGTTTTCTTCGCATCGTTGGTGACGCCCTTGGGCAGGGCAGACCCCGTCACCATGGCGCCGGTGACGAACTTGACGCCCTCCGCCTTCATTTGCGCCATACGCCAGTCGATCAGTCGCTTGTCCAGCTTGAAGTCGGGAATGCCAAAGCGCAGCAGGCCGCCGATGCGGTCGTTCTTCTCGAACACCGTCACGGCATGGCCGGCGCGCACCAGCTGTTGCGCCGCCGCTAGCCCGGCCGGGCCGGAGCCGACAATGGCGATCTTCTTGCCGGTCTTCTTCGCCGCCGGCTGCGGCGTCACCCAGCCGTTCTCGCCGGCCTTGTCGATGATCGCGCGCTCGATGGACTTGATGCCGACAGGAGACTGCTGAATATTCAGCGTGCAGGCCGCTTCGCAGGGCGCGGGACAGACGCGGCTGGTGAATTCCGGAAAATTGTTGGTCGAATGCAGGGCCACGACGGCCTCGCGCCAGTTGCCGCGATAAACGAAGTCGTTCCAGTCCGGGATCAGATTGTTCACCGGACAGCCGTTGTTGCAATAAGGAATTCCGCAATCCATGCAGCGCGCGCCCTGTATCCCGGCCTGCTCGTCCGTTAGATGCGGGATGAATTCACGATAGTGAAGAACGCGCGTCGCGGCTTTTTCGTAGCTCTCGGAAATGCGCTGAAACTCGAGGAATCCGGTGGGCTTGCCCATTACGCTGCTTCCTTCAGTTGCGTTGCCGCCATTTCTTTCAAAGCGCGGCGATATTCATGCGGAAAGACCTTGACGAACTTGCCGCGCGCCTTGGTCCAGTCGGCGAGAAGCGCTTTCGCTCGCGCGCTGCCGGTCAGCCTGGCATGCTGCTCGATCATGCGCTTGAGCTGCGCCTCGTCGCCCGGACTGTACGGGCCGCCATCCGCCTGTTTCGCCTCGGGCAGCACCTTCTCCAGCGCGACCATGGACAAATTGCAGCGCTGCGTGAACATGCCGTCCTCATCATAAACGTAGGCGATGCCGCCCGACATGCCGGCCGCGAAGTTGCGCCCGGTGAGGCCGAGTACGGCCACCGTGCCGCCGGTCATGTATTCGCAACCGTGATCGCCAGTGCCTTCCACCACCGCCGTGGCGCCGGAATTGCGCACGCAGAAACGCTCGCCGGCGACGCCGCAGAAGTAGGCCTCGCCTTCAATCGCGCCGTAAAGCACCGTGTTGCCGACGATGATGTTTTCGCCGGGATCGCCACGGAACGCCTCGGGCGGGCGGACAATGATGCGACCGCCGGACAAGCCCTTGCCGACGTAATCGTTGGCTTCACCCGTCAGATCGAGCGTGATGCCGCGCGCGAGGAAAGCGCCGAAACTCTGTCCGGCGGTGCCGGTCAGCTTGACGGTGATGGTATCGTCGGCCAGGCCAACGTGTCCCTTGCGCTTGGCCACTTCGTGCGACAGCAAGGTCCCCACGGTGCGGTTCTGATTCCTGATGGGCGACTCGATCACAACTTTGACGCCGCGTTCCAGTGCCGACCCGGCCTGGGCGATCAGACTGTGGTCCAGCGCGTTCTTCAGGCCATGGTCCTGCGTTTCGCTGTGGCGCGACGAGACTCCGGCGATTTCCGGCCGCCGGTAGAAAATTCGCGAGAAGTCCAGCCCGCGGGCCTTCCAGTGGTCGACACCCTTCTGCATGTCGAGCAGATCGGAACGACCGATGAGGTCGTCAAACTTGCGGATGCCGATTTGCGCCATCAATTCGCGCACTTCCTCGGCGACAAAGAAGAAGTAATTGACGACATGCTCGGGTTGGCCGGAGAAACGCGCACGCAATACCGGATCCTGTGTCGCGACACCGACCGGACAGGTATTGAGGTGGCATTTACGCATCATGATGCAGCCCTGGACGACCAGCGGCGCGGTGGCGAAACCGAACTCGTCGGCGCCGAGCAGGGCGCCGATCAGCACGTCGCGACCGGTCTTCATCTGGCCGTCGGCCTGGACGCGGACACGACCGCGCAGGCGGTTGAGCACCAGGGTCTGCTGCGTTTCGGCCAGGCCCAGTTCCCACGGCGTGCCGGCGTGCTTGATGGAAGATATCGGCGAAGCGCCGGTGCCGCCGTCATGCCCGGCGATCACCACGTGATCGGCCTTGGCCTTGACCACGCCGGCGGCCACGGTGCCGACGCCGATTTCCGAAACCAGTTTGACCGATACGCTGGCCTGCGGGTTGGCGTTCTTCAGGTCGTGAATCAGTTGCGCCAGATCCTCGATCGAGTAGATGTCGTGATGCGGCGGCGGCGAGATAAGTTGTACGCCAGGCACCGAGTGGCGCAGGAAACCGATGTACTCGGACACCTTGTGGCCGGGCAACTGGCCGCCTTCGCCGGGCTTGGCGCCTTGCGCCATTTTGATCTGGAGCTGGTCGGCGTTAGCCAGATATTCCGCCGTGACGCCGAAACGGCCCGATGCCACCTGCTTGATCGCCGAACGTAGGCTGTCGCCGGCCTTGAGCGGGATGTCGCGTGCGATGCGGTTCTTGCCAATCACGCTGGCCACCGTCTCGCCAGCGCCGACTTTCCGGTAGCGACGCCGGTCTTCGCCGCCTTCGCCGGTATTCGACTTGCCGCCGATGCGATTCATGGCGATCGCCAGCGTGGTGTGCGCCTCGGTTGAAATGCTGCCCAGCGACATGGCGCCGGCGGCAAAGCGCTTGACGATATCTTTTGCCGATTCAACTTCATCGAGCGCGATCGCGGGACCGGTCGGCCTGATCTCGAACAAGCCGCGCAGGGTCATGTGGCGCTGGCCCTGATTGTTGATCAGTTCGGCGTATTCCTTGTAAGTCTCGTACTTGCCCGAGCGCGTCGCGTGTTGCAGCTTGGCGATGGTATCCGGAGTCCACATGTGATCTTCGCCGCGCACCCGAAAGGCATATTCTCCGCCGCAGTCGAGCATGCTGGCCAACACCGGATCGGCACTGTAGGCGGCGGCGTGCGTCTTCAGCGTCTCGGTGGCGACTTCCTTCAGGCCGATGCCTTCCACCTTGGTCGGCGTGCCGGCGAAGTAGCGGTTGACGAAATCGGAAGAAAGGCCCACCGCCTCGAAAATCTGCGCGCCAACGTAAGACTGGTAGGTGGAGATGCCCATCTTGGACATCACTTTCATCAAGCCCTTGTTGATGGCCTTGATGTAGTTCTTCTGCGCCTCATATACCGTCGGCTTGTTCGGCAACCGACCGGCAATCGCGGCGATGCTTTCGAGCGCGAGCCAGGGATGAATCGCTTCGGCGCCGTAACCGGCGAGGGTGGCGAAATGATGCACCTCGCGCGCCGCGCCGGTCTCGATCAACATGCTGCACGATGTCCGCAGACCAACCCGGACCAGATGCTGATGCACGGCGGAACACGCCAGCAACGCCGGAATGGGTGCACGCTCACGGTTGACGCCACGGTCGGAAAGAATAACCACGGTGTAGCCAACTCCCACCGCCCGTTCGGCGCGGGTACACACCTGATAAAGAGATCTGCTCATGCCCGCCGTGCCCTCCGCCGCAGGCGTCGTGATATCGATCACAATCGACCGGAAAGTACCGTGGGTCAGTTCTTCAATTTTTTTCAGCTTGGCTATGTTAGCCGGTGAAAGTATGGGCTGATGCACCTCGAGCCGCGGCGTTGGCTCGGTCTCATCCACTCCCAGTAGATTGGGGTTGGGGCTGACCAGAGAGATCAGCGACATGACGATTTCTTCGCGGATCGGATCGATCGGCGGATTCGTCACCTGGGCAAACAGTTGCTTGAAGTAATTGAACAGCGGCTTGGCCCGGTCCGACAGCACCGGCAGCGCGCTGTCATTACCCATGGAGCCGGTGGCTTCCTCGCCGTGGGTGGCCATCGGGTCAAAAATGAACTTGAAGTCTTCCTGCGTGTAGCCAAATGCCTGCTGCACTTTCAGCAGGGGGCCGGTCAGTTTTTCGTGGGACTTGACCTCGGGCATGTCGTCCACGAAGTAGCGCGATTGCTCGATCCATTTCCGATAGGGTTTGGCAGTGGACATGGTGTGCTTGAGTTCCGCGTCATCGATGATGCGGCCCTGCTCGAGATCGATCAGTAGCATCTTGCCGGGTTGCAAACGCCACTTCTTGACAATGCGTTCCTGAGCAATCGGCAGTACGCCGGTTTCGGAGGACATCACCACCAGGTCGTCATCGGTAATCAAGTAGCGCGCCGGGCGCAGGCCGTTGCGATCCAGCGTGGCGCCGATCTGGCGGCCATCGGTGAAGGCAACCGCCGCCGGGCCGTCCCACGGCTCCATCAGCGCCATGTGGTATTCGTAGAAGGCACGACGTTCCTCGTCCATCAATGGATTGCCGGCCCAGGCTTCGGGGATCAGCATCATCATGGCATGCGCCAAGCTGTAGCCGCCCATCACCAGCAGTTCCAGTGCATTGTCGAAGGAAGCGGAATCGGACTGGCCGTCGTAAATCAGCGGCCAGACTTTTTCCAGGTCTTCGCCCAGCACTGGCGACGATATGCCGTGCTCGCGGGCGCGTATCCAGTTGACATTGCCGCGCAGCGTATTGATCTCGCCGTTATGGGCGATCATGCGGAAGGGATGCGCCAGGTCCCAGGTCGGGAAAGTATTGGTGGAAAACCGCTGGTGCGCCATCGCCAGCGCCGAGACTGCGCGCCGGTCCTGCAAGTCGCGATAGTAAGTGCCAACCTGCCCGGCCAGCAGCATGCCCTTGTACACCACCGTGCGGCACGACATCGACGGCACGTAGAACATCTTGCCATCGGGCAGTTTGAGGGCCTGAATGGTGTGGCCGGTCGCCTTGCGCAGGATGTAGAGTTTTCTTTCCAGCGCGTCCGCGTCGGCAATAGCGGCGCCGGCGCCGATGAACACCTGACGCACCACCGGCTCCAGATCCTTGGCCGCCTGGGCCAGCCCGGTATTGTCCACCGGAACGTCGCGCCAGCCGAGCAAAACCTGTCCTTCGTAGCGAATGGCACGCTCGATCACCGCCTCGCAGGCACGTCGGCTGGCCTCATTACGCGGCAGAAACACCATGCCGACGCCATACTCGCCGGTCGGCGGCAAAGTAACGCCCTGCAGCGCCATTTCCTCGCGGAAAAATGCGTCGGGAACCTGGATCAGAATGCCGGCACCGTCGCCCAGCAGGGGATCGTAGCCAGTTGCTCCGCGGTGTTCGAGGTTTTGCAGAATCAGCAGGCCCTGCTCGATGATGGCGTGGCTCTTCTGGTTCTTGATATGTGCAACAAAGCCAACGCCACAGGCGTCATGCTCATTAGTCGGATCGTAAAGCCCTTCGTTCCGGGGTAGATTCATCTCGATTTCCTCAACTCGTATCTTCGCCGACAACATCAAAAAACAGCGCCCTTAAGCAGATTCGGGGGCTTCGGGCGGGCGGAGGCCGAAAAAAGAGCCGGGGCACAGGGGCGCACCGGCTTCAAGCGAAACCTTTAGAGCGGGGTGCGAAATATACCGCCAAACGGCGCCTTCTTCAAGAAGAAGAGTACGCGCGACAGGAGAAGACTATTGCTTCGTCAAGAACGTGGTAGCGCCGCTAACGCGACAGCAGACGACTTGCTGGCTGACAATATCCGCCAGTAGTTGATACCCATCAGGTAGATCGACCACTCGTACTGCGTCCGCGAAGCGCGCGTCATCCGGGAGCAATTCCGCCAGTCGATTGGGGAGTCCCTCTAGTAGTTTGACGTTCAGGAAACAACCGGGCCGCTCGGGATGCAGCGCGACATAGAAAATTCCGGTCTCGACCAGATCCTGAAAAAAGTGCGAACCAAAAGAGAGTTCCGGATACAGTCCGCCGGCCGAGAATGCCACTTCGCCAATCGCCGTCACGGCATTGATCTCGGCGAACCGCACCGGAACGCCGAGTCGAAGCGTCGAGGTGCCCCAGCGTCCCGGCCCCAGCAGCAGGGTCGGAATGGTATCCCGCGCCAGAATCTCGCGGTTGAGACGTCCGATCAACCGTGCCAGTTCGTACTTGTCGGAAAGAGTCATGCCCATGAACGCTTCCGGATCGACGGCGATGACCCGCCCGATCGGCTGCACAATGCTGCCCCCCATGAAGTTTCCGCTACTGCTGAACAGTGTATCGGCCTTGCTTGCCGCGCCTATCTCGACGCGCTTGGCTTGAATGCCGCGGGTTTGCAGGGGACGGCACTGGATCAGGTTCACATACAGCCTGCCGTCGCTGGCGTAGGTGCCGGTGAATTCCACGTCCACCGGATACTCATAAGCCTGCTCGAGGGTCTTCAGCAAGCGGCGCATAGTGGCGGCGAAACCGGTCTCGGTCAGTATCCGGTTGAAGGTGACCAGCCAACCGGCTTGGTCCTGCTCGGCAAACAGATCGAGTGGCAGGGTCTGGTCCTCGGCGTGCAACTCCGTCAGGGGCACCGTGCGCCAGGTGTTCTGCTCAATATCGAGGACATCGACATCGTGCTGGGTAAAGCGGCGCCGATTCTCCGGGTCGGCATGGGGCGCCAGGAGAGGCTGGTCGAGGGAAACGATTCTGGGATAGTCGCCATCGACCCGGTCCACCGCGCGCGTGCCGAGACCAACGACCAGCCGCAGCATCCCTGCGCCAGGATCGATATCGTGGCGCCAGACGAAGGTGTTATAGGAGATTCCCACGCCGGCAAAAGCCGGGAAAAAATAGTTTCCGTGATAAGCACCGGAAACGCGCTGGACCAGGAGGGCCATTTGCTCCTCGTGGCGGGCCAGACCGCGTTGCTGGCGGTAGGCGAGTGCCTCCTCGCTGAGCGTGCTTGCGTAAACCTTCCTCACGGCTTCGATGAACTGCGCCAGCCGCTCCTCCGGCGAGCCCTGATTCACGCAGAAGAAACTGTCGTACTTGCCGGCAAACGCGTTGCCGAACCCATCTTCCAGAAGGCTGGAGGAACGGACGATGATCGGGTACTGACCGAAATGTTCCAGCATTTTCTGGAACTCGCGCAGGATTTCGACCGGAAAGCTTCCCTGCCGCAGCAACTCCCGCAATTGCGCCGCGCCACTCGAATAGCCGGCCTCGCTCCGCTGCCACATAAACAGCGGCCACCAGCCGTTACTGACAATGTATGAATGGAACAGGTCGGAGCCGATAAAGAACGAGTCGTGAGGTTCCAGGAATTCACTCCACCCAGACTCCGGATCGGCTTGCAGTATCGCCCGTGCCAGTAGCATGCCGACTGACTTACCGCCAATGAAGCCGGTGCCGATGAGGCGCCCCTTGATGGCGAGAAGATCGGTCAGCGTGAAATTGCGGAGCGCCAGAGCGAGTATCCGTTCGTCCCTGCCGATCAAAAGCCGGCAGAGCTGTTCAACCATGGCCTGTCGCTGCGGGTCGTCCGGTCGGGAAATGGCGAGGTCTGCGGCACGGATAAAAAGGCGCTCCCATGAGTCCAGGTGGCGCTCGGCATCGTCGGGTGCGCTACCGGCCAGCCGGTTGAACAGGCTGGTCGCCTCGCAGCTTGCGGTGATCGGGATGAACTCCCCGTCCTCGTGGCGGTGCGGCAAAAACATGGTCGGCGAGTAGCGCCGCCACACCTTGAGCGGGTGGAGGTAGAGCGATCCGCTCTCGTTGTAGAGGTCGATCAGGAGCTGGGTGGTGGTACGGATAGCGTCCACGGTCGCCATGGAGTGGGCACGACGCCGAAGCGCGAAGTGCGCCACAGTATCGAGCTCGAACAGATACGGGCAGGTAACGCGAAAAAAATTACTGATCATGCCGTCAGTCGCCCAGGCATCGAGCAGGTCCGACAAGCAGTCAAACACGTAGAAAACTTCTCTACCCTCCGCAGCGATGATGGTATGCAACCTCACCGTGAAGGACTCAAATCCGCGCAAGGCGTCCAGGTTATAGACGGCACCAACCCATGAGGCATCGACTACCGGAGGATGCGATGCGAAACGGATATAGACGACGCGATGCCCGACCGCTATTGCGGCGGCTACGTACGGCGCGACAAAAGCCCGATAGTCGTCGACGTTATCGACCCGCCAGACCACGTTATCCCCAAGCCGCAGCCCGCCGAGAATGGCGTCAAGGCCGGGAAGACCGGTGGTGACAAAGCGCCGGGGATCGTAATCAGTGTATTTTTCAGTCACCGTCCCGCCTATATACATGGTGATTGAGGGGGCGCGAGAATCAGCGACCTCGGATTGTAAAGGCATCCGCAGCGGACCCCTTACCGGGAATCCGCTGCTTCGCCCATCGGTCGGAAAGCATCCGACAAACCGGCGCTACATGCTAATCAGATCAAGCCGTGCGCCACCATCGCGCGGGCTACCTTGATGAATCCGGCAATATTCGCGCCGAGCACGTAGTTCCCTGCAGCGCCGAACTCTTCCGACGTTTCGTAGGCTGTAGCATGGATACCCGTCATGATCCCGTCGAGCTTCTTCTCCGTAAATTCAAAGGTCCAGGAGTCTCGGCCAGCGTTCTGCTGCATCTCGAGCGCCGAGGTCGCAACACCACCGGCGTTGGCGGCTTTGCCCGGTCCGTAGGCGATTTTGGCATCGAGAAAAACCTTGACGCCTTCGGGTGTCGTGGGCATGTTTGCACCCTCGCCCACGGCAATACAGCCGTTCTTGACCAGCGTCTTGGCATCCTTGCCATTGATCTCGTTTTGCGTCGCCGAAGGTACCGCGATCTGGCAGGGAATATCCCAGATGTTGCCGCTGGCAATATATTTCGCGTCCTTGTGATAGGTCGCGTAGTCGGCAATTCTGCGCCGCTCGACTTCCTTCAGTCGCTTGACGAGATCGAGATCGATGCCCTTCTCGTGGAAGATCACTCCGTTCGAGTCGGAGCACGCAACAACCTTCGCCCCAAGCTCGTGGAGTTTCTCGATCGCATAGATCGCCACGTTGCCCGAACCGGAAACAACACAGGTCTTGCCCTCGAGGGAATCCTTGCGAACCTTGAGCATTTCGCGCAGGAAAAAGACGGTGCCGTAGCCTGTCGCTTCAGTGCGGGCGAGCGATCCGCCCCAGCCGATACCTTTGCCGGTGAGGACGCCCGATTCGAATCTGTTGGTTATTCTCTTGTACTGACCGAAAAGATAGCCAATTTCGCGACCGCCGACACCGATATCTCCTGCCGGTACATCGGTATGCTCGCCCAGATAGTGATGCAGTTCGATCATGAAGCTTTGGCAAAAGCGCATGATCTCGCTATCCGACTTCCCCTTTGGGTCAAAATCCGATCCCCCCTTGCCTCCACCGATCGGCATGCCGGTAAGGGCGTTCTTGAATATCTGTTCGAAACCAAGGAACTTAATGATGCCGAGATAGACAGATGGGTGAAACCGTAGCCCCCCTTTGTAGGGTCCGAGCGCACTATTAAACTGGACTCGAAAGCCACGGTTGATTTGAACCGTGCCCTTGTCATCCTGCCATGGCACGCGGAAAATGATCTGACGCTCGGGTTCGCAAATACGTTCGATAATTTTGCGTTCGGCAAATTCCGGGTATTTCGCAAGTACTGGACCAAGCGACTCCAAAACCTCCCTAACTGCTTGATGAAATTCGCTTTCACCTGGATTTCTCGCCGCGACCTGTTGATAGATAGCTTCCGTTCGTTCATCAAGTTGCACTGCCATGATTTCTCCTTTAATAAAATCCGCCAACCCTGTCTGCCTCTGCTTCCGGAGTCGAAAGCAAAGGCCGGACTCTGCGACAACGCGTCGAGAATCCCTAAACTGGTGCAGATTCTACCTCGTAAAGCGCCCCATTCTGGTGCGCACGAATCACATCGCCCCACAAAACCCGTGTTTCTCAGAGTTCTCCGACGGAGAACAGGCGGCGGTGCTCTTTCATCGAGTAGCGGTCGGTCATGCCGGCAATATAGTCGGCGGTGGCGCGGGCGACGCTTCCGCTCGCCGCCATTTCCTGATATTGAGGCGGCAGCAGGCGCGGATCGGCGACGAAGGCGCCGAACAGGTCGTGAATGATGCGGCGCGCCTTGGCCGTCATGCGCAGCACCTGGTAGTGCTGGTACAGATGCTCGCGCAGAAAGCCCTTGAGCGCCCTGTTTTCGGCCAGCATCGCATCGGTGAAGGCGATCAGCGCCGGGGATTGGTGTATGTCGGCCAGCGTTTGCGGCGCGGCATCGGCGATGCGCCGCGCCGATTCTGCCAGCAAGTCCGTGACCAGGGCGTCGATCATGCGGCGGATGGTTTCGTGCACCCGCCGACGGTCGGACAGTTGCGGAAACTCGGCATCCGCTGCGGCGGCATGACGGGCGAAGAGGCTCACCTCTCCGAGTTGATCCTGAGTCAGCAGCCCGGAACGCAGGCCATCATCGACATCATGGTTGTTGTAGGCGATCTCGTCGGCCAGATTGCAGATTTGCGCCTCAAGCGAGGGCCGGCGGTCATCGAGAAAGCGCTGGCCGAGTTCGCCGAGTTCGCGCGCCCGCGCCGGCGAGCAGTGCTTGAGGATGCCCTCGCGCGTCTCGAACATCAGATTGAGGCCGTCAAACGCGCCGTAGCGCTCTTCCAGGCGATCAACGATGCGCAGGCTTTGCAGATTGTGTTCGAAACCGCCATGCGCCTGCATGCACTCGTTCAGGGCGTCCTGACCAGCGTGGCCGAAAGGCGTGTGGCCGAGGTCGTGGGCCAGCGCGATGGCTTCGGTCAGGTCGTCATTGAGGCGCAGGGCGCGCGCGATGGAACGCGCGATCTGGGCCACCTCGATACTGTGCGTGAGGCGGGTGCGAAACAGATCGCCTTCGTGGTTGACGAAAACCTGGGTCTTGTATTCAAGACGCCGGAAGGCGGTGGAATGCACGATGCGATCACGGTCGCGCTGAAACTCGCTGCGCGCCTTGGGGCGCGGCTCGGCGACCATGCGACCGCGACTGACGCTGTCATCGACGGCGTAGGACGCCAGATCACTCACGACAGCAGGACTCGATGGCGGCGGCGATGTCCTCTTGCGGGACATCGGCATAAGTCACGGCCTCGCCCAGCGCCTTGAGCAGAACCAGGCGCAAACTGCCAGCGATAACCTTCTTGTCGTGGGACATGAGTTCAAGGTAGCGCGCCGCGCCGAGTTCGGCGCCCCTGACGGGCAAACCGGCGCGCGCGAACAGTGCGCGGACGCGGGCGACATCGGCGGCTGTCAGCCAGCCCAGGCGGCGCGAAAGCTCGACGGCCATGATGGTGCCGGCGGCGACCGCTTCCCCGTGCAGCCACTCACCATAGCCCATGCCGGTTTCGATGGCGTGACCAAAGGTGTGACCGAGATTGAGCAGCGCCCGACCGCCCTCTTTGGCGGTCTCGTACTCATCGGCGGCCACCACCTGAGCCTTGTTGGCGCAGGAAGTTTCGATGGCATGGGCGAGCAACGCGCCGTCGCGCGCCATGAGTCCGTCCATGTTTGTTTCCAGCCAGTCGAGGAAAGGCAGGTCGCGGATCAGGCCATACTTGATGACTTCCGCCATTCCGGCTGACAACTCGCGATCCGGCAGCGTTCTCAGGGTGTCGGTATCCGCCAGCACCAGCTTCGGTTGCCAGAAGGCGCCAACCATGTTTTTGCCGCGCGGATGATTGATGCCGGTCTTGCCGCCGACCGAGGAATCGACCTGCGACAGCAGTGTAGTGGGAATCTGGATGAAAGGCACGCCGCGCTGATAGGTCGCCGCCGCGAAGCCCGCCAGATCACCGATGACACCGCCGCCCAGAGCGACGATGGTCGTACCCCGGTCGCAACGGGTAGCCAGCAGGGCGTCGTAAATCAGGTTGAGCGATTCCCAGTTCTTGTGCGCTTCGCCATCGGCAAGAATGATCGGCGTCACGCCAACGCCGACTTTCTCCAGACCACGGGCGAGAACATCCAGATACAAGGGAGCCACGGTCACGTTGCTGACAAGAGCGGCACGCTTGGTGCGCAGAAACGGCAGGATCAGGTCGGCACGGGAAAGCAGGCCGCCACCGATCAGGATCGGATAGCTGCGGTCGGCCAGAGCAACGTTCAGGCGGCGCATCGCTGCTGCAACTGCCGTTCAAGCTGCTTGACCAGGTGGTTAATGCTGCCGCCCATGCTGTTGATGACGATGTCGGCCACCTCGCGGTACAAGGGATCGCGTTGTGCGAACAGTTCCTCGATCTTCTGCATTGGATCGGCGACCTGCAATAATGGCCGGTTGGGATCGAGGCGCGTACGCTCGAACAGCAAGTGCGGCGCCACATGAAGATAAATCACCGTGCCCCCCTGCTTGAGAGCGGCGCGATTTTCCGGACGTAGTATCGCGCCGCCGCCCGTGGCGATGACCAGATCGGATTCATTGGCCAGTTCGGCAATCACTTTTGACTCGCGATCACGAAACCCCTGCTCGCCCTCGATATCGAAAATCAAGGGAATCCTTACCCCGGTGCGCGCCTCGATTTCGTGATCGGCATCGATAAAGGCCCGGCCCATGCGCCGGGCCAGTTGGCGACCCACCGTGGTCTTGCCGGCGCCCGGCATACCGACCAGATAAATGTTGTTGTTTGCACTCACGCACGAATTGTAGCAGCGCCAAAAGACGGGGCCGGCAATAGCCGGCCCCTGTTTGAGGAATAAACGCAGGCTAGCGCTGCGTCAGCGCATCACTGACAATGCGCGGCGTAATGAAGACCAGCAATTCACTGCGCGAAATACTCTTCTGCGTGGTCTTGAACAGGAAGCCGACATAGGGCAAATCGCCGAGGAAGGGAACACGGTCCTGAGTCTGAATATCGGACTCACGCGCAAAGCCGCCAATCACCACCGTGCCGCCATTCTCGACAATCACATTGGTGGTTACGGTGTTGGTGTCCAGGCTGCCGGTCGTCGCATTGGTGATGGTGCTCTTGGCAATATTCAGCTCAAGACTGATGCGATTGTCCGGATTAACCGAGGGCGTCACTCCCAGCGTCAGAGGCGCCGAAAATGTCTGGTAGATTGGCAGGCCCGTGGTGGCATTGACCCCCGTAAGAATGGTCACCTGCTGGGTATTGTTGATGGTCGCCGCCTTGCGGTTCAGCGTGACGATTCTGGGAGACGAAATGGTCTTGTTGCGCGAATCGTTCTCTGCCGCCTGCAACTCCAGTGAAAGCACCTTGGTGGCAGCGGCGTTGAACAGCATCAAGCCGAAATTCCCCGCGCCAGCCAAAGCATAGCTTGGTCGGAAAATCATTGGGGTTGCCGACAGCGAGGGGACGGGGGCGCTGCCATAGATATCGACGTTGCTGGCGGTATTAACCGGCGAGGCGCTAAAGGCGAGCCTCGATGATGTGCCGGGTATTCTGTAGCCGCCGTCGGTCTGGACATTACCCACGGTCATACGTACACCCAGCGAATTGGCAAACCCGGTGGACGCCTCGACAATGCGGGCTTCGACCATCACCTGCTTGGGCGGAATATCCACATTTCGGATGACCTCGCGAATGGATTCGATCACCGCCGCCGTATCCCGGACAAATACCTGATTGGTGGCGTCGTGAATCGATATTCCGCCGCGCGATGAAAGCATGCCCTTAGTTGTACCGCCAGCAGCCGCAGGAGCCGCCGCTGGAGCGCCCGCCGCCGGAGCGCCCGCCGCCGGAGCCGCCGTGGCGGCAAAGCTGCTTTTCACCAGTGAAACAATATCCGCTGCCTTGACATAGTTGAGCTTGAAGGTTTCCGCCACCAGCGGCGCGATATCGCTTGCGCGATTGGCCTCGTCAGCGGTGTCCTGGTCGCGCTTTTGCAGCACGGCCCGATCACCGAACAAAACCACGTCATCACGCACCCGCATGCCGGCGTTGACTTGCGCCATGATGATCTCAAGAGCCTGATCGTACGGAATGTTGTCAAGACTCGCGGTGACCGTTCTGCCGTTCAGCGAAGGATCAACCAGCACATTCTTGCCCGAAATGTCGGCGAGCGTGCGCAAAACCATGGTCGCATCGGCACCGAAGAAGTTGATCGAAACCCTTTGCCCCTGTTGTCCCGTCTGAACCAGCTTGTTGGCTTCATCTGCGGGAATCGGTTTGACTTCGATGGTCAACTGATTGTTCGCCAGATGCGCCTGATGAAACCAGCGGCCACGGGCGCCAATGTCGATGCGCGTCAGATTGCCCACCGCGCGCGAGGTCATTGTTGTTACCGGAGTCGCAAAATCGTTTACGTCGCGCCGATTCTGCAGGCGCTCGGGTAACTCGACGTCGCGCAGCTCGACGGTGAGTCCCGTACCCGCGCGACGAATGTCGATAGGCACGGTGCCATCGGTCAGATCCACCGTGATCGTGGCCTGTCCGTCTTCACCGCGGCGGAATACGATATCGCGGATTGCGGCCGTGTCGGTCGCCAAAGTCGGTCTTTCCACCGCAGTCGTCGACACGGAGGACGGCGCCGTCGGCTGGTATACGCTGGGCGCCGGCTCCTGGCTGGCCTGAACACTCTGCGCCTGCAACTTGATGAACAGAACATCTCCGACAATTTCTGTGGAGAACTTCGTCGGTCGATAGAGGTTGAGCACCAGTCGCGTTAGTTTGTCGGTTTGCACCAGATTCAGGCTTTTGAGATCGCCCGTCGCTACCTGTTGGGCGGACTGACCCGATTGGTTGTCGGTATCGGGAAAGTCAATCACCACGCGCGGTGGCTCGACCACGCTCCAATTTCCCGGCAGTGCCTTCAGCGGAGCGGACATCTGCACCTTGAGCAGGACTTGATCGCCATCGCGCCTCACCTGAATTTGCTTGATGGAGTTTTCGGCCGCAATCGATGCACCGGACAGGCTAAACCAGAGTCCCGCCAAGGCAACCGCGGCAATTTGAATTCTCTTCATCAACGTCCTCCTTCTTTCGGCACCATGAGCATCTTCTCCTGCTCAACCCATGCGCCATTCGCGTCCTTGACGGTTTCCAGCACCGTAACGCCATCTCTGGTAATTGCCGTGATCTTGCCGAAACTGCGGCCCATGTATTCGCCCACGCGCACATGCTTTGGCTTGTTCGGCGGCGGAGTCTGAATCAGTGCATAGGGCACCGGCCCCATCATGATGACGCCGACCACCTTGAGGTCTTCGATGGGGAAAATCTCAAGCGGTTGCTGCGGTCGGGTGCGATCCGGCGTTGACTTGTCCGCGATGGCCTCCAGCGTCACGATCTTGCCGGGAGCAAAGGGCGACGTCAGCGCCTCGGTTTCATAAGCGACCACCGGGAATGCGGTTATTTCCGGCAGGGGCGTCACTTTGCCCCTCATGTCCTTGGCCTCGTCGCGCATCCACTGCCGGAGATCCTGATGCTCTTCAGCAGCGCAACCCAGCAACAACAACGGGCACAGGAAAAGAAGTTTGAGAAACTTCATTTCTTGCCCTTCTTGGTTGCCTGCTGCTTCTTCTGGATGGCAATTTCTCCTTCATCAAGATAGCGGAAGGTTCTGGCGGTGGTTCTGATCGACATCGTCCCTTTTGGATTCGCGCTCAAATTGATGTCGTTCAGGGTGACGATACGCGGCAGCTTGGCAATGTCTCCCGTAAACGCGCCGATGTCGTGGTAACTGCCGGTAAGATTCAGCGTAATCGGCACCTCGGCATAAAATTCCCGCGGAGCCTCGCCGCCCGGCTTGAAGAGTTCGACCGACAGACCCCTGGCTTGCGCCGCCTTGTTGATATCAACCAGCATGTCACCCATCTCCGCCTTGTTTGGCAGTTGCTTGAGCAAGGCGCCGAACGAGCGGTCGATCTCAGCCAACTGGCGGCGGTATTCGTCAAGATTGACAGCCTGCCTTTTTTTGTTCAGCCAGTCTTCCTTGTGCTTGGCTTCCTGAGACTTCTTTGCCTCAAGCTCGTCCAGCTGGACGCTCCAGCCAATGGCGCCAAATCCCCAGGCGGCGGCTATCAAGGCTACAAAGAGACCGAGAAGAATGACGATGCGCGGAGCCTGCGGCCACAGCCCCGGATCCTTGGGATCCAGCGTCTTGAAATCCATGGCCAACTGCTGAAAATCGATCAGCGGCGCTTTGTGTGCGGCAGGCTCCGTCTTGACGGCCTGCTTTTCCGCCAGACGCTCAGCGGCCGACTTTCGCTTGAACAATGAGGGTAACGAAGGCAGCTTCATCATTTCTTCCCCGGCGCCGGCTTGGCAGCCGCCGTGGTTTGGCGAGTAATCATGGTGGTGATGCTGAAGGCGTTCAAGCGTCGATTGGCCACCACCTCGGCCTTGGTTTCAACCAGCGTCGAGCGCTCAAGCAGCGGCGACTCATCGAGATTGTTCATCAACGTGGTTATCCGCGCGTTCGACTGCGCATAACCCGAGATGGCGATCCTTGGTCCAGTTTGCACAAGCGTACGCAAATAGATGCCTTCGGGCACCTGCTTGGCCAACTCGTTGAAAAGATGCACGGTTTCCGTGCGATTGGCCTGCAGTGCCTCAATGACCCGCTTGCGGGCCAAAAGCGCGTTGGTCTGTTCCTGGATTTTCTTGATTTCGTCAATTTCCTTGTCCAGGCTGGCGATCTCACGCTTGATGAATTCATTCTTGTCATTCTGCACGGCAATCTGCTTGCCGATGATCGAGTAGCCAAGGAACCAGATCAAACCGGCCAACACCGCAACCAGCCCCAGCAAGACGTAGAACTGCTGGCGTCGGGCCTTGCGCTTCTCCTCGCGATGAGGAAGGAGGTTGATCCGGATCATTGATCGAACTTCCTGAGAGCCAGTCCGCAGGCCACCATCAGCGATGGCGCGTCGGCGGCGAGCTGCTTGGCGCGAATACGCGGTGATATCGTCATTCCCGCAAACGGATCGGCCAACATCGTATTGACGTTGGTGCGCTGACCCACAATTTCAGCGACACCCGGAACCAGCGCCGATCCACCTGAAAGAATGATGTGATTCACTTCGCCATACGGCGTCGAAGTGAAGAAGAACTGCAGCGCTCGCGCAACCTCCTGCGCCAGATTTTCAATGAAGGGATGAAGAATCTCCGCTTCATAGTTGTCGGGGGGAGTACCCGAGCGCTTCAGGTTTTCGGCTTCGTCGGGACCGATGCCATAGGCACGCATGATCTCATCGGTGAGCTGCGATCCGCCGAATGCCTGCTCTCTCGCGTAGACCTGCTGGTCGTCCTTCATGATGGTGACCGTCATCGCCGAGGCGCCAATGTCTATCAACGCAATGATCTGGCCCGCACCGTCCCGTGGCAGTTGCTTGATCACCAGTTCATATGCGGCCTGGGTTGCATAGGCCTCGACATCGATCACCACCGGTTTCAGCTCGGCCACTTCGGCGGCAGCGACGCGGTCTTCGACTTTCTCCTTGCGCGAGGCGGCCAGCAGCACTTCCACATCGTCGGGACTCCCCGGCGCCGGGCCGATCACCTGAAAGTCGAGATTGACCTCTTCCAGCGCAAACGGAATGTACTGGTTGGCCTCGGACTCGACCTGAATTTCCATGTCCTGTTCGCGCAGGTTGGCCGGCAACGTAATCTTTTTGGTGATCACCGCAGAGGTCGGCAGCGCCATGGCGATAAAACGCGTGGACGTACCGAGTCGCTTCCAGCAACGCTGAAGGGCTCCCGCCACGGCTTCAAGCGACGCCAGGTTGCCGTCGAGCACGGCATCTTTCGGCAAAGGTTCGATCGCGTAGCGCTCAACCCGCGGCTGCCCCTTGCCGGCATCGACCAGCTCAACCATCTTGACGGCGGTCGAACTGATATCCACGCCGATCAACGGACGCAGCTTCGGGTTAAAGATCGACTTCAGAGCCGAGACATCGATCTGCAAAGGATTTTTCCTTTAAAAATATTGCGTTACGAGCTATACAGATAATTTACTTCAGATGCTAGCAGCAACTATATCGGCTGTAAAGCAAAATAATTAAGGACGACCTGTCGCCGCGTGTCCCCAGCGCCACAGCTATAATCCCACGCGCCGACTTCCGCCCCGTTCCTTCGTGCCCACTTCCGCCCTACCCGCTCCCGCCCGCTGGGCGCTGTATTTCCTGCTTCTGATCGGCGGCGCTGTGCTAAGTGTCGCCGCACTTGCCGGCATCGTACTGATTCTTGCCTATCCGCAGCTTCCCTCGCTGGAAGTGCTGACCGACTACCAACCGAAAATCCCGTTACGCATTTATTCCAGCGATGGTTACCTGATTGGCGAGTTTGGCGAGGAACGGCGTAACTTTGCCCACATCAAGGACGTTCCCGCCGTAATGAAGCAGGCCATTCTCGCAGCGGAGGACGAGCGCTTCTACCAGCATCCGGGCATCGACACACTGGGCGTCCTGCGCGCAGCATATTCCAATTTCGTCGGTGGCGGCAAGCGCCAGGGAGCGTCGACCATCACCATGCAGGTAGCGCGCAACTTTTTCCTTTCCAGCGAAAAAACCCTGACGCGAAAACTCTACGAGATGTTACTGGCTTTCAAAATCGAGAACAATCTCGGCAAGGACCAGATTCTTGAAATCTACCTCAACCAGATTTATCTCGGACAACGCGCCTACGGCTTCTCGGCCGCGGCTCAGATTTATTTCGGCAAGGCGCTGAAGGATGTCACGATCGCCGAGGCAGCCATGCTCGCCGGCCTGCCCAAGGCGCCGTCGGCCTACAACCCGGTGGCGAATCCAAAACGGGCGCAATTGCGCCAGCATTACGTCCTGCGCCGGATGCATGAGCTTAAGTTCATCGACGAAACGCTATGGAAGTCGGCGCAAACCGAAGTCCTGCACGTCAAGCACGACGCCAACGACTTCGGCGTCCACGCCGACTATGTCGCTGAAATGGCGCGACAGATTGCCGTCGAGCAGTTCCCCGACGATGTCTACAGTCGCGGACTGCGCGTCATCACCACCATCAACCGCGGCGAACAGCAAGCCGCCTACCTGGCGCTACGCCGCGGCGTCATCGACTACGACCGTCGCCACGGCTATCGCGGGGTTGAGGCCTATGTCGACATCAAGGACATCGCTCCGGGTCAGGACGAGGAACTGGAGGAGCTTTTGGCCGAGTATGACGACAGCGACGATCTGCTGCCGGCCATCGTTCTGGAAGCGACTCCAAAACTGGTGCGAGCCTATCTGCGCGGTGGCGAGGTGCTCAGGATAAGCGATGACGGGCTCAAGTTTGCCGCGCGCATGCTGGATGAGAAATCACCACCCAACAAACGGGTGCGGCGCGGCGCGGTGATTCGCGTCCAGAAATTCGGCAAGGGCTGGCAAATCGTCCAGTTGCCCGAGGTCGAAGCCGCATTCGTCGCCGCCAGTCCGGTCGATGGCGCAATCCGGGCGCTGGTCGGCGGCTTCGATTTCAATCGCAACAAGTTCAACCATGTCACCCAGGCGTGGCGCCAGCCCGGCTCCAGCTTCAAGCCCTTCATCTACTCCGCCGGTCTGGAAAAAGGCTACACACCGGCCTCGGTGATCGAAGACGAACCCGTCTCGATCTCCGCCGAAGAAACCGGTTCCCAGGCCTGGGAACCGAAGAACTATGACGGCAAATATGAAGGCCCGATGAGTTTGCGTACCGCGCTGGCGAAATCCAAGAACATGGTTTCGATCCGCTTGTTGCGTTCCATCGGCACCCATTACGCGCAGGATTATGTGACGCGCTTTGGTTTTGACGCGGACAAACAGCCGCCCTATCTGACACTGGCGCTGGGCGCCGGCTCCGTGACGCCCTGGCAGCAACTTGCCGCCTATTCGATATTCGCCAACGGCGGCTATCGAGTCAGTCCGTACATCGTGCGCCAGATTCTCGATGACAAGGGCAACGTCCTGGCCGCCACGCAGCCCACGCTGGCGGGCGATGAATCACTGCGCGCCATCGACGCCCGCAATGCCTGGCTGATGGACAGCATGATGCACGACGTGGTGCGGCGCGGCACCGCGACCCGCGCCGCCGTCGCGCTCAAGCGCGGCGACCTGGCGGGCAAGACCGGCACCACCAACGACTACATCGACGCCTGGTTCTGCGGCTACCAGCCGACCGTGGTCGGCATCGCCTGGATCGGCTTCGATCAGCCCCGGCGCATGGGCAACGGCGAAACAGGGGGTGCTGCGGCGCTGCCGATGTGGATCAACTTCATGGAGCATGCCCTGAAGGGCGTGCCCGAGAGCTGGCAGGAATCCCCTGCGGGCCTGGTGTCCATTGTCGCCAACGATCCTTCCGGCAAGACCAGCAAGGAGTTCGTGTACAAGGAACATCTGCCGCCGCCGGACGCGGAAGACGAAACCGAAGAAGTCGACAGACAGGCGCCCGCACCGGTACAGGACGCCAAACCGAAAGCCGTGGAAAAACCCGCCGTGGAAAAGCCCGTGCCGCCAAGGCCCGTCGTCGAAAAACCGGTGCCGCCGGCGCCGCAAAAACCCGCCGAAAAGCAAACCTAGAGCGCGATCCTGACTCCGGCCTGCTCGGACAGCGTGCGCGACAAGGCCGCCACCAGTTCCTCGCCGTCGCGCGTGCCCAGCCAGCGCCCATACACGGGACGAAAGTGATAGCCCCCCGATTTCGCCGCCAACCATATTTCTCTCGCGGCGACATGGCGATTCAGAATGATCTTCGAGCCGCTTTCGAACTCGATCTCGATCACACCACCGGGTTTGGTTTCAAAATCGAAAGTTGCGACATCGCTTTCACTCGCCGCCTCAAGCAATGACTCGATGCGCGCAAGTTCCGCATCGGCTTCCGCCATGAATTCCCGCTCTTCCATCACGTGTTACCATCCTCCGCCTGTCGAGACACGCCCAGACACACCTTCCGCCATGCGCCTGATTCCTTCATTCCTCGCCGCCTTGATCGCACTGTCGGCCCTCGCCGCCTGCGGCACCAAGACCCCGCTTTCACTGCCGCCCCAGGCACAGCCGGCGACAAAAACCGCCGTGCCGCCAGCGCCGACTGCCACTGCGGTCGATAATACCAACAAAGCCGCCGAGCCTCGCCAATGACCTTGGCCGTCATGCGCGAGGACGGTCTGCGGGTCGAAGGCGTCGCACTGGAAAATCCCATCCGCCCATGACCAAGACGCGCAGTTTTCTGCTCATCGTCGCCGTGCTGGCCGCTGGCGGCGGCGCGGCATGGCACTTCACCAAAACCGATGCGTCCGCCGGCAAAAAGGCGCAGACGCCGCCGACGGTACCCGTCAAACTAGCCAAGGCGGTCGTCCAGGACGTGCCGCTGCGACTCGAAATCACCGGTCGCACCGAGGCCTACGAAACGGTCACCCTCAAGTCGCGCGTCGATGGCCAAGTGCAAAGCGTGACCTTCACCGAAGGCCAGCACGTGCGCCAGGGCGAGGTTCTGCTGCGGCTCGACCCCGCCGATTTTCAGGCACGGCTGAATCAAGTGGCGGCCAATCTGGCGAAGAGCCAGGCCCAACTAGCAAAGGCGCGCGCCGATGTCGAACGCTACATCGCGCTGCGCGCCAAGGGTTTTGTTTCGGAAGAAAAAGTCAGCGAGATGCGCACCGCCGCCGCCGCCGCCGAATCTTCCGCCCAGGCCGATGCGGCGGCGGCCGAACTGGCCCGTTTGCAGTTGTCCTACGCGACGATCAGAGCGCCATTCGGCGGCGTGGTCGGCGCCAAGCTGGTGTTTCCCGGCGCGGCGGTGAAGGTCAACGACACGGCGCTGGCGGTGGTCAATCGCGTGCGCCCGCTGTATGTCGGCTTTGCCGTGCCGGAAAAGTATCTGCCGCAATTGCAGGCCGGCATGCGCTCCGGACAGAAGGCGATGAAAGCGGCCATTTCCCTGCCCGGCGGCGCGGACGCCTGGGAGAGTGATGTCCGCTTCCTCGACAACGGCGTCGATGTAACGACGGGCACCATCCAGCTCAAGGCCATTTTGCCCAACGCCGATGAAAGACTGGCGCCCGGCCAGTTCGTCACCGTCAGCCTGGTGCTGGACACACTCAAGGATGCCGTAGTCATTCCCGCCGAGGCGGTACGGCAGAGTACCGAAGGCAGCTTCCTGTTCGTCGCGAAGGAAGACGGCAGCGTGGCCATGCGCAAGGTTCGCGTGGCTTCGGTGCAGAAGCAGACCGCAATCATCGACGAAGGCCTTGCCGGCGGCGAAACCGTCGTCACCGAAGGCCAGTTGCGGCTGACGCCCGGAGCCAAAGTAAAAGCCGCCGACGCAGCTGACGTCAAGACCAGCACACCCGGCAAATGACCAGAATTCAACCCTTTCACCACGGGGGACACGGGGAGCACGGGGTAAGGCAAAGCGTTTGGTCTTCCCCGTGCCCCCCGTGGTTATTGCTTTTATTGGCTTGCCCGCCTAGGAATTAACGATGCAGTTGTCAGAGTTATGCATCCGCCGACCGGTGATGACGACGCTGCTGATGGCGGCGTTTCTCATCTTCGGCGTCATCGCCTACCGCGCGCTGCCCGTTTCCGAACTGCCCAGTATCGACTTTCCGACCATCTCGGTCACCGCCCAACTGCCCGGAGCATCGCCGGAAACCATGGCGGCCTCGGTCGCCACTCCGCTCGAAGGCCAGTTCTCGACCATCTCCGGCCTCGACTCGATGACCTCGACCAGCGCCCAGGGCGTGTCGACCATCACGCTCCAGTTCTCGCTCAACCGCGACATCGATGCCGCCGCGCAGGACGTGCAGTCGGCGATCGCCGCCGCCCAGCGCAAGCTGCCGCCGGACATGCCGACGCCACCCTCGTTCCGCAAGGTCAACCCGGCCGACTTCGCGATTTTCTATATCGCCATGAACTCGGCGACGCTGCCCACCTGGGTGGTCAACGAGTATGCCGAAACGCAACTGGCGCAGCGTCTGTCGACCTTGCCCGGCGTCGCCCAGGTCAATGTCTTCGGTTCGCAGAAATACGCCGTGCGCATCCAGGCCGATCCGTCCCAGCTCAGCTCACGCGGCATCGGCATCGACGAACTTCAGGCGGCCGTCAAGACTGCGAACGTCAATCAGCCGCTGGGCACGATTGATGGCACGCGACAAAGCTTTGCCCTGAAAGCCAACGGGCAATTGATGGACGCTGCGGCCTATCGGCCCCTGACCGTGGCCTGGCGCAATGGCGCGCCGGTAAAACTGGAAGAAGTGGCCAAGGTCATCGACAGCGTCGAGAACGCCAAGGTCGCCGCATGGTTCAACGACCGGCGCACCATCATGCTGGCGATATTCCGCCAGCCGGGGTCGAACACGATCGAGACCGTCAGCGCAATCCGGCGCGTGCTGCCGGCGTTCCAGGCCAATCTGCCGGCCTCGATCGACCTTCAGGTGCACTACGACCGCAGCGTCTCGATCCGCAACGCCATCGATGACGTGCAATTCACGCTGATTCTCGCCGGCTTTCTGGTGATCCTGGTGATCCTGATGTTCCTGCGCAACCTGTCGGCCACCCTGATTCCGGCGCTGGCGCTGCCGATCTCGGTGATCGGCACCTTCGCCGTCATGCACGCGATGGGCTACAGCCTCGACAATCTGTCCCTGCTGGCGCTGACGCTGTCGGTGGGCTTCGTCGTCGATGACGCCATCGTCATGCTGGAGAACATCGTCCGCCACATCGAGAACGGCGAGGAGCCTTTCGCGGCGTCGATTCGCGGCGCGCGCGAAATCGGCTTCACCATCATTTCGATGACGCTCTCGCTGATTGCCGTGTTCATTCCCGTGCTGTTCATGAGCGGCGTCGTCGGTCGCCTGCTGAACGAATTCGCCGTCACCATCTGCGCCGCGATCCTGGTTTCCGGCTTCGTCTCGCTCACTCTCACGCCGATGCTGTGCAGCCGCTACCTGAAACACGCGGCGCCGGAGAATCATGGCCGCGTCTTCATGGCCTTCGAGCGTTTTTTCGATGCCATGCTGGGCGCCTACCGCAGCTCGCTCACCTGGTGCATGGCGCGACCGAAATGGGTCATGCTTTCCTTTGTCCTGACCCTGATCGTCACCGCCCTGCTGTTCGGCGCCGTGTCCAAGGATTTCCTGCCCAGCGGCGACACGGGACAAATCATCGTTTCCACCGAAGGCCCGCAGGACATTTCCTTCCCGGCCATGATGCAGAAACAGCGCGCCGTCGCTGAAATCCTCGCCAGGGACCCGAGCGTGCGCACCATCGGCTCGTTTCTCGGCGCCAGCGGTTCGCGCCCCACTTACAACACCGGCACCCTGGTGCTCAACCTCAAGCCGCAGGATGAGCGCAAGGAGAAACCCGCCGAGATCATTGCCCGCCTGCGGCCCAAGGTGGCCGCCGTGCCGGGCGTCCGCGTCTTCATGCAAAACCCGCCGCCAATCCGCATCGGCGGCCAGGTCACCAGCGCGCAGTTCCAATACACCCTGCAGGACACCGACCTGGCCGAACTCTACCGCTGGAACGACACCCTGCTCGACCGTCTGCGTCAGTTGCCGGGCTTTATCGACGTCAACACCAACCTGAAAAACCAGAGCCCGGTGATAGCGCTCGACATCGACCGCGAAAAGCTGGCGCCGCTCGGGCTAAGCATCGGCCAGATCGAGGACGCCTTGCAAAGCGCCTTCAGCTCGCGCCAGATTTCCACCATCTACGCCGCCACCAGCCAGCATCAGGTGATCCTCGAAGTGGCACCCGAATTCCAGGCCGACCCGGCGACGCTGTCGAAAATCCATGTCCGCTCCAGCAATGGCAAGCTCATACCGGTGGACACCGTGGCGCGCATCAGTCGCAGCACCCAGGCGCTGACGGTCAACCACCAGGGCCAGTTGCCCTCGGTGACGTTGTCATTCAATCTGCTGCCCGGCGTGTCGCTGGGCGACGCCGTGGATCGCATCCGCAAGATGGAGCGCGAGATGAACATGCCGGCTTCGCTCACCACCAGTCTGCAAGGCGCGGCGCAAGCCTTCGAGGCCTCGTTGCAGGGCCTCGGCGTACTGTTGCTGATCGCCATCCTGGTGGTCTATATCGTGCTCGGCATTCTCTACGAAAGCTTTGTGCATCCGCTGACCATTCTCTCCGGCCTGCCTGCCGCCGGCATGGGGGCGCTGGTCACGCTGCTGATCTTCCGGGTCGATCTGAGCCTGTATGCCTTCGTCGGCATCATCATGCTGATCGGCATCGTCAAGAAGAACGCCATCATGATGATCGACTTCGCCCTGGACAAGCAGCGCAAGGAAGGCGTGGCCCCGGCGCAGGCGATTTTCGATGCCTGCCTGGTGCGCTTCCGGCCGATCATGATGACCACCATGGCCGCGCTGGTCGGCACGCTGCCTATTGCGGTGGGATGGGGCGCCGGTGCCGAAGTGCGGCGCCCGCTCGGTTTGGCCGTGGTCGGCGGTCTGCTACTGTCGCAGTTTCTGACGCTGTACCTGACGCCGGTGGTGTATCTCTATCTCGACCGCCTGGGCGGTGGGCACAAGCCCGAGACCGCCTGAAAGAGTACCGCAGTGCCCAAGAGTCGGCGCTGGCGGGACGGCGATGCTGGCGATGCTTGCCAGCGTCAGAGCACGTAGCGCGACAGGTCTTCGTTCTTCGCCAGTTCGCCGAGTTTCGCATCCACATAACCGCCGTCGATCACGAGCGTCTCGCCGCTGCGCTTGCCGGCGTCGAAGGAGATTTCCTCGAGCAGCTTTTCCATCACGGTGTAAAGCCGGCGGGCGCCGATGTTCTCGGTCTTTTCGTTGACCTGAAAGGCGATCTCGGCCAGCCGTTTGATGCCGTCGGCGGCGAATTCCAGCGTCACGTTTTCGGTCGCCAGCAGGGCCTGATACTGCCGCGTCAGGCAGGCATCTGTCTGCGTCAGGATGCGCTCGAAATCGTCGACAGACAGCGAATCGAGTTCGACGCGAATCGGGAAGCGGCCCTGCAATTCCGGGATCAGGTCGGAAGGCTTGGCCAGATGAAACGCGCCGCTGGCGATGAACAGGATGTGATCGGTCTTGATCATGCCGTACTTGGTCGACACCGTGGTGCCCTCGACCAGCGGCAGCAGGTCCCTCTGCACGCCCTGGCGCGAAACCTCGGCGCCATGCGACTCCGAGCGCGAGGCAATCTTGTCGATCTCGTCGAGAAATACGATGCCGTTCTGTTCGACATTCCTCAGCGCCTCGGTCTTCACTTCCTCGTCGTTGATGAGGCGCGCAGCCTCTTCATCGGCCAGCGATTTCAGCGCGTCGTGAATCTTCATCTTGCGCACGCGCTTCTTGCCGCCGCCAATGTTCTGGAACATGCCCTGAATCTGCTGCGTCAGGTCTTCCATGCCAGGCGGGGCGAAGATTTCCATGCTGGCCTGAGGCGCGGCGACTTCGATTTCTATTTCCTTGTCATCGAGATCGCCTTCGCGCAGCTTCTTGCGGAACTTCTGGCGCGTCGTGCTTTCCTCCGCCGTGTCGTCAGCGCCGACTCCTCGCGCGGGAGGCAGCAGAACATCCAGCACGCGGTCTTCGGCAGCATCCATGGCGCGGTCGCGGACGACGCGCATGGCTTCTTCGCGGGCGTTCTTGATCGCCGTCTCGGCCAGGTCGCGAATGATGGTATCCACGTCGCGACCGACGTAGCCCACTTCGGTGAATTTCGTCGCCTCGATCTTGATGAAAGGCGCATGGGCCAGCCGCGCCAGGCGCCGCGCGATTTCCGTCTTGCCTACCCCGGTCGGCCCGATCATCAGGATGTTCTTCGGCGTGATCTCGGTGCGCAGCGGTTCGGAGACCTGCATGCGCCGCCAGCGATTGCGCAGGGCGATGGCCACGGCGCGCTTGGCGCGCGCCTGGCCGACGATATTCTTGTCGAGTTCGGAGACGATCTCAGCGGGAGTCATCTGGCTCATTCCAGAACCTCGATGACATGACTCTGGTTGGTATAGATACAAAGGTCGCCGGCGATTTCCAGCGACTTCTTGACGATTTCAGCCGGCGTGAACTCGGTGTTCTCCAGCAGCGCGCGCGCCGCCGACTGCGCATAGGCGCCGCCGCTGCCGATCGCCACCAGGCCGTACTCCGGCTCCAGCACATCGCCGTTGCCGGTGATGATCAGCGAGTGCTCGCGGTCGGCCACCGAGAGCATGGCTTCCAGCCGGCGCAGCGCGCGGTCGGTGCGCCAGTCCTTGGCCAGCTCGACCGCGGCGCGCAGCAGGTTGCCCTGGTACTGTTCCAGCTTGGCCTCGAAACGCTCGAACAGCGTGAACGCATCCGCCGTGCCGCCGGCAAAGCCGGCCAGAATCTGCTCGTTGTAGAGCCGCCGCACCTTGCGCGCGGTGGCCTTGACCACGATGTTGCCCAGCGTGACCTGGCCGTCGCCGCCGAGCGCAACACTGCTGCCGCGGCGCACGGAGAGGATGGTGGTGCCGTGATATTGCTCCATGGAAATCCTTGCTGAAAAATGTCAAATGGCGCGGGCGCGCAGTTCTGCCACATCGGTAAAACCGAGCGTTTCCAGATAGGTCGCAACCAGTGTGCTCAGGCCGATTATCCTCAGTTTCTTGCCGGCGGCATGGAGGCGCGTCAGAACATCCAGCAATTGCCCGGCGCTGCCGGCATCGATCCGCACCAGATTGCGCGCATCGACATCGTACTCGTCGCGGCCCGCCAGCGCCGCTTCCAGCGCCGCAAAATCGGCGGCGGTGGCGCCCAGCATCTGGCCGCTGAGCGAAAAGCCATCCGCCCTGGACGTGGCCGGGATCGCTTCCTGCGGCGGCACCTCGGCCCGCGCCGGAAGCGCTTCCCATGACGGCGGCGAAACCTCGAACGTAACGGCGTAGTTCACCGCCGTCTCCTCGAAGGCATCCTGCCGAAATGCATGCTGATAAAGCTCCAGCAACAGCAGCCACATCGCTTCGTTGCGACGCTCTCCGGGCACTACTTTCGCCGCCAGAATCCGCGCCAGATGCTCGGGGTTGCCGAGCACGAAGTCCTTCTTCGCCCTTTTCAGGGCCGCCATCGCGCGCATCAGCAGCGTGGCGCCGTTGTTGTCGGCATCGACCAGCCCGGCCAGGTCCATGCGCACCAGGGTGCTGGTGGCCGCCAGCTTCATGGTCTGTTTCAGAACTTCGCCGATACCGGCATCCAGCACTCCGGATAGTGAAACATGAGCCCGTCCGCCGCTGCTCTCGCCGGCGCTGTGCGAACCTTCGGCGACAGCGCTCCAGGTCGGCGGCGATTTCTCGAAGCGGCGCGCAAACGTCAGGGCCAGCGCCTCAAAAGCCGGGCGGCGACCGAGAACCTGGAGCAGCTCGAACAGGCAAACCCAGACGCGTTCCACGACATCATCCAGGTCTTCGCGGCTCTTGAGCGCGGCCTCCAGCCGGCGCATCGCCTCCAGCTCCTGCCCTGCGGCATGCAGGATGGCGGCCTCCTTCAGCGCCGGCGGCAACGGCGTGCGCGGCGGAGGGGGCGGAATCGAAGGCGCAACGGGTTCTTCCGGCTGCGTATCGAACGCGCCGGGAGCCGTGAAATCGAGGGACATCAGATCGTCTTCGTCGTCTACCACTGATCTGGAACAACATCTTCAGGTGGGGGCCGAGCAGTATAACTCGCCACCCTCGGACCTGAAGAAGCGCAGCCCGACAAGGGACAGCAGGCACAGACAGCAAACCGCCGTCGCCCCGGCGGGCAGATCGACGTATAACGAAAGGCCGAGACCGGCGGCGAAAGGGGCGGCCAGCAGGCTCCAGTCGAGTCCTTGCAGTTCAGCGAGTGCGCCGGCTCATGAGCCACCCCTTCCCGAACAGCCGGCGCAGGTGCCGCGCACATCGAACTCGACCTCGCCCAGACGGAATCCGCGCGGCAGCTTGGGTGCTGGCGGCGGCTCGGCCTTGAGGCAGAACACGCCGCCGCAATCGGTGCAGCGAAAATGCACGTGACTGGCGTGCTGGCGCCGCGCACCGCTCGCCGAAAAGCGAAACACGCCGCGGATATCGACTGCTTTCAGCGCAAGACCGCAGGCCACCAGCGAATCGAGGATGCGGTAGAGCGTGACGCGGTCGATAGCCGCCTCGCCATCGACCGCCAGGCAGGACTCCATCTCGCCGTGGCAAAGCGGTTGCCGCGCCGCATGCAGGGCATCGAGCACGCGCACCCGACCACGCGTCACCTTGACGCCGGCGGCACGGATAAGATCGGCGGAGATCGGGGAAGTTATTGCGCTGGACATGGCCGGATCAAACCACAGAACATTTGCAAATGCAACAGTGTTGCGTTAGGCGATCTACTGTGATTGAATGGCGCCTGCCTATTCGTGGCGTCGTGCCGCCTTCCAGATGCAGATCCCCTTGTTTGTCCAGATCGTTCTTGCCTGCCTGCTCGGCGGCTTGCTCAGCGTCGCCGCAGCCGCGCTGGTGATGTTTGGCTTGCCGCGCAAGTGGCTGGGCTTTACCGTCAGCTTTTCGACCGGCCTGCTGCTGGCGACAGCCACCCTGCATTTGCTGCCCGAGGCCCTGGAAAGCGGCCTGACGCCGCACGAGGTGTTCCCGCTGCTGCTCGCCGGTATCCTCGGCTTTTTCGCGCTGGAGAAATTCGCGCTCTGGCGTCACGCCCACCAAGCCACCAACCTTGTCGATGCACACGCGGGCGACCAGGCCTGCGAAGACCATACCCACAGCCATCACCACGCCCATGGCATGCCGGGGGAAACGCTGCTGATCCTTGTCGGCGACGGCTTTCACAACTTCACCGACGGGCTGCTGATCGCCGCCGCCTTCCTCGCCGACCCGGTGCTGGGCTGGAGCGCGACCCTGGCCATCATCGCCCACGAAGTGCCGCAGGAGGCCGGCGATTTCGCGATCCTGCTGGCGGCGGGCTGGAAACGCGGGCGGGCACTGTTCTGGAACGGCGTCTCCAGTCTCACCGCGGTGGCCGGCGGCATCGTCGGCTACTTTGCATTGGACCATGCGCGCGACTGGATTCCCGTTGTCATCACCATTGCCGCGTCGAGTTTCCTGTACATCGCGATTGCCGACCTGATGCCGCGCCTCAAGCGGGAAACCACTGCCGTCGGCTGGCACGGCGTACTGCTCGCCGTCGGCATCGCGGTCGTCGTCTTCGGCAGCGGACATTCGCATTGACTTCCACCTGACGGAGATTTTCATTATGCGCAAGACCTTGCTACTCATTGCCCTGCTCGCCATTCCTCCTGCCGCTCGGTCAGCCCCCGCCCACGTCCATGGCGCTGGACATCTCGATGTCGCCATCGACAAGGGCCAGATCACCATCGCGCTGGAACTGCCGCTCGATGCCGCCGTCGGCTTCGAGCGCGCACCGAAGAACGACAAGGAAAAAGCGGCGCTGGTCGCGGCGGACAAGGCGCTAAAGGATGCCGCAGCGCTGTTCATGCCGACCCCGGCCGCGAACTGCACGTTGCAGTCCGTGAAGCTTGATATGCCGCAATTCGCCGGCGGCGAACACGCCGACATCGACGCCAGCTACGTTTTCCGCTGTGCCGCTGCCGCCGAACTCAAGGGTATCGAGACGACGATTTTCAAACAGTTCAAGCGCCTCTACCGCCTCGAAACGCAGCGCTCCGGCCCCAACGGCCAGGGCGCGGCGCGACTGACGCCGAAGCATCCCGTCGTTAGCTGGTAATCTCCGGCGCATGAGCGCGTTGCGAATCACCGACCTGCTGTTTCGCTGGCCGCGACAGTCGGCGCCCTGTCTCGATATTCCGCGCTTTGAACTTGCCCGCGGCGAGCGGGTTTTCCTGCATGGTCCCAGCGGCAGCGGCAAAAGCACTTTGCTCGGATTGCTCGGCGGCGTCGCGGTGCCGCAAGCGGGGCGCATCGAACTGCTGGGACAGGACCTCGCGCAACTGCGCAGTCATGCCCGCGACCGCTTCCGCGCCGACCACATCGGCTTCCTGTTCCAGCAGTTCAACCTGCTGCCCTGGCTTTCCGCGCTGGACAACGTGCTGCTGCCCTGCACCTTCTCCGCCCGGCGCAAACAGCGCGCGGAACCTGATCCACGCACCGCAGCGAAACGCCTGCTGACCCAGCTCGATCTGGTGGCCGAACTGTGGCCCCAACCCGCCGCCGAGCTCAGCGTCGGCCAGCAACAACGCGTGGCCGCTGCGCGGGCGCTGATCGGCCAGCCGGAATTCCTGATCGCCGACGAGCCGACCTCGGCGCTGGATACCGAACGGCAACAGATATTCATCGACCTGCTGCTGCGCGAAACCGCTGCGGTCGGTGCGACCCTGATCTTCGTCAGCCACGACCGGCGCCTGGCCGCGCACTTCGACCGGACAGTCGCCCTGGATGAGATCAACCGCGTCAAGCCGGGAGCAGTCTCGTGAATGCCGTGCTGCGCCTTGCGGCGCTTTCCGCCTGGAGCCGGCGATTGACCCTTGGCCTGACCTTGGTCGCCATCGTCCTCGCCACCACGCTGCTGCTCGCTGTCGAACGAATACGCGTCGATGCGCGGCAGAGTTTTTCGCAATCCGTATCCGGCGTCGACCTGGTGGTCGGCGCCCGCACCGGCGCCGTGCAACTGATGCTCTACGCCGTCTTCCATTCCGGCGCCGCCAGCAACAACATCGGCTGGAACAGCTACCAGGCCATCGCCGGCCATCCCGCAGTCGACTGGGCGGTGCCGCTGTCGCTCGGCGATTCGCATCGCGGCTTTGCGGTGCTGGGCACCCGCGCCGACTACTTCCGCCACTTTCGCTTCGGCGAGCACGAAGCCTTGCGCTTTACCGCTGGCGAACCGTTCGCCAGCGTCTTCGAGGCCGTGGTCGGCAGCGAGGTGGCGGCACGCTTGGGCTACGCCGTGGGCCAGGAAATCACGCTCAGCCACGGTATCGGCGAGACCGGCATGGGCGAGCATGGCGACAAGCCCTTCCGTGTCGTCGGCATCCTCGCCGCGACCGGAACGCCGGTGGATCGTACCGTGCACGTCGGCCTCGAAGCCATCACCGCGTTGCATCTGGACTGGGTCGGCGGCATGCCGATGCCGGGCCTGAACATCCCGCCGCAACTGGTCGCCAAATTCGACCTGCAACCGAAGGAAATCACCGCCGCGCTGATCGGCTTGAAGCAGCGCAGCGACGTGTTCCGCATGCAGCGCTTCATCAACGAATTTCGCGGCGAGCCTTTGCTGGCCGTGCTGCCCGGCGTCGCGCTGGATGAACTGTGGCAGGCGATCGGCACGGTCGAGCGCACTTTGCTGGCAATCTCCGCGCTGGTCGTCGTCGTCGGCCTCGCCGGCCTGACGGCCACCCTGCTGGCCGGGCTCAACGAACGCCGCCGCGAACTGGCCATCCTGCGCGCGCTGGGCGCCGGTCCGCGCGACCTGTTCCTGATGCTGACCGCCGAAGGCCTGCTGGTGACCACGCTCGGCGCGTTGCTCGGACTGGCCCTGACCAGTCTCGGCAGCAGCCTTGCCGCGCCCTGGCTGCTGGAACGCTTTGGCGTCGTGCTCGGCGCCCGCCTGCCCGGCGCCGGGGAACTTGAATTGCTCGGGCTGGTCATTGCCACCGGCCTGATTGCCAGCCTGATCCCCGGCTGGCGCGCCTGGCGCATGTCGCTCGCCGACGGACTGACACCAAGGATTTGATCCATGCGCACACTCTTCATAGTGCTGGCCCTATGTCTCGCGCTCCCGCTGCAGGCCGCCGATGCCTACAAGAAAATCACTTGGGAAGCACTGGTGCCCAAGGGCTGGGACCCGGCGCAGGACCTCAGGGCGCTGCTCAGATCGGGCAAGCTGCAGGACTCCGACCCGCGTGCGATGGAGGCGCTGGAGAAGATGAAGGTATTGTGGGACAGCGCGCCGACCGAGGCGTCGCTGGCCGGCATGCGCGTTCGCCTAGCGGGCTTCGCCATTCCGCTGGAGGTCAAGGACAACAAGGCCACCGAATTCCTGCTGGTACCCTACTTCGGCGCCTGCATCCACAGCCCGCCGCCGCCAGCCAACCAGATCATCCACGCCATATCGGCCAAGCCGCTGAAGGGCATGCGCATTATGGATGCGGTCTGGGTCAGTGGCACCCTGAGCCTGCACCGCGCGGATACTCCCTGGGGCAAGGCCGGTTACCGGCTGGCCGTGGACAAGATCGGACCTTACGAAGAGCCGAAGAAAAAATAGCCTTGCTTTCCTGGCTGACCCGACAGAGCACCGATGGGCCCGTTGGCGCCAGGCTTGCGTTCGCGTATCCGTGCAAGGCAATGGCGACCGGAAAAACATGAAGCAGACGCTCCCGCTCATCGCGTTTTTGTCAATTGTCCTGGCCGGCTGTCACAGCGGGCCGCCGGAGTGCGCCGACGAGAGAGTGCTGGCTGCGGTGAAACGGCTGGTTGTCCAGAAGCATATTGCGATCACCACCGAGCGCATTCGCGGGCGTCGAAAGGCAGGCGTGCTTCGGCTCGGGTCAGAGTGGCTTGAATCGGCCACATTCACCAATACGCGTACCGACGAATACGAAGAAGGCGCAAAGCGCTACGCATGCAGAACCACGGCTATCGTTCCGATGTTGCCTTCGATACTTGAAAAGCGCCGTCAGACCGGCTTTGATGCGGTATTCGAAAAGCGGACCGGCAAGAAGCCTGACAATGAGCCTGCCACGCTGGAGATCAACTACAGCGTCGCCAAATCCGGCGACCGCGAAAGCGGTTTCACGGTTGCTGAAAGAACCCTCAAGGGCACGCACCGGCCTGCTCCCCTGGCCACCCTGATCCCCGTACTCAAAATGGACGAGATGGAACGGATATCGGCTACCGCCGCGACTTTCCTCGGTCGATGGAAGGGGACATTTCACTGTGACTCGGATGTGTTCATCCCTTATCCGGAACACAAGCCGCCGCCGGAGTGGGTCGCCCCCTTCTCGCAGGAGGTCGAGCTTGTGGTGCAGTCGGTGTTTGACATCCCGCCCATTCACCTGCTTGGATTTACCCCGCCGACGCAACTGGTGTGGACGACAAACGTCATGCAGCCAGTTCTCACCGTGACGATCCCCTACTACACAGAGCTTGAGCGCGTCGTGGATGGAATCGCCGGGCTAAACGCAATTTCCTTTGGCACTGCAGCCCATGGCGACGTCGTCGTGAATCTGCAAGGCAAAGTGCACGGCGACAGCATCGAAGCAAGTGGCGAAGCGCAACGAGGAGCCGGCATGCTGTACAGCAAAAAGCAATGCGCAATGACTCTGAAACGTCAGCAGTAGCTGGCTGCCGGCTTTCAATCGACCTGCAACAGCAGGCCCTTCAGGTACTCGCCTTCCGGAAACGCCAGATCGACCGGATGATCGGCGGCGCCTTGCAGGTGCTGCACGATACGCGCGGTGCGCCCGGCATCGAGTGCGGCGCCGGCGACGATCTTCTGGAACAGTTCCGCCGTGATGCCGCCGGAACATGAATACGTCATCAGCAAGCCGCCAGGCGCCAGTAGGCGCAGGGCATGCAGGTTGATGTCCTTGTAGGCCCGCGCCGCGCGCTCGGCATGCGCGGCGGTGTGGGCGAACTTCGGCGGATCGAGCACGATCAGCTCGTACTTTTCGCCGCTGCCGCGCAAGTTGCGCAGTTCGGCAAACACGTCGGCCTCAAGCCAGGTCGCGCGCGCGGCATCGAGTTGCGGATTCAGCGCCAGGTTGCGTCGCGCGGTCGCCAGCGCCGGGCCGGAACTGTCCATCGACACCACCTCGCGCGCACCGCCCGCCAGCGCCTGCAACGAAAAGCCCGCCGTGTAGCAGAAGCAGTTGAGGACGCGCCGGTCGCGTGCGAGTTCGGCGACGCGGCGGCGGTTCTCGCGCTGATCGAGATAGAAGCCGGTCTTGTGCCCGGCGAAAAAATCGACGGCCATGTTCATGCCGTTTTCCTCAATCACCAGTTCGTCGCCGGATGCCTCGCCCAGCAGCCAGCCGGTGACGGGCTCAAGACCTTCGAGCTTGCGCACCTCGGCGTCCGAGCGCTCAAAAATGCGCGCGCAACCGGTGGCCTTGTGCAAGGAGTCGGCGATGGCGGCACGCCACTTGTCGGCCCCCGCAGTGGTCAGTTGCACCACCACGGTATCGCCGTAACGATCGGCGATGACGCCGGGCAGGCCGTCGGATTCGGCGTGGATCAGGCGCAGGCCCTGCTGCCCGGCCAGTTCCGGCAGGGCGGCGCGCCGCGCCGCGGACGCCGCGACACGGCGCTTGAAGAAGGCGTGATCGATGGTTTCCGCAGGATCGAAGCTCCAGATGCGAGCGCGAATCTGCGACGCCGGGCTCCACGCCGCGCGCGCCAGCGGCCGGCCTTCATGCGAGGCGACGTCGACCGTATCGCCCGGTCGCGCCCGGCCGTCGAGCTGCGCAATCGCGCCGGAAAACAGCCAGGGGTGCCGGCGCAGGACGGATTTTTCCTTGCCGGGATGCAGGATCAGGGTAGCCATGGAGCCGAATGCTACAGCGCAAGCCGGGTGCGCGTCACATCTTCCGCCATGGCAAACGCCATGGCTTTGACATTGCCGGAACGCGATCTATGCTGTTTGAACCTGCCGCATTCCCGGCGGTCGGAGCAACTGAAGCGAACCCCAAGGAGATTGTCATGAAAAAATTTATAACCCTGATGGCATTGGTAGCATTTTCGGGCGCTGCGCTGGCCTTTCACTGCCCGGCCGACATGAAGAAAATCGACGCCGCACTCGACGCGAAGCCGATGCTTTCCGCCGAGAAGATGAGCGAAGTGAAAAAACTGCGTGCCGATGGCGAAGTCATGCACAAAGCCGGCAAACATCAGGATGCGGTGGATACGCTCGCCAAGGCGATGAAGATCCTCGGCATCTGAGCCGAAATGGCCAGCGCCGCCCGGCGCTGGCTTCCCTTGCCCTTCCTGAGGCGCCGAAGGTCCGGATTCACGATCGTCGCACCGGGCGCATTTGAAGATCGTGACGGTGACCGCGATCAGGCCAGGGAACGGTAGCGTCCGCCGTGGAAAATCAGCGGCGGCTTCTCGTCGCGGTGAAAGTTCTCCACATGGCCGACAAAGATAAGATGGTCGCCGCCGGCATGGCGCAGCTCGTTGCGGCACTCGAACCAGGCGCAGCAGCCGGGCAGAATCGGCGTGTCGCCAGCGCCGACTTTCAGATCGATGCCGGCAAACTCGTCGCTCCGTGGCCGCGAAAAACGTTGCGAAAACTCCATCTGGTCGGCGGCGAGGATGTTGATCGCGTAATGGCTGCATGACTCGAACGCCGCCAGCGCGGGCGAATGCAGGCCGAGGCTCCACAGCACCAAGGGCGGCACGAGCGAAACCGAGGCGAAGGAATTGATGGTGACGCCCACCGGCGTGCCGTCCGCGCCGCGCGCGGTCACCACCGTAATGCCGGTGGCGAATTCACCGAGGGCGTCGCGCAGACGGCGCGTATCGGGAGGTTGCGAATTCGGCTGGTTCATTGGCGCTGATCGTCCTAAAATCCGGCGAACCTGAATCGGGAGCACCTGATGGGCATCATGAATCGAATCGGCACTCCGCTTTCCCCTTGCGCCACGCGCGTGATGCTTCTGGGATGCGGCGAACTGGGCAAGGAAGTCATTATCGCACTGCAACGGCTGGGTTGCGAGGTGATCGGCGTTGATCGCTACGCCGATGCGCCCGGCATGCAGGTGGCGCATCGCGGCCATGTCGTGGCCATGACCGATGGCGCGGCCCTGCGCGCGCTGATCGAAAGGGAGAAGCCGCATCTGGTGGTGCCGGAGATCGAGGCCATCGCCACCGCGACGCTGGTCGAAATCGAGCGCGACGGCGTGGCCGGGCATTTCCCGGAATTCATTCCCACCGCCCGCGCCGCGCAACTGACCATGAACCGCGAGGGCATCCGCCGCCTGGCGGCGGAAGAGCTCGGCCTGCCGACATCCCCTTACAAGTTCGCTGATTCGCTGGCGGAACTGCAAGCGGCGATAGACGGGTCCGACAAGCCGGGCATTGGCTACCCCTGCGTGGTCAAGCCGGTGATGTCGTCCTCGGGCAAGGGGCAGTCGCTGGTGAAGACGCCGGCAGATGTGCAGAAGGCGTGGGATTACTCGCAAGCGGCGGGGCGTACCGGCGCGGGACGCGTCATCGTCGAGGGCTTCATCGACTTCGACTACGAGATCACCTTGCTCACGGTACGCGCCGTCGGAGAAAGCGGCGAAGTCGAAACCTTCTTCTGCGAACCCATCGGTCATGTCCAGGTCAATGGCGACTATGTCGAGTCCTGGCAACCGATGGCGATGACGCCGGCCGCCCTGCAAAAATCGCGCGACATCGCCCGCGCCGTTACCGGCAATCTCGGCGGGCGCGGCATCTTCGGCGTCGAGCTGTTCGTCAAGGGCGATGCCGTCTGGTTCTCCGAAGTCAGCCCGCGTCCCCATGACACCGGTTTGGTGACGCTGGCGACGCAGCGCCTGTCCGAATTTGAATTGCATGCGCGGGCGATTCTCGGCCTGCCGGTCGATACGTCCCTGCGCCGCCCCGGCGCGTCGGCGGTGATCTACGGCGGCCTGGCCGAAAAGGGCATCGCCTTCGAGGGCGTGGCCGAGGCGATGCAGGTGCCCGAATCCGACCTGCGCCTGTTCGGCAAGCCTGAGAGCTTTGTCAAGCGCCGCATGGGCGTGGCCGTGGCGAATGCCGACACGACCGACGAAGCGCGGCAACGCGCGAAACTCGCCGCGAGCCGGGTGAAACCGGTCAAGGGCAATTGAGCGCGGGATGTAACGGTTTGAGTCGCGGGACACCGATGCGCGCCTGGCTGGTTGGCTGCGCCGGCCTGCTGCTGGCCGCCTGCGCCGAGTTTCCGCCGCAGTCCGATGTCGCGCTGACTCTCGGCCCGCCCTTGCAGCGCTTTGTCGCCGAAGGGCGGATTTCGCTGCGTCAGGGCGAGCGCCGCGATCATGTGCGCTTTCGCTGGGAACATGCGCCGGGCAGCGATGCCGTGCTGCTGATGTCGCCGCTGGGACAGGGCATGGCCGAGCTGACGCGCGATGCGGCAGGTGCCAGGCTGACGCAGCCGAATCAGGCCGTCATCGCCGCCGACACCCTGCCGCAACTGGCGCAGCGCGTCTTCGATGCGCCGCTGCCGCTGGAGGCCATGGCGGACTGGCTGCGCGGCGCGCGACCGGAGTTGAGCGGCGAAATCGATGGCTGGCGCGTGGTCATCAGCGATACCTCGCCGTACCGCCAGCACCGACTCTTGCGGATCATGGAAGCCAGCCGCGAGGATGTCGACTTCAAGCTGATCGTCGACGACTGGGATGCGCCGGAATGAACGACTGGCAACGCGACTGGCCGGCCCCGGCCAAGATCAACCTGTTCCTGCATGTCGTCGGACGCCGCGCCGATGGCTACCACTTGCTGCAAACCGTGTTTCGCTTCCTCGATTTCGGCGACACGCTGCGCTGCGAACCGCGCGACGATGGCCGCATCGTGCTGGCAAACCCGCTGCCCGGCGTGCCGCCCGAAAGTGACCTGACGGTTCGCGCCGCGACGGCCTTGCGCGCGGCCACCGGCGCCACCACCGGAGTCACGCTGCATCTCGACAAGCGGATTCCCATGGGCGGCGGCCTCGGCGGCGGCAGTTCGGACGCGGCAACGACCCTGCTGGCGCTCAATCGCCTGTGGCAAACCGGCCTCGATTCGGCGCAACTGCAAACGACAGGCCTCGCGCTGGGCGCCGACGTGCCGATCTTCATCCATGGCCGCACCACCTTCGCCGAAGGCATCGGCGAGCGTTTCACGGACGTGACGCTGCCCGCCGCGTGGTACCTGCTGCTGACGCCCGCTGTCGCCGTGCCGACCGCCGAAATCTTCGGTTCCGCCCAACTGCGCCGCGACACTCCCGCCATCGCCGCCGCCGACTGGCGCCCCGGTTTCGGCCACAACGATCTCGAAACCGTGGCCTGTGCCCTCTATCCCGAGGTAAAACGCCATCTCGACTGGCTGCGCCACTACGGCGACGCCCGCATGAGCGGCTCGGGCGCCTGCTGTTTTGTCGAATTTGCCCACGAGTCGGCGGCGCGGGCCGCCCTGGCAGCGCTGCCCGCCGACATGCGCGGCTTTGTCGCCGCCGGACTGGACTGTCATCCGCTCGTCATGCCGGTGCTGGGCTAGTGCCGACTTTTTGCCTGCTTTCCTGAAACACTGGACAACTTCGCCGTGGCGGCGTAAAGTAAGGAATCCTTACTTTCGCCATCAGCCGCCTCCATGCTCGCCAAACTTACCTCGAAGAACCAACTGACCTTGCCGAAGAGCATCACCGCCGCCGTCGGCACGGCGGAATACTTCGAGGTCGAGGCCAGCAATGGCCGCATCGTGCTGACGCCGGTGCGCATCCAGCGCGGCGACGCCGTGCGCGCCAAGCTGGCGGAACTCGGCTTGCAGGAACAAGACGTTGCCGATGCGGTGGCATGGGCACGGCAGGCATCGACCGGCAAGCCCGCGCGCAAAAAATGAGCCGTCCGCCACGGGTGGTGATCGATACCAATCTGGTGCTGTCGGCGCTGGTGTTCGCGGGCGGTCGCCTCGCGCCCTTGCGACTGGCCTGGCAAAGTGGGCGCGTGCTGCCGCTGGTATCGCGGTCCACGGTCTCCGAATTGATCCGCGTCCTGACTTACCCCAAGTTCAAGCTGGCCGCCCATGAGCAGGAAGAACTGCTGGCGGACTACCTTCCCTACTGCAAGACCGTGCGCATTCCCGCGTTGCCGCCGGCGACGCCCGCCTGCCGGGACGTGTTCGATGTCGTCTTCATGGAACTGGCGCTGGCGGGGAAGGCCGATGCGTTGATAACCGGCGACAGGGATCTGCTGAGTCTTGCCGGCAAATTGGCGTGTCCGATCCTCGGCGCGGATCAGTTCCTGGGTACGTTCAACATCGACAGGTGATGGTGTCGTTCCGGGTGCCGCCGCTCTACCCGCCGACATGCGCGGCTTTGTCGCCGCCGGAGTCGACCGCCATCCGCTCGCCTTGATTTGACAGCGGAGGCGAAAACCCCGAAAATGCGCGTCCTTTCGACCTTCGCTGTCTTGGCGGAGTGCCGATGTTGGGGAGTCGCCAAGTTGGTTAAGGCACTGGATTTTGATTCCAGCATGCGAAGGTTCGAATCCTTCCTCCCCAGCCAAACCATATACCGCAAACCGACATGGCCTACGACAGCCTGATGGTGTTCACCGGCAACGCCAACCCCAAGTTGGCGGCCGATGTCGTCAAGCGCCTGCACATTTCGCTCGGTCGCGCCGATGTGGGCCGCTTTTCCGACGGCGAAGTCAGTTGCGAAATCCTCGAACACGTGCGCGGCCATGATGTGTTCGTCTTGCAGTCGACCTGTTATCCGACCAACGACAATCTGATGGAACTGATGGTCATGGTGGACGCCCTGAAGCGCGCCTCGGCCGGACGCATCACCGCCGCCATCCCGTATTTCGGTTACGCCCGGCAGGATCGCCGGACGCGCTCGGCGCGCGTCGCGATCACCGCCAAGGTGGTCGCCAACATGCTGCAAACCGCCGGCGTGCAGCGCGTGCTGACGGTCGATCTGCATGCCGACCAGATCCAGGGCTTCTTCGACATTCCGGTCGACAACGTGTATGCGGCGCCGATCCTGCTCGGCGACATCTGGAAGCAGCGCCACGAGAATTTGCTGGTGGTGTCGCCGGACGTTGGCGGCGTGGTGCGTGCCCGCGCGCTGGCCAAGCGCCTGGAGTCGGACCTGGCGATCATCGACAAGCGGCGACCGAAAGCCAACGTCTCGGAAGTCATGAACATCATCGGCGATGTCGATGGCCGCACCTGCGTCATCATGGACGACATGGTGGATACCGCCGGCACGCTGTGCAAGGCGGCGCAGGCGCTCAAGGAACATGGCGCCCAGCGCGTGCTGGCCTACTGTACCCATCCGGTATTGTCGGGCAACGCCGTCTCAAGAATCATGGATTCCGAACTCGACGAACTGGTGGTGACCGACACCATTCCCTTGTCGGAAGAAGGCCGCGCCTGCCCGCGCATCCGGCAGATTTCGATTGCCGAGTTGATGGCCGAGACCATGCTGCGCATCAGCAACGAGTCTTCCGTCTCCTCGCTGTTCATGGACTGAATTTATTACCCCCTTGCCTGGTCGCGGGCGAGGGATTTCACCGCAGCACCTACTGGAGTAAATCATGCAACTTGAATTCAACGCAAACAAGCGCGATGGACAGGGCACCGGAGCGAGCCGCCGCCTGCGTCGCACCAACCGGGTTCCCGGCATTCTCTACGGTGGCACGGCCAAGCCGCAGTCCATCGACATCGACCACAACGAGCTGTTCCAGTTGTTGCGCAAGGAGACCTTCTATTCCTCCGTGCTCAACGTCAACCTCGAAGGCGTCAAGGAAATGTGCCTGCTGCGCGATGTGCAGCGCCATCCCTACCGACCGGTGATCCTGCATGTCGATTTCCAGCGCGTCGATGCAACCAAGAAAATTCACCAGAAGGTGCCGCTGCACTTCGTCAATGCCGACATCTCGCCGGGAGTGAAGCTTTCCGGTGGCATGGTGCAGCATGTGCTGACTGATCTCAACGTGCGTTGCCTGGCACAGGATCTGCCATCCTTCATCGAGGTCGATCTGAAGGACATGGTCCAGGGTCATTCGCTGCACGTTTCGGAACTCAAGCTGCCGGCAGGCGTCGAAGCCGTGATGCACAAGGGTGAAGACCCGGTGGTGGCGACCGTGATCGTGCGCGGCGGCAAGGCCGACGAGGAAGCGGACGCAGCAGCCGCAGCCGAGGCGGCGCCAGTGGTGGCCGCAGCTCCGGCCCCGGCCGAGAAGAAGTCCGAGAAGACCGACAAGAGATAATCGCTTGCAGGCTTCGCTGCGTCTGATTGTCGGCCTCGGCAACCCCGGCGCCGAATACGCTGAAACCCGGCATAACGCCGGGTTTTGGCTTTGTGAGCGCCTGGCGCGCGAACTCGGCGTCAATCCCGGCCGCGAATCGCGCTTTCACGGCTTGGCCGGACAGGCGCGCTCCGAGGGTCTGTGGTTTCTCCTGCCGCAGACCTTCATGAACCGTTGCGGCCAGTCGGTACGGGCGCTGACGCAGTTCTACCGCATCGAACCGGCCGAAATGCTGGTGCTGCACGACGAACTCGATTTGCCGCCGGGCCAGATGCGGCTCAAGTTCGGCGGCGGTCTCGGCGGTCACAACGGCCTCAAGGACATCACGGCGCATCTGGGCACCCAGGACTACTGGCGGCTGCGCATCGGCATCGGTCATCCCGGCGACAAGAACGAGGTCGTCGACTATGTGCTGAAGCCGCCGCGCAAGGAAGAACGCGGCGAGATCGACGCCGCGCTGGATCGCGCGCTGCTCGCCTGGCCGGCCTTGGCCAAGGCGGATTTCAGTGCAGCCACGCAGCGCATCAATTCAAAACCGGCGTTACCAAACACAGAAGCACCGAAGAAAGAAAATCCATGAGTCTCAAATGCGGCATCGTCGGTCTGCCCAATGTCGGCAAATCCACCCTCTTCAACGCCCTGACCAAGTCGGGTATCGCGGCGGAGAATTACCCTTTCTGCACCATCGAGCCGAACGTCGGCATCGTCGAAGTGCCGGACCCCCGGATGGCGGCCCTGTCCGCCATCGTCAAGCCGCAGAGGATTCAGCCGGCCATTGTCGAATTCGTCGATATTGCCGGTCTGGTCGCCGGCGCCAGCAAGGGCGAGGGGCTGGGCAACCAGTTTCTCGCCAACATCCGCGAGACCGACGCCATCGTGCATGTCGTGCGCTGCTTCAGTGATGACAACGTGATTCACGTCGCGGGCAAGATCGATCCGCTCTCGGATATCGAAGTCATCGATACCGAACTGGCATTGGCCGACATGGCGGCGGTGGAACGCGCCCTGAACCGCTACTCGAAGCAAGCCAAGGCCGGCGGCGACAAGGATGCCAAACTGCTGGTGCCGGTGTTTGAAAAATGTCTGGCCCAGTTGAACCAGGCCAAGGCCATACGCGCGCTGGATTTTTCAAAGGAAGAATGGGCACTGCTGAAACCCTTCTACCTCATTACCGCCAAGCCGGTGCTGTACGTGGCCAACGTCATGGAAGGCGGCTTCGAGAACAATCCTTACGTCGACGCCGTGCGCAGCCACGCCGCGCAGGAAAAGGCCGAAGTGGTCACGGTGTGCGCCGCCATCGAGTCCGAAATCGCCGATCTGGAAGACGATGAAAAACAGATGTTCCTCGCCGACCTCGGGCTGACCGAGCCGGGGCTGAACCGGCTGATTCACGCCGGCTACAAACTGCTCGGCCTGCAAACCTACTTCACCGCCGGCGTCAAGGAAGTGCGCGCCTGGACCATTCACGCCGGCGACACCGCGCCGCAGGCCGCCGGAGTGATCCACACCGATTTCGAGAAGGGCTTCATCCGCGCCCAGACCATCGCCTTCGACGACTTCATCACCTACAAGGGCGAAGCGGGCGCCAAGGAGGCCGGCAAAATGCGCGCCGAAGGCAAGGAGTACGTCGTCAAGGATGGCGACGTGCTGAACTTCCTGTTCAATGTCTAGCGTTCAGGAAGTCGGCGCTGGCCGCTCTGCGTACCCGGGATTCCGCTTCGCGGGCAGGTAACGGCGGCAAGACCAGCTTCCTCGCGGCGATTCTTCAGATAGGGAAAGAACTCGCGATCCGCTCCGAGTATGTGTTGAACGATCACGTCGCGGGCCAAAAACTGGAACAGTTCGCCGATGTCAAGGGCGCCGGCATGATAGCGGCGAACCATGTCGCCCGCGCCGTCGACGAGTTTGCGATGGATGGCAGCATGTTCCGCCGCACCGGGAAAACCGACCGCCGAGATGATCGCCTCCTCGTCCTTGAAATGCTGGACAACATCGAGAATCAGAACATCGATCAGTACGGCTACTTCATCGGTTGGCCGTCCGGCGAGCATAGCGGTGAGTAATCTATTGGCATCACCGAACAAACTGCGGTGCTGATCGTCAATCAGGGGATTGCCGCATTTGTAGGCTGAACGCCAGGTGAATTGCACGAGATTCGCCGAGACGTTTTCTCCCGCGCCGACTGGCTGCGGCACTCCGGAAGCAAACTGAACCGAGTTGCACCCGGCCTCCTTGGCTTGATACATTGCACCATCAGCCCACATGAGAATGCCGTCCGGGCTGGCTTCGTGATCCATGAACAACGCGATGCCGATGCTCGCCGTGCAGCGATGTTCGACGGTCATATCGGCATTCCCCTCGCGCTCGATGGTCAGCAAGTAGGGTTCGGCCAAGGCGCTGCGGATTTTTTCCGCGACGATCCCTGCTTGTGATGTCGACACCGTTCTATCCGTACTCAGCTCGTTAAGCATCACCACAAACTCATCGCCGCCGAAACGGGCCACGGTGTCCACATCGCGCACACAAGCGTTCAGTCGATTCGCCGCCTCGATCAACAGCAAATCGCCAACCGCATGTCCATGCGCGTCATTCAACGACTTGAAGTTGTCGAGATCAAGGAACATCAGTGCGCCAAAGCAGCCGCTGCGCTGACTGGCGGACATGGTCTGTTTCAGCCGGTCGAGCAGCAGACGGCGGTTGGGCAGTCGGGTGAGCGGATCATAAAACGCCAGGTCGTGGATTTTCGCCTCGTTGGCCTTGCGTTCGGTGATGTCCTGGAAAATCACCACGACACCCACACGGCTGCCGTTCTCGACTATCGGCGTCACTGTCATGGCTACCGGAAAACCGCTGCCGTCCTTGCGCCAGAACCACTCATTTTCTTCACGGCGAATCTGTCCGTCCTTCAGGGTCAGCCAGACCGGACATTGGTTGGCCGGATAGGAACCCCCTTCTTTTAGGCGATGGTGGAACAGGGCATGTTGTTCCTGTCCGAGCAACTCGGTTTCGGTGAATCCGAGCATGGCTTGGGCTGCTGAATTCACGAAGATCGTGCGGTTGGCTGAATCAACGCCGTAGATGCCTTCGCCCACGCTTTTCAAAAGCAGGGTGTTGGCGCGAGCCAGGTGTTCAATTTCCTGTTGGGCGGTGCGCGCTGTTGTAATGTCGCGTGTCACCCCCAACAGTCCGACAATCTGGTTCTTACCGTCGCGCATCGGAACAGCGTGAGTTTCAAGCCAGCGATGTCCTCCCTTGAGCCCGACGACCTCGAACTCCAGTGTCCCGGATTCTCCCTGAGCGACCCTTCGTCCCAGATCGATGAAGGCTTGCCGATGCTCGGCAACCACGAGGTTGATAAGCTTGCGGCCGATCACCTGCGCCTCGGAATCCGCCTCGATCATGTCGAGGCCGGCCCGGTTCATTTGCCGCAGGGTTCCGTCCGGCGCCAGCACTTTCACGCATTCCGGCTCCGTTTCAATAATGGTCTTCAGTTGCCATTCGCTCTCGGTCTGTCGCTTCCACGCGATGAACAGGAGCCGCGACGAAAAGAACATCAGCAGGAAAAAAAGCGCAACCAGCGATACGACCCCAACGGCTTCGGCACGCCACTCGGCAAGAAAATCGTCATGCGCCAAGCCGACGATGACATACAGCGGGTGGTCACCGATCCTGCGGAAAGACACCGTTCGCTCGATGTTGTCCGAGCCGGTAGGCGTGTAGTACGTCGCTTCGGTTCGACCGGCCTTGAGCAATCGCTGAATGTCCTGCGAAACAACTTTGCTGCCGACATCGATGCCAATGCCCTTGAGCTCGGGATGCCGTGCGATAAGAGCCATTTCCGCATCGCGCAGGCTGACCACGCCATGGGAGCCGACGTCGATGCCGGAAAAGGTCTTGCTCAGGTGTTCCAGAGCCAGGTTGATGTAGACCACGCCAGCAAAGGAGCCGTCGGGTTGGCTGAGGCGCCGGGCGAGCACGATGGCCCACTTCTTGTCGAGTCGCGTAAACACCGGCTTGGTGATGATCAAGCTGGATGGAGATTCGTTGCGGGCGCGAATGAAGTATTCGCGGTCGGAGTTCTTCGGTCCACCCGCAAGCGGCACGCCACGACCATACCTGGCCACGCCCTCGGCATCCGTTGCTCGCAGGCTGAGGATATTCGGCTGATGGTCCTGCTGTTGTGCAAGAAAGGCATTCAGTACCTTGGCGTCGATGCCGCCGCTGGCAATCTGCCTCCTGACTTCGTCCTGCGCCGAAAGCAGGGACAAATCGACTTGCCTGACCGTACCGGCGACGTATTGCTCCAGAATCTTCGTCAGGTTCTGAGTCGTTGTTCTGGCATCCTCGATATCCTGGTTTCTGCTGTGGGTCAGCCAAAGCACGGCCAAGGCAGCGACGAAGAGGCACACCAGCAGGCTGCCGGTTATCAACCGCCTAAGGAACAACGGGGAGGTCGTCCTTGCCGGCAAGCGCCGCAGCTCTTCCCGTTTGTCGGTGGCTGACTGATTCATCGACATTCGATCCGGCGTTGGATCAATCGAGCGTCGCCGCAACGAGCATCCGCAGGCGGAACGTCGAAACGAATAGTGCAACAATTTCGCAAAGCCATTTGTAGCTGCCGGTGGTTGTCTGGTTGGTGCCCGGCAGTCCCTCGATCATAGGTCTGCACCCTTGGATCGGAACTTTGCGTCCCCAGCTTTCGGCGAGGGTTGCCCTTATCGGATTTTTCCAATATACCATGACCCCTATTACCTACGGCATAGGGTTGCAGGTCGCGGGCTCGTCGCACATCTCAACAGTCGGTGCGGACGGCGCCCCGAAGGCAGTGCAGAGCAAGGCGTCCGGGCGATCATTCCCGCCAGCGTTCCAGTTCCCGTCAATTCAAACGGCATTGGCTTGTTCGGCTTGCGCGGTCGCCGTCCGTTCGAGCATCTCCGGCTGAAAAATGCGATAGGTGTTTCGTCCGGCCGACTTCGCGGCGTACATTGCCGTATCGGCGTTCTTCATCAACTCCTGAACGTCCTCGCCGTCTTTCGGGAAAGAGGCAATTCCCACCGAAGTCCCGACTTGAACGGTATGCCCGCTCAATTCCATGGGCTGACCGACAACAGTGATGATCTCTTCCGCCATGTGGGAGCATACGGCCGGGTCGTTCACCTCTTCCATGAGCACGACGAACTCATCGCCGCCAAGACGAGCCAGGGTATCCGAGACGCGCAGCCGACCCTTGATGCGCCGGGCCACGTCCTGAAGCAACATGTCACCCACGGCATGACCCAGAGTGTCATTGACGGCCTTGAAGCGATCGAGGTCCAGGAACATCACCACCAGGCCGATTCCCTCGCGCCGGGCCCGTTCAAGGCCATGCTCAAGGCGCTCCTGCAACAGCGCGCGGTTTGGCATGCCGGTAAGGGCATCGTGAAATGCGAGGTGATGGATTTTTTCGTCCTTGCGCCGCAACTCGGTGATGTCGTGGGAAACGGAGACGTAGCGCACCGGATTTCCCTCGTTATCGTCGATGCGCTTGATGGTCCGCCACTCCAGGTAGGCTTCGCCACTTTTCTTGCGGTTCCATATTTCCCCTCGCCAGAGGCCATCCTTGAGCAGGACTTGCCACATGGATTTGTAAAATTCCGGGCCATGGCGATCGGAACGGATCAGGCTGGGATTCTGTCCGAGCGCTTCCGCCGCGCTGTAGCCGGTAAGGACAGTGAATGCCGGATTGACGGAGATAATGATCCCGCTGGCATCGGTGACCATGAGACTTTCCGCCGAGTTGTCGAATACGCTGGCGGCGAGATGCAATTCCTCCTCGGCGATCCTCTGCTCGGTGATGTCGCGTAGCGCTACGGTGGTAAAGGTTTCTTCTCCGACATTGAAACGGCTCAGGCTGACGGCGACATCCCGTTCATCGCCGCCGGCCAACGATATCTTTCCACGGTCTCGCGCCATGGGACTGTGAGTCGGTGATTGCAGAAACACCGACCGTAGTGCGTCATGCTCCTTACGGTATCGCTCCGGCAACAAGGCATCAACCTTCATTCCCAGCAATGTTTCACGCGGGTAGCCAAAATAGCCAACCGCCATTGAGTTGGCGCGACGAATGCGCCCACCTGAATCCACGGCGAGCATCGGATCGGGTGCGGTTTCCAGCAATAGCTCTGTTTGCTCTCGCGCCGCCTTCGCTTCATTACCCGAGGACTCGATCCTTCGTGTGAAATTGTGGGTGAGCCAGGCAACCGCAAACACGGGGATCAGGATGAGCGCCCCCAGATGCAGAAAATTCTCGGCAGCCTCCAAAGCGTGGGCGGACGATACTCGCGCGCTGTCGCCGCGTTCGACGATGCGCCGAAGCAGAATCGCTCGCGCCTCGAGGGCCGGAGAATCGTCCACTTTGACCACCTTGTCGATGGCTACCGGGTCCGCACCTGCAGCCACCATGCGCCTGGCCACCGTGTATTTGTCGCGATATTCCAGCACGGTGGCGCGGAGCCTTGCCAATGCCGCGCGCTCGTCCGGTTCCGACAACAAGCTATCGAGGCGCTCCATGGCGGCGAACAGGCCGATCAAATCCCTGTCGATCTTCTCCGCATATTTTTCATCCCGGCGCAGGACGTAATTCTTGAAGTCGTGAATGAAGCCGCCGTAGCCGAGATGCCGGCTGACATCGGAGAATGCTGCGTAAGAGGCTGCCGCCCTGGCGTTGTAGTCGATCCAGGCTCTGTCGACGGCGGAGATGCGCGCGCTGACGCCCAGCCCCCAGCCGACGAGAATCAGGATCAGCCCGCTTGTTACAAGGAGGATCAGGGCCGTAGAGGTCGATATTCGCTTGAATTGCATTGGATAACCTCCTGCACGGCGAACCGGCGCGCGAAAGCCCGAATCTTATACCCCGGCCTGTGCCCCAAGTGACAACAGTCGGCGCTGGCGGGGCGGCGACTTAACCCGCTTCTTCCTGTTCCGCGATTTGCGCGCGCACCATGTCCATGTCGAGCGCCATGATCTGGTCGATCAGTCCATCGAAGGCGGTGGCGGGCAGCGAGCCGGGCTCGGAATAAATGATGATCTGGTCGCGAAAAACCATCAGGGTGGGGATGGAACGGATGCTGAAGGCGGCGGCGATTTCCTGCTGCGCTTCGGTATTCACCTTGGCGAAGACGATGTCGGACCGCTTTTCCGATGCCGCCTCGAAGGTCGGCGCAAAGGCGCGGCACGGCGCACACCACGGCGCCCAAAAGTCTACGATGACCGTGGCGTTGTTATTGATGGTGGGTTGAAAATTGTCGGTGTTGAGTTCCAGCGTGGCCATGGGCGGCTCCCTGATTGATGAAGACCAAATGCTACCGTTTTGCCGCGCGGCGTGCTATCACTGTGCCCGATGACTAATTCCGGATTTGCTTATCGCGGTCGCTTCGCTCCCTCGCCCACCGGGCCGTTGCATTTCGGTTCGCTGGTGGCCGCCACCGGCTCGTTCCTGGAAGCGCGGACCAGGGGCGGCGAATGGCTTCTGCGCATGGAAGATGTCGATGCGCCCCGCTGTTCGGCGGCGGCGGCGTCCGAAATTCTGCGCGCGCTGGAGGCCTGCGGTTTCGCGTGGGATGGCGAGGTGGTCTGGCAGAGCCGCCGTACCGAAACCTATGCGGCGGCGCTGGAGCGGCTGAAGGCGGCGGGCCGGGTGTTTCCCTGCGCCTGCACGCGCCGCGAGCTGGCGGATTCGGCCATTGCGCCCGATGGCGCGGCGATCTATCCGGGTACCTGCCGCCAGGGACTGCCTGCGGGCCGCGCGGCGCGTGCCTGGCGTTTGCGCGTGGATGACGCCCGGGTGAGTTTCGACGATGCGATCCAGGGCCGCATCGTCAGCGATCTGGCCAGCGACGCGGGCGACTTCATCCTGTTGCGCGCCGACGGCCTGTTCGCCTATCAGTTGGCGGTGGTGGTCGACGATGCCGAGGCCGGCATCACCCATGTCGTGCGCGGCGCCGATCTGCTGGCCTCGACCGCGCGCCAGATATTCCTGCAACAGTGCCTTGGCTTGCCGACGCCGGCTTATGCGCATCTGCCGGTGGCGGTCAATACCGCCGGCGAAAAGCTGTCGAAGCAGACGCGCGCAGCAGCCGTGGATTTGTCGCGGCCCGCCCCGGCGTTGTATGCGGCGCTGGAATTCCTTGGCCAGCAACCGCCGCCTGAATTGTCCAGCGCGGCGGTGAACGAACTCTGGAACTGGGCAAAAGAAAACTGGCAACTGGCTCGCGTGCCGCGCGGCCCGGCGCTCCCATGTCTTTAACGGCCCTTGCTGCCACCCCACAGCAGCTTGTGCAACTGCAACTGAAAGCGCACCGGCAGGCGGTCGTCGAGTATCCATTGCGCCAGTTGCGCCGGATCGAGTTGCCCCGGCACGGGTGAGAACAGCACCGGGCAACGCTCGAAGAGTCGGCGCCGGCGACACGCCGATACCGCCCAGTCATAGTCCTCGCGCGAGGCGAGGACGAACTTCACTTCGTCATGGGCCGTCAGCAGGTCGAGATTCTGCCAGCGGTTTTTCGCCTGTTCTCCCGAGCCGGGCGCCTTGAGGTCGACGATGCGCGCGACGCGCGGATCGACGTCGCCGATGTCGAGCGCGCCGCTGGTTTCGAGCGACACCGAATAACCCGAATCGCATAAGGCGGCCAGCAGCGGCAGGCAGTTTTTCTGCGCCAGCGGTTCGCCGCCGGTGACGCAGACCGTGGCGCAGTCGAACGCGGCGACCCGCTGCACGATATCGGCAATGCTCAGGGATTCGCCGCCGCCGAAGGCGTATTCCGTATCGCACCAGACGCAACGCAGCGGACAGCCGGTGAGCCGCACAAATACCGTGGGCAGCCCGACGCGGCTGGATTCGCCCTGAATGGAGTGGAAGATTTCGGTGACGCGCAACATGGCGTCTTGTTGCACAGGCACTACTTTTTCTTCTTCAGCCTGAGCTTCGCCCTCTTGCCGGCATCGGTGTTGGGGTATTTTTCGGCCAGTTGCACGAGGGTGGCCCGTGCGCCCTTCGCATCCTTGATGGCTTCGAGACTCGCCACACGGCTTTCCAACGCTCCCGATGCGCGCTCATCATTGGGCCAGCCGGCGGCAAACTTGCCGAAAAGTTCGGCGGCGCCGGCGTGATCCCTGGCCTGGGCGTGAGCGTAGGCGCCCCAGTAATGCGCCGATGCGGCGAGTGTGCTGTCCGGGTAGGTCTTGATGAAGGCGAGGAAGGCTGCGGCGGCCTCCTTGAATTTCGCGGCCTTGATGCCTGCCAGCGCGGCCTCGTAGTCATGAGTTTCCAGCGCCGGGTCGGCTTTCGCGGCCTCGGGTTTGGCTTCGACGGGCGGTTGTTCGAGCTTCCTCAGCCGATTGTCGAGGTCGACGTAAAAATCCTTCTGGCGCTTCTGGGCGGCCTCCACTTCATACGTCAGAACTTCGATCTGGCCGCGCAATTTGGCGATATCGGCCTTGATGGCTTCGACCTGGTTGGCAAAATCGATCTGGTTGCGACTGACGATGTCGGCGCGTTTGCCGAGGTCGGTCACCTCGGTTCGCAGTTGTTCGCGCAGTTGTTCGATTTTGGCGCGCGCTTCCTCGTCGTCGAACATGCCTGCCCGGGCAGGCGCGGGCAGCGCCGCGATCAGCAGCAGCGCAACCGCCAGTGAAACCCCGCCGAAGCGCATGTTCAGAATTCGCCCGAATAGAGCATGTCGCCGCGGCGATTCTGGCCCCAGCACTCCTCGGTGGCTTCGGTGCACAACGGTTTCTCTTCGCCGAGACTGACCGATTCAAGCTGCTCTTCCCTGGCGCCGAGCAGGGCCAGCGCCTTCTTCACCGCCTCGGCGCGCTTCTGGCCCAGCGCCAGGTTGTACTCGCGACTGCCGCGTTCATCGGCATTGCCCTGAATCAGCATTTTCATTTTCGGATTGGCCACGAGAAATTTGCCATGGGCCGCCAGCAGCGTCTGGAACTCGTCCTTGACGACATAGCTGTCGTAGTCGAAGTAGATGCTGCGCCTGGACAGCGGGCTGCGCGGATCTTTCAGCGCGGCGATGCTGCCGGGATCGAAGGGTTCGGGCTTGACCTGGGTCACGGGGGCGGTATCGACCTTGATCGCGCCGGGCGTGCGCGATTCGACGCCGGCCGGGTTCTGTTCGGGCGCCGGCGGCTGCGAACCGCAGGCGGCCAGCAGCAGGGTCACGGCGGAGATGGAAATGAGAGCGCGCATGATGGTTTCCTCGATGAATTATTGACGAAGGTGTCTTGTCGAAAGTTATCGGAACTTTATCTGACCAGGGGACCCCAGGCGGGTTCCCGCACGTCGGCGGCCTGCACGGAGAGCTTTTGCTTGACGCGACCGTCGCTGGAAACCGCCGCCAGCACGCCGCGCCCGCCGATCTCGGTGGCATACAGGATCATGCGGCCGTTGGGGGCGAAACTGGGCGATTCATCCTTGGTGGAATCGGTCAGAATCTGCGTCTGTTTGGTCGCCAGGTCCATCAACGCCAACTGGAAGCGACCGCCGTTGCGGGCGATGAAGGCGAGGCTCTTGCCGTCCGGCGAAGGCCGTGGCGTGACGTTGTAGCTGCCCTCGAAGGTGACTCGTTCAGCATTGCCTCCGGACGTGGCGATGCGGTAGATTTGTGGACTGCCGCCGCGATCGGAGGTGAAGTAGATGAACTGGCCGTCCGGCGCCCAGCGCGGTTCGGTGTCGATGCCGGAGGATGTGGCGATGCGCGACACGCCGCTACCGTCGGCGTTGACGACATACAGTTGCGAGGAGCCGTCCTTGGACAACACGACAGCCAGTTGCTTGCCATCGGGCGACCAGGCCGGCGCGGAATTCGAGCCCTTGAAGTTGGCGGCGACATGGCGCCGCCCGCTCGCAAGGTCATGCACATAGACTATCGGCTTCTTCGCCTCGAACGACACATAAGCCAGCTTGCTGCCGTCGGGCGACCAGGCCGGCGAGATGATCGGCTCGCGCGAAGCCAGTGCCGCCTGATCGTTGCTGCCGTCGGCGTCGGCGATTTTCAGTTCGTAGCGGCCGGTGCTCTTGACCACATAAGCGATGCGCGTCGAAAACACGCCAGGTTCGCCGGTGAGCTTTTCGTAGATGAAATCGGCGATGCGGTGGGCGGTTGCGCGCAACTGCGCGCCGGTGTGCAGGTAGGCCGGGTTGCCCAGCGCGGCCTGCCTGGGTACGTCGGACAGGCGGATGCGGGTTTCGTAACGGCCATCGGCGGCCATCGCCACGCTGCCGCCGGCAACGGCGTCGGCGCCGCGCGCCTTGAGGTCTTCAAAAGCGGGCGTGGCGCTGTCGGCCAGCGGGCTGCCGGCATCGACCAGGCGAAACAGGCCGCTGCGTTCGAGATCGGCGCGCACCACCGAGGTCAGCGCCTGGGCAACGATGCGTTCGCCAGTGAAGTCGGCAATGGCCACGGGCAGGCGATTGGCGCCGGCACCGGTAATTTCGACCGTAAGTTGCGCGTGGGCGGCGGGAGAACACAAAGCCAGTCCGGTAGCGCAGGCAAGAACAAGACGCTGGAATTTCATCGATGGGATTATAACGCCTCGGTCGCGGTCCTCCAGGCGTCAGTCGTCGAGCGGCTTGAAGTGCAGTTCGAGGGAGCGCTCGAATAGATCGGACTGTTGCGGTTTGGGCAGCGGGTTGGACTTGAGAATGGCGCGTTCGATGGCGGCGTCCAGCGTCGTGTGGCCGGATGAACGCTTGAGCCGCACGGTAACGATTTCGCCGCTGGGCAATTGCGTAACGTCGAACACCGCTTCCGGATTGCCCTTGATTTCCGGCGGCACCACAATGTTGCCGCGAATCTTGCTGCGAATACGGCCAAGATAATCGGCGATGGCCTTGCTGCGAGCGGAGGCGGCCTGCGCCGCTTGCTTCAGCGCGACTTCCCGTGCGGCGTTGTCGAGGTTCTTGCGCTGTATCAGTTGCTTGTCTTCCTGTTCGAGTTGTTTCCGGAAGGGGTCGACACGCGGTGTCGGCTCCACCTTCGGCGGCGGCTTGGGCTTTTCCTTGTCCTTGATCGCGATGTCCGGCTTCGGCAGAGGCTTGGGCTCCGGTTTCGGCTCCGGTTTCGGCTCGGGCGGAGGTGCGGGCGGCAGCTCAACAGTCGGCGCTGGCGGTACGGCAACTGGCTCCGCAGTGGCGCGCACCAGTTCGACTTCGACCACGTCGGTGGCCTTGGTCTGCCAGCGCACGCCGTAGAACAGGAAACCGGCCAGCAGCAGATGCACCAGAATCGCCAGTGCGATGGAAATACGCTTGCCGGGCTTGTTGCCGCGCGGCAGGATCGGCGAATCCGCGCTCACTTGCGCGAAGCCACCGGCTGCACCAGCAGGCCGATTTTGGCCACCTGCTGACGCTGCAATTCGTCCATGACGCCCAATACCACTTCGTATTTCACGCTGCGATCGCCGGCAATCAGCACCGCCTGCTGCGGATTGGCCGCCTGCGCCTCCTTGATCTGGCTGGCAAGTTCGCTGCGCGTCACGGCATGCTCGGTACTGCCCTTGGCGCGGTCACGCAACGCCAGGGAAGTATCGGCCTTGATGATGACTTCCAGCGGCGCCACCGGCGGCAGGCTGCTCTTGCCGACGCTCGGCAAGTCGATGCTGCCGGGCTGGATCATCGGCGCGGTGACCATGAAGATGACGAGCAATACCAGCATCACGTCGATGTAGGGAACGACGTTGATTTCGTTCATCAGGCGACGCTTACGCATGTGCGGCTTCCTTGCGTCCGAGATAGTGGGCTTTCAAACGCTCGAATAGCGAAAGCGGGTCGTAGTCCGCATTCTTGTCGAGAAAATTGCGCCGCCAGATTTCGTTATAGAAATGAACGGCGTGGACGTTCGACGGCAGCATCGTCAATCCACCGACCAGCGCGGGAACCTCCCACCATGCTATTGGGCAACATACTTCGGGGGTCAACGCAAAGCGGAGCAGATCCAGTTCAACTACCGCCTGGTGAAGCGCACGGGGGCCGGTGCTGGCCCAGGGGGCGGTAAGCAGATTCGTCGCTTGGGCGATCTCGAGGGTGCGGGCGACGACCGCCGATCCTTTCGGAGCCTTGAAGACACAGCAATTGACGCGTATCCCGGGCGGAACACTATTCTGCTCAGGCGATTTTTCGGTGGCAAAGAAATATTCCATCTCCGAAGCAAAACTCAGGGGCTTGATGCAGACGGAATCGCAGTCCGACCAGACACCCCCGCGCTGGAGCAGGAGGTGGTAGCGGAAGAAGTTGGAAAACATGCTCAAGCCGCCATAGCCTTCGGCTGACGGATTGGTGAAGATCGCCGACTCCGGCAAAATGGCGCGCGCATCTTCCCAGAGGGTTCCCTCCGGCAGGTTCGGAATCGGTTCGTAAGAAAAAAGGCGGACCGGATGGCCGTTCTGCAAATGGGAAACGATGGAGAGCCGCTCCACCTTGCTGAGCGATCCACGCACCCAGAGCATCTGGATTTCGTCCAGACTCATCGCGTCTGCCTTTGCAGGATGTTGGAGAACTCCTCCATGAAACTCTCGAAACGCACCGCAACGCGGTCCACATCATGGGCGAAACGGTTGTAGGCGATCACCGCCGGAATCGCGGCGAAAAGGCCGATGGCGGTGGCCACCAGCGCCTCGGCGATGCCCGGCGCGACGGCGGACAGCGTCGCCGTGGCCATGTTGGCCAGGCCGCGGAAGGCATGCATGATGCCCCACACGGTACCGAACAGGCCGACGTAGGGCGAGACGGAACCGACCGAGGCGAGAAAGGCCAGATGCGCTTCCAGATCGTCGATCTCGCGCTGGTAGGTGGCGCGCATGGCGCGCCGCGCGCCGTCGACCACGGCGGTGGGATCGATGGATTTTTGCCCGCGCAACTTGGTGAATTCGCGGTAGCCGGCCTCGAAGATGCGCTCCAGCGCGCCAGTCTGGTGGCGGTTGTTGATGGCGCTCTGGTACAGCGCATTGAGATCGCCGCCGCTCCAGAAATCGCGCTCGAACTTGTCGGTTTTGCTCCGCGCATCGCGGATGGCGAAGGCCTTGCGAAATATCCAGTACCACGAAGTCAATGACACCAGCGTCAGCAGCAGCATCACCAGCTTGACCACCAGGCTGGCGTGCATGACGAGTTCGATGATGGAAAGGTCTTGGGTCACGTTCATTGCGAAGGTCCCGACAGGGCTGACAGTTGTTGGTGGAGTGTGCGCGGCATGGGGATTGGCTTGCCGCGCTCCGGATCGATGCAGGCAACGCGTATTTTCGCATCAAGCAGCAGCTCATTATCGCGCAGGATGCGCTGGGCGAAGCTCACCTGCGCGCGGCCGAGCTTCGCGACGGCGGTTTCAATCGTGAGCAGATCGTCGAGTTTCGCCGGCTTGAGGAACTCGGCACTGACCGAGCGCACCGCGAAGGCAATGCCCTCCTGCATCAGGGCGTGCTGGTCGTGTCCCAGCGTCCGCAGGAACTCGGTGCGTCCGCGTTCGAGGAAACGGAAATAGTTCGCGTAATACACGATGCCGGCGGCATCGGTGTCTTCGTAGTAGACGCGTACGTCAATTTGGAAAATTGCGCTCATCCGATATCCTCATTGAGCATGCGACGCACGATTGCCGGCATGCCGACGCTGGCCTGCCAGCCAAGAACCTCGGCGGCTCGGCGCGGATTGGCGCGACTTTCCGCAAGATCGGTGGGGCGGGAAAGATCCCTGTTGCGAGTAACGTGCTGCCGCCAGTCGAGGCCGCATTGGCTGAAGATTTCCGCGACCACCTTTTCCAGCGAGCAGGACTGTCCTGTGGCGACCACAAAATCGTCCGCCTTGGGCTGTTGCAGCATGCGCCACATCGCGTCGACGTATTCCTGCGCCCAGCCCCAGTCGCGGATGACCGACAGGTCTCCGAGTTCCAGCTTTTCGGCGCCGCCGCCGGCAATGCGGCGTGCCGCCAGCACCGACTTTTGCACGACGAACCGCTCTGGTCGTAGCGGGGATTCGTGATTGAACAAAATTCCGGAGGCGCAGTACAGGCCGTAACCTTCGCGATAGTTCGCCACCTGCCAGAAAGCCGCCGCCTTGGCGACGGCGTAGGGGCTGCGCGGTCGCATCGGGGTGTTCTCGTCGGCCGGCTGCGGCGTGTTGCCGAAACATTCGCTGGAACAGGCGTTGTAGACGCGAATCGTCGCGTCGTGAAAGCGCACCGCTTCGAGCAGGTTGAGCGTGGCCACGCTGATGCTGTCGAACGTCTCCACCGGCTGGTCGAAAGACAGGCCGACCGAACTTTGTCCCGCCAGATTGTAGATTTCATCGGGACGGACACGGCGGATCGCCTGCAGCACGCTGCGAAAGTCCAGCAGGGAGACGGATACGCGCTTGACCTGGTCGCGAATGCCCAGACGCTGCAGATTGGCAAAGGACTGCGTCTCGGCGTCGCGCGAGGCGCCAAAGACTTCGTAGCCCTTGGTCAGCAGCAGACGCGCGAGCAGGGCGCCATCCTGGCCTGAAACGCCGAAGATCAGGGCGTGCTTCGGGATCGATGCCGTCATGCCTAGCCACTCATTCCGCTGAGCTTGCCGTGCACGCGCGGTAGCACGGTCGCCGCCGTGCGAATATCTGTCAGCTGTTGCAGCCAGCCGAGGTCGAGTGCTTCCTGCTGGTAGCTCTCGCTGCGTAAGCGCGCAGCGGCACCGAGGCGACGACGATCCTCTGGCTGACTGTGTAGGTGACGCATCCAGGCCACGGCATCCTCGATTACCGGCTCGGCCCAGATGGCATCGGGGCCGAGCGCTTTGGCGCTGAAAACAGGGTGGCTACCGCTGATGGGCGCCAGACCGTAGCGAACGATGGCGGCACAGCTATGATCCATGAATGTCATGTTACCCGACCAGCCCGTTGCGATGACCGGAACACCCAGGCGCATGGATTCGAGCAGACCCAAGCCAAGACCCTCGGCGCGGTGCAGCGAGACGAACACATCGGCGCTAGCGTAGAGGGAAAGCACCTGTCGATAGCTCATCGGCTCCGTCGCAAAGCCGATACGATGATCGCCTGCGGCGGCTTCCTGCAGCAGACGAGTAGTTTCTCTCGCCATTTCGGTCGAGTATGCGTTGTTGAGGCGGAAGACCATCCTGACATTGCCGCCGTCGCCAGGAAACGCTTGGCGGAATGCCTCCAAGATTGCCGCAGGGTTTTTGCGTGCGGGATCGCTGCTCGGGTCGAAACTCGAGACAAAGACAGTAGCGTCGTTTGGCAGGCCGAAGGTTGTTCGATTGGCCCCGATACCATCCGGCAGGAAGAGCGGCTGCTGCCCTGTAACGACGGGAGTAAGCGGCAGCAAATTGCTCAAGACCCCCGAAAGAAACTCGGAATAAGCGACGAGAGCGTCGAGGCGAATCAGGGTCTGAGCCCAGTCTTTATGCAATTGGGTGGTTTCCCACCAGACCACGGCAGCGAGAAAACGCGGCGGCGCCGATGCCTGCGCGACCTGCTGGACAATCACTGGAATATCGCCGACCGGTACGCAATACAGATTGACAGGGAAGCACAGGTCGGTCGGCGAGCGGGCGAAGTGGCCCGAAAACTCCGCTAGTTCCTCGCCGACATCGCTAGTCGGGTAGTAGGCCCGGATGTCGGAACATACAAATGGCACCCCAGCCGCTAGTAGTGCTTTGGCAGTATGTCGGGCGGTCATACCAAGCCCAGTCGCGCTGCTCAACTGGCCGAAGAGATTAATGCCAAAATCCAGCGGAAGACGAAGCAAAATCAGATGCCAGCCAGGAATGGATGGGTGCCCTTCTTCTGGATCACCGCCAATGCGTCGGCGGTTGCCGACAAGGGCCAACGCGAAGAAATACTATCGAAAAAGCGTATCGAATGAATTTGGCTGATGAGGTAGGCAAATTCAGCCTGGTCGAGGGCAATTCGCATGCCGCGATGTCGCCCGCCCAGGCCGTGGAGAAAATCACGGGTCTTGGTGATCCCCTGAATCTCGAGTTCGCCGGGCTGAAAATGCAGGTCTTCGATCACATACAACCCGCCATCGGCTAGATGCTTAAACAGCGTAGACAGAGAAATCTGCTGCTGATGGGATGCATGGCTACCATCGTCAATGATGATGTCGAACCGTCCCCCGATGGTTTTCGCGAGCGACTCCAGTGCCTGTCGATCACCCTGGTCCGCCTGCCAGACTTTGAGGCGATCAGTGGACAAATGGGTGAAATCCACGATGTCCATTCCATGGATATCGGCGTTGGGTAGAAAATCCGCCCACATACGCAGGCTCGGACAGCCAAGGTTGGGGATGTCCTGTGGGTTCATGGCCTGCACCTGACCATGAACCAACCCGATTTCAAGAAGGCGAACCGAAGCGGTACGTACAGGTGAAAACAGGGCGCTGTACACGCGCGTGTACCCGTGAGCGCAGTTGTAGCTGGTACCCTTGTCGCTAAAGTAACGGTTTGCCAGCTGGGTCAGTTCGTCATTCGGCCAAAGCTCGGAGGCCATAGCAATCGCTTTTCGAGTAGGTTTAGTAAAGTAGAGCCTGAAATCTCTTCAACAAGTTTATTCATCAGTTGATCGGGGGGCGATGCACCGAGTTCCTGCACGATACCCTTACGATCTCGCTTTAGGGCTGATACCGCTGCTTCATGACATTGCAGCAGCGGAGTAAGAACTTCGTTGCCTAGCTCATTGGCCGGTAGCAGGTGCGGCGAAAAGAACCGACCGGTCGGGACGATGCCCAGGCACGAGCCATGCGGGGCGGAATTCAATACTTCGATTCCGGGTGAGTAACAGCTTAGTGCCGAAGAGCGTAACGCATACCCGAATGTCAGATTCGGCGCATTGACAACAAGATCTGGCGCGACGCGCGCCAGAGGCCAATTGTCGATGAAAATCAGCGAGAACAGATTCACCCTGATCTCGCTTCGCCGGGAGAACTCGTACCACGAACTTCCTGTTGCAGCGAGATCGCAAACCAGGCTGTCGCCAAGGCCATTGCCAACGAGATAGTCCTCCTCCGCCGGTCCGCCCGCGACAAGAACTTCCCTTGAGACGTAGAGGTATTCCGAGCGCTCTCCGGGGTAGAGCGTGGAGAATATTTCGGATAGTAGGTAGCAGTCTCTCGCGCTGAAAAGGATTTTGTTGGCCCTTGTGGCATCGCGCCGGGCCCTAACCAGCCGCACCAGAAATACCAACAATGGCAGATTGAGCTGACATGCGAGCAGCCAAAGCTCTGCGTCCTGGCTGCCTGGAGGGAACGGATTGGTCAGCCGCAGGCTACGCATTATCCTGGCCAGTAGAGGGAAGCCCTGAGCCATCACGATGGACTCGATCTGGCTTGGCTGAGCCCCCGCATAGTGGGCCGTCGGAACCCCCCATCCCTGAGGGCTCGCGACATCGGAATGCAAATTGTCGCCCGTATGAGAGCAAATGATCCAGCGCGACGCAATGTCCGACCAGACGTCGCCGTGGTGCTTCCCGAGGTTCGTTGCGTACAGATGAATATGCTTCCTGAGTCCGATGTGCTGCAGCAGAAGACGCAGCAGATTTTGGGGAAGGTACATGTCGGTTATGACAAGATCACCTTCGCGCACTCTGTCGATATTCTCGACAATCGGCACCGCGTTGTCGAACTCGGCCTCGACTTCGGCTGCCAGCAATTTATCGGCATCGTCGCGAGCCAAGGTGCCGGCGGCGACCAGGATGTCATATATGTCATAAATATCAAAAGCCCGGCGCATACCTGCGATGCGAAACTCCGCATCACGCCTGGCCACGGCAAAACCCTTGGCATTGAATGCCTGTTCGACTGCCATCAAAATGCCGAAGGAGTCAATACACCTTCTGGCGACTAGCGTGTCGAACAGGTCGAACGAGTTGACCGTCGTTCGCAATTGGGTCATTCCTGCCATAGCTCACCGTTGGACTTGGCAGGATAAGCTAGCCCGAAATGCCGCCAGATGCTCGCTGTCGCCACCCGTCCGCGCGGCGTGCGCTGCAAATAGCCCTGCTGGATCAGGTAGGGTTCCAGCACGTCTTCGATGGTGTCGCGCGCTTCGCCGATGGCGGCGGCGAGATTGTCCAGTCCGACCGGGCCGCCGCCGAACTTCTCCAGCATGGCGCCGAGCAGCTTTCTGTCCATTACGTCGAGGCCAAGGTGATCGACGTCGAGCATGGTCAGCGCGGCGTCGGCCACCTCGCGGGTGATGCGACCATCGGCCTTGACCTCGGCGAAATCGCGCACGCGGCGCAACAGGCGGTTGGAAATGCGCGGCGTGCCACGCGAGCGTTTGGCGATTTCAACTGCGCCGTCGTCGACGATGTCGCAGTTGAGCAGGTGCGCCGAGCGCCGCACGATCAGCGCGAGTTCTTCCGGCGTGTAGAACTCCAGCCGGGCGACGATGCCGAAGCGGTCGCGCAGCGGGTTGGTCAGCATGCCGGCCCGCGTCGTGGCGCCGATCAGCGTGAACGGCGGTAGGTCGAGCTTGACCGAACGCGCCGAGGGGCCCTCGCCGATCATGATGTCGATCTGGAAATCCTCCAGCGCCGGGTAGAGGATTTCCTCGACCACCGGGCTCAGGCGGTGAATTTCGTCGATGAACAAAACGTCATAGGGTTCGAGGTTGGTCAGCATCGCCGCCAGATCGCCGGCGCGCTCCAGCACTGGTCCGGAGGTGTGGCGCAGATTGACGCCCATCTCGTGGGCGATGATGTGCGCCAGCGTGGTCTTGCCCAGCCCCGGCGGGCCGAACAGCAAAACATGGTCCATCGATTCGGCGCGCCGCTTGGCGGCCTCGATGAAGATTTCGAGCTGGCCGCGAATTTTCTGCTGACCGACGTAATCCGCTAGCCGCTTGGGCCGCAGGGCGCGCTCAAGCACATCTTCCTGCGTCGATTCCCTGCCCGCCGAGATCAGGCGCTCAGGTAAGGGTTCGGCGAATTTGTCGGTCTGGATGCTCATGGCTTGGAGTACGGTCCGAAAAGACGCGAGCCATTGTAGTGAATCAGGTGCGCTGGTTCAGCGGCCGCCCACACTACGGTTTCCCAAGCGATTTTTCCCGGGAATTCGGCCATGACGACGCGACTCGGGAACGCCGTCACGAATATCAGCGTGGCCGTTGATCCAGCAAACGTCTTTGCCAGCTCGGCGCGCCGCTTGCGATTAACCAAGCCATGATTGGTGACGGACTCGACCAGCAACAGCCAATTCCTTTCTGGCGAGTGGAGCACTACATCAGGCATCTTGTCTTGGGTGCTCACATCAACGCCCAACTCGGCCAGCAAGGCCGCATTGAAACGAGCAGGGGTATCGTCCGTCTCGTCCGCATATGCCACTACGCTATCAGGCACAAAGCGCGGGCCAAATACTTCGGTTATGGCGCGGACCATCTTAAAGTGGTCGGAACGCGAGAATTCCAATATTGGCAATTGCTTGGGCATAGATGAATTCTGACCACCGTTAAGGGCGCTACTCCGCTCTGGTTGTGCCGTGCCTGGCTTCCCAATCGGCATAAGTGACCCCCGTTCCAAGTACCTTCCACTCTTTCCGTCCGTTCAGGCTCGTCGTGCCGATCACGGCCGCCGCATCGCTAGGACTGTTGAATGGAACGTCCTGCGCAAATACCAACAACCCCCGTCGCTCGTCTCGAACAAGAATATCGCGTTCCATGAGAGTGCGCCGCGCTTTGCGATAACCTTCCCTGAGCGATGAGTACTCTTCCATTCTGGCGGTGGAACCCTTACAGACCCAGAATGCTCCCTCCCTTAGATAGGCGACTCCGCGAGCCGCGCCTTTGGCAAGCTCAAAATGCGTTTCATCCCCAACGGTCAAGGGAATAGTTGACCGGTCCACGGAGCGCATTCCAGCGTGAACTGAATCAGGAAAACTGAAAAGCGGACAACCGATTGCCGGCATGATCAGCGCAAGGAATTTCACGAAGTCCTCAAGGTTGGCGACCTCCCCGTCCGGTAGCCGGTCATAGTTCAAGTCCTGTTTGTCGTTGCTGATGCGGGTAATCAGCGGCGCGCGTTTAGCTTGCATGATGAGGCGCGCCTCGAGAAACCGGATATGTGACTTTGAGAACCAGGAGTCTTTGGAAACGGCCACATAGGCCCGACTCCAGAACAACTTTTTCTTTGCGTGGGAGCGCAGTCGCGCTCCAAGATTGTCGCTCTCGCCGATGTAGCTTTCCAACCCAAAATCATTTTCCAAATTGGGACCGGTCAAAACGTACACTCCCGATCTTTTCAATTCGTCCCGAGCAACAAGTTCCTCAAGTTTGCTTTTTGGAGCAGACAACACCTTGGCGTTTTGTGACGACGCATCCGCAATCACGACGCCATTCCAGCTACGCTCCGAGAAAAACAGATTTATGGATAAGCCTGCGGTGCGGTTCGTGTCCAAACATTAGCCTTTCAGTAGGTTCCGCAGGTGCTTTGTAAGCAAAAGCCGATTGTCGATACGCCCGAACTTCCGATGTCAAGATTGAGCGGATGACCGAGGAGAGGTCTTGCTCCCCCACCCTGACGCGCAAGTTTAGCCGATTGGATCATCCGGTCTTGGAAAGCAATTTCAGCGCCGCCCGTATGCCGTCGGAGACGGAAACATCGGCAGTCTGCCCCTTCATCGCGCCGAGCGCCTCGCGTTCGTTGTAACCGAGCGCCAGCAGCGCGTTCATGATGTCGGAGGCGGCGTCCATCGCCGTGTCGCCAGCGCCGACTCTTGCGCCCCCGGCGGCAAGCGTCTTCGGCAAGCGGTCGCGCAGTTCCAGCAGCAGGCGTTCGGCGGTTTTCTTGCCGATGCCCGGCACCTTGGTCAGGCGTCCGGCTTCCTGCAAGGTCACCGCCTGCGCCAGTTCCGTCACCGACATGCCGGAAAGCACGGCCAGCGCGGTGCGCGCGCCGATGCCGGAAATCTTCAGCAACTGGCGGAAAGCGGCGCGCTCATCCGGCGAGGCGAAGCCGTACAGGTAGTGGCCGTCCTCGCGGACGATCAGATGCGTATGCAGCGTGACTTTTTCGCCGGTGGCCGGCAGGTTGTAAAAAGTACTCATCGGCACATCGACTTCGTAGCCGAGGCCGTGCACATCGACCGTGATGGACGGCGGGTTCTTTTCGATGAGGATTCCTGTGATGCGACCGATCATGGGTGGACTCCCTCGGAAGGTGTTACGGCATCGGCCAGTTGTTCGATGCGGGCGACGATATGGGTCATGACGGCATTCTGGTCGAAATTGGCGTACTTGGCAGCGAACGCGCCAGCATTGGCGCGGAAACCCGGGTCGGTCAGCACCTGCCGCAGCATAGCCGCCAGATTGTGCGGGGCTTGTTCCGGATTCTGGATCAGCCCGGCGCCCATTTCCTCGACCCGCTTGGCGAACAGGAATTGCTCGAGGTGGCCGGGGATCATCAACACCGGCTTGCCGGCCATCAGGAAGGCGACAGTGGCCGCCGGGCTCGCATAGGTAAGACCGGCATCGGCTTGGCGCGCTACCTTGTTCAGGTCCACCGGCACCGGCGAGAAAGCGAGGTGCGGCGCAGCGTAGCGCTGCATCAGTTCGGTCGATAGCCCGGGCGCGTAAATCAACACGCTGCCGGGAAGTCCATGCAGCGTCTGTAGGGCGGCTTCGAGGTGGGGCGTTTCGGGTCGCAGGTAGGAGAACACACGTGGTCCGGCGACCGCCGGCCAGGTGCTGTCTGCGGCGACCGCCGCCGGCAGCATGCCCCAGTAGCGGGCAGGGCCCCGCGCCGGGTAGTGGTCCAGCTCGGGGAAGCTGAGCAGGCTGTCCTCCGCCACTTGGAAGAGCTGGGCGATGTAGTCGAGGCGTGGTTTGCCGTAGTGTTCCAGCACTGCATTGATGCTCGTCAGAGCCATTTGGTCAGTGGCGAGCAGGTGTCCGGCGGATACGGTCGTCCACGGTCGCATGTTGGGCGTTGGGTGCACCTGGGGCGGCGCAAAGAAGCCGCTGCCGAAAAGCATCACTGGGATGTCCAGCATACGTGCGGCGAGGATCGCTGTCGGTGCGTGATCGGCGAGCACCACCTTCGCTCCGGTAAGTCGCATTATTTCGCGCCAGGCGACGACCAAGCCGAGCAGGTCATTGCCATTTCTGTAGCCAAAGCGCAGCAGTATGTCGGCATAACTCAGTGGCGGTCCATCGCGCCGCTGTTCCGGCATGACGGGAGCTTGCAGCCAGTCGAAGCCCGCTTTGGGCAAGAGTCGGGCGGCCTGGTGTGGATGGGTCACTGCCCAGTGCACCGTGGTGCCGTGATCGCGCAATGCCCGGGCGATGGGCAGAAAGGTGCCGACATGCCCCAGATTCGCGCCGAATTCCCAAGCGTAGAGAATCGAGGCCACTACACCAGCCTCCCGCCGCGCATCCGCTTGCCCGCTGTCGCCAGCGCGCCCATGCCCTGCCCGCCATGGGCGTGGGCAATGGCGCAGGCCAGCGCATCGGCGGCATCGGAACCCGGTACGCCGGGCAGCTTGAGCAGGCGCGCGACCATGGCTTGCACCTGTTCTTTCGCCGCCTTGCCATGGCCGACTACCGCCTGCTTGACTTGCAGCGCGGTGTATTCCGCCACCGGCAAATCCGCCGTCACCAGCGCGGCAATCGCCGCACCGCGCGCCTGGCCGAGCAGCAGCGTGGATTGCGGATTGACGTTGACGAAAACGATTTCGACCGCCGCCTGCTGCGGTCGGTAGGTGGCGATGATCTCCACCAATCCGTCGAGGATGGTCTTGATCCGCTGCGGCAAACTGCCCGCCGCATCGGTCTTGATGCAGCCACTGGCGACATAGGCCAGCGCATTGCCGGCCTTGTCGATGACGCCAAACCCGGTGGAACGCAAACCGGGGTCAATGCCCAGGATGCGGATGGCGGCGGCCTTGGAATTCATGCTTCACGTCACGTGGCGCTACTCGTCGATGACAGCGGTCGTATAAACCTCTTGCACGTCGTCCAGCGACTCCAGGGCATCGAGCAGCTTTTGCATCTGGATCGCGTCCTCGCCGGCGAACTCGGTTTCGTTTTGCGGCTTCATGGTCACTTCGCCGAATTCGGATTTGAAGCCGACCTTCTCCAGCGCCTCCTTGACGGCGGCAAAATCGTTGGGCGGGGTGATGACTTCAATCGAACCGTCCTCGTTGGTCAGCACGTCGTCGGCGCCGGCCTCGATGGCCGCATCCATCAGCGCCGCTTCGTCGGTGCCGGGAGCGAACAGCATCTGGCCACAGTGCGCGAACAGGAAGGCGACACTGCCATCGGTGCCCATGTTGCCGCCATGTTTGGCGAAGGCATGGCGCACTTCGGCGACGGTGCGCACCTTGTTGTCGGTGAGGCAATCGACGATCACCGCCGCGCCGTTGATGCCGTAGCCCTCATAGCGGATTTCCTCGTAGTTCACGCCCTCGAGCTGTCCGGTGCCGCGCTTGACCGCGTTATCGATGTTGTCCTTGGGCAGGCTCTGCGCCTTGGCCTTTTCAATGGCGAGGCGCAGTCGCGGATTGGCGCTGAGGTCGCCGCCGCCCATCTTCGCCGCAACGGTGATTTCCTTGATCAGCTTGGTGAAGACCTTGCCCCGCTTGGCGTCCTGACGCCCCTTGCGATGCTGGATGTTGGCCCATTTGGAGTGTCCGGCCATAGTTGTTTTCCCTGGTTGCGTTGCTGTTGTCACATACAATCCCAAATTTTAGCATCCCCGGAATTCCCGCCATGAGCCAAGCCCTGCCCATCGCCAAAAGCGGCGAGACCGAACTGGCATTATTGTCGCAACTCGCCAACCGTCACGGCCTGATCACCGGCGCCACCGGTACCGGCAAGACGGTGACCCTGCAACGCATGGCGGAGCAGTTGTCGCTGGCCGGCGTGCCGGTGTTCCTTGCCGATGCCAAGGGCGATCTCTCGGGCCTCGGCGCCGCCGGAGTCGCCTCCGGGAAGTTGCAAAAGCGCCTGGATCAACTCGGCATCAAAGCCTGGCAGCCGCAGGCCAATCCGGTAATGTTCTGGGACGTGTTCGGTGAGTCTGGCCATCCGGTGCGCGCCACGATTTCCGACATGGGGCCGCTCTTGCTAGGGCGCCTGCTCAACCTCAACGACACCCAGGGCGGCGTGCTGCAACTGGTGTTCAAGGTCGCCGACGACCAGGGCCTGCTGCTGCTCGACCTGAAGGATTTGCGGGCGATGGTGCAGCATGTCGGCGAACATGCGGCGGACTACAAGACGCAGTACGGCAATGTCTCGGCGGCCTCGATCGGCGCCATCCAGCGCGGCCTGCTGACGCTCGAAGAACAGGGCGGCGACAGCTTCTTTGGCGAACCCATGCTGGATATCGAAGACCTGATGCAAACCGGGGTTGGGGAAATGAGCGGACGCGGCGTCATCAACATCCTGGCCGCCGAAAAGCTGATGAACTCGCCGCGTCTGTACGCCTGTTTCCTGCTCTGGCTGCTGGCCGAACTATTCGAGCGGTTGCCCGAAGCGGGCGACCTGCCCAAGCCGAAGCTGGCCTTCTTTTTCGACGAAGCGCATCTGCTTTTCAGCGACGCGCCGCCGGCCTTGCTGGAGAAGATCGAGCAGGTGGTGCGCCTGATCCGCTCGAAAGGTGTCGGCGTGTATTTCGTGACGCAGAACCCGCTCGACATTCCCGATGCCGTGCTCGGCCAGTTGGGCAACCGCGTGCAGCATGCCCTGCGCGCTTTCACGCCGCGCGACCAGAAGGCCGTCAAGGCGGCGGCCGATACCCTGCGCGCCAATCCGGCCTTCGACGCGGCGGCGGCGATCACCGAACTCGGCGTCGGCGAGGCGCTGGTGTCCTTCCTCGACGAACAGGGCCGACCGACCGTGGTCGAGCGCGCCATGGTGCTGCCGCCGGCATCGCGCATCGGGCCGCTGACAGCCGAGGAGCGCCGCGCCGCAATTGCCGCTTCGCCGATTGCCGGGCACTACGAACAGGTGCTCGATCGCGAATCCGCTTACGAGAAGCTGAATTCCGCAGCAGAACAAGATAAGGCCAGCGCAAATGCTTCCGCAAGAGTCGGCGCTGACGGTACGGCGCCAGCGTCGGGCGAGGCGCCGGCGACGAGCGGCGGCGGCTTGCTGGGCGGCCTCGGCGACGCGCTGGACGGCATGTTGGGCGGTGGCGCTCGCACCGGCTCGCGCGGCAGGCAGACGGTGGTCGAAGCGGCAGTGAGCAGCACCGTGCGCGCCATCGGTTCCTCGCTCGGCCGCGAGATCGTGCGCGGCGTGCTCGGCTCGATTCTGGGCGGTCGCCGCCGGTGATTGTCGTGGCTGGCCGCGCCAGCCCGTTACAACTTATAATCGCGCCACGATGAGTGGATATTCATGGCGGATCGTAACGCTGGCGCGGCACTGCGGTTATTCTTGCGGAGTGCTACTTCTCGTCGTGCTGGCGGCGCCGGCGATGGCACAGGAAGTCTCCGAAAAGGACTATTTCGCCGATCTGCCGGTGGTGCTGTCCGTCAGCCGACTGGCGCAGCCGCTGAACGAAGTGCCGGGCGCGGTAACGGTCATTGATCGCGAATTGATCCGTCGTTCGGGCGCACGAGAAGTGGCGGAAGTCCTGCGCCTGGTGCCGGGTTTCCTATTCACTGCGCGCAACGGAGCCAACCCGCAGGCCGCGTATCACTCGGGCATGGATACCTACGGGGCGCGAATGCAGGTCTATGTCGATGGCCGTTCGCTATATTCCTCGGCGCTGTTTGGTGATACCAATCTGGGGTTGCGCGGAATCGTACTTGAGGATATCGAGCGTATCGAAGTGCTGCGCGGATCGAACTCGGCGTCATACGGCGCCAACGCGTTTCTTGGCGTGATCAATATCGTTACGCGCAATGCCGCCGATACTCACGGCGGGATGCTTTCCGCGACGGTCGGTGACAAAGGCGTCAATGACAATGTTGCGCGCGTTGGCTGGGGCGATGAAAAGGCCAGCTTTCGCCTGACTGGCTCGCGCCGGGTGGATAAAGGCATAAACAACGTCTACGACGACAGCCATATCTCGCGCGTCCAGTTTCGTGGCGATTTCCTGCCCTCGCTGCGCGACGAGGTCACGTTGCAAATGGGTGCGGGCGAGACAGCGCGTGGTGACGGCGCGGGAACCGCAGGTAACCCCTTTCGGACCATCGGCCAGAGTGATGTTTTCCTGTTGCTGCGATGGCAGCGGCAACTGGCGGCGGACGAAAAACTGGAGTTGCGCGTAACCCATGGGCGCGAATCTTTTGCCAGTCAGGTGATGGTATCCGGCCTCGGCATGACTGCCTTGAGTGCAAGCGATGCCAGTGTCGAGCGCACCGAGCTGGGGCTGCAACATTCCCGCGCTTTTAATGCTAAGTGGCGTCTGGCATGGGGCGGGGAATGGCGCCATGAGGCATTGCATTCGCCATCGCTTTACTTTACCGAAGATACCATTTCACTTCATAACTGGCGTGTATTCACCACCGTCGAGTGGCGTCCTCATGATCAATGGCTGTTGCAGGCCAGCGGTATGGAGGAGGGGCACAGCTACACCGGCAGCAAATTCTCACCGAGACTGGCCGCCAACTTTCATGTAACGCCCGATCACACGTTGCGCGCTGGTGTCACAAAGTCATGGCGGACGCCGGCGTTTTACGAGTTGCGCGCCGATTCCCGCCTGTTCAATCAAGCGCCAGGCGTGGTTCTTCTAGGACTTTTCCCGGTTCCCGTGGGAACTCAAGCGCCAGTGGTCGGATGGCCATATCTATCGTCCGGAACGGTCAGGGCGGAATCCCTGATAAGCCACGAGGTCGGTTATCTGGGGTATATCCGTCAAGCCAATCTAAGAATAGATGCTCGCGCTTTTGTCGAACGGATAAATGATCGAATCATGGCCGAGACTCGAACGATTCCGAATCCTGCATATCCCTTGCTGCCATACACAAGTTACGATTTCGTCAACCGCCCCGGTCCTCACCTGCATGGCTTCGAGTACCAGTTTGATTGGCGTCCGCTGCCTGATACCCGGTTGATACTGTCCGAGATGCATATTCGCAGCGAGATTGGCTCGGCGGCTGATGAAGCTCGGGAAGCGCCGTTCCGCAACACCGCGCTGACATGGCTGCAAAGTCTCCCGGGAGGTTTTGAGTTCAGCGCGATTTCCACAGCCTCAACGCCTTTCAAGTGGTCCGGCGGCGATCTGATCAATACGCCGCGCAGGCTCGATGTCCGTCTCGGCAAGCCTTTCGCGTTAGGAGCGACGCGCGGCGAGTTGAGTGTGACTGTGCAGGCAATCAACGGCGGCTCACAGATTTACCAACTGAACCAGCGTTTTGACCGCCGCGCTTTCGCGACTCTGCGACTGAATTTTTGAGCAATGCGACGCCGCTTTTTCACCGTTCTCGCCATCGCCTGCCTATGTCTAATGACATATGGGTCGGCATGGGCGGCGCCGGTTATTTCCGTCTGGGTGGCCTTGTCCGACACCGGCGGCGCACACGCCGAAACGGCCGCAGCACTGCGTGCGGATGTCGAGCAGGCGCTGCCGGGGCGCATCGACTGGCGCGTGGCGCACTGGAGCCAGTTCGGTCGCGCCGAGCCGGGACCACAATGGGTTGTCGCCGTCGGCACCGCAGCGCAGCGCAGCATGCAGGGACTGTTCGCTGGCGACGCACCGCCGCCCTTGCTGGCCATTCTGGTGCCGCGTCTTGCTTTCGAGCGGATCGCCGATCAAAGGCGCTTGCGCGGCGGGTCGCTTTCGGCGGTGTTTCTCGATCAGCCGCCACCGCGCCAACTGGAACTGATTCGGCTGGCGCTGCCCGCTGTGCGCAACGTGGGGGTACTGGTCGGTGCGGAGTCGAAGGGCCATACTCCCGCTCTGGAGAGAGCGGCAAAGGAACGCGGCATGCAACTCCTGATTTCAATGGTGGGTCAAAACGGGCTGTTCCCGGCGCTGCAATCCTTGCTGACCGATGCCGAGGTCATGCTCGCACTGCCCGATCCGGAGGTGTTCAACAGCCAGACGGCGGCCAATATCCTGACAGCGGCCTACCGTCGACAAGTGGCGCTGGTGGGCTTTTCTCCCGCTTACGTCAAGGCCGGCGCCTTGCTCGCCTTGTATTCGACGCCGGCCCAGGTGGGTGCGCGAGGCGGCGAATTGCTGCGCCTGGCCCTGTCGGGCAAACCCTTGCCGCCTCCGCAGTGGCCGCGCGAGTTTACTGTGTCGATCAATCAGGATGTCGCCCGTTCGCTGGGCCTGGTGCTGAATGAGCTACAGCTTGGCGAACAATTGCGGCTGAGGGATCGGCCATGAAGATAAGCCTGCGCGCGCGCATGTTGCTGCTGGCTTTGTTGCCCGCGACGCTGGTGGCGGTGCTGCTGACCACCGTTTTCTTGTTGCGCGCGATTGACGATCTCGAACGGGGACTCGATACGCGAGGCACGGCGATCTCGCGACAAATGGCGACCGCCGCCGAGTTCGGCATTTTTTCCGGGCAGCGCGCCAGCCTCTCGGCGCTGACCGAGTCGGCGCTGCGCATTGATCCGGACGTGCGCGGAGCGGCGATTATCGATATGCAGGGCACGATCATGGCGCGCAGCGGCGAACTGAATCTCGCCGCATGGCCCGGGCTGGTGCGAACCGAAGTTCATCGTCATGAGGCGGACGTAAGGTCGTTCATCGAGCCGGTGATGCGCAAAAGCCTGCCCGTAGACGACATCTACGCCGGGGGGGTGACGCTGCGCGACCCGCCGCCGACAATAATCGGATATGCCGTGGTCGAAGTATCTCTACAAAATATTTCCGACAGGAACAGGCGGCTGATGGCGGTCAGTGCAGTGATTGCCTTGCTGGGATCCGTGCTGGGCGGCTGGCTGGCGCTACGCATTGCCCATACGGTGACCAAGCCCCTGCTGGAGGCCGGCGAAGTGGTCGCGCGGATCGGCGACGGCGATCTGACGGCGCGCATGTCCGTCGATTCGGCCGGCGCCTTGCAGTCGCTGGCGACCGGCATCAATCACATGGCGGGACGCATCGGCGTGACGCAGGAAGAGTTGCGCGAGCGAGTGACGGACGCCACCCTCGATTTGCTGCGGGAGAAGGAAGCGGCGGAACACGCGACCATCGCCAAGACGCACTTTCTTGCCGCCGCCAGCCACGATTTGCGGCAACCTTTGCATGCGCTCGGGCTGTTTGTTTCCGGGCTGGCCCAGTCGAAGGTGGCAAAGCAGGAGCCGAAGCTGGTGGCGCATATCCAGTCCGCAGTAGACACCTTGCAGAATCTGCTGGACTCCATCCTCGACATCTCGCGACTGGATGGCGGAGATCTGGTGCCACAAATCAGCGATTTCCCTTTGAACGACCTGCTGGAGCGGATGGCCCGCGATCTTTCGCTGCTGGCGGAGCAGAAGGGCTTGCAGCTTAGAGTGAAGCTGACGCGGGCCTGGGCGCGCAGCGACCCAAAGCTCGTCGAGCGCATCCTGCTCAATCTGGTCGGCAATGCCTTGCGTTACACCCGCACCGGCGGTGTGCTGGTGAGCTGCCGCCGCCGCCGCGACAAGCTACGGGTCGAAGTCTGGGATACTGGCGAAGGAATTCCGCAGCACGCGCACGAGGAAATTTTCGAGGATTACGTGCAACTGGGGAACCCCGAGCGGGACCGCGCCAAGGGACTGGGGCTCGGTTTGGCCATTTGCCGTCGCCTGTCCGGTCTGTTATCGATACCGATGGGGGTTCGTTCGCGACCGGGACGTGGCTCGGTATTCTGGATTGAATTGCCGATGGTGGAGGCTGTCGCGCCGAGTTTGGCGCCGGTCGTCGATGCGTTGCCGGCGGAACAACCTTCCGATCACACCCGGATTGTTGGAACGGTGTTGGTGGTCGACGATGACATGCTGGTACGCGCCGGGATGGAGCAGGCGATCCTCACCTGGGGCGGTCGTGTCCTGTTGGCGGCAAACCGCGAAGAAGCGCTGCGCTGCTGCCGCGAAAGCGCCCTGCTGCCCGACCTGATGATTTGTGCCCTGCGCCTGCCTGGCAAGGTCAGCGGCATCGACCTGGCGCAGGAACTGCAACGCGAATTCGGCCTGATGGGCGTTCTGCTGGTCAGCGCGGATATCGGCGAAGAAGCCCAGACAGCGGCACGTCACGCCGGTTTCCTGTTGCTCAAGGAGCCGGTGCCGCCGGGTCGGCTGCGGGCGGCGTTGCGCCATCTGCTTACAGGTAACTAGCGGCCCAGGCGGCGACAAAGCTCCAGCGTCAGGCTGGCCTGATTCATCGAATAAAAATGCAGCCCCGGTGCACCGCGTGCGATCAGACGCTGGCAAAGCTGCGTCACCACATCCAGGCCAAAGGCCCGGGTGGATTCGGCGTCGTCGCCAAAACTCTCGAACTTGCGCCGCATCCAGCGCGGAATCTCGGCGCCGCAGGCGTCGGAAAACCGCGCCAGTTTGGCGAAATTGGCGATCGGCATAATGCCCGGCACAATCGGCACGACGACGCCAAGCGCCCTTGCCTGCTCGACAAAATGCTCATAGGCGTCGGCATTGTAGAAATACTGCGTGATGGCCGAGTTGGCGCCGGCATCGACCTTGCGCTTGAAATTCAGCAAGTCTTCGCGCGGACTCTTCGCCTGCGGATGCCATTCGGGATAGGCTCCCACCTCGATGAAAAACCGGTCGCCGGTCTCACTGCGGATAAACGCCACCAGTTCGTTGGCATAGCGGAATTCGCCGGCGTCGGCCATGCCCGACGGCAGATCGCCGCGCAACGCGACGATGCGGCGGATGCCGCGCTCGGTGAAAATGCCCAGCAGCTCGCTGATTCCCTCGCGCGTGGAGCCGATGCAGGACAGGTGCGGCGCGGCACTGTGGCCGGCGGCGGCGATTTCCATCACCGTATCCAGCGTGCGATCACGCGTCGAACCGCCTGCGCCGTAGGTCACGGAGAAAAACTCGGGCTTCAGCACCGCCAGCCGGGCCACCGTCGCGCGCAGCTTCTCCATGCCCTCGCCGGTTTGCGGCGGGAAAAACTCGATGGATAGTTCAAGACTCATTCTGGATTCCCCAATGGTTATGACGAACGGGGTGAACTCAGCAACAGGCGCGTCAGCGCCCAGGAGATCAGGCTGTAAACCACCGAGCCGAAAATTCCGGCCCAGATTCCATCCACCACGAAGCCGTCGAGCAAGCGCGCCACCAGCAGGAACATCATGCCGTTGATGACGAAGATGAACAGCCCCAGCGTCAGCAGCGAAACCGGCAGCGTCAGCAGCAGCAAGATGGGCCGGATCACCGCGTTGATCAGCCCCAGCACCACCGCCACCCAGAGCGCCGTAGCGAAACTCGCGACATGGATCGAGGGCAGCACCCAGGGCAAGGCCAGCAGGGCGAGCGCGTTGATCAGCCAGACAGCGAGCAGACGCATGAAGGTCTCCTTGGGGTGGACGGGGCTTGGCGCGGCCTTACTTAATACCGATACTGGTCGGCCTTGTACGGCCCGGCCTTGGGCACGCCGATGTAGGCGGCCTGCTGGTCGGTCAGTTCGGACAACTGCGCATTCAGCTTCTTCAATTGCAAGCGCGCCACTTTCTCGTCGAGGTGCTTGGGCAGGGTATAGACGCCGACCGGGTAATCGGCATTGCGCGTGAACAGCTCGATCTGCGCAATGGTCTGGTTAGCGAATGACGAAGACATGACGTAGCTCGGGTGCCCGGTGCCGCAGCCCAGATTCACCAGGCGACCCTTGGCCAGCAGGATGATCCGCTTGCCGTCGGGGAAAATCACGTGGTCGACCTGCGGCTTGATTTCTTCCCACTGGTATTTCTCGATCGAAGCGACGTTGATCTCGGAATCGAAGTGGCCGATGTTGCAGACGATGGCCTGGTCCTTCATCTTCGCCAGATGGTCGTGATCGATGACGTGCACATTGCCGGTGCAGGTGACGAAAATGTCGGCCTTGTCGCAGGCGTAGTCCATGGTGACGACGCGGTAGCCTTCCATCGCCGCCTGCAGCGCGCAGATCGGATCGATCTCGGTGACCCACACCTGCGCCGACAGCGCGCGCATGGCCTGCGCCGAACCCTTGCCGACATCGCCGTAACCGGCGATCAGGGCCACCTTGCCGGCGATCATCACGTCGGTGGCGCGCTTGATGCCGTCGACCAGCGACTCGCGGCAGCCGTAGAGGTTGTCGAACTTCGACTTGGTCACCGAGTCATTGACGTTGATCGCCGGAATCTTCAACTCGCCGCGCTCGTGCATCTGGTACAGGCGATGCACGCCGGTGGTGGTTTCTTCCGTGACGCCCTTGATCTGCGCCAGACGCGTCGAGTACCAGGTCTTGTCCGTGGCCAGCTTGGCCTTGATGGAGGCGAACAGCACGGTCGCTTCCTCGCTGTCCGGCTTGTCGAGGACCGAGAGGTCTTTTTCAGCGCGGGCGCCCAGATGCAGCAGCAGGGTCGCGTCGCCGCCATCGTCGAGGATCATGTTGCTGTAGCCGTTGTCTGGCCACTCGAAAATGCGGTGGGTGTAGTCCCAATAGTCGACCAGCGACTCGCCCTTGACGGCAAATACCGCCACGCCATCGGCGGCGATGGCGGCGGCGGCATGATCCTGGGTCGAGAAGATGTTGCACGAAGCCCAGCGCACTTCGGCGCCCAGCGCCGTCAGCGTCTCGATCAGCACGGCGGTCTGGATGGTCATGTGCAGGCTGCCGGTGATGCGCGCGCCCTTGAGCGGCTGGGCCTTGGCGAATTCCTCGCGGATCGCCATGAGGCCGGGCATCTCTGTCTCGGCAATGCGAATTTCCTTGCGGCCCCAGTCGGCCAGGCCAAGGTCGGCAATTACATAATCTTTTTTGTCAGTCACTGCGTTCATGAAGGCTCCTTGAACTGTGACCGGGCGGGAGGCGAACTCACCCTGCCCGGTACGGGTTGGGTGAGCGCAGTTTGAAAATTGGTCCGAGCCTGGGAGGTAAGTGGAAACTACCCTTGCAGCGCTCCTCGGAAGGGGAACGATTATAGCGAATAACGGCAATTGCGTTGACGCACTGCCGCATTCCGGTCATAATCGCCCCTCTCTGACGCGGGGTGGAGCAGTCTGGCAGCTCGTCGGGCTCATAACCCGAAGGTCGCAGGTTCAAATCCTGCCCCCGCAACCATTCAAGACAAACAAGGGCTTACGCGATTATTCGGGTAAGCCCTTGTTCCATTTTGGCGACCGTACAGAGGCTATGCAGGGTTTGCCAGTCAATGCATGGCGATTGCCGCCGTGCCCGCCCACGGCTTGCCGCCGCCTCCACCGATCCGCAAGTACGTTAAGATTTCGCCTTCCTCAACTTTGCTGCATCTATTTGCACAGCAATGACAACACCTGAACGCGCTGCGTGCCTGTTTCCAGCCCCGAACCACGGTGTCGTGTGCATCGCCATCATCGGCCTCGGCTACGTCGGCCTGCCGCTGGCCGTCGAATTCGGCAAGAAGTACCCCGTCACCGGCTTCGACATCAAGCAAGGCCGCATCGACGAACTCAAAGCCGGTCGCGACAGCACCCGCGAAGTTGAGCTGGCCGAACTGGCAGAGGCCAGCCAACTCAGCTTCACCGCCGACCCCGAGCAACTGCGCGCCTGCAATGTCTTCATCGTCACCGTCCCTACCCCGGTCGACAACGCCCAGCGCCCCGACCTCACGCCCTTGATCGGAGCCTCCGAAACCGTCGGCAAGGTCATGTCCAGGGGCGCCATCGTCATCTACGAATCCACCGTCTACCCCGGCGCCACCGAAGAAGTCTGCGTTCCCCTGCTCGAAAAGCACTCCGGCCTGGTTTTCAACCGAGACTTCTTCGCCGGCTACAGCCCCGAACGCATCAACCCCGGCGACAAGCAGCACCGCCTGCCCAGCATCAAGAAGGTTACGTCCGGCTCCACGCCGGAAATCGCCAATTTCGTCGATGCCTTGTACCGCAGCATCATCACCGCCGGCACCCACAAGGCCAGCTCCATCAAGGTCGCCGAAGCCGCCAAGGTCATCGAAAACGCCCAGCGCGACCTCAACATCGCGCTGATGAACGAACTCTCATTGATCTTCCACCGCCTCGGCATCGATACCCTCGAAGTCCTCGAAGCCGCCGGCAGCAAATGGAACTTCCTGCCCTTTCGTCCCGGCCTGGTCGGCGGCCACTGCATCGGCGTCGATCCCTACTACCTGACGCACAAGGCGCAGGAGATCGGCTATCACCCCGAAGTCATTCTCGCCGGACGGCGCATCAACGACAGCATGGCCGGCTATGTGGCCGACGAAGTCATCAAGCTCATGACCCGGCGCAAGATGCAGGTGGTCGACGCCAGAATCCTCGTCCTCGGCCTCACCTTCAAGGAAGGCTGCCCCGACCTGCGCAATACCAAGGTCATCGACATCGTGCGCGAGCTCGCCGGCTATCACGCCAAGGTCGACATCTATGATCCGTGGATCGATATTGCCGAAGCGCAGCACGAATACAAGGTCACGCCGCTCAAAGACAAACCGCAGGCCGGCACCTACGACGCCATCGTCCTCGCCGTGGCGCATCCCGAGTTTCTGCAACTCGGAGCAGTCGGGATACATGCCTTCGGCAAGCCGGGGCATGTGCTGTATGACGTCAAGTCGCTGCTGGGCAAGGCCGAGTCGGATGGACGCCTATAAACATAGGCGCACACTGATCCTGTCCTTCACGCAAGGGGCCAAGCTCGGGCTATCTTGTCATACCGCCTGTTGCACCCAGTCCAGCAACGGCAGCCATTGCTCGATGTCCTTTTCCGCGCGGCTGGGCGGCAGTTCGAAAATGCTCATGCCATGCGCAGCGGCCTGCACGTAGTTCTGTGTGTCGCGCAGGTGGGCCACCACCGGCAAGCCGGTGCCGTCGAGGAAGCGTTCGAGTTCCGCCGCCGCACGGGTACGTGCATCCACTCGCATGGCGACGATGGCGACGAAGGCTTCGTGCTTGCGGATTTCCTTTTCCTCGAACAACCGATCAAGGAATGCCCGCGTCGCGAGGATGTCGAAAATCGATGGCTGCAAGGGCACGATCACGCGCCTGACCAGTTTCAGCACCTGCGCCAGCTTCTTGCCGTGCAAGCCGGCTGGCGTATCGAGCACGACATGGGTTGTATCTTTCGGTGGCCGCGCCGGATGATCCGGCTCGATGTCCCAGGTCGCAATGTGCGGCTGCGCCGGCGAGCGCAGCTTGAGCCATTCGCGCGAGGACTGCTGACGGTCGATATCGCCGAGCATGACGCGCTTCCCCTGCTGGGCAAAGAAGCCCGCCAGGTTGGTCGCCAGCGTCGTCTTGCCCACCCCGCCCTTGGGATTGGCGATCAGAAAAGATTCCATCCGCCTATGGTAACAGCACTGTCGAGCCCGTGGTTTTGCGCGCGGCCAGATCGATCTGCGCCTGTGCGGCGTCCTTCAGGGCGTAGGTCTGGTTGACTTCGATCTTCACCTTGCCCGCAGCGACGACAGCGAACAGATCGGCGGCGGCGGCCAGCAGATCGCTGCGCTGCGCCGTGTAGGTGAATAGCGAAGGCCGCGTCAGGAACAACGAGCCGCGTCTGGCCAGCCCCGCCGTGTCGAACGGCGGCACCGGTCCGGAGGAGTTGCCGAAGCTGACCATCATGCCCAGCGGTTGCAGGCAGTCGAGCGAACCCTCGAAGGTATCCTTACCGATCGAGTCATACACCACGCGCACGCCGCGACCGCCGGTGATTTCCTTGACCCGTTCGACAAAATTTTCGCGCGTGTAAATGATCGCATGGTCGCAGCCATGGGCCTTCGCCAAAGCCGCCTTTTCGTCGCTGCCGACGCTGCCGATCACCGTGACGCCCAGCGCCTTCGCCCACTGGCAGGCGATGAGGCCGACACCGCCGGCGGCGGCATGGATCAGGATGGTGTCACCGGCCTCGACGCGGCAGGTGCGGCGCAGCAGGTAGTGCGCGGTCATGCCTTGCAGCATCATCGCCGCGCCGGTCTTGAAATCGATCTCGTCAGGCAGCTTGACCAGGCGGTCGGCGGGCATGTTGCGCAGCTCGGCATAAGCTCCCGGCGGACCGCCGGCATAGGCGACGCGATCACCCGGCTGGAAATCATTGACGGCGCTGCCCACCGCCTCGACCACGCCCGCCGCTTCAAGCCCGATGCCGGACGGCAGCGGCAGCGGGTACAGCCCCGTGCGATGATAGATGTCGATGTAATTGAGGCCAACGGCATGATGCCGCACCCGCGCCTCACCAGGCAACAAATCCGCCGTGTCACCAACGCCGACTTCTTCCCAGCGCAGGACTTCAGGACCGCCCGTGGCATGAAAGCGGATGGCATGGGCCATGGCTCAGCCTTTCAGATGATTGGCGTCCACCACCGCGAGAGCGGTCATGTTGACCAGGCGGCGCACCGAAGCGGTCGACGTCAGGATGTGCACCGGCAACGCGGCGCCGAGCAGCACCGGGCCGACGGTGATGCCGCCGCCCGAGGTGGCCTTGATCAGGTTGAAGGAAATATTGGCGGCGTCGACATTGGGCATGATCAGCAGGTTGGCCTCGCCCTTGAGGCGGCAGGCGGGATACAACTGCTCGCGGATTTCCTGCGACAGCGCTGCGTCGCCGTGCATTTCGCCATCGACTTCCAGTTGCGGCGCGCGCGCCTCGATCAGGCGTCGCGCGGCGGCCATCTTCAGGGCCGAAGCCGAATGCAGACTGCCGAAGTTGGAATGCGACAGCAGCGCCACCTTGGGTTCGAGACCGAAGCGGCGCACTTCCTCGGCGGCCATCAGCGCGATCTCGGCGAGCTGCTCGGCCGAGGGATCTTCATTGACGTAGGTGTCGCAGACGAACAGCGTGTGCCCGGCCAGCAGCAGCATGTTCATCGCCGCGAAGCAATGCGCGCCCGGCTCCAGGCCGATGACATCGCTGACATGCCTGAGGTGCTGCGAATGGAGGCCGACCATGCCGCATATCATGGCATCGACATAGCCGCTCTTGAGCAGCATGGTGCCGATCAGCGTGGTATCCGAGCGCAGCGCCTGCTTGGCGATGCCCGGCGTCACTCCCTGCCGTCCCATGATCTGGTGATAACTCTGCCACAACTCCTTGTAGCGCGAATCGGACTCGGGATTCACCACCTCGAAATCGCGCCCCGCCAGCATGCGCAGGCCGGCCTTCTGGACGCGCTTGCCGATGACATCGGGACGACCGACCAGCACCGGTCGCGCCAGACCTTCGTCGAGTACCGCCTGCACCGCGCGCAACACCCGCTCGTCCTCGCCTTCGCAATAGACCACGCGGCGCGGCGCCTTCTTCGCCGCCGAAAACACCGGCTTCATGACAAAGCCGGAGTGATAGACGAAGCTGTTCAGCTTGTCGCGGTAGGCATCGAAATCGACGATGGGCCGTGTCGCCACGCCCGACTCCGCCGCCGCCTTCGCCACCGCCGGCGCGATCTTGACGATCAGGCGCGGATCGAAAGGCCGGGGAATCAGGTACTCGCGGCCGAACGACAGATTCTCGCCGCCGTAGGCCATCGCCACCACGTCGGAGGCCTCGGCCCGCGCCAACTCGGCGATGGCGCGCACGGCGGCCAGCTTCATCTGCTCGGTGATGGTGGTCGCCCCCGCATCCAGCGCGCCGCGAAAAATGAAGGGAAAGCACAGCACGTTGTTGACCTGGTTCGGGTAGTCCGAACGACCGGTGGCGATGATGGCGTCGGAGCGCACGCTCTTGACCTCCTCCGGCGTGATTTCCGGCGTCGGATTGGCCAGCGCCAGGATCAGCGGATTGGCGGCCATCTTCGCCACCATTTCCGGCTTCACCACGCCGCCGGCCGAAAGGCCGAGAAAGACATCGGCATCGGCCATGACATCGATCAACTTGCGCGCGTCGGTCTGCTTGGCGTAGCGGTCCTTGAGCGGGTCCATCAATTTCTCGCGGCCGACATGGACCACGCCTTCGATGTCGGTGACCCAGACGTTTTCCACCCGCACGCCGAGACTGACCAGCAGATCGAGGCAGGCCAGCGCCGCGGCGCCCGCGCCCGAGGTGACCAGCTTGACGTCTTCGATCTTCTTGCCGACCAGACTCAGGCCGTTGAGGATGAAGGCGCCGACCACGATGGCGGTGCCGTGCTGGTCGTCGTGAAACACCGGAATCTTCATCCGCTCGCGCAGCCGGGCCTCGATGTAGAAGCACTCCGGCGACTTGATGTCTTCGAGATTGATGCCGCCGAAAGTCGGCTCCATCGCCGCAATCATGTCTATCAGCTTGTCGGCATCCGGCTCCTGCAGTTCGATGTCGAACACGTCGATGCCGGCGAACTTCTTGAACAGCACGCCCTTGCCTTCCATCACCGGCTTGGCCGCCAGCGGCCCGATGTTGCCCAAGCCCAGCACGGCCGTGCCGTTGGTCACCACGCCGACCAGGTTGGCGCGCGAAGTCAGCCGGCTGGCCGCATTCGGATCGTCGACAATGGCATTGCAGGCGGCGGCCACGCCCGGCGAGTAGGCCAGCGCCAGGTCGTGCTGGTTGGTGAGACCCTTGGTCGGCACCACCGCGATCTTTCCCGGAGTGGGCCACTCGTGGTATTCGAGGGCGGCGGCGGAGAGGTTTTCCTGTTCGTTGGACATCGCAAATACCGTCAGGCGGAAGAATCGCGGAATGATAGCCCTCCCAAGCTGAAGCGCCATTACGGAAATCCACGAGCGCCGTGTCGCCAGCGCCGACTTTTGAGATTCCGTCATTCCGGCGAAAGCCGGAATCCAGTAGTAGTTGTGGAGATGCCGGAACTCGCCCCGGCAGGCGACCTACTTTCTTGTTTGCGTGAGAAAGTAGGTAAAGAAGCGCTCCCTGTACGAGTCAAGCACATCGGTAACAACTTGGTTCAAGGACATGGGTTACAGTTCCAATGTGAGGTAGTCGTTGCGCTACCCCCTGGTTTCCCGTGCATTAAAGCTGCCGATGCGGACAGGTCCGAAATAGACGTCCCAGGGTTTCAGTTAATTTGACACAGTAAGACTAGTGCGCCACAGCGGCCCAGGCCTTGCGGATCTGTTCCAGGCGGTGGCTTCCGGCGTCGCGAAGGTTCACAAAATTGAGGTAGCCCTGCATGCGATTGTTCAGGCGCTTGCGGGTGTTGGAATCCATTTCCAGTTGCCCGGCAGCCACATCCTCAAAGCACTTGACGATACAGGTGGCGGCGTTGAGATAGACCGCAATGTTCTTGTTGGTTTCGACCAGGCGGGCGAATTCCTCGACCGCTTCCAGCAGACCGCCATGCTTGGCCAGATTGGCCGCAGCGGCGTTCATCCGCTTCAGATTCTCCGTGGCGCCCTCTGCGATCTGGGAGACCTGGCGCTCCAGACCGCCGCCGACCATCATTTGCTTGATGCGGCCTTCCATCGACTCGTTGCCGACATGATCCTGATAGAGCACCTGGGCCATCTGACACGCGGTCTCCTCGTCCCCCATTTCGACTGCGGCCTCCAGCATGAACATCGATTGCTCGCTATCGACTTCGGTCTCCCCCGTCCTGGCGAACTCGAGCGCCTGTCGCATTTGCTGATAGGCCTCGGTCGCCGCCCCGCGATTCCCCGTGCTTAGCGCAGTCGCATAGTCGATCGTTTTGGCGGAAAGGTTGTAGTCGGGATCGCTTTTGTGGAAATCCCGCAAATTGTTGGCAAGCGCATCCAGTCGTTCTCCCGCCGCCTTGCTCCCGCTTTTGATCAGCATGGACGCATAGCTGGAAAAGTCGCCGGGGCGAATAAAGCTCGATCCGCGACCATGCTGATGCATCAGCGCAAAGGCGTCGATAGCGGTCTGCATGTCGTCGGTGGCCACCGCAATGCGGGCAATGTCCCGTTGGCGCGACAGGGACTTGGGGTTCTTCTGCAATACCAGCTTGAGCAGCGACTTGGTCGCTTCGAGATCGCCTTTGCGTTCATGAACCTTTGCCAGCAGATCGTGCGCCTTCAGATAGTCCGGATTGTCGTGCACCAGCTCCTCGATGATGGCCGCAGTTTCGTCATATCGATCCAGGTGAAAAAAGGCTCGCGCCTTGCCCAGCTTGGCCCACGGCAACGTGGGCTTGGCTTCGAGGATGGACTCGAAATGCTCATAGGCCTCCTTGTAATGCTCCATATGCATCATGCATTCACCGGCGACACGCTGAAACCCGGTGACATGACGGGGGTTGCCGTCTGACCCGGTCCGGCACAAAAGCAGCGCGTCCTCGAAGCGCCCGGCATCGAACAAATCCGTCACCCCCTTCAATGCCTGGCGGTGATCCCAGGCCGTCCCGAGTCGGTCATGCAACAAGGCGGGCGTAATGGGTTTGATCAGATAATCATCCGGCGCCAGCTCGGCCGCGGAGAAGACCTGCTCATACTTGCGCTCGCCGGTGATCATGATCCAGATGGTGGATTGCGGCAGCAGCTTCTGCCGCCTGACTTCTTCCAGCAGTTGCTGACCGTCGCGCTTGTCGGAAAGGATGTAGTCGCACAGCACCACGTCGTAGTTGCCCCGACTGCGGATTCGATACAGTGCATCGTTGTAACTGTCCGATACGTCGATCTTCTTTCCGCCCGCGTTGGCAATCGTGGTGCGCAGCCAGACGCGCATGGTCTCGGAGTCCTCGATCAAAAGATAGGACAGATCGCCATAGGGGCAGGGAACCAAAGGAGCGGGCCGCTTGCTGGATCGAGCCGCAGCGCCCTGATCCGCATTGACGCTCTTCATCAAACCAAACGGATCGTCCGCGCCAAACAATTCAGGCATGAAAGTCGGCTTCAGTGGCAATCATTTTGCGGCTTGAGACCACGATCAGTATCCGCAGCGTCGAAGCGGGTATTCTGCCTGTTTTTGCGGGTAACGGCGGCGCTATCGACGCCGTGACATGACAGTCTGTCCGCCGTTCCGGGCAAAGAAGCTCCGACAGGCTGATAGAATTTCCGCCTCGTTCGAGGGAATATGCAATGCGCCGCGTGGTGGCCGATAGATGAGTCCGTTGATTGTGTCCGCCCTGCGCAAGTCCTACGCCGGCCGCGAAGTCGTCGCCGGACTCACCTTCGAATTGCAGCGCGGCGAGTGCTACGGCCTGCTCGGCCCCAACGGCGCCGGCAAGACCACCACCCTGCGCTGCTGCCTGGGGCTGACAGCGCCTGATTCCGGCGACATAACGCTGGCGGGCGAGCCGGTGCCGGCGCGAGCCCGCGAAGCGCGCATGAGGATCGGCGTGGTGCCGCAGTTCGACAACCTCGATCCCGACTTCACCGTCGCCGAGAACCTGATCGTGTATGCCCGTTACTTCGGCATCAGTGACGCCGCAATCCGCCCGCGAATTGCGGAGTTACTCGATTTTGCCGGTCTGACCGGCAAGGAAGGGGTCAGCATTCGCATTCTGTCCGGCGGCATGAAACGACGCCTGACGCTGGCCCGCGCGCTGGTGAACGACCCCGAGCTGCTGCTGCTCGACGAGCCCACCACCGGCCTCGACCCGCAGGCGCGCCACCTCATCTGGGAGCGCCTGAAACGCCTGCAAGCGCAAGGCAAGACCATCCTGCTGACGACACATTTCATGGACGAAGCGGAACGCCTCTGCCAGCGCCTGGCCATCATAGATGACGGACGCATGGTCGCCGAAGGCGCCCCGCGCGAACTGATCCAGCAGCACATCGAAGCGCAGGTGGTCGAGGTTTATGGCGAAGATGCGCCCGGCTGGGCGGCGCGCGAAGCGCAGGCTTTCTCGCGCCGCGTCGAAGTCAGCGGCGAGACTGCCTTTTGCTATGTCGAAGACGCCACGCCGCTGCTCGCCCATCTCGCGGCGTGGCCGGCGCTGCGCACCCTGCACCGGCCGGCGAATCTGGAAGATGTGTTTCTCAAGCTTACGGGCAGGGAACTGCGCGACTGAGGCTGTATCAGCTCTCGCATCGCCGTCCCGCCAGCGCCGACTTTTCAAAAGAGAAATTCGAACCTGGAATCTTTAGTCCACGTTTCAGGCCAGCCGGACTATCTGGTTCAGGCATTCACACACCTTGGCCAGCAGGATATCCGGCAATCTTCCGAGCGGGTGTGGTTTGGCGCCACGCAAGCGCCAATCGAAAGATTTTGGCTGGTGACAAAGCACATAACTGGTCTGCTCCGCCTTGCGGCCCTTTGCCGGACCGACGGCCACGGCGAAGGGGTTGTCGACGTTATAGGCCGCCGTGGTCATGGGCAGCCCGATGACCAGCGAGGTTTTGTCGTTGAAAATGCCGGGGGAGAGCACCAGAAAGGGATGGATGTCACGCATTTCGCGGCCAACTTGAGGGTTGCAGTCGATCCAGATGATGTCCTGGCGATCTGGTACCCAAAGGCTGCGCTTTGCCGATACGGAAGGCTTTTTGGCTACCACCGCTCGACGCCCAACCGCTCGCTGGCCATCGCTTCGCCGCCATGCCGCGCCGGATCGAACTGCGCGAGTCGCTGATCCAGCGTCAGCGGCGTGTCGGCAAGCGGCGTGATGACCACTTGCGCACCTTCCACCGACACGCGAACCCGCTGGTCGACGCTGAGATGCGCTGCGCGGGCCACCGCCGCAGGCAAACGGACACCCAGATTGTTGCCCCACTGCTTGATATCGAGCACGGCCACGGTCACGATCTTCTCCTGAGGTAATGTTTAGACATCAGTTTAAACATCGTAGTGCATGGGGTCAACGCCCGCTGCTGTTTTCGCACCGGTGGGGGGGGCGAGGGCTACACAGGCCAGCGCGGGACGGCTGCTCGGCTGATCGCCGTACCGCCAGCGCCGACTATTCATGAGGGCAGGGAAATCGAGCCAGTAACGTTTGATTTCTATGCAGTTTCTGTCCGTCGCCTCGCACCTTTGCACTCCGGCTTCCTCCAGACAGGCTCTCGCGGGTTAGCCCTTGCCTTCGGCTAGTGGTTATCATTGGCCAATGATGAATCCATGTCGGTACTCCCACAGGGCAGATCAACGGCAATGAAGCGCGGGCTGGTGTCGATGTGTTTGTAGCGGGCCATGGCAGACTTTCCGAAAGAGACCCACCTATGACACTTGATATCCCGGATGGTTCACAGCAGAATGCGGGGATGAAAAGAGTTTTTCTACAGCTTCGTTCGGCCTCTCCAGTACGTATTGTGAGTTGCCCTTGCTGATGCACTACATTGTAGTTACACTGTGCACATGAGCACACTTCACTTCGAGTGGGATGATCGGAAAGCTGCCGCGAACGTCAGGAAGCACGGCGTGAGCTTCGATGAGGCCAAGTCCGTCTTCGTCGATGAACGCGCCAAGCTGATCGACGATCCAGATCACTCAGAAGACGAAGACCGCTTTGTTCTTCTTGGTCTCAGTAGCGCGCTTCGCCTGCTGCTCGTCTGTCACTGCTATCGGAGCGAAAGTAACGGTATTCGCATCATCTCCGCGCGCAAGGCGACTGCCAAGGAATCCAAATCTTATTTATAGAGGTGCCACATGCGAAAAGAATATGACTTCTCCACTGCGAGGAAGAACCCATACGCAGCACAACTCAAGAAGCAGATAACCATTCGGCTCGACGAAGAGTCCATCACGTACTTCAAGGCAGTCTCTGAAGACGTAGGCATTCCATACCAGAGCCTCATCAACCTGTACTTGAGGGACTGCGCCGCTTCTCATCGCAAGCTCGATCTCAATTGGAAATAGGCGCACTCAAGGGTGAGCGCAAAGGCGTCTGGTCGGTGTGGGTAAGCGGCAACTGGCGGGTCACGTTTCAGTTTGTGGGAAGGGACGCCGAACTGGTGGACTACGAGGACTATCACTGAGGTAATTTGCTATGCGTATGCACAATCCCCCTCATCCGGTGAAATCATCAAGGCGCTTTGCCTGGAGCCTGTAGGCCTTACGGTTACCGAGGCTGCGGAAGGTCTGGGCGTAAGCCGTAAAACCCTTTCGGCAATCCTTAATGGGCGCTCTGGCATCAGTCCTGAAATGGCGATTCGCCTATCCATTGCCTTTAACACCAGCGCCGAGAGTTGGCTGAGCCAGCAAGTGCAGTATGACCTGTGGCACGCGGAGCAAGGGCGTAAAGCACTCAAGGTCATGAAGCTTGCGGCGTAACCAGACGCCGAACCCATCATTCCACTGGGCGCTGCGCGATAAAGCCGCGCAGCGCCGGTGACTTCTACGCTGGAGGTCTCAATAATGGAAGCGCAATTGAGCGGCCAGAAGCGCACCGCCTTCGATGCGGTACACCATTCGGTGCTCGTCTGTTATGCGGCGTGACCAGTAGCCCGACAGCGCATGCTTCAACGCTTCTGGCTTTCCTACGCCCGCAAAGGGTTCACGCTGTGTTTCTCGTATCAGCTTATTGATTCGCTCGACCATGCGTTTGTCCTGCTTTTGCCAATAGAGATAGTCTTCCCATGCTTCGTCCGCGAAAATCAGCCTCACTTCGCCAGCTTCCGCTCAACGCCTTTGCCAGTGTTCAGCTGTGCGACCGCCGAGAGAAGTCGCTTGGCGTTAGCGGGCGTACGCAACAGGTAGGCCGTTTCCTCAAGAGCCTTGAAGTCTTCGAGCGAGAGCATCACCACGGCCCGCTCGCCGTTGCGCGTGATAATCAAGGCTTCGTGGTCATCGCAAACTCTGTCCATTGTGCTGGCGAGGTTGGCGCGGACGGTGGTATAGGTCATTGCATCCATGTTTATGGCTCCCGATATGTACGTTTTACTGTACATCACCGGTCTCCAATTGTCCAACAATCCGGCGGCAACCCCGTTCGCTTCGCGCTCTGGACGCTGCGCACTAAAGCCGCGTCGGTGACTCTACGTTCTCGACCGAAAACAATGCGAAGCCGGTCCGGTTAGCTGCCCTGGCTGACAAAGCCTTCGCTCTGGCTATGCACCACCCGGTTGCGCCCCAACTCCTTGGCCTTGTAGAGCGACTCATCGGCGCGGTTGAGCGTGGCCTCGATCGCCTCGCCCGCTTCATATTCGGTAACACCGACGCTGGTACTGAGCTGGATGCGGTCGCCGTTTGGCGCGGTGACATAGGTATCGTGGCAGTTCGCGCGAATGCGCTCGGCCACCACCATTGCCGCATCGCTCCCGAAGCCGGGCAGCACGGCGACAAACTCCTCGCCGCCGAAACGGGCGACGATGTCATGTTCGCGCAAGCCCTGTTGCAGAATATCCGCAGTGGTTTTCAGTACTTTGTCGCCGATCAGATGACCATAGTTGTCATTGACGCGCTTGAAGCGGTCAAGATCGAACATCAGAATGCAAAACGAAGATCCATCTGCCTTGCGGTGGGCGATTTCCGTGGTCAGGCGTCGCATCAACACGCGCCGATTGATCATTCCCGTCAGCGGGTCACGGGTGGATTCGCGATAGAGCTTGAGCAGCATCAACAACTGGCTCGATTGAACCCAGAGGGATACGCCCGCCAGGATAAACAGCACCCAGACCATGTTGGCGGTATCGATGGTCAGCAACCGGCCCAGCGCAATTTCCAGCGCCAGATAGAAGAGCATGATGAGCGCGCTCATGGCGACGCCCCAGACCAGCGTAAGGGGGAATACCCCCAGCATCGCAATCAACATGAAAGGCATGAGGCTGTAGCCGGCCAGCATGGGTTCGGCGCCGCCCTGACCGAGGATCAGCATGGAAGCAAAGTAGAACATGCCGGCGACGATGAATACGAGCGCGAAAATGACGTGTATCTGATGGCTGGTGTGCTTGCGCAACGTGAGCATCCCGAGCGGTATCAGGGAAGCCGTGAGAAACAACTTGGGCAGGATCATGGCGATGAAGTGCTCCCGGCTCAGGAGCAGGTAATCGACGGGAATCCACAGCGGAACGGCCGCCGCGTAGAACATTGCCATGTAGCGCAGGCGCACGGCAATATATCCGGCGCGGGTTTCGATGAAATCGTCGGAGTGATACCGCGTGCTGACGATGTCCTCAAGCCTGAACCTGTAGATGAAGAGTGCACAGCAAGCAAACGTGGAGCGCTTGTCTTGATCGACCTCCGACGCAACGGGCGTCCGCTGGCGTCTGTCCTGGGGAGGCTGCGTGGGCGACGCGACTTCGGGCGGCATGGGTGACAATGGAATATCCTCTGCGGGGTTTGTTATCCGTGACAAGTTCAGGCGGACCGCTTTTGGCATCTTAAACCAAAGCGTCGACTCCGAATTTGCTCCGCGATAGCGAGAATTGCCGTTCCGCCAGCGCCGACTTCTGGAGTGCGGTTCGCTATGATTGGGGTCCGATGTCCACGAAATCACTGCTTCCCGCCCTGCCGGAACTTTCCAGCCGCGCCTTCGCCGTCTGGCGGCGCAACTTCCTGGTCTGGAAGAAGCTCGCCATTCCTTCCCTGCTGGGCAATCTGGCGGACCCGATGATTTATCTGTTCGGCCTCGGCTACGGCCTGGGCGGGCTGCTGCCGCAGATCCACGGCGTGTCCTATATCGCCTTTCTGGCCAGCGGCACGGTCTGCGCCTCGACCATGAACGCCGCCTCTTTTGAAACGCTGTACTCGGCGTTTTCGCGCATGCATGTGCAGCGCACCTGGGAGGCGATCATGAATGCGCCGGTGACGCTGGACGACGTGATGGCCGGCGAGCTGCTCTGGGCGGCGGCCAAGGCCACCTTGTCCGGGGTAGCGATTCTGGTCATTATTTCCCTGCTCGGCTTCGTCGCTTCGCCGCTGGCCTTGTGGTCGCTTCCCGTGATATTTCTTACCGGGCTGGCCTTCGCCGCGCTGGGCCTGATCGTCACCGCGCTGGCGCCCTCCTACGACTTTTTCATGTACTACTTCACCCTCTTCATCACACCGATGGTGCTGCTGTGCGGCGTATTTTTCCCGCCCGACCAGTTGCCACCGCTGGTGCAGGCGGTGGCGGCCTGGCTGCCGCTGACGCATGCGGTGGCGCTGGTGCGACCGCTGCTGTTCGGCGAAATACCGACGGGCATCGTCGGCCACATCGCGGCTTTGCTGGCGGTGACGCTGATCGCCTTCTGGATTGCGGTGACGCTGATCCGGCGTCGCCTGCTGAAGTAAAATGAAACAAGTGCAATGACACCCACCCCCTCCCGTCCTCCCCCTCGCGGGGGAGGCTATTGATTGGCTCGCTGCGCTCGAATATCGCCGGGCGCCCTTATTTTTGTATTTACGTAAGCAATGGACATCATCATCAACGGCGAGCCGCAGCAACTGCAAGCGCCCCTGAGCGTCGCGGCCCTGCTGGAGGCGCGCGGATTGGCGGGCAAGCGCGTTGCGGTGGAGCGAAACGGCGAGATCGTAGTCAAGAGCCGGCACGCCGAGACCCTGCTCGCCGCCGACGACCGCATCGAAATTGTCGTCGCCGTCGGCGGCGGCTAGCAACTTATCAGGACTGACCCCATGAACCAGGATTCTCTCGTCATTGCCGGCAAGGCCTATCGCTCGCGCCTCCTGGTCGGCACCGGCAAGTACAAGGATTTCGCGCAGACGCGCGCCGCCATCGATGCCTCGGGCGCGGAGATCGTTACGGTCGCCATTCGTCGCACCAACATCGGCCAGGAACCGGGCCAGCCGTCGCTGCTGGAAGTGCTGCCGCCCGCGCAATTCACCATTTTGCCCAACACGGCGGGCTGCTACACGGCCGACGACGCGGTGCGCACCTTGCGCCTGGGCCGCGAACTGCTCGACGGCCATGCGCTGGTCAAGCTCGAAGTGCTGGGCGATCCGCAAACCCTGTTTCCCAACATGCCGGAAACCCTCAAGGCCGCCGCGACGCTGGTCAAGGAAGGCTTTCAGGTGATGGTGTATTGCGCCGACGATCCGATCCAGGCGCGCATGCTGGAGGACATCGGCTGCGTCGCAATCATGCCGCTGGCCTCGCTGATTGGTTCCGGCATGGGCATCCTGAATCCGTGGAACCTCAAGCTGATCATCGAGCAGTCGAAAGTTCCGGTGCTGGTCGACGCCGGCGTCGGCACGGCCTCGGACGCGGCGATTGCGATGGAACTCGGCTGCGACGGCGTGCTGATGAATACGGCGATTGCCGGCGCGCAGGACCCGGTGCTGATGGCCGGCGCCATGAAGAAGGCGGTCGAGGCCGGACGCGAAGCCTGGCGCGCCGGTCGCATGCCGAAGAAATATTACGCGGCGACCCCGAGTTCGCCCAGCGGCGGACTGATCGGCCACGGCAAGACGTGAGACGCGTTTTCGCCGGCATGCTGTGCATGGCGCTGCTGGCTCCGGCGCTGGCGGAGGACACTTCACAGACCAGCGCACAGACCCGCGCACGGACCGGCGACGTGACCGAAACTCCGGCGGCAACTTCTCCCGCGCTGGAGGTTCTGCCCAATCGATCGGGCTACGCCTTCGACCAGCCGGAAATCCTGATTCGCCAGCGCCTGTTCGGTCTCGCCCACGGCTTATCCTTGCTGGCGGCGGCGTGTCTCGACCTGCCGTCGCATTCACAGCCAATCCAGGACGCCTACGCCGTCTGGCATGCAAAACAGGGCAAAACCATCGAAATCATTGTGCATGATCTCGCCCAATATTATTTCGGCCCGCGCGGCGCCGAGGCGCGGTGGCCCGATCTTTCGCGCGCCTTGAATCTCGGTAACAGCATCGAGCCGGCATTGGGCGAAATCACCTTGCATGCCGCCTGCGCCAGCCTGCCAGAGGCCATCGTGCGACCGCGCTACGAGCTCGACAGGATGCTGACGGAAGGCATCGACCCAACGGTCGCCGAGACGGCGCCGCCGACCGCCGTAGCGCCAGCGCCGACTCTTGCCCCTGCCGCCGAATGAGCGAGATTGACGACGAGGCGACGGTATCCGCGCGTCGCGCCGCGCACATCCGCAGCTTCGTCCTGCGCCAGGGGCGCGTCTCGGACGCGCAGCGGCGCTTTCATGAAGAAGGCATGCCGCGCTGGGGCGTCCCGTATCGACCGGGCGTACTCGATCTCGACGCGGTGTTCGGTCGCAGCGCGCCGAAGATTCTCGAAATCGGCTGCGGCATGGGCGAGACCACGGCGACCATCGCCGCCGCGCATCCGCAAAACGACTATCTCGGCATCGAGGTGCACACCCCCGGCGTCGGCAGCCTGCTGAAGGAAATCGCCACGCGCGAACTGTCCAACCTGCGCGTGATCCAGCACGATGCCGTCGAGGTAGTACGCGACATGATCGCGCCGGGTTCGCTGTCGGGCATCCACATCTTTTTCCCCGACCCCTGGCCGAAAAAGCGCCAGCAAAAGCGCCGCCTGATCCAGCCCGGATTCGTCGGTCTGTTGGCGACAAGGCTGGCGCCCGGCGGCTACCTGCATTGCGCAACCGACTGGGAGGAATATGCGGTGCAAATGCTTGCCGTACTGTCCGCCGAACCGCTGCTGGTGAATACGGCGAAGGATTTCACGCCGCGACCGCCCTATCGACCGCAGACCAAGTTCGAGACGCGCGGCCTGAAGCTGGGCCACGGCGTGTGGGACGTGGTGTTCCGGCGTCGGGCATGATGCAGGCAACGCCATGAAGTTCTCGGCTCATCCCTTCTGGCTGGTCGGCTTCCGCCCCTTCTTTACCCTGGCCTGTTTGTCGGGACTCAGCTTGCCGCTGCTCTGGGTGCTGATTTTTCTCGGCCTCCTGCCTGCGCCCCAGTCGTCCTTCGCGGCGGTGCAGTGGCATGCCCACGAGATGTTTTTCGGCTTCGGCTGGGCCGTGCTCGGCGGCTTTCTGCTGACCTCGACCAAGAACTGGGTGGGGATTCGCGGCTATCACGGCGCGGCATTGATGTTCCTGGTGGCGGCCTGGCTGTTCGAGCGCGCGGGCATGTGGTTTGGCGGGCGCTGGCCTTCATTCCTGTTTGAAATTTCCAACACGCTGTTTCTGGCGTCGATTGTCGTCATGCTGGCATGGACGCTGGTTCGCCATCGCAACAACGACAGCTATCGCGACAACTATTTCTTCCTGTTGATCTTCCCTGTTTTTTTGATCGCCAAGCAACTGATGCTGAGCGCCGACTATTTCCAGATCGGCGTCAGCATGGCCACCGGTCTCTTTCGCGTCGCGTTTCTGGTCATGCTGGAGCGCACCCTGAGCCAGTTCATGAAGAGCATTTTTCAGGTAGCCATCCTGCGCAAGCCGGCACTGGACGGGGCCATCAAGCTGCTCGGCCTGCTGCTGGTCGGCGCCGGCCTGATGCCGCCATGGCTGGCAGGCTGGATTTCACTCCTGTTGGCGACCTTGCTGGCGGGCAGATTATTCTTCTGGAAGCCGCAACTGGCCATGCGGCGGCTCGATGTCGGCATCATGTACCTGGGCTACAGCGCCATCGTGCTGCAATTGCTGGTCGAGTTCATCGGCCAGGTTGCGCCGGCGGCATGGGTCGGATCATTCTCGGTGCATATTTTCACGCTGGGCGCGATGGGGCTGATCGTTCCGGCCATGCTGATCAGGATCGGCAAGGGGCACACCGGCAGAAAAGTTGTGTTCGACGCGATCGACAAGCTGGCGCTATGGATCATGATCGCCGCCTTCGTGCTGCGGGTCGTCGCGCCGCAGATATACCCGGCCGCTTATATGCACTGGATTTCTTTTGCGGCCGCCGGCTGGTTCGCCGGCTTTGGAATTCTGGCGTGGCGGCTGATTCCCTTTTTGCTGCAAGCCAGAGTGGATGGCAAGGAACATTAGCGGCAGTTTCCCGGCCAGGGCGCGCCGCCCTGGCCCGATCGCATCATCGGGGAACATTTCCATTCTGGATTGACATCGCAACACCACGACTCACCACGACTCGCCACGACTTGAATCCGCGCGCCGTTCCGGCTAGTCTTTCGCCTGAAGCCACTTTCAGCGGAGAAGCCATGAAGGCCAAAATCGGAGTTTATGCAATCGTCGCAACGATGCTGGTGACGCTTTCCAGTGCCAGCGATGCTGCCCGTGTCGGCAGCCGCGGGGCGTCCTCGGCGTCTTCCGCCGCCAGCAAGAAAGTCAGCACCAAGGAGCAAACAGCGTCCGAGGTCGGCAAGGGGGTCGCCGTCAGGATTTCCACCGGCAGCGGTTCTTCGTCAGGCGGTGGCGGTTCGACCGCAGCGGCGGCTGTCGCTGGCGCGGCAGTCGGCGTGGCCGCCGGTTCGGCCGGCGCAGCCGCAGCCGCAGCCGAAAAAATATCCCCGGAAGAACAGCAACGGCAGACAGAAAAGCAAAATCAGCAGGTCGAACTGGCGAAACTGGCCGACGAAAAGCGCAAGGCGGAGGAAGATCGCAAGCGCGAGGAAATGGAACGCCTCGCCAACCAGGCTGAGGATGATCGCAAGCAGGAAGCGACTCGCCTCGCCCTGGAAAAGAAAAAGAAGGAACAACTGCGCTTGCAGGCGGAACTTGAACGGCGCTGCGTCATCAAGCCGGTCATGTCGGATGCCGAAATCGCCAAGTGCAGATGACTCAGCGAACAGCGCCGAGTACGTATCCAATCACATAGCCGCCAGCCAATAGCATAAGCACCAGCGCAATGCCGAGTTCGAGCGTGCGCTGCCGCACCAGCTTCTGCGTCCGCGCGCCGACATACATGCCCGCCGCGCCACCCAGTCCGAAGAGGATGCCCAGCGCCCAATCGGGTCGCGTCTCGATGCCCGGCGGCGCCGGCAGAAACTGATACAGCGCCACGCCCGCAACGGACGTGACCAGCGTGCCGAACAAGGCCGCGCCCGCCACGTTATGCACCGACATACAAAAAACGGCGACCAGCACCGGCGCCATGATCGAGCCGCCGCCGATGCCGTAGGCGCCGCCGATGACGCCAATCACCAGCGCTATGGCAAAAATCGGCAGTAGCCGCTGGCCGCCATTTGCCGCAGTCGCCGCCGACGCGCTTGAGGCGGCGCCGGTTTTCTTCAGCGACAGGCGAATGGCCAGCGCCAGCAGCACCAGGCCGACAAACAGCTTGAACAGGCGCGGGTCCAGCAGCCAATGCACGCGCAGCCACCAGCCCGCCAGCAGTCCCGGCAGCGTGCCGGCGGCGATGACCCAGGCCAGACGCCAATCCATGCGCTTCTCGCGGACGTAACGCCAGACGCCGCTGGGAATCGCCACCAGATTGAAAACGAGATTGGTCGCCGACACCGAAGGCGCGACATAGCCGAGCACGCTCATCTGGAACGGCAGCAGCAGGAACGCGCCCGAGACGCCGACCATGGAGGTAAAGAACGATATGACAAACGCCACCAGCGGCGGCAGCCAGAGCGGAACGGTGATACCGGAGATTTCAAAAAGCATGGCCGGCATCATGCCAGAAAACCCGGGCGATTCGTTGGTGAAGCGGCGCCGCCAGCGGCGGCAGAGCTTAGTGCCGTCTTGATCGTTCGACCGGCAGACTCTCGACAGCATCTTTTTCATATCGGCTTCGTTTACCTCGGCGTAGCCTTGCGGGAGCCTCGCATGAACGACCCTGAACTATCGTCGCCGTGCCGCCAGCGCCGACTCTTGGCCGCTGGCGGCGAGGGCTGAAAAACAAATCGCGAAGGACTTTCCCGTTCATGTGCTGCGGCGATGCAGTAAAGTCGGCGCTGGCAACACGGCGCTGGCAGCTTTGTGCCGAAATACACTTTAGTGAATCGTAACGGGGGTGCATGATGCAAATAACAGGTTTTGGCGAAACGGTGCCCGGCTACGATGTGCCGGTGTTGAACGAGCGCGAGGTGCGAGCCGCCGCCGGCATCCTCTTCGTTTTTGCCATGATGACGTTTGCCAACGCGTGGTTCATGGGCAATTTCCGTCCAACCAAGATTTTCGTCATCGCCTTCCTGATCGACTTCACGATCCGCATTTTCATCAATCCGAAATACTCGCCGAGCATGATCCTCGGTCGCTTCGCCACGCGCAAGCAAGTGCCGGAATGGACCGGGGCGCCGCAGAAGCGCTTTGCCTGGGCGATCGGATGGGGGCTGGCCATAACCATGCTCTGGCTGATCGTGATCAACAACGTGATCGGGCCAATCAACATGCTGGTCTGCGCCACCTGCCTGACCCTGATGTTCTTCGAGAGCGCTTTCGGCATCTGCATCGGTTGCAAGATTTACAACGCCATTTCGAGCCGGCAGGCGCAACACTGCTCCGGCGGAGCGTGCGAAGTCTTCACGCCCCACGCCAGCCAGAAAGTCGGCGCTGGCGGCACGGCGATTGTGGTGGTGTTTCTGGCGCTGATCGGGGTCGTCGGCCAGCGGAGCTTCCCCGCCATGGACACGGTTGCCGCAGTCGCCCCGATTAGCGCCGCACCCGGCGGCGAAGATCGCTGCACGCCGCCAGCCTTTGCGGTAGCCATGGGCCACGCCGAGAAGTGGAAGCTGCACAACAACTGCAAATGAAGGGCCGCTGAAATGGGCCTCGTCACCGCAAGCAATTTGACCAAGACCTACCGCGTCGGCGACATCGACGTGCCGGCAATCAAGGGCGTCAATTTCGCCATCGCGGCTTCGTCCTTCGTCGCCTTCGTCGGCCCCTCGGGCAGCGGCAAGAGTACCTTGCTCAACCTGATCGGCTGCCTCGACCATCCGACCTCCGGCACGTTGAAGGTGCTCGACACCGACATTGCGACGCTGGACCGTCGCGCCGCCGCGCGCTTTCGCGGTGAGAACATCGGCTTCATCTTCCAGGACTTCAACCTGATTCCCGTGCTCACCGTCTTCGAGAACGTCGAGTATCCGCTGCGCATGGTGCAGCTCGATGGCAATAAATGGCCGGCGGAAAAGCGCCGCGCGCGGGTGCTGCGCCTGCTCGACGCCGTGGGCATGACGGACCAGGCCGACAAGCGGCCGGACCAGATTTCCGGCGGACAGAAGCAGCGCGTCGCCGTCGCCCGCGCGCTGGTGAGCCAGCCCAAGCTGGTGCTGGCCGACGAGCCGACGGCCAACCTCGACCACGATACCGCCTACCGCATCCTCGAACTGATGAAGAAAATGCGCGACGATTTCGGCACCACCTTCGTCTTCTCCACCCACGATCCGAAGATCATGGGCGAGGCCGAAACCACTTTCACGCTCGAAGACGGGCGCCTGCAAAACGGAGGCAGCCATGTTTGACGTTCTCGCCATCGCCAGCCGCAACCTGTTGCGCTATCGCCGCCGCACCCTGCTGACGCTCCTGCTGATCGTCATCGGCATGCTTGCGGTGCTGCTGTTCATCGCCGTCGCCGGCTCCTTCAAGTCGATGATGGTGGGCCAGATCACCGACTCGGTGCTCGGCCACCTGCAAGTGCATCGCAAGGGTTACGTCGCCTCCATCGACAACCTGCCGCTCAACCTCAACATGAAGCCGCAAATGGTGGCCAAGGTGGAAGAGGCGCTGAAGCAGAATCCGGCCGTCGAAACCTGGTCGCCGCGCGTCAAGTTCGGCGGCATGTTCAGCAACTTCGCCGAGACCACCAGCATTCGCGTCAATGGCATCGACCCGGCGCGGGAGGCGGCGACCACGCCGCTGCTGCCCGGTCGCATGGTCGATGGCGAGAAAGCCGGGGCGCTGGTCGGCCGCGGCCAGATCGTCATTCCGCTGTTGCTGGCGCGCGGCATGAAGACCGGGGTCGGCGACACGGTCGTCGTCGTGGCGACCAACCGCGACGGCTCGGTCAATGGCAAGACCTTCGTCATCCGCGGCATCCTGGAAGGCGTCACCGGGCCGGGCGGGCGTGACGGCTACGTGCACATCGACGACGCCCGCGAGCTGCTGCGCATGACGGAAGCCGAAGTCAGCGAGATCGCCGTGCGGCTCAAGGACTTCTCGCGGCTGGAGCGGACCAACGGGCAGATCAAGCAGGCGCTGGAGGGCCTGACCAACAAGGAAGGCAAGCCGGCGCTCGAAGTGCACTCCTGGGCCGACCTCTCGCCCTTCGCCAATCTGGCGCGGATGATCGACCTGATGACCCTGTTCATCAAAATCATGCTGGTCTCCATCGTGCTGGTCGCCGTGATGAACGTGATGATCATGGCGGTGTTCGAGCGCATCCGCGAGATCGGCACCATCGCCGCCATCGGCACGCCGCCGTCGCGCATCCTCTCGCTGTTCCTCGCCGAGGGGCTGATGCTTGGGCTGGCCGGCACCGTGACGGGCATGCTGCTGAGTCTCGCCGCCATCTTCGGCATCAATGTCTGGAAGCCGACCTTCAATTTCGGCCAACAGCAGAACCTGGTGATGGCGCCGACCATCGCCGCCGGCGACGTGCTGACCATCGCCGCGCTAGTCGTCGTCGTCGCCGTCATCGCCAGCCTGCAACCGGCGTGGAAGGCCTCGCGCATGGACCCGATCAGCGCCCTGCGTCACGTATAGGAAGCCTGCCATGAAGAAAATTCTTTCCCTGCTGTTGTGCCTGATTGCGCTGCCGGTCATGTCCGCCCCGGCGCTCGACGGCGCCGCCCTGCTGAAGAAGGTGGATCGCAACCTCGAACCCGAGTCCTACGAAATGCTGAGGAAGCTCATCAACATCGAGCCGGACGGCAAGAAGAAGGAGTTCGTGCTGTATTCGGTGAAGAAGGGCCGCGACAAGATCGTCGCCCTCTTCCTCGCGCCGCCGAGCGACAAGGGCCGCGCCACGCTACGCCTGGGCGACAACATGTGGCTCTACATCCCCGAGGTGGGCAAGCCGATGCGCATCACCAGCCTGCAATCGGTGACCGGCGGCGTCTTCAACAATGCCGACATCCTGCGCATCGACTACACCGAGGAATACGCAGTCGAGTCCGCCGAGGAGGAGAAGGATCGTTACCTCCTCAAGCTCAAGGCCAAGACCGGCGAGGTGGCCTACGACAAGCTGAAGATGTGGGTGGACAAGAAGGCGCTGCTGCCCGTCACCATCGAGTGCTACGCCGCCAGCGGCATGCTGATCAAGACGCTGCGCTTTGCGGACATCAAGGATTTCGGCGGCGGCATCCGGCGCCCGGCGACGCTGGAAACCGACAGCCCGCTGTACAAGGGTTACAAGTCGGTGATGCTCTACGCGCAGATCAAGAAGCGCAATTTCCCCGACGAGGTGTTCTCGCTCAACTACCTGCCGCGCGTCGAAGATTTACGCAAGTGAAAAGTGCGTGGCTCCTCGCCAGCCTGCTGGCAGGCGTTGTCCAGGCGGAGGAGTTCAAGTTCGACGCCGCCGAGTTCGAGAAGAAGCCCTTCGAGTTCGGCGGCTATTTCGAACTCAAGACCGAGCGCGCCTGGCTGAATCGCGATGGCTCCTTCTACGCGTTGAACGGCCTCGACCGCAGCACGCTCGATCGCAACACCGCCACGCTCAAGCTGAACGCCAAGCTCACGCAAGGCATCGCCACCTTCAAGCTGAGCGCCGACGCCGAGGTGCGCCGCGACGATCTGAGCAGCGAGCGCATCAATCGTTTTGACGAGGCCTACGCATCGTTCAAGCCCGACCCCGGCTTCACGCTCGACATCGGCAAGCTGGCCTTGAAATGGGGCAAGGGCTACGCCTGGAATCCGGTCGGCTTCGTCGAGCGGTCGAAGGACCCCAACGATGTCGAACTGGCGCGCGAGGGTTACACGATGGTCGCGGCCGACTTCATCCGCAACTTTACGGATGTACTTGGCGGCGACCTCAAGACCGTGGCCTTCACCCCGGTTTTGCTGCCGGTCGGCAACCAGAGCAACAGCGACTTCGGTCAACCCAATCGTCTCAACGCCGCCGCCAAACTCTACCTGCTCTACCTCGACACCGACATCGACTTCACTTGGCTCGGCGGCGGCAGTCGCACGCCGCGCGTCGGCATCGACTTCTCGCGCAACCTGACCAGCGCGCTGGAAATTCATGGTGAATGGGCGCGAACACGCGATGTCGAAACCCGCCGCATCGACGCCGCCGGCAACGTCAGCAGCGAGACCCGCGACGCGACAAGTTATCTGCTCGGCCTGCGCTACCTGACCGAAAACGACACCACTTGGCTCGCCGAGTATTACCGCAATGGCATGGGCTACACGAAAAGTCAGCTCGCCGATTTCCACGCGCTGGTCGACAGCGGCAATGCGGCGCTGCTCGCCAAGGCGCGGCAGATGAGCCAATCCTATGGTCGCGCCAACGCCGGCGAGCGTTACCTCTACCTGCGCGCCAGCCAGAAGGAACCCTTCGACATCGTATATTTCACGCCCTCGGCGACCGTGATCGCCAATCTCGACGACGGCAGCTATTCCTTCACGCCGGAACTGCTCTACACCGGCGTCACCAACCTCGACCTGCGCCTGCGCGCCACGTGGCTCAAAGGCGGCGCCGGCACCGAGTTCGGCGAAAAGCAGAACGCGCGCAAGCTGGAGTTGATGGCACGCTTCTACTTCTGACCGCCGTCTCGCCAGCGCCGACTCTTGCAAACTTGCCACGGCGCTGGAAAACAAAACGGGTTAGCGCTGCACGATCATCGGCGTCATGCCCAGGCTTTCGCGCAAGCGTCCGCCGGCCAGTTGTGCGGCGGCGGCGTCCGGCCACGGGCCGAGCTGGACGCGGAACAGTTGACCGACGGACTGGATCACCAGCTTTTCCGCCAGCGCGCCGAGTTCGCGCGCGAGGCGCGCGCGCAGCGCCTCGGCGTTGTCGCGGTTGCCGAAGGCGCCTAACTGGAGAAAGTGGCCGCGCGCGTCCCGCACCTGCGGCAGCGGCGGTTCGGGCTCGGCGGCGGCCATGCGCGCGATGGGGTCCTCGTCGCTCGTCGCTTGCCGCAGCGGCGCTTGCGCTGGCGAGGGCGCGGCGGCGAGCGTCTGGCCGGGCAACACGCTTTCCACTTCGACCAAAGTGCTGCCCTCGCCGATATAGCCGAGTTTCCAGGCCGCCGTCCATGACAGATCGATCAGTCGGTCGGAATGGAAGGGGCCGCGATCATTGACGCGCACCACCACCGATTTGCCGTTGGCCGGATTGCTGACGCGAACATAGGAAGGGATCGGCAGGGTCGGATGCGCCGCCGTCATGCCGTACATGTCGTAGGGCTCACCGCTGGATGTCTTCTGCCCGTGGAACTTGCGACCGTACCAACTGCCGATGCCGCGTACCTTGTAGGGCTGGATCTGGCGTAGCGGCACATAGTCGCGGCCCAGCACCGAATACGGATTGTTGGCGAAACGATGCAGTGGCTCCGCCCTGGGCACTGCGTCGGGAATGGCGTCGATGTCCTCCGGCGGTCTGTCGCCGGGTCCGTCGTCCTTGTAGAAGCCGCCGCTGTACTTGATGGCGGACGCGGACTTTCCGGCCCCGCCTTTGAAAGTCGGCGCTGGCGAGACGGCGGTTACGGGCGTTTCGCCGCGATCCGCAACCGGGCGCGGCGTCTGCGTGCCGCAGGCGGCGAGCAGCAGCGGCAGAAGCGACAAGTAACGCTTCACTTCTGCACCAGCATCCTGTGACCATGGATCGACATGAGTATGCCGATGCCGATGAACAGCGTCACCATGGCCGTGCCGCCATAACTGATCAAGGGCAGCGGTACGCCGACCACCGGCAGGATGCCGGAGACCATGCCCATATTGACAAAGGCATAGGTGAAGAAGATCAGGGTGACGGCGCTGGCCAGCAGACGCGAAAACAATGTCGCAGCATTGGCGGCGATCATCAACCCGCGACCGATCAACATGGCATAAAGCGCGAGCAGCAGCAGATTGCCGAACAGGCCAAATTCTTCCGAGAACACGGCGAAGATGAAGTCGGTATGGCGCTCGGGAATGAATTCCAGTTGCGCCTGGGTGCCCTCCCGCCAGCCCTTGCCGAAAATGCCGCCGGAGCCGATGGCGATGGTCGACTGAATGATGTGGAAGCCCTTGCCCAGCGGATCCTTCTCCGGATCGAAGAGCGTGATGATGCGATTTCTCTGGTAATCGTGGAGCAGATTCCACGCCAGCGGTGCGGCCGCCAGCGCTGAAACAGCCAGGCCGATGATGATCTTCCATGACAAGCCGGCGAAGAAGATTACGTAGAAACCGGCCGCCAGAACCAGGATGGCCGTGCCCAGATCCGGTTGCCGCGCAATCAGGGCGACCGGCAGCAGCACGATCAGGGCGGCGATGCCAAAGTCGCGCAGGCGCGGCATGGCTTCGCGCTGCTGGAAGAACCAGGCCAGCAGCAGCGGCATGGCGATCTTCATCAACTCGGAGGGTTGCGCGCGCATGAAGCCCAGATTGAGCCAGCGTCGCGCGCCCTTGGAAACGTCGCCGAAGAGGGCAACGGCGATCAGCAGCAGTACGCCGGCCAGATATACCGGCACGGCGAGATGCATCAGGCGCTGCGGCGGAACCTGCGCCAGAATGCGCATCACCACCAGAGCGACGGCAACATTGATCAACTGCGCGTTGAGCCGTTCGGGCGAGGCGCTGCCCATCACGCCGATGGATAGCAGCAACAGCAGTCCGGCGATCATCATCAATGGCGGATCGAGCGGCGCGATCAGGCGTTGCGCCAGGTTGCGAATCATGCCGAGACCGATATCGCGATTCATTCCTTGTCCTCCTCGACGGCGGCTTCATCGACCGGCGCGGGCGCATTGGGGCGCTTGCCGAGCAGATAGTAGTCAAGCACCTGGCGTGCGATCGGAGCGGCGGCCTGGGCGCCGAAGCCGCCGTTTTCGACCAGGACAGCCAGGGCGATGGTGGGCTTGTCGGCCGGGGCGAAAGCGATGAACAGGGCATGGTCGCGCAGTTCCTTCTTGACGGCGCCGGCCTTGTAGTCCGCTCCCTTGAGCGAATACACCTGGGCGGTGCCGGTCTTGCCGGCGGAGACATATTCGGCGCCGGCAAACGCGCGCGCGCCGGTGCCCTCCTTGTTCACGCCGACCATGGCATTCCTGATCACCTCGATGTGCTCCGCCTTGAGTCCCAGATCGCGCGTCGGCTTCGGCTCGATCAAGGATTGCCTGCCGGTCAGGGTGTCGGTAATGAACTTCACCAGATGCGGACGAAACACCACGCCGCCGTTGGCCACAATCGCCGTGGCATGCGCCAGCTGGATCGGCGTGTAGGCGTTGTAACCCTGGCCGATGCCAATGGAAACTGTTTCGCCGGCATACCATTTTTGCTGTTCCGGTTTCTTGAAGCGTTTTCTTTTCCACGCCTGCGAGGGCAGCACACCTTCCGATTCGCCATCGATGTCGATGCCGGTGCGGCTGCCGAAGCCGAGCTTGCCCATGAAGGCGGAAATGTTGTCGATTCCCATGTCATTGGCCAGCATGTAGTAGTAGGTGTCGCAGGATTGCACGATGGACTTGTACATATCCACCATGCCGTGGCCGCCCTTTTTGTCGTCGCGAAAGTGGTGGCCGCCGAAGTTGAAAAAGCCGGGATCTGAAATCTGCTGTTCGGGACGGCGCTTGCCTAAGGTCAGGGCGCCCAGCGCCATGAAGGGCTTGAAGGTCGAACCCGGCGGATAGGCGCCGTTCAGGGCGCGGTTCACCATCGGCTTGTCGGGAGATTCGTTAAGTTCCTTCCAGCTCTGCGTATCGATGCCATCGACAAACACGTTGGGGTCGTAGTTGGGCACCGCCACCAGCGCCAGAATGCCGCCGGTGGACGGCTCGATGGCGACCAGCGCGCCCTTGCGATCACCAAAGGCTTGCTCGGCGATGCGCTGCAACTCGACATCGACGGTCAGCGTCAGGTTGTTGCCGGCCACCGGCGAGGTGCGCGCCAGGGTGCGCACGGCGCGACCGCCGGCATCGATTTCCACCTGTTCGAAACCCGTGGTGCCGTGCAGATCGAACTCGTAGTGCTGCTCCAGGCCGGTCTTGCCGAAGTGGTCGGTGCCGCGATAGTTCGCGTCCAGTTCTCTCGCCTCGATTGTCTCCATATCCTTGTCATTGACGCGACCGATGTAGCCCAGCATGTGTGAGGCGAAGGCGCCGCCCGGATATTGGCGAAACAGGCGCGCCTTGATGTCCACGCCAGCGAAACGGTAGCGATGGGCGATGAACTTCGCCACCTCCTCGTCCGTCAGTCGGGTTCTGATCGGCAGCGACTCGAAATTGCGGCTTTCTTCGAGCAGTTTCTTGAAACGCTTGCGATCCTTGGGCTGGATATCGATGATTGTCTCCAGGCCGTCGATGAGCTGCTCCAGATCAAGAGTCTTGGAAGGCGTGATTTCCAGCGTGTAGGCCGAGTAGTTGCGTGCCAGCACCACGCCATTTCGGTCAAGGATCAATCCCCGGTTGGGTACGACAGGCACCAGCGAGATGCGGTTATCCTCGGCGCGAGTCTGGTAGTAATCGTGCTGGACGATCTGCAACCAGACGAAGCGGACGAACAGCAGCGTGAAGCAGAACAGCACGAAGCCCCCCGCCACCGCCAGCCGCGAGCGGAAGCGCTCAAGCTCTTCCTGGGGGTTCTTGAATTCCATTCTGGTTCAAATGGGCCGATGAACGTCTTTGTCTTCCGGCCGGAACTGGGGAGTCAGCAGCAGGTAAGTCACCGGATGCCAGAGCAGAGCGGCGGTGAAGCTCGACAGGAACCACGGCACGCCGGGAAACTCGGCGCCAGTCGCCATGCGCACGGCCATCATCACCAGTTGCATGCCAAGCAGCAGAGGCAGCAGTTGCAGCGCCTGTTGCGCCAGCGGGAACCACAACACCCGCCGCGACAGCCCGGCGGCGGCGAAAGCCAGCAACACGTACGCCAGGGCATGCTGCCCCATCACGCTGGCGTCGACCACGTCCATCGCCAGACCGAGCACGAAGGCGGCGGCCATGCCGACTTTCAGGGGTTGGTGAATGCACCAGAAGGCCAGCACCAGCGCCACCCAGTCGGGGATGCCCGGCAGCCGGCCGAAGGGAATCAGATTCAGGAGCAGGGCAAGAAACAAGGTCAGCACGATGAACCAGTTTTTGACCGGCAACAGAATGCGGCGCGAGGATTGGGTGGGTTGCATTTAGCGTGCCTTCTCTTTCGTCTTGATCCGCTTGCTGCGGCCCGGCGCTTCCACTGTCGCCGGCGCCTCGTCCGGCTGCGGCGGCAAGGCCGTGCGGCTGCCCAGCACCAGGGCCAGGCCGTGGCGCTCAACGCCGGCCAGCGGAGCGCAGGTGATGCGGGCGAAGGAGTAGGCGCTGTCGCGGTCGGTCTTGACCACCTTGGCCACAGGCAGACCGGGCAGATAGACGCCATCGAGTCCGGAGGTGACCAGAATGTCGCCGATCTGCACCTCGGCATTCGCCGCCAGGAAGCGCAGTTCCATCATCCCCGCGCCGGCGCCCGCGAGAACCGCGCGCAAGCCGTTTCTCTGCACCTCCACCGGTATCGCCTGATCCTTGTCGGTGAGCAGCAGGACCTCCGCCGTAAGCGGAAATACCCGCGTCACCTGGCCGATAACGCCGATGTCGTCCACCACCGCCTGACCGGCGCCGATGCCATGCTGGAGGCCCTTGTCGATAATCACCCGGCGCGAGAACGGGTCCCGCGCGGCGTAGAGAATTTCGGCGATGCGTCCCTCGACCGGCAGGCGCGCACGCATGTCGAGCAGTGCCCGCAGCCGCTTGTTCTCCTGTTCGAGATGCAGCTGGCGCAGCAAGAGATTTGCTTTGCCAAGCTGGCGTCGGCGCAAGTCCTCGTTTTCTTTCAGCAGCGTGGATTGCATCGCGAGATAGGCACCGAAGTCGGTCGCGGCGTCAATCGGCATCCAGGTGAGGCGCTGCAAGGGCCAGGCCACCGTGGCGACCGCCATGCGCGCCAATTCCAGGGTATGAAAGCGCAGATCGGCAATCAGCAGGATCAGGGAAAGCGAGACGAAGAAGGCCAGCCGCACCAGCGGCGCCGGACCCCGCTTGAAGAAGGGTGGCGGAGCATGACCAACGGCGGACATCAAGGCAGGTACGCTCTCAGCAAAAGATGGAAACCCGGTGGTGCCCCATGACCAGCGGCCACGGAGCCAACTTGCACGCTACACGGGGCGGGGCCTACTCGTTGGCGAAAATACTGCCAAGTTTGTCCATCTTTTCAAGTGCCATGCCGGAGCCGCGCACGACGCAGGTCAGCGGGTCGTCGGCCACAATCACCGGCAGGCCGGTTTCCTCGGTCAGCAAACGATCCATGTCGAGCAGCAGCGCACCGCCGCCGGTCAGCACCAATCCGCGTTCGGCAATGTCGGCGCCCAGTTCGGGCGGCGTTTTTTCCAGCGCGTCCTTGATGGCCTTGACCACCTGATTAAGCGGTTCCGAAAGCGCTTCGAGCACCTCGTTGGAGGAAATGGTGAACTTGCGCGGAATGCCCTCGGCGCGGTTGATGCCGGAGACTTCCATCTCGCGCACTTCAGAGCCGGGGAACGCGGAACCGATCTGCTTCTTGATGTTCTCGGCGCTGTTGTCGCCGATCTGCATGCCGTAGTTGCGGCTGATGTAGGAGATGATCGCCTCGTCGAACTTGTCGCCGCCGACGCGCACCGAATTTGCATAGACCATGCCGCCCAGCGAAATCACGCCCACCTCCGTGGTGCCGCCGCCGATATCCACCACCATCGAGCCGGTGGGATCCGATACCGGCAGGCCGGCGCCGATCGCGGCGGCCATCGGTTCCTCGATCAGATAGACCTGCGAGGCGCCAGCGCCCAGGGCGGACTCGCGGATGGCACGACGCTCCACCTGGGTCGAACCCGAGGGAACGCAGATGATGATGCGCGGCGACGGCGAGAACAGGCGCGACTCATGCACCCGCTTGATAAACTGCTTGAGCATCTGCTCGGTAACGGTGAAGTCGGCGATCACGCCGTCCTTCAGGGGGCGAATGACCTGTATTTCCTTGGGATTGCGCCCGATCATGGTCTTCGCCTCGCGACCGACCGCCTGGATGGTTTTCTTGGCGTTGGGGCCGCCTTCGGTGCGAATGGCGACGACCGAAGGTTCGTCGAGCACCACCCCTTTGCCACGCACATAAATCAGCGTGTTGGCGGTACCCAGGTCAATGGCAAGATCGTTGGAAAAATAGGAGCGCAGAAAGCCGAACATCGTGGTTCCAGTGTCAAGGCCCGCCCAGAGAGGGCTGAGGCTAAAAGGTGGCTTATGATACCCTATCGCGCCGACCGGATTAAGCGCCGATCAGGCATTGTTTCACCCGGTTCCAAGCTCACTTAACCCCACTTGTCATCATGCCCCTGAACCTCGAAGACGTCGCCCGCATCGCCCTTTTGTCCCGCATCGAACTTTCCGCTGCGGAGCGCGAAACCACGCGCGACCAGTTGAACGGCATCCTCGGCTTTATCGAACAATTGCAGGCGGTGGATACCACGGGCATCGAACCGATGGCGCATGCCGTGGATGTGGTGCAGCGTTTGCGCCCCGACGTGGTCACGGAAGCGGATCGCCGGGCCGATTTTCAGGCGGTGGCGCCGGAAACCGAGGCGGGTCTTTACCTCGTGCCGCAGGTGCTGGAGTGAGTGACATGATCAATTCATCGCTCAAGCAGCTTGCCGCCGCGCTGGCGGCGAAAAAGGTTTCCGCCGTCGAACTGGCGACGCTCTTTCTCGACCGCATCGAGAAGTTCAACCCTGCGCTCAATGCCTTCATCACCACCGACCATGGCAAGACTCTGGCACAGGCGCGGATGGCCGACGAGACCCTCGGCAAAGTCGGCGCTGGCGATGCGGCGATTTCGCCCTTGTGCGGCATCCCGCTGGCGCACAAGGACATCTTCTGCACCAAGGGCTGGCGCACCACCTGCGGCTCGAAGATGCTGGCGAACTTCGTTTCGCCCTACGACGCGCATGTGGTGGAACAGCTCGCCAGCGCCGGCATGGTGACGCTGGGCAAGCTCAACATGGACGAGTTCGCCATGGGCTCGTCGAACGAAACCTCGTACTTCGGCCCGGTGAAGAATCCCTGGGATGTCTCCTGCGTGCCCGGCGGTTCCTCGGGCGGCTCGGCGGCAGCCATCGCGGCACGGCTCACCCCGGCGGCGACCGGCACCGACACGGGGGGCTCGATCCGCCAGCCGGCGGCCCTGTGCGGCCTCACCGGCCTCAAGCCGACCTACGGCGCGGTGTCGCGCTACGGCATGATCGCCTTCGCCTCGAGCCTCGACCAGGGCGGGCCGATGGCGAAAAGCGCCGAGGATTGCGCGCTGCTGCTGAACGCCATGGCCGGCTTTGACCCGCGCGATTCCACTTCGCTGGAGCGCCCCCGGGAGGATTACAGCCGCGATCTGGCAAAGCCGCTGGCCGGCCTGAAAATCGGCTTGCCGAAGGAGTTTTTCGGCGACGGCATGGACGCCGACGTGCGCACCGCCGTCGACGCCGCGCTGGCCGAATACCGCAAGCTGGGCGCCGTCACGGTGGAAGTAAGCCTGCCCAACTCGGGTCTGTCGGTGCCCGCCTATTACGTCATCGCGCCGGCCGAGGCCAGCTCCAACCTGTCGCGCTTCGACGGCGTGCGTTATGGCTACCGGGCGCCGGAATACGCCGATCTGGCGGAGATGTATTCGCGCAGCCGGGCGCAGGGATTCGGCGCCGAAGTGAAGCGCCGGATACTCATCGGCACCTATGTGCTGTCGCACGGCTACTACGACGCCTACTACCTCCAGGCGCAGAAAATTCGCCGTCTCATCGCCGCCGACTTTGTCGCGGCCTTCAGGCAGTGCGACGTCATCATGGGGCCGACCTCGCCCTCGGTGGCGTTCGCCTTCGGCGCCAAGAGCGCCGATCCGGTGCAGATGTATCTGGCCGACATCTACACCATCTCCACCAATCTCGCCGGCCTGCCGGGCATGTCGCTGCCCTGCGGCTTCGGCAACAACGCCATGCCAGTAGGATTGCAGATCATCGGCAACTGGTTCGGCGAGGCGAAGATGCTCAATGTCGCGCATCAGTACCAGCAAGCCACAGACTGGCATGCGCAAATGCCGGCCATCGCTCCGGCGGCGCCCGCAAAATAGTTTCCTGCCGGCGAAACGCCGGCATCAGCCTTCGTACACGACCTTGACATTCTCCTGCTTCAGCCAGTCGACCAGCCCGGTCAGCAAGGCATCGTCGAGCCGGACGCGCCAGCTTTCCGGCAGGGGCAGTTCCGCCACCGCATCGCTGTTGCGGTAACTCAACCGCACCGGGCAGGGGCCGTTGCGAAACGGCGTCAGCAGCGCCTGCAGGCGTTTGGCGTCCGAGCCGCCGTTCATGGTCAGGCGCAAGCTGCGTGCATAGCGACCGCGCGCCTCGGTCAAGGTATAGAGCTTGTCGGCGGTGATGCGCAGGCCGCCGCTGTAGTCGTCCTTCTGCACCTTGCCTTCGACCAGCAGCAGTTCGTCTTCCTTGATCTTTGCCCGTTCGGCGTCCCACAGTTCGTTGAACACGGTCACTTCGAGCTGGGTGGTGCCGTCGTCGAGCGCCACCACGGCCATTTTGCCGCGCCGGGTCATCTGGGTGCGGCTGGACATGACGACGCCGGCCAGCAGCACCGGCTCGCGCTGCGGCTCGAGCTGACCCAGCCTGCGCTTGACGAAGGACGCCAGCTCGGCGGCGTAGGCGTGATAGGGATGGCCGGAGAAGAAAAAACCCAGCGCCGGTTTTTCGTTCATCAGTTGTTCACGCTCCGACCAGCGCGGAACCTCGACATAATGCGCGGTGTCTTCCTGCGCCCCCGCGCCCATGTCGAACAGGCCGCCCTGCATGGCATTGCGCTCGGCCTGTTCCGCCGCTTCCAGCGCAACGCCGGTCGAGGCCAGCAGCTTGGCGCGATGGTTGTCGATTGAATCGAAGGCGCCGGCGCGGATCAGCGCCTCGATCACGCGCCGATTCACCACGCGCTTGTCGATGCGGCGGCAGAAATCGAACAGGTCGCGGAATTCGCCCCCGGATTCGCGAACCTTGAGAATCACCGACAGCGCCGCCTCGCCGGTGCCCTTGATGGCGCCCAGACCGTAGCGAATGATCTTGCCATCCACCGGTCGGAAACGGATGCCGCTGTGGTTGATGTCGGGCGGCAGGAAGACCAGGCCGTTGTCGGTAGCGTCCTTGTAGAAGAACTGGATCTTGTCGGTGTTGGCCATTTCCGACGACAGCGTGGCCGCCGCGAAAGCGGCCGGGTGATGGCGCTTGAGCCAGCCGGTCTGGTAGGCGACCAGCGAGTAGGCCGCCGCGTGCGACTTGTTGAAGCCGTAGCCGGCGAACTTCTCCATGACATCGAAGATTTCGTTGGCCTGGCCGGCACCGATGTTGTTGGCGCCCGCGCCGTCGACGAACACGGCGCGCTGCTGGTCCATCTCTTCCTTCTTCTTCTTGCCCATGGCGCGACGCAGCAGGTCTGCGCCGCCGAGGCTGTAGCCGGCCACCACCTGCGCCGTCTGCATCACCTGTTCCTGATACACCATGATGCCGTAGGTATTGCCCAGCACGCGCTCCAGGCTCGGGTGCGGATAGACCACCTTCTCGCGGCCATGCTTGCGATTGACGAAGTTGGGAATGAAGTCCATCGGCCCCGGCCGGTACAGCGCGTTGAGTGCGATCAGGTCTTCCAGCCGGTCCGGCTGCGCCTGCACCAGGGTGTCCTTCATGCCGCCGGATTCAAACTGGAACACGGCCGTGGTGTTGGCGCTCTTGAAAATGGCGTCGTAGGTTTCGCGGTCATCCAGCGGCAAGGTGGCGAGGTCGATGTCGACGCCCTCGACTTCGCGGGCCAGGCGCACCGCCTCGTCGAGGATGGTCAGGGTGCGCAAGCCGAGGAAGTCGAACTTGACCAGCCCGGCCTTTTCGACATCGTCCTTGTCGAACTGCGACACCACCGATTCGGCGCCCGCCGCCGCATACAACGGACAAAAATCGGTGAGCTTGCCCGGCGCGATCAATACGCCGCCGGCATGCATGCCGACGTTGCGCGTCAGGCCCTCCAACTTCAGCGCCAGCGCCCACAACTCGGCGATTTCCTCTTCGCTGTCGATCCGCTGGCGGATTATCGGTTCCTTGTCCAGCGCGTCCTTGAGCGTGATGCCGAGTTCGTTTGGAATCAGCTTGGCGAACTGGTCGACGAAGTTGTAACCCAGATCGAGCACGCGCCCAACATCGCGGATCACCGCCTTGGCCGCCATGGTGCCGAAGGTGACGATCTGCGACACGGCGTGGGCGCCGTATTTCTGCTTGACGTACTCGATGACGCGGTCGCGACCTTCCTGGCAGAAGTCGATATCGAAGTCGGGCATCGATACCCGTTCCGGATTGAGGAAGCGCTCGAACAGCAGGTCGTAGCGCAGCGGATCGAGATCGGTGATGCCCAGGCTGTAGGCAACCAGCGAGCCGGCGCCCGAGCCACGCCCCGGTCCCACCGAAACGCCGTTGTGCTTGGCCCAGTTGATGAAGTCGGCGACGATCAGGAAGTAGCCGGGGAAGCCCATCTTGATAATGGTCCCGATCTCGAAATCCAGCCGCGCGACGTAGGTCGGTCGCTGCCTTTCTCGCTCGGCGGCATCCGGATACAGCAATTCCAAACGCCGCACCAGGCCGGCATGCGACTCGCTGGCGAGGAAGGCCTCCAGCGGCTCGCCAGCGGGCGTGGGGAAATCCGGCAGGCGGCTCCTGCCCAGTTCCACCGTGAGGTTGCAACGGTGGGCAATCTCCACCGAGTTCTGCAAGGCCTCGGGCAAGTCGGCGAACAGTTCGGCCATCTCGGCCCGGCTCTTGAAATATTGCTGCGGGCTATAGCGCTTCGGCCGCCGCGTATCGCCCAGCACATAGCCATCGGCGATGCAGACCCGCGCTTCGTGCGCCTTGTAGTCGTCAGGCTGGAGAAACTGCACGGGATGGGTGGCCACCAGCGGCAGGCCGAGCCGGGCCGCCAGATCGGCGCTGGCCGCCACCAGCACCTCGCTCGCCGCCGCGCCATCCCGGCCAGCCGGGCGCTGTATCTCGATGTAATAGGAATCGGGAAACAGTTGCGCCCAGACCTGGGCGCGCACCTCGGCCTGATCCAGCTTGCCAACCGCCAGCATCTGCCCGATGTCGCCCAGCGGACCACCCGACAATGCAATCAGGCCGCTGTTGTCGCCCTGACCCAGTTGCGCGCGGGTGATTTCGGCGCGACCGTGGCGGCGCGGGGCCAAATAGGCGGCGGAGAGCAGTTCGCACAGCCGCAGATAACCGGCGCGATTCTTCACCAGCAGCAACAGGCGCCCAGGGCCGTCCTGTTTGTCCGCGCCCTCTTCGTCGCCGATCCAGACATCGCAGCCGATGATCGGCTTGATGCCCTTGCCGCGCGCCGCGGTGTAGAACTTGATCATGCCAAACAGATTGGCCAGATCGGTCAGCGCCAGCGCCGGCTGCCCGTCCGCCGCCGCACGGCTGACGACGCCGTCGTGCAATACCTGCTTTGTCTCCTTGTCGACGATGTCCTCGATCCGCGTCAGGCCATCGCTGATCGAGTATTCGCTGTGAAGGCGGAGATGGACGAAACCGGGAAGATGCGAGGCGGACATGGCACGGCGATTTTACTCCCGCACCCCGAGCGCCTCATACGCTTGCCTGAACAATGCGGCCCGTCAGCAACCCATTCCTTTGGAATGGTTTTAAGTTTCTAATTTATAAATGATTTACGTCAATTTTCTGGCGCTATCGGAGATTCATAATCATGTCTTCCAAGCCAACCGGAAGACAAATCATGCACGCTCATCTCTCACCCGATTCAATCTATCCCTTCGACGCTCGCGGCATTGCCAAGCGTTTTCGTCACGCCGCCATCTTTGGCGCACTGGATGCGTTGCGCGCAGGGGAAACCATGCGTTTCGTCAACGACCACGACCCCCTGCCGCTGCTTGACCAGCTCGCGCAACGCTATGGCGAAACGGTGGGAATAGGCTACAAGCAGCGTGATCCGGGGCAGATCGTGATCGACTTCGTCAAGAAGCAATAAGCCTCTTGCCGCCAACCCCTTAGCGAATGCGCGAACGCCGGGCTTCCATGCAGTCGAGGAGTTGCGCACTGACGCTGCGCAGCCGCTGGTTGAGCAGCATCAGCAGTTCCATCATCAGCTTGACGCCGATGCGCGGCTCTTCGGCGATGAGGCGCGACAGGCATTCACGATCAAGCACGGCAATCTCGACTGTATCGAGCGCAACACAACTGGCGAAGCGCGGCTCACCGTCGATCAGCGACATTTCGCCCAGTGTCTTGCCCGGACCGGCAATGCCCATGATTTGCGCCGATCCGCGCACATCTTTCTTGACGATCTCGACGCTACCGTCGAGCAACAGCAGCATGAAATCGCCATCATCGCCCTCGCGGATGATTTCCGTGCCGATCGGCGCCCGGTAGCAGCGCATGTAACGGGCCAGTCCTTCCAGCTCGTCGGGTTCGAAGTCCTCGAACAACTGGATGACCTCGATGATCTCGCGGATGCGGGCGACAAATGGCGCCGCATCACCGAGAAACTCGACATTCGGGATATGTTCGATCGAACTCATGGCCGTGGCATTATAGCTCCGGCGAGCAACGCCAGCACCAGCAGCAGCCAGCCAGCCGTCGCCGCCAGAAGGTGGGGGTCGGTCAGCAGTTCCCGCGCCGGATCGCCGCCGCCGCCCTGCCGATGCAGGCGCCACAGGTAGCGCAGCATGCCATAGAGCACAAAGGGCACCGTCGCAATCAGGCCACGCGTGCCGTGCAAGGCCATGGTCTCGGCGCTGACCGTGTAGAGCGCGTAGGAAATCACCGTTCCGGCGGCGGCAATGCCGATGAACTGGTCAAGCATGGGCGCCGTGTAGTGTTCCAGCACGCGGCGATGGCCAGCGCTGTCCGCCAACAAGGCGTTGAGTTCGGCGCGACGCTTGGCGAAGCCGAGAAACAGCGTCAGCATCAGGCCGCACAGCAGCAGCCATTGCGAAGGGGCGATACCGAGACCCAGCGTGCCGGCGAGAATGCGCAGCATGAAACCGGCGGCGATGATGAAGACATCGAGAATGACGACGTGCTTGAGGCCGAAGCTGTAGGCGACATTGAGCGCGACGTAAGCGAAGAATATCCATGGCGCCGAGCCGGCCCACAGCACGGCGGCGACACTGCCGGTCGCCAGGCACGCCAGCGCCAGAACCACCGCCGCAGACATGCTCACCGTACCGGTCGCCAGTGGCCGGTACTTCTTTTCCGGATGCAGCCGATCCTGTTCGCGATCGATCAGGTCGTTCATCACATACACGGCAGACGCCAGCAGGCAGAAGGCGGCAAAGGCGGCCAGCGCCTGGCCGAGCTTGACCGGATCGTTCCAGGCATGGCCGAACAGCAGGCCGACAAAAACGAAGCCATTCTTCAGCCACTGGTGCGGACGCATCAGGCGCAACAGGGCAGGCAAACTCCCAGGCAAAGCCGAAGGCATCAACGGCGGCACGTTTCCCCCGAGAAGTATCTATCGCACATATAGCAAGCCGTTTGCGGCAACCAGTCTGGTAGCGCATAGTACTTCCGCCTGACGCCGGCCAGCACGCCATCGCGATAGGCCGGGTAGTCGAAGCCCTCGCCCTTCACCCGCCAGAAACGCGCACCTCTGATCTCGAAGCTGTCTGCGCCGACCTGTCTGAAATACTTGCGGTAGTCGTCCAGGTTTGGCGCGGACTTCCTCAGGATCAGGATGTTCCTGCCCGCAAGCGCACGGAAATCCGTCACCATGTCGTCATGACGGGCGTGGCTCGACGCCTCGCCGAAAACCGCGACGTATTGGCGCAGGTTGTAGCCCAGCGTGACCGCATTCGAATAGCCGTCCATCGCCAACACCCAGTCTTTTTTATAGGGTTGCAGTTCGCGAGCCAGCGCCTGATGCTCGAAAGTCAGCACGATGCCGTCGTACAGCCGGGTCTTCTGCCAGGTCTCCAGCGGCAGGCGGGAAACAATCAGGATGCCGGCGATGTGCAGCGTCGCAAAGGCGGCGAAGAACAGGCCGAGCCGGCGCAGGCCGGCCGGGTTCAGGCGCAGCGCCAGCCAGATCAGGGTGAAGGGAATGAACGACAGCAGCCAGTGCATGCCGATCTGCTTGACCAGCGACAGGATGGCAAACAGCAGAAACGGCAGCCAGGCCAGGGTACCCAGCGCCGTCGGCAATGAAGAGTCGGCGCTGGCGGTGCGGCGATCAGCGCGGTACTGCCGCCAAGCCAGCCCCAACACCGGCGGACCGATGACATACAACAGCGTCACGGCATACAGCAACGGCGTCTTGAGCGACCAACCGGCGTCAGTGTGGCGATTGACGAAGTTGAACATGTAGTTCGGCCAGCAGTTGCCGCTGTTCCACCAGACCATCAGGGCCAGCGCCGGCAGGGTGCAGGCATAGACGATGGCGAGACCGGCAAACGCGCCACGCGTGCGGCGGCGCAGCGCATCCACCAGATAGGCAAAGCCGAGAATCGCCGCGAAGTACTTGGAGAGCACCGCCCCGGCCAGCAGAACGCCCGCCGCCAGATACCAGCGCGGTGCATCGTCCCTGGCGGCGCGAATCCACGCCAGGCCGGAAAATACGCTGAAATAAATCAGCGGCGTATCGGTGGTGATGAACACATTCCAGACATTCACCGGCGCCAGCAGGACCAGCAAAGCCGCCCACAACCGACGCTCGTCGCCGATTCCGGCGATCAGGCGCGGCAGCGAAAAATAGACTGTCAGGGCGAGCACCGCCGGCTGCACGATGACCGGCAGACGCAGCCACCATTCGGCATCATGCAGCATGAGCAATGCGGCAAGCCACCAACCGATCATCGGCGGATGGTCGTAGAAACCCCAGTCCGGTTTCCAGCCCCACCAGATGAAATACGCCTCGTCGCCGGTGATCGGAAAAGCCGCCGCGAGCCAGCAACGGAAAATCAGCGTAACGACCAGCAGCGCGGCAAGCAGGCGACCGGTCATGGAAGTCTTACGCCGTAAAACCCGGAAAGGCGTTTACCACGGCGACACGGCGACACGGCGCAAGGCAATAGCTTGAACGTGATCTATGGTTTTCGCCGTGTCGCCGTGTCGCCGTGGTAAATGATTTGGATTCCAAAATCGCGTCTAGCGCTCCGCCAGCGCCACGCGGCGGGCCTTTACTGCGCTGGCGAGGATGTCCAGGGTCAGCAGCGTGTCCTCCCAACCGATGCAGGCATCGGTGACCGAAACGCCGTATTCGAGGGGCTTGCCGGGCGTCAGATCCTGCCGGCCTTCCTTCAGATAGGACTCGATCATGACGCCGAAAATGCGCTCGTCGCCGGTCGCCAGTTGGGCGCCGACATCGCGCGCCACGTCGATCTGGCGCTTGAACTGCTTGCTGCTGTTGGCGTGCGAAAAATCGATCATGACGCGCGCCGCGAGACCGGCCTTGCCCAGTTCCGTGCACGCCGCATCGACCGCCGCCGCGTCGTAATTCGTCGCCTTGCCGCCACGCAGGATGACATGGCAATCTTCGTTGCCGTTGGTGGAAACGATGGCGGAGTGGCCGGCCTTGGTCACCGACAAAAAATGATGCGGGCTGGCCGCCGCCTTTATCGCATCCACGGCAATGCGGATGTTGCCGTCGGTGCCGTTCTTGAAACCGACCGGACACGAGAGGCCCGAAGCCAGTTCGCGATGCACCTGCGATTCGGTGGTGCGCGCGCCGATGGCGCCCCAACTGATCAGGTCCGCCGTGTATTGCGGAGTGATGGTATCGAGGAATTCCGTCGCCGCCGGCAGGCCAAGTTCGTTGATTTCCGACAAAAGCTTCCGCGCCAGACGCAGCCCTTCATTGATCTTGAAGCTGCCGTCCATGTGCGGATCGTTGATCAGCCCCTTCCAGCCCACCGTGGTCCTGGGCTTCTCGAAATACACCCGCATCAGGATCACCAGGTCGTCAGCAAAGCGTGCGGCTTCCTGGCGCAGCTTGCGCGCATACTCCATCGCCGCAGCATAGTCGTGGATCGAGCAGGGGCCGACCACCACCACCAGCCGGGGATCGGCGCCGTGCAGCACGCGATGCACGGCCTGGCGCGCCTCGTAGGTCGTTTCCGCCGCCGCGTCGGTGGCCGGAAACTCGCGCAAAATGTGGGCCGGGGGCGAGAGTTCCTTGATCTCGCGAATGCGGACGTCGTCGGTAATATGCTTCATGCGTTTCAGCCTGGATGCAGTTAAAGGCGTGATTCTACCGGAGGAGCAAGCTGGGTTCGGCACTCTGGACCCGTGTCTCCCAATTCCTGATAATCTGATCGCACCCGGATGACGGCGGCAACAGTGGGTTTTTCGTTCATGAAGATTGCAGTTCTCTCGGACATCCACGGCAATCTCGAAGCCTTGCGGGCCTGCCTTGCCCATGCCGCGCGGGAGGGCGCCGACAGGCATGTCTTTCTCGGCGACATGGTGGGCTATGGCGCCGATCCCGTCGCCTGCCTCGGCCTGCTGGCGGATCATGCCGACAAGGGCGCGCTGGTGGTCAGGGGCAACCACGACCAGGCTGCACTGGGCGGTCTGTGCGAGAACATGAACTTCGTTGCCCGCGAAGCGACCTACTGGACGCGCAGCCAACTAGGTCAGGCCGAACGCGATTTTCTGGCCTCCCTGCCACTTACCGTGCATCGCGACGATCTGTTTTTCGTTCATGCCAGCGCCGACCTGCCCGAGCAATGGAATTACATCACCAGCGCCTCGCAGGCCGCACGCTGCATGGCCGCCTCACCAGCGGCAGTGACCTTCGCCGGCCACGTGCATCACCTGTCGCTGTACTTTTCGGCCGGCAGCGGCGTGCATGCATTCCGCCCGGTGCCGGGCGTGCCGATTCCGCTAAGCGAACACCGACGCTGGCTGGCGATCGCCGGTTCCGTTGGCCAGCCACGCGACGGCAACAATGCGGCGGCGTATGTGCTTTACGACCAGGAAAAGCGCATGCTGACGTTTTTCCGCGTGCCTTACGACCACATGACGGCGGCGCGCAAGATCATCGCCGCCGGCCTGCCCGAGCGGCTGGCGTGGCGACTGCAAAGAGGGGAGTGAATGGAAAGCGCGGAGCATCTCGAACCCGGAACGGAAATCGCCGGCTACCGCGTGCAGGAGAAACTCCACGAGGGCGGCATGGCCGTACTCTACCGCGTCACGCCGCTGGCTGGCGGCGAGGCCGGTGTGTTGAAAGTGCCGAAGCTGGAATTCGGCAGTCACCCGGTCTGCTATGCCGGCTTCGATGTCGAGCAGATGATTCTCGAACGAATTGCGGGGCCGCAGGTGCCGTGGGTGCCGCGATTGTTCGCCAGGGGCGAGAGCGATTTCGGCCCGTATCTGGTCATCGAACACATTGTCGGCACATCGCTCGTCGAATACGCCCGCCATGCGCCGCTGCCGGTCGAAGAAGTCGCCCGCATCGGCGCGGCGCTGGCGTCGGCGCTGCACGACCTGCATCGCCAGGAAGTCGTGCACCACGATCTCAAGCCGGCGCATGTGATCCTGCTGGAAGACGGTCAGGCGGTGCTGATCGATTTCGGCCTGGCCTTTCACGGCCACCTGCCCGATCTCGTCAAGGCGGAAGCCGAGTCCAACTGCAACTCGTCCGATTCTCTGCTGGGCACGCCCGCCTACATTTCGCCGGAACAGATTGCCGGAATGCGCGGCGATCCGCGCAGCGACGTGTTCTCGCTGGGAGTGATGCTCTATCTGCTGGCGACCGGCCGATTGCCATTCGGCGAACCGACCAGCATGGCCGGCCTGCGCCGGCGCCTCTACTTCGACCCGCTGCCGCCGCGCCATATCCTTCCCGACCTGCCGCCATGGCTTCAGGAAATCATTCTGCATTGTCTCGAAGTGCGCGCCGAAGACCGCTACGCGTCGGCGGCGAAGGTGGCGAACGATCTGCTGCATTCGGACCAGGTCGCGCTGACGGACCGGGCCCGTCGCTTGCGCCGGACGGGTCCGGTGACAGCCGCAAAACGCTGGCTGGCGGCGCTGACCGCGCCGCCGCCCGCGCCCAAGTCGCCAGCGGCGCAGCTTGCCCTGGCGCCGCATGTTCTCGTCGCCGTGGATGCCGGCGGCAGCAGCGAGGCGCTGCTGCAGGCGCTGCGCGACGCGGTGCGACGGATCATCGCCGGCGAACCGCACTGGCGCCTGAGCTGCATCAGCGTGCTGGAACCCTCCGCGCTCACCGAACAGGAATATGGCGCCGAGATCATGCGCTCGCAGCACACGCAACGACTGGTGGAACTGCACCACTGGGTACAGCCCCTCGGCCTGGCGCGGGAGCGCTTGCGCTTTCACGTACTCGAAGGCAGCGACGCCGCATCCCGGCTGATCGAATATGCGCGTGCCAGCCACGCCGATCATTTGGTGCTGGGCGCGCGCGGCAGCTCGGGTTTACGGCGCATTCTCGGCAGCGTCTCCTCACGCGTGGCGGCCGAGGCGCCCTGCAGCGTGACGGTGGTACGCGCTTTGGTCGCGACGAACGCGGATGCAGCGAACTGTTGATCCGCCAATAAAATTATGCTATTAACGCTCCCTTAACGTGTTTTACGCAATGTTTGGCGCCGCGCTACAACGCACGGCGGCGTTCCCGGATGCATTTGCCTTACCGCGACACCTGTCGCGGCTTACATCCACCAAGGAGGAGAACCATGCGTACTTTCAAGCAGACACTCATCACCCTCGTCAGCAGCGGATTTCTCGTCGCCAGCGGCGACGTCCTTGCCCAGGAAACACCCACCACGGCACCCACCGGCGTGAAGATCGTCGAGGCCAAGGAGGTTGTCGATCTACAGAAGCAGGGCGCCATCCTGGTCGACACGCGCAAGGCCAACGAGTTTGCCGAGGCCACCATCAAGGGCGCGATCTCGGTGCCTTACGACCCGGAGAAGAGCGCCAAGGATGCGAACTTCGATCCTTCCCAGGACAAAATCGATCTCGCCAAGCTTGCGGACAAGAACGCCAAAATCGTCGCGTTCTGCAATTCCGGTACCTGCTGGAGGTCATACAAGGCCGCAGTAGTGCTGGCGAAGAATGGCTACAAGAACGTCTACTGGTATCGCAACGGCGTCCCCGACTGGAAGGCACGCAAGTTGCCGATGGAATAGGCGCCGCAGGCTTGGCGCATAACAAGAGCCGGCCTCAACCGGTCGCGAGCGGCGTGTCGCGGAACCATTTTCGCGACACGCCGTAATATTGCTCAATAACGTCAGGAGGACAGCAATGATTTACACCAGGAAATCACCAGCGCTACTCATTATCGGTCTGGTAATGCTGCTGTGGGGCTGGCTCAACGCCAGCGGCAACGTTGATGGCATACAGCAATATTTTCAAAAGAGCGCTTACTCCGACCACATGAAGGTCAAGGAGAAATTCGACGCCGAATTCCGCGTCGCCAGCGAGATGGCGGCGGCGGAAAGCAAGCCGGCGCCCGACATGAAAATGCCGAAGTCGAAGTTCGACGAAGCCAAGTCCTTCCAGTCCAAGATGTGCTTCATCTTCGGCGGCCTCGCCACCCTGCTCGGCCTGCTGATCCTGATGTGCAACAAACCGAAGGAAGGCAACTTCGACTACTACATGTCGATCTTTCCGGGCATGGCCTTCATCCTGCTCATCGCCTTCGTCGTGCGCTGGGGCCTGGATCCGATGTTCGCCAACTGGGGCAAGGCGGCCCAGCCAACGCTGGGCTGGAACTTCGCCAGCATCTTCAACCTGAACTACGTGGTGCTGGGCATTGTCATCGGCATCATCGTCGTCAACGTTTTCAAGATTCCCGGCTGGGCGGCCAACGGCGTGCGCACTGCACGCTTCTTCCTCAAGACCGGCGTCATCCTGCTCGGCGCGCTGTACAGCGCAACCGAACTGGCGCAACTCGGCGGTCTGTCGGTGATCATGATCGGCATCTTCGTCCTCGGCTCGGTCGGCGTCGTGCTGTTCATGGGCAAACGCATGGGGGCGAACAACTCGATGACCGCAGTTCTCTCCGCCGGCATGGGCGTCTGCGGCGTGTCGGCCACGGTGGCTGCGGCGCCGGTGGTCAATGCCAAGGCGGCGGAAATCGCCTATACCATCGGCACCATCCTGGTCTGGGGCGTGGGCTGCATGTTCCTCTTCCCGACCGTCGGCCACCTGCTCAACATGGGCCCGGTGCAGTTCGGCGCCTGGGCCGGCACCGGCATTCTCAACTCGGCGCAGGTCGCCGGCGCGGCACTGGCCTTCGACCCGCACGGCATCGAGACGCTGAAGGTGGCGGAGATATTCAACATCACCCGCGTCCTGTTCCTACCCATCATTGTGCTCTGGCTCGCCGCCTGGTATGTCAAGCACGAAGCCGGCGCCGAGAAGGTGAATCTTGGCCAAGTGCTGTTTGCCAAGTTTCCGATGTTCGTGCTCGGCTTCATCCTGATGTTCATCCTTTCGTCCATGGGCGCTTTCACCCCGGCCGGCCACTACCAGGGCAAGTACTTCAGCTCCGAGCAGATCAAGGAAGACAAACTGCTCAAGGGCAAGGAGACCAAGGCCATCGAAGGCGAACTGGCGCGACTGAAGGATGCCGAAGGCGCCAAACAGTTACAGGCTTACTTCACCGAGAAGGCCATCAACGTCGGTCAGCGCCACGCCACCCCGGAGGATGCCTACAAGGGTCTGACGGACCTGGTCGCCAACAAGAAGATGAGCACCCGCGAGCAGGAAACGCTGCTCAAGGCCGTCGGCAAGATGAAAGGCCTGGATGCCGTTGCCGCCAGCGCCATCGACAAGGCGAGCAAGGCGGCCTACCACAGTTCCAAGACCATCAGCGCCTTCCGTGACTGGCTGGCTTGGCTGTTCTCGTTCGGCCTCATCGGTTTGGGCATGCAAATCACCATGGCCGCGCTGAAGCAGGCCGGCGGCAAGCCGCTGATCATCGGCGGTGTGGTGGGTACGGGCAAGGCGGTCGGCTCGTTGATCGTGGTGCTGTTGTTTGTCAAAGAATTCATTTAAGGAGACAGATCATGTCGGAACAAAAATTCGAGCGCGGCACCAGCCTGTCGATTTTCGTCAGCGACCGCAAGGAAGACCTGGGTTCTCTCATCTTCGCCCTGCTGATCGCCCTCGGCATCGTCATGTTGGTTGGCAAGTAAGCTGCCTGCTCCTGTAACGACCCGTCCCGTCCCGCCCGTATCTTTTTGGGTGGGGCGGGACTTCTGTTTTCCCGGACATGAAAACACCGCTCAAACTGTTGTTGTGCCATCACGGCACCGCCGGCGCCAAACGCGCCGAAACATTGGCGCTTGAGCTTGCCGCCCCCGGCGTCACGACCATCGTCCATTGCCTCGTCGTGCCGGAACTCTGGGCCGGCATGCAGGGCGACGACTGGCTCAACAACGCCTCGACACGCGACGCCTTCGGCGACTATGTCGAGAACATGCTGGAAAATGACGCCAAACGTGAGCTGGCGGCGGTCGAGGCGCACTGCCAGGAACGCGGAATTGCCTACGAGGCGGTGATGCGTTACGGCGATCCGGCGGATGTCGTCGTCCAGGTCGCCATCGAAACCAGCGTCGAACTGGTCGTCATCGGCTCGCCGCGCATCAAGGGCGAAGAGGGCCTGCGTTCGCGCATGGACCTCGAAAAGCTGGTGCGCAGGCTCAAGTGTCTCCTGCTGATTGCTCCGCATCCGTGAACAACGCGGCGGACGACGCGGGCGACCAGGCCCGCGCCGAGACGGATATCCCGCTTGCTGCGGACGATCTGTTCGCGTTCATTTCCGATATCGAGCGCCTGTTCCGCCTCAACCCTCAGCTCGAGATCGAGACATGGCAGGCCGCGCCCGGCGGCTTCCATTTGGCGGCGAAGAACGAAACGAACGAATGCCGCGTCGACACCGCCGCGCACATCGCGCTCGAGCGGCAGGCGCGCAGCATCGCAATTCGCTACGAAACCGGCCTGAAGCGTTTCACCACCCTGACCGTCGAGCCAAACGGCGTCGGATCGAGGCTGGTAGCGGTCGATCACTATCCGGTAATCGAGGATCCGCAAGACGCCAGGGTGGCGGAGGTTGATCGCAGCCTCGTGCCGTGGATTGCGGCGATTCGCCGTCATCTGGTGCGGCGCGCGCGCTGGGGTGGAATGCCGGGCTGGCGTTGGTGGAACGAAGGTTTCATGCTGGCAATGCCGCCACGACAACGACGCATCGTGCGCATGATCCTCTGGGTCAGCGTGCTCGAATTCATCGTGTTCCTGTTCGTCGCCGCGATTTTCTGGCTGGAACGGCAGCAGGCCTGATTACCGCCGCCGCAATCCGCACGGCCTGCGCCGGTCGCGTTTTAAGGATGCCGGGTCTCTGGACGCACGGCTCGCAAATCCGGATAATTCGACGCTATTCGCTTGCGACGACGCATCCCGCCACCCCACCTGGAACTCAATATGACTGCAACAATCATCGATGGCAACGCTCTTTCGGCGGAAATACGCGGTCAACTGGCCGAACGCGCCGCCGTCTTGAAGAGCAAGGGCATCACGCCCTGCCTCGTCGCGATTCTGGTCGGCGAAGACCCCGCCTCGGCGGTTTACGTCCGCAACAAGGTCACCGCTTGCGAGAAGGCCGGCATGCGCTCGATCAAGGACGTGTATGCCGTAGATGTCGACCCGACCGTGGTTTTCGCCCGCATTGCCGAACTCAATGCCGACCCCTCGGTGCACGGCATTCTGGTGCAACTGCCGCTGCCGAAACACTTCGATTCTGCGGCGGTGCTCGAAGCCATTTCCCCCGAGAAAGACGTCGACGGCTTTCACGCCGAAAACGTCGGCGCTTTGATGCAAGGCAATCCGCGCTTCATCCCGTGCACGCCCTACGGCGTCATGAAAATGCTGGAGAGCGCGAAGGTGCCCCTCAAAGGCGCCGAAGTCGTCATCGTCGGCCGCAGCAACATCGTCGGCAAGCCGATGGCCATGCTGCTGCTGGCCAAGAGCTGCACCGTCACCATCTGCCATTCGCAATCGAAGGACCTGGCCTTCCACACCCGCCGCGCCGACATCCTGGTGGCCGCCGTCGGCCGCGCCAAGATGATTACCGGCGACATGATCAAGCCCGGCGCCACGGTGATTGACGTTGGCATCAACCGCAACGCCGAAGGCAAGCTGTGCGGCGATGTCGACTTCGAGACCGCCAAGGAGGTCGCCGGCTTCATCACCCCGGTGCCCGGCGGCGTCGGCCCGATGACCATCACCATGCTGCTGGCCAACACGCTGGAAGCCGCCGAACGCGTCGCTGCCGGGGTTGCCAAGGGAGACGCCAAATGAAAGACACTGACAACAGCACCATATGCCCCCTGGTCGGCATCGTCATGGGCTCGGACTCCGACTGGCCGGTGATGCAGGCGGCGGCCAAGGTGCTCAGGGACTTCGCCGTGCCCTTCGAGTCGCGCGTCATCTCGGCCCATCGCACGCCCGACCTGGCTTTCGACTATGCCGCCGGCGCCAGCGGGCGCGGCCTGCGCTGCATCATCGCCGGCGCCGGCGGCGCGGCTCATCTGGCGGGCGTCCTGGCGGCGAAGACCATCATCCCCGTGCTCGGCGTGCCGGTGCCGTCGAAGCACTTGCAGGGTCTCGATTCCCTGCTGTCCATCGTGCAGATGCCGAAAGGCATCCCGGTCGCCACCTTCGCCATCGGCGAGGCCGGCGCCGCCAACGCGGCGCTGACCGTGGTGGCGATTCTCGCCGGCACCGATGCGGTGCTGGCGGCAAAACTCACCGCCTTCCGCGCCGCACAGGTGGAAAAAGTGCTGGAAATGAAGCTGCCCGACCTGTGATCGATGTCGCCTCGGTCCGGGACTATTTCACCGGCCTGCAAGATCGCATCGTCGGCGAACTCGAAGCCGTCGAAGGCGCGCCTTTCCTGCGCGATGCCTGGGAGCGACCTGAAGGCGGCGGAGGCATTTCCAGACTCATGGAAGACGGCAAGGTGTTCGAGCGCGGCGGCGTCAATTTCTCGCATGTCATGGGCGAGCAGATGCCCGCCTCGGCCACCGCGCACCGGCCCGAACTGGCGGGGCGCAACTGGCAGGCGCTGGGGGTCTCGCTGGTGCTGCATCCGCGCAACCCGTACTGCCCCACCGCGCACCTGAATGTGCGTTTTTTTCTTGCCGGGAAGGACGGCGAAGAGCCGGTGTGGTGGTTCGGCGGCAGCATGGACCTGACGCCCTACTACGGCTTCGAGCAGGACGCCGTGCATTTTCATCGCTGTTGCCGCGACGCGCTGCAAGCCTTCGGCGCCGAAACCTACCCGCGGTTCAAGACATGGTGCGACCGCTACTTCTTCCTCAAGCACCGCAACGAGGCGCGCGGCATCGGCGGCATTTTCTTCGACGATCTGAACCAGGGCGGCTTCGAGCGTTGTAGGTCACTGACGCAAAGCGTCGGCGACCATTTCACCGCCGCCTACCTGCCGATCATCGAACGCCGCAAGGACACTCCCCATGGCGAGCGCGAACGCGATTTCCAGGCCTACCGGCGCGGACGTTACGTCGAGTTCAATCTGGTCTGGGATCGCGGCACGCTGTTCGGCCTGCAATCGGGCGGGCGCACCGAATCCATCCTGATGTCGCTGCCGCCCATCGCAAAATGGCGTCACGACTGGCAGCCCGCAGCGGGCAGCGAGGAGGCCAGGCTCTATACCGATTTCCTGCCGCCGCGCGACTGGATCTGACACCGGATCGCCTTGCTCTGCATTAGCTTCGGCGCGTCGCCCGCGCCGACTCTTGCACCACGGCCAATGCCGCGCGTGTCGCATGCCATGGGGCTGGCGTCCCGTCCTTGCTCAAGCGTGAATCATGGATTACTCTCCTCCGGTATCGAAGTCGTTCAGCCCGGAAAAAGCAGTTGACCACGGGGAACAGAGGTTTTAAGAATTTAAGGAAAAATGAAGTGATCTGGGAAGTCGTCATCGGGCTGGAAACCCACGCCCAACTGCAAACAAAGTCGAAAATATTTTCCGGCAGCAGCATCGCCTTTGGCGCCGAGCCGAATGTGCAGGCCAACGCGGTGGACATCGCGCTGCCCGGTGTGTTGCCGGTATTGAATCGCGAGGCCGTGGTCTGCGCCATCAAGTTCGGCCTGGCCGTCGGGGCGAAGATCGCGCCGCGCTCGATCTTTGCGCGCAAGAATTATTTCTATCCCGACCTGCCCAAGGGCTACCAGATCAGCCAGTTCGAAACGCCGGTGGTATCCGGCGGCGGGCTGATGATAAGAGTCGGCAGCGGTGATACGGCGACGGAGAAGTTTGTACAACTGACGCGCGCCCACCTCGAAGAGGATGCGGGCAAATCGCTGCATGAAGATTTCCAGGGCAGGACCGGCATCGATCTAAATCGCGCCGGCACACCGCTGCTGGAAATCGTCACCGAGCCGGATATGCGTTCTTCCGCCGAGGCGGTGGCTTATGCCAAGGCGCTGCATGCGCTGGTGCAGTGGATCGGCATTTGCGACGGCAACATGCAGGAAGGGTCGTTTCGCTGCGATGCCAACGTATCGGTGCGGCCCATGGGGCAGAAGGAATTCGGCACGCGGCGCGAAATCAAGAACCTGAATTCCTTCCGCTTCATGCAGCAGGCGATCGACTTCGAGGTGCAGTGGCAGATCAACGAGATCGAGGAAGGCCGCGCCATCCGCCAGGCCACGGTGCTGTTCGATCCCGACACGGGCGAAACCCGCGCCATGCGCAGCAAGGAAGACGCGCACGACTACCGCTACTTCCCCGATCCCGATCTGCTGCCGCTGGAAATCACGGCGGACTGGATCGCGCAGGTGCGCACGGAGATGCCGGAGCTGCCGCAAGCCATGAAGCAGCGCTTCGAGACTGAATTCGGGCTTTCTTCCTACGACGCAGCCACGCTGACGGCATCGCGCGAAATGTCCGCTTACTTTGAAGCCGCGCTGGAGTCGGCAGGCAGGGAAAATGCAAAGCTGGTCGCCAACTGGGTCATGGGCGAGTTATCCGCCCGGCTCAACAAGGACGGGCTGGAAATAAGCGCCGTGCCGCTGGCGCCGACTTTGCTCGCCGGCATCATCCGCCGCGTTGCCGACAATACAATTTCCAACAAGATTGCCAGGGATGTCTTCGAGGCGCTCTGGACAGGTGACGGCAAGGATGCCGACGCCGTGATCGAAGCCAAGGGCTGGAAGCAGATCACCGATACCGGCGCCATCGAAGCGCTGGTCGATGAAGTGCTGGCTGCCAATCAGAAGTCGGTCGACGAATATCGCGCCGGCAAGGAAAAGGCTTTCAACGCTCTCGTCGGACAGGCCATGAAAGCCACCAAAGGCAAGGCCAATCCGCAGCAGGTCACCGACCTGCTGAAGAAAAAACTCGGCGCCTGATTACTTCTTTTCGGCGGCGGGTTTGACCGGTGCCGCTGCGGGTGCCGCAGATGGAACCGGAGCCGGCGGAGGCGTGGTTGCAGTCGGCTTGTTTTCCGCAGCGGGCACGGCTTCGGTCGACTTCTTGCCCGTCAGTTCAAGGTAGCGCTTTTTCTCGTCGGCAAAGCGGCTGCGGACTTCTTCCATTTCCTTGGCCTTGGCTGCAACCGCCGTCTGCTGCGCCTTGATTTCCTTCTCGTTGTCGCGAACATCCGCCTTGACCTGCTCGGGCAGGGGCTTGCCCTTGTAGAACTCCTTGTCGCTTTCAAGCTTCTTCTTCTTCTTGTTCGCCTCTTCCAGCCGCTGCTGGGCCTGCTTCAGGTTCTTGTCGACTTCGGCCAGGGCGCGATCCCGCGCCGAGTTGATGTCCTTTTCGCTGGAATAGGTTGACAACAAGGCAAGCGTGCGGCGGCGTTCCTCGGCGGCCTTCTTCTTGTCTTCTTCCTTCTTGGCCTTCTCCGCATCGCGGCGCGCCTGCTGCGCTTCGGTCAGCGGCGCCTCGACCATTTTGGATACGAAGCCGCGATTGTCGCGCTCTTCATAGGCTCGACCCTGGCACGCAACGGGCAAAAAGTCTCCACACACCTTGCGCCCGCTGGCGTCGTCGCAACAAAAGATGCGCGTCTGGGCGGCGGCATCCAAGGCAAGCAGGGCGGAAGAAGCAAACAGCAGGGCGGAAATCAGACGCATGGGTATCTCCCTAATTCTCAGAGGACAGAATATCACTCGATGCCGTAACGAACGCGGTAAGCACGCACGGCGGCAAGATTGCTTTCCAGTTCCGGATTGCCGGCAAGGTAATCGATCAGGTCGGTCAAAGTGGCGATACTGATTACCGGAATGCCGTAATTCCGTTCAACTTCCTGCACAGCCGACAGTGTGCCCTGGCCCCGCTCCTGGCGATCAAGCGCAATCACTACCGCAGCCGGTATCGCCCCGGCGTCGCATATCAGGTCGACCGATTCGCGCACCGAGGTGCCGGCTGAAATCACGTCATCGATGATCAGCACGCGCCCCGTGAGCGGCGCGCCGACCAGCGTGCCGCCTTCGCCGTGGTCCTTGGCTTCCTTGCGGTTGTAGGCGTAGGGCGTGTTGCGCCCGAGGCCCGCCAGCGCCATCGCCGTCCCTGCGGCAAGCGGTATGCCTTTGTAGGCGGGCCCGAACAGCACATCGAAACGAACGCCGGTCGCCTGGATGCGGCGCGCGTAGAAATCGCTCAGACGCGACAGCGAAGCGCCGTCGTTGAACAAGCCGGCATTGAAGAAATAAGGGCTCAGTCGTCCCGCCTTGGTCTTGAATTCGCCGAAGCGCAGCACGCCCAGCTCGCAGGCGAAGGCGATAAACTCGCGGCTCAAATCACTGGAAACGGTGCTGGCGGCAGCGCCGGTATCGGCAAAGGCGACGTTCGCATTCATCAAACGCATTCTACATGCGGAAGCACATGCTCCGAATACTCACTCTGAATCTCAATGGTATCCGTTCCGCCGCCGCCAAGGGGTTTTTCGACTGGCTGGCGATGCAGCAGGCCGACATCGTCTGCGTCCAGGAACTCAAGGCGCAACTTGTCGACCTGACTCCTGTGTTGCGCAATCCGCCGGGATTCGTCGGCTGCTTTCATGTTGCGCAGAAGAAGGGCTACAGCGGCGTCGGCATCTATTCCCGGCGAGCGCCCGACCGCATCGTCGAAGGCTTCGACAACGCCGAGTTCGACGCCGAGGGCCGTTACCTGCAAGCCGATTTTGGCAAGCTGTCGGTGGTCTCGCTCTACCTGCCGTCGGGGTCCAGCTCGGAGGAACGCCAGCAGGCCAAGTTTCGCTTTCTCGATCGGTTTCGGCCGCAACTGCAACGCCTCGCCAGCGAGGCCCGGCGCGACGGGCGAGAAGTTCTGCTGTGCGGCGACTGGAACATCGCGCATCGACCCATCGACCTCAAAAACTGGAAATCCAACCAGAAGAACTCCGGCTTTCTGCCCGAAGAGCGCGCCTGGTTGTCGTCCGTCTTCGACGACATGGGCTGGATTGACGTGCATCGCCGCCTTCTGCCGGACGCGACCGGCGAAGCCTACACCTGGTGGTCAAACCGGGGCCAGGCATGGGCCAACAATGTCGGCTGGCGCATCGACTCCCAGATTGCCACGCCCGGTTTGGCTGCCGCTGCGCGTCATGCGGAGATCTTCAAGGATCGACGCTTCTCTGATCATGCGCCACTGACGATTGACTACGAGTTGGCGCTGCCATGACAGACATCATTGCAGTGCAACGACAAAGTCGGTAGCCTTGGGGTTTCAGTCTTTCAATTCAGGAGAAAAGCATGAACGACATGAGTGAAGTCACCAAGGACAAACTGATTGCCGATGTAAAGCTGGTGATCGCCGACACCGAAGAACTGCTGCGCGCCACTGCGGGACAGGCCGGGGACAAGCTTGCCGACATTCGCGCCAAGACCCAGGATCGTCTTTCCGCCGCCAAGATCAAGCTGGCGGAAGCCGAAGCGGCGGTGGTGGATAAGGCCAAGCAGGCCGGTCGTGTTGCCGATGACTACGTGCATGACAATCCGTGGCGTTCGGTGGGTGTGGCCGCCGGCTTCGGTTTCATCGTCGGCCTGCTGATCGGTCGTCGCTGAATTCGGCGATGGGTGATGCAACGGGTAAGGGGACGGACCAGCGCGGCCTGTTCGCGTCAACCAAGGGCTTGCTCAAGACCGGCCTTACCCTGCTTCACAACCGCCTCGAACTCATCGGCGTAGAACTCGCTGAGGAGCGGGTGCGGCTGGTTTCCCTGCTGGCTTACGGCGCGGCGGCATTTTTTCTCGTTGCCGTGGGCTTGGTATTCCTCGCCATCTTTCTCACCGTGCTGCTATGGGATAGCCACCGGCTGCTGGCACTGGGCGTTTTTTCCGCTCTTTTCCTCGGTGCCGGAATCGTTTGCCTGAGCCTGGCGATGAGTCTGGCGCGCTCAGGTTCAAAACTGTTTTCCGCCAGCCTGGCGGAACTGCGCAAAGACCGGGATGCCCTGGCGACAAGCGACGGCGCGGGACCGCAGTGAGCGCCACGACGCTGGAACTTGCGTTAAGGAAGCAGCGGCTCCAGATCGCTGGCGAAAGCTTGCGCGCCGACTTTGGTCGTTACGCCGCAGGACTGGCGCCTGTCTTCACCGCAGCAGACTGCGCCGTCGAGGGCGCCCGCTGGATGCGCCGCAACCCGCAGCTTGTCGCCGCCGCCGGTGTCGCGCTGATCGTCATTCGACCGAACCGCGCCTGGCGCTGGGGGCGCCGCGCCTTTGTCGGCTGGCAGGCGTGGCGCAGGTTGCGTATTTTTCTGGAGCGCCGCCAGGCGGCTTGATCGCACAGTGTCGTTTCCACGCTTCAGGTCACGCAAGGAAACCAGAGAGGCCGGTCGCCAAGCCTCGCTGGCCACCGGATTACGCGTTTCGCCCAGTCTGACGCAGAAAATGCTCGCCGCGCAGGACCGCGAACGCAAGCAACTGCTGAATGAAATGGTCAAAGTGCGCGGCCTCATGCCGCTGCTGATGAAACCCCGCAACGGCGAGCGCTGGACCAGCATCGAGCGGGCCGCTCTGCAAGAGCAGCTACGAGCGCTGGCGTACCTCTCCCCCTATCTGGTGGTGATGGTGCTGCCCGGCTCCTTTGTCGTACTGCCCGTGCTGGCATGGTGGCTCGACCGTCGCCGCCAGAATCGTGATGGCCAGGTGACCATGCATGATTAAGCGGGATCCCGGGGCGCCGGCATTCCGGCACCGATCCTTGCCCGCGATTGACTACTTCAGGGCGTCGCCGAGATCCTTGTCGCTGATCTTTCCGGAGCGGTGCAGCCAAAGCAGGATCGCCAGCGGTTTGGGGATATTGCGACCGGATTCATAGCGGGAGCCGCCCGACTGGGTGACGCCATACCTCGCCCAGAAATCCTTTTGGTTGAGGTTGTCTTTCTTGCGATCCGTTGCGATGTTGCTGAAATCGAGTTTCTTTTTGCGGGCCATGACGTTCTCCTGCGGGTTGGTCAAGTCGCTATGCTATCGCATTTTTTCCAATGACTGCGGCGAAATTGTTTTTGGGGTCGGCGCTTTGACGTCGGCAGTCCGCCGATCCGCATGCGCCGGGCGTTTGTCACGGGAGTTCCATGGTTAATGCAACAAGAATTTCGGCGCACAGCGAGATCGGCAAGTACCTTGCCGATGCGGACCTGTTCGATGCGTTCGAAGTACGGATTGACGGAGGCAATCGTCCGGCGCTGCAAATTTACATCGATCTAATGGCGAAAACTCCGGCGTGGATCAATGGCCTGATGGCGGTCAGAGACCGGGTCGTGGCCATGTTCGGCCTGAAGCATCTCGGGCATCTCGACGACATCGACCCGACGAAGCCGGCGGATGCGTACCGGCCGGGTGATCGTGTCGGAATTTTTTCGATCCTCTTCATTTCGGATCGCGAAGTCATTCTTGTCGAGGCGGACAAACACCTCGATGCGAAAGTCTCTCTGCGCAAAACGTTTGACGGGCGCAGCGATGCCGTCGTCCTATCGACGGTGATTCACCTGCGCAATCTTCTGGGGCGCGCTTACATGGTGCCGGTCTGGCCGCTGCACAAGCTCATCGTGCCTCCCCTGCTGGCACGAATCAAAGCCCGGTAATGGCCAGGCCCAACAACAACAGCAACAAACCGCGCAGACCGCCCCAGCGGCAGAGCCTGGCACGCAAGGCGTAATGCCACGGCCCCTGGGCGCCCGGTCGTAGCCAGACCGGCAGCAGGTGGGCGGCGGCGCCGCTGACCAACGGCAGCAGGAAGGCGACGACAAAACCGGCGACCGCCGGGCGCGCCGGCATCCAGCCGAAACCATGCGCCGCGCCAAGAACGAGCAGGCCGAGCAAACCCAGTGCGGCAGCCGCAAGCGAGGGCGCCGCGCCATGTGTTTGCAGCAATGCCGCGCCGAAACGGCGGTGCCAGGCGTTCAGCATACGGACCACGGCAATGCCGTAAATCAGTGCGCCCATCAGCGCAAGAGACGGTGCCAGTGAAGCCCCGATCGCGACAAGAAGAGCCCCCGCCACGGCCCATTTGATATCGCGTCGTAGCCGCAGTGCGGCATCGGGGTCCGCCTGCCCGAGGCAGGTCGGCAGCAGTACCTGCAAGGTGCCCAATGCGGCAACACCGACAAAGCCCAGCAAATTGGCATGCAGATGAAACAGGCGCAGGGCGTTGCGCAGGGCAGGAAACCAGGACATCAGCGCAACTGCCAACAGCGCCAACAACAGGAAACTCAGTGCGGCAAGGTACCAGTCCAGACCCCGATGGCGCGGACCGAACATATGGCGAGTCCGAATCAGGGTCCAACTGCCGACGCCCAGCGCGGCAATCCCGGCGAGCGTTGCCGCCAGACTCAACAGGTGCGAAGAAAAGTCGCCGGCAAATGCGACAACCGCCATCAATCCTCCCGCCCACGCCAGCAGTGGCGGCCACGACCTGGCAACGCACGCGTCGGCGCTGCGTGTCAGCACCGGGACAAAATAGCCCGTTGCCGCCAGAATCAGCGGCAATATCCCCAGCGCAAAGGCGACATGAGCCGCCAGTTGCGGTGCGCCGTGCCCGACGAGCAGCAATATTCCCGCCGTCGCCAGCGAAAACAGGGCTGCAACAGCCAGCAACGGCAGCAGAATGGAAGGCGACATGGGTTGATTGTAATGGCGGTAACAGGAGGGCAAACGCCGGCTTGACCTTGCTCAAGCCTTAAACAGGCAACTTCGGGCACAATTGCGCCATGCTTAATGTTTCCGATCTCGCCTGTTCGCGCGGTGAACGCCGCCTTTTTGCCAACGTCGGATTCTCGCTCGCCCCTGGCGAATGGCTGCATGTGCAAGGTGAAAACGGCGCCGGCAAGACCAGCCTGATGCGTCTGTTGGTCGGCCTCTCCCCGGCTGACGCGGGAACGATCCTCTGGCGCAACGAGCCGACACCATCGGCCGAATTTCGTCGCGACATGATTTATCTCGGACACCACGCGGCGGTCAAGGAAGACCTGACGCCGCTGGAAAATCTGCGTCTCGCCGCCGCGCTCGACGGCATCGAACTTGATGAACACGCCTCGATGGCTGCCCTGATCCGGCTTGGCCTGCGCGGTCGCGAGGAGTTGCCGGTGCGCGTGCTGTCCGCCGGCCAGAAGCGGCGCGTGCTGCTGGCTCGCCTGCTGACGCGACCGGCGGTCCTGTGGGTGCTCGACGAAGCCTTCAATGCACTCGATGTTTCCGCAGTCAAGTTGCTGGGCGAACTGATTGGCGAACATCTCGCCGTAGGCGGCATGGCGGTGCTGACCAGCCACCAGCCGTTGCCCGTGCCGGGCGGCAAGGCGCTGATGCTATGAACTCATTTCTTGCCACGGTACGCCGCGACCTGCTGCTGGCCATGCGGCGCAAGAGCGAAGTGCTGACGGCTGTGTTCTTCTTCGTTATCGTCACCAGCCTGTTTCCCTTGGGGATAGGACCGGAACCCGCGCTGCTGAGGAAAATCGCCCCCGGCATTCTGTGGGTTGCGGCGCTGCTGGCGACCCTGCTCGGCTTGCCGCGCCTGTTTGCGGCCGATCATGTGGATGGTACACTGGAACAGATGGCCCTTTCGCCGTCGCCTTTGGGGCTGCTGGTTGCAGGTAAAATACTGGCTCACTGGCTGTTGTGCGGTTTGCCGCTGGTGTTGCTGGCGCCCGTACTCGGCGTGCAGTTCGATCTTGACGCGTCAGCATTGGGCATTCTGATGCTGGCGCTGTTGCTGGGTACTCCGTTGCTGTCGCTGATCGGGGCCATTGGTGCGGCGCTGACGCTGGGCGTGCGTGGTGGTGGCGTGTTGCTGGCGCTACTGGTGTTGCCGCTGTACATTCCGGCGCTGATTTTTGGCGCGGGCGCGGTGGAGGCCCACATCGCCGGTCTCGGCGCGGGGGGTCATTTGTCATTGCTGGCAGCAATGCTGGCCTTGGCTGTTTTTTTTGCGCCGTGGGCGACCACGGCCGCTTTGAGGGTTGCACTGGAGTGAGACAGTCGATTATTCAGTGGTTCAAGTTCGGCAGCCCGCAGAGTTTTTATCCGCTCGCCGGACGCATGATCCCGTGGTTCTGGGCCGCCGCCATTGCCTTCGGCATTGCCGGGCTGTGGATTTCGTTTTTCGTGGCGCCGACGGATGCGCAGCAAGGGGAAGGCTATCGCATCATCTTCGTCCATGTGCCGGCCTCATGGATGTCGATGTTTCTCTACCTGATCATGGCCTTCTGGGCCGGTCTCGGCCTGGCGCTCAACACGCGGGTATCGGGCATGATGGCGCAGGCGATTGCGCCCACCGGCGCCTTGATGGCGCTGCTGTCCCTGTGGACTGGCGCCCTGTGGGGCAAGCCGATGTGGGGCGCGTGGTGGGTGTGGGATGCGCGCCTGACTTCCGAGTTGATCCTGTTCTTCCTCTATCTGGGCTTCATGGCGTTGCAGGCGGCGATCGACGATCCGCGCCGCGCCGACAAGGCCGGGGCGATTCTGGCACTGGTCGGCGTGGTGAATATTCCCATCATCTATTTCTCGGTGAAGTGGTGGAACACCCTGCATCAGGGCTCCACCATCAACATGAACAAGGCGCCCTCGATGGCGCACACCATGCTCTGGGGCATGCTGCTGATGGCGCTGTGCTTCTGGATGTATTCGATAGCGGTGGCGCTGACGCGGGTACGCGCCATCATCCTTGAACGCGAGCGACACACGGAATGGGTGAAACATGCAGTGGCATAGCATCGACGAATTTTTCGCCATGGGCGGTTACGCCTTTTACGTCTGGGGCAGCTTCGGTGCTTGCGCGCTGCTCATGTTTGCGGAACCTTTTCTGGCAAAGCGGCGTCTTAGCGAAGTTCGCCAGAGCCTGATCCGCGAACGACTCGCCGATGAACTCGAACTCCAGCAAAAGAATTCATGAAACCCAGACAGAAACGCATCGCCCTGATTGTCGGCGGACTCGCCTCGCTGGCCATCGCCGCCGGCTTGGCGCTCAACGCGCTCGACAGCAACATCGCCCTCTATGTCACGCCCTCTGAAGTGGCGGCCGGCAAGGCGCCGCAAGGCAAGGCCTTCCGTATCGGCGGCATGGTCAAGGAGGGTACGGTCAAACGCCAGGACATGACCGTACGTTTCGTCGTCACCGACACGGTCAAGGACATCCCTGTCGCTTACACCGGCATCCTCCCCGACCTGTTCCGGGAGGGCAAAGGGGCGGTGGTGCAGGGCCGACTGGCGGCTGATGGACTGTTTACCGCTTCCGAAGTGCTCGCCAAGCATGACGAGAACTACATGCCGCCCGAGGCCCAGCATGCCATCGAGCAGGCGCAGCGCGCGCAGAGGACCCTCAAGCAATGATTCCCGAACTCGGACATTTCGCCCTCATCCTCGCCTTTGTGGTTTCCATCGCGCAGGGGGTGCTGCCACTTGTGGGCGCACGGCAAGGCCAGGCGCAATGGATTGCGCTGGCACGACCGGCTGCGCAAACCCAGTTTCTGCTGGTTGCCGTCGCCTTTGGCTGCCTGGCGCAAAGCTTTCTCGGCAATGATTTCTCGGTGAGCTACGTCGCCCAGCATTCCAACACGCAGTTGCCGAGCCTCTACAGATTTTCGGCCGTCTGGGGCGGCCATGAAGGCTCGCTGCTGTTGTGGGTGCTGATGCTGGCCGGCTGGGGCGCGGCGGTGTCGCTGGCCTCGCGCCGGTTGCCCGAAGTCATGGTGGCGCGCGTGCTGGCGGTACTCGGCCTGGTCGGTATCGGCTTGCTGGCCTTTGTTCTGTTCACCTCCAATCCCTTTGATCGCTTGCTGCCCGCCGCCGCCGAAGGGCGCGATCTCAATCCGCTGTTGCAGGATCCCGGCCTGGTGTTTCATCCGCCGATGCTCTACATGGGTTACGTCGGCTTCTCGGTGGCCTTCGCCTTCGCCATCGCGGCGTTGATTTCCGGCCGACTCGATGCGGCCTGGGCGCGCTGGTCGCGGCCATGGACCACGGCGGCCTGGGTGTTTCTCACGCTGGGCATTGCGCTGGGCAGTTGGTGGGCGTATTACGAACTGGGCTGGGGCGGCTGGTGGTTCTGGGACCCGGTGGAAAATGCCTCTTTCCTGCCCTGGCTGGTGGGCACCGCGCTGATTCATTCGCTGGCCGTGACCGAAAAGCGCGGCGCGTTCAAAAACTGGACTGTGCTGCTGGCCATCGCGGCGTTTTCGCTCTCCTTGCTGGGCACCTTCCTGGTTCGCTCCGGCGTCCTCACTTCCGTGCACGCCTTCGCCTCCGACCCTCGGCGTGGCGTGTTCATCCTGGTGCTGCTGGCCGTCGTGGTCGGCACTTCGCTGACGCTGTTCGCCTGGCGCGCGCCCAAGGTCGGCGCTGGCGGCAACTTCGGTCTGGTCTCGCGCGAAACCCTGCTGCTGATGAACAACGTGCTGCTGGTGGTCGCCACCGGCAGCGTGTTGCTCGGCACGATCTACCCGCTGTTGATCGATGCCCTCGGCATGGGCAAGCTGTCGGTCGGCCCGCCGTACTTCAACGCCGTCTTCGTACCGGTCATGGTGCCGCTATTGCTGCTGATGGCGATCGGCCCCATGGCGCGCTGGAAACACGCCGACCCCAAGGCCATTGCCCGCCGCTTGCGCGTGAGCCTGGCGCTGGCTGTCATCGCCGGCATCGGCCTGCCGCTGCTGATGGGCGCCTGGACGCCGCTTACCGCGATAAGTTCCTTGCTCGCGGTGTGGATCGTCGCCAGCGGCGTGTTCCAGATCATCGAGCGCATGAAGACGGGCAAGCCTTCCGCCGCATTCTGGGGCATGCACATTGCGCATTTCGGCATTGCCGTATTCGTTTTCGGCGTGGCCATGGTCGGCGGCTATCAGGAGGAAAAGGATGTCCGCATGGAGCCGGGCGATACCGTGCAGGTCGGCGGTTACGGTTTCCGCCTGCTGACCGTGAAAGACGCCCCCGGCCCCAACTACCGCGCCGCCGTGGGCAGCGTCGAACTATCGAAGAATGGCCGCGTGTTGAAGACCATGTACCCCGAAAAGCGCAGTTATTTCTCGTCGCAGATGCCCATGACCGAAGCCGCCATCGACGCCGGATTCACGCGCGACGTGTATGTCTCGCTCGGCGAACCGCTCGGCAACAAGGGTGCCTGGAGCGTGCGGGTTTACTACAAGCCCTTCGTCGACTGGATCTGGGGCGGCTGCCTGCTGATGGCTCTGGGCGGCCTCATTGCCATGCTGGATCGCCGTTACCGTCTGCGTGTCAAAGTCGGTGCTGGCGTCACGGCGGGAGTCGCGGCATGAAGCAGCGTTTTCTGATTCCGCTGGCGGTTTTCTTCGTCCTGGTGATCTTTCTTGCCATTGGCCTCACGCTCAACCCGCGCGATCTGCCGTCGCCGCTGAAGGACAAGCCGGCGCCCGCCTTTACGCTGCCGCAACTGGCCGCAGCCGACAAGACGTTTTCGCCAACTGACCTGAAAGGCAAGGTCTGGCTGCTCAATGTCTGGGCGTCGTGGTGCGTCTCCTGCCGCCAGGAGCATCCGCTGCTGGTGTCTTTCTCGAAACAAAATGACCTGCCCATCATCGGCCTGAACTACAAGGATCAGGGTGCTGACGCGAAGAACTGGCTGGCAAGGTTCGGCGATCCCTACCTGCTTTCCGCCGTCGATGCCGATGGCCGCGTCGGCATCAATTACGGCGTCTATGGCGTACCGGAGACCTATGTCATCGACAAGGCCGGCACGATTCGCATGAAGCATACCGGCCCGATCACGCCGGAATCGCTGAAAACACAAATACTGCCACTGGTCGCGGAGTTGTCGAAATGAAGCTGCGTAGCATATTGCTCTGTTGTGCCCTGATGTTCGCCGGCGCGGCAACGGCCAAAGAGGCCGCGCCGATGGCGACCGATGTGGCGGTGGAAAAGCGCATGGTGGCAATCAGCGAAGAGTTGCGCTGCCTGGTCTGCCAGAACGAATCGCTGGCCGGCTCGCATGCCGAACTGGCGCTGGACCTGCGCCGCGAGATTCGCACCATGATCGGCGAAGGCAAGTCCGATCAGGAAATTCTCGACTTCATGGTGGCCCGCTACGGCGACTTCGTGCGTTTCCGGCCACCGGTGAAACCGACCACCTGGTTGCTTTGGGGCGGCCCCTTCCTGCTGCTGGCGGGTGGCATTGTCGCGCTGATTGTTTTCCTGCGGCGACGCGTCAGGGAAGAGGCGGCGCCCAGGCTATCCGATGAAGAACACCGCCGCGCTGCGGCCTTGCTGGACCAATCCAAGCCATGACCTCCTTTTATCTTGCTGCGGCGGCGCTGGTCGTCGTTGCTCTGGCGCTGCTGTTGCGCCCCTGGTGGAGCGCTCGCCGTCTCGCCAGCGCCGACTCTTTGCCGGCGCTGAATGCCGTCATCCATCGCGACCGTCTTGGCGAGCTGGAATGCGATCACGATAACGGCACGCTGTCCGACGCCGACCTGGCCGAAGCGCGCGAAGAGTTGCAGCGGCAACTGCTCGACGATACGGCGGCCATCGAAGTTGTCGTTTCCCCGAGCGCCAGTCGCAGCGGCGGAATCGTTCTGGCCGTCCTGCTGCCGCTCCTCGCCGTTGCGCTGTATGCGCTGCTGGGCAGTCCCAAGGCGGTGCTGCCCGTCACCGTGCAGACGCAGCAAGCCACCGCCGAGATGGATCAACTGGTGGTCAAGCTGGCGAAAAAGCTGGAGCAAAATCCCGAGAACCCGGAAGGCTGGGCAATGCTGGCGCGCTCCTACAAGTCGCTGGGCCGCTGGGACGATGCCGAGCGCGCTTTTGTCCGTATCGGGCCTGATCTCAACAAGAATGCCGAATTCCTCGCCGAGCTTGCGGAAACACTGGTGCAGAAGAACGGTGGATTCGACGATCGTTCGCGCGCGCTGGTGCAACAGGCACTGCGTCTCGAACCCAACAACATGCTCGCCTTGTTCATGGGTGGCGGCGAGGCTTTTGAGGGCGGGCGCCATGCCGAGGCGGCAAAGCTCTGGGAACGACTGTTGCCCCAGCTCGAACCCGGCAGCGAAGATGCGCGCATGGTCGAAGCCAGCATTGCCAGGGCGCGTGAGCGCAGCGGTGGAGTCCGGAGGCCGAAGGACTGAGGATCGTGATCGACCGGATCGATCCCTGACCATGAAACACGGGAGCACAGGCGATTCCGCTGCCAGGCTCTTGAGCAACCGGCCCTCCCTGATGTCTGGGGTCGGTGTCATCGACACCGTTCCGCAAGCCTTGTCGATTCTGGTAGTGGAGGACGATCCCGGCGATTTCGGCCTGGTCAATGCCTATTTGCGGCAGGCCGGATTCTGGCATGACGACGACAAGTCATCGCTGGTCCGGGCGGAGACTCTGGCCGAAGCAATCCTGGCCGCCGGCCACATGACGCCGGATCTGGTTCTGCCCGCTCTTTTTCTACCCGATTCGTCGGGGATCGAGACGGTAGAAGCAATAAACACCGCCCTGCCCGACATCCCCATCGTGGTGTTCACCGGGCACGATGACAACGATCTTGCGCTCGCGGCGTTGCAAGCCGGCGCCCAGGATTATCTGGTCAAGGGCCAGCTCGATCACACTGTTCTGGCGCGCGCGGTGCGCTATGCGCTGGTGCGCGGGAAACTCGAATCGCATTTGCGACTTTTCGAGGCGGCACTGAAGTCGGCCGCCAATGGCATCGTGATTACCGACATCGAGGGCCGGGTGCAGTGGGTCAACCCAGCCTTTACGCAGCTAACGGGATTCCCGGCGGCAGAGGCGCTGGGTCGAAATCCTGGCGAACTGGTGAAGTCGGGCCGGCACGATCAGGCGTTCTACCGGAACATGTGGCAGACCATCCTGTCCGGGCAGAAGTGGCGTGGCGAACTCGTCAATCGACGCAAGGATGGCACGCTGTACGACGAAGCCATGGCCATTGCGCCGGTGCTGGGAAGCGGTGGCGCGATTCAACATTTCGTCTCCATCAAGGTGGACATCAGCGAGCGCAAGCGCGCCGAAAAACGAATACTCGAAATGGCGGCGGGACTCGAGGAACAGGTCAACCTCCGGACGCAACAATTGCGCAGGGTTTCAGCGCAGTTGACCATGACCGAAGAACGCGAACGGCGCTTTCTGGCGCAGGAACTGCATGACAACCTCGGTCAGTTGCTGGCGGTTATCAAGATCAAGCTGAGCTCGTTTGCCGGTGACTCGCGCCGGTCTTCAGACAATCAACTGCTGGAACTGGTGAGCCAGGCCGAACAGTCGGCGCGGATGATCACCCAGCAGTTGAGTCCGCCGATCCTGCGCACGCTCGGCTTCGTGCCCGCGCTGGAATGGCTGGCCGAGGAAATGGAGCGCGGATATGGTCTTGCCGTACATGTCGACCTCGAAGGAGAGCCGAAGCCGTTTACCGACGAGATACAGGCCATCCTTTATCGTTCCGCCCGCGAACTCCTGATCAATGTCGCCAAGCATGCCGGGGTCAGCGAAGCAAGTCTTTCTTTCCTTTGCGACGAGAGCCGCCTAACGCTTGTCGTCAGCGATGACGGCGATGGCTTCGATCCGGCCAGTTCCGCCGGCGCCTTGTCGGGGCAACATAGTTTCGGCCTGAGTTCCATCTACGAACGCATTGTCAATACGGGAGGCGAAATGGAAGTCGACAGCAGCCCCGGCTACGGTACTGCGGTCACCCTGACCGTGCCCTACTCCGTTGCGGCAAGGGAGTTCCCAGCGCCATGATCCGGATCATGCTGGTCGATGACCATAGAATGGTCCGCGAGGCTCTGCGCGTGGTGCTGGAACGGGACAGCGGCATGCAAGTCGTCGCGGAAGTCGGCGATGGCGAGACGGCGCTGCGGGTGGCGGAAGAACTGACGCCCGACGTTGTCGTCATGGATGTCGCCATGCCCGGACTGTCGGGCATCGAGACTACGCGACGCTTGCTCGCCATACATCCAGAGATCAAGGTGCTGGCCTTGTCCACCTACCTGGATCGACGCACCGTGCAGCAGATGCTCGATGCGGGCGCTCGCGGTTACATCGTCAAGTCGGCGGCCGGCGCCGAGTTGAAACAGGGCATTCGTCGCGTGATCGAAGGGGGCAGCTATCTCTGCCCGGAAGTCACCGCAGTGGTGACCGACAGCCTGCGAAATGCGCGATCCCCGGCTGCGGATCCCGACCACCGCCCGCTGTCGCGGCGCGAACTCCAGGTGGCCACCCTGCTGGCGGAAGGCAGGAGCGCTGCCGAAGTTGCCGCCGGACTGCATATTTCGGCGAGCACGGTCGACGTTCACCGCCGCAACCTGATGCGCAAGCTTGACATACACAACGTGGTCGATCTGACCCGATATGCGATACGCACCGGCCTGATTCTGCCCTGAGTCGCCGGGAGCGCTCCCACCTACCGTTCCACCGGTATCAAGAATACGGGGAAGGGTGTATTCCCACGGCTTCCGGCGCGGCATATCTTTCGCCCATACGCAACGCCTTGCGCGGACCTTGCAGCCAATCCCGCGAAGCGTCGTCAACGGGGGTACATCATGATCGACCAGAGTTCGACAGCGCTACGGCAGGCTGCGCCAAAGCAGGACATGCTCGGTGCCATCGCCAATTTCGCGAACGATCACCAGCACGGCTCCCTGATGCTGGATCGCTTGGGCAGAATTCTCAGCAGTGGTGGGCCCGCCGAGAAGATATTCGGCGCCGGTCGGGGCCGCCTGATGGGAAGGTGGATATCGGATTTCATCACGGGTCTGCTTCTCGGCGGGAACTCGCCGAGCTATGGCGCCAGATATCTCGTCCACCTTTGCGCCGATGGCGAGTGGCGAAGATTCGAGGCGAAGGACGCTGGCGGACTTATGTTTACGATCGAACTCAACTTGTCGCGGATGGCGACCGGCGGTCAGGAGATTTTTTTGCTCAATGTCCGCAGACCGGAAGAGGCGATCCATCGTTAATCCCAGGCTCGTAGGCCTACCATGCAATCCGTTCATATACACAGTTCGCCGAGCACCGCACCGCCGCCCCTCTCGGCTGACGGTGTTGCCAGCGAGCATCTTCTGCACGCGATCTGGTGGGTAAGCCGGCACTGGGTGGAGCGCCTCGCCGTGGATGCTCCGCTGCGCAAGAACCTTATTTTTCTTGGGATATTGACCGATGATCTCGTCAGGGCCGGCGACTATTCGTCCGACGCCATGACCACGGTACGGGCGCTGCTGTGCACCAATTGCCGCCATCTCGACGCCGTGCAAGGAAAATGCAGCGGACAGCCGCTGGATCAATGCCCGTTACTGAGCGGGGCGCAGTCGTGAATCCGCAGAAAATGAACATGAGTAAACCGGACAAACTGGTCCAGTGTGAAATTATCAGTGTTGCCTGCCCGCAATTTGTGGTGAGTTCGAGGCGGCGCGCCTGTCGCTACGAAAAGGCCGACGGCGCGGCGCTGGCGAACGGGTATTACTTGGCCGTTTGGCCGGCAGGTGCGAACCGTTCGTCGTATGGCCGTGAAGTTCGATATTTCGGCCCCTACGAGACCGAGACGGTGGCGCGGATAGTGCAACTCAGCGCGCTGTGGCTGGGCCTCATTGAACCGGGGCCGGATGGCGTTGACAGCAGTTTCCTTGCCCCGGCAACATTGAATTCGCGATATCGCCTGCACAACCCGTGGTTGCCAATTTCGGAGATGAGGGCGTCGCTGTAACGGAGCGTGGAAAAATGTTCAAGACGGGGGTGCAAGCACTCCCTTTCGTATTCGGAAAATTATTTCGCAGGCGTTGCCAAGTGGAGACTTGAAGTGCCTCCCCCCGCAACTGGCTGACATGAGCATCAGGCAGCGACTGAAAGCGAGTTCTCCCTTCACACAGTGGCTGCTTCTCGCAGTCGCCTTGCTGATCGTTGGCGGCGTCATCGGCTGGAATCTATACGCCGACCACGATTTCATCGACGCCGGGGAACGTGACCGGCTGGCCCACCAAGCCAGGGTCATCGATGAAAACCTCGGGCAACAACTGTTGGCGACAAGTCTGGCGCTGGACTCGATTCGTGGCGATCTGCCCATCGTGAAGGCAGAAAAGGACGGCACGGCGCGGCTCAATCACCGCCTGCAAACCTTGAGCGACGCCATGCCGGGAGTGCGCACCCTGCTCATTCTTGACGCCGAAGGCACGGCGACCGCCAGCAATCGCGAGGAACTCCTCGGTCGCAATTTCCGCACGCGGGAGTATTTTCAGATCGTCCGCCAGAACCGCGATCCGGCCAGGCTCTACGTTTCGCAGCCCTACGGAACCGTGCTCGGAGTCTTCGCCATGAACCTGGTGAAGATGCTCGTCGATGATCGCGGAGAATTCGCCGGAATTGTAACGGCGACTCTGGATCCCGAGTATTTCAATATCCTGCTGGACTCGGTTCGCTATGCGCCGGACATGTGGGCCTCCCTGGCTCACGGCGACGGCAAGCTGTTCCTGACGGTCCCTGCGCGGCCCGGAACCGACGGCGCCGATCTGGGTGCGCCCGGCAGTTTCTTTACCCGCCACCGTGACAGCGGGCAGAAGGCCTCGGTGATGACGGGCATTGTTTATGTCACGGGCGAGGAACGCATGATGGCGCAGCGCGTCATCAAACCCGCCAACCTGGCCATGGACAAACCGCTGGTGGTGGCCGTTACGCGCGACCTGCCGAGCATCTTCGCCCCCTGGCGCGAGCACGCCTACGAACAGGGTGGCTTGTGGGTTCTGCTGGTTCTGGCTACATCCCTGGGACTGTATTTCAACCAGAAGCGGCAACGTCACTTCGATCACGTTGCAGCTCTCTACGAGGCGGAACAGCAGCGCAACGCCGAACAGTATCAAACCATTATTCAGACCTCGCTCGACGGCTTCTGGATCAACGATTCCCTTGGCCGGATTGTCGATGCCAATGAGTCGATCTGCCGCATGCTGGGGTATTCCCCGGAAGAATTCCTGCAAATGCGTGTCCAGGATTTCGCGGTGGAAGAGTCCCCCGAGGAAACTGCGGCCCACATTCGCGAAGCTACGAAGACCGGGCGGGCAAAAGTCGAGTCCCGGCACCGCCGCAAGGACGGCAAGGTCATCAACGTGGAGGTCAGCACCCATTACGTGGCGGCGCTGGGCGAGCGTTTTTTCGTCTTTGCCCGTGATATCACGGAGCACAGGCAGATGGAAGAAGCCTTGAAGGAAAGCGAGCTGCGCTACCGCACGGTGGCGGACTTCACCGCTGACTGGGAGTACTGGATCATGCCGGACGGCACGTTCCGCTACATGTCGCCCTCTTGCGAACAAACCAGCGGCTACACGTCGGACGAGTTCTATGCCGACCCCGAACTGCTGACGCGGATCATTCATCCCGACGATTTGCCGCTCTATGCCGGACATACCCACGACCTGACGCCGCAGGGTATGCCGATCCCGGTTGACTACCGCATACGCACCAAAGGCGGTGAAATCCGCTGGATATCCCATGCCTGCCGGCCTGTCCATGATTCTGCCGGACAAGCGCTCGGACACCGTGCCAGCAATCGCGACATCACCGAGCGCAAGCAGGCCGAAGCGGAACTCCTGCGCTCCAACGCCGAACTGGAGCAGTTCAGCTACGCCATCTCACACGACATGCGCCAGCCGTTGCGCATGATCGCCAGCTACCTGCAACTGCTGGAAAAGAGTCTGGGCGATCGGCTCGACGACGAAAAGCGCCAATACCTCGGCTTCGCCAGCGACGGCGCCATACGCATGGACGCCATGATGCTGGGGCTGCTCGAATACTCGCGCGTCGGTCGCAAGGGCGAGCCGGCGGCATGGGTGGAAAGCCGCGCCCTGCTCGACGAAGCCATGTTGTTTCTGCAACCGGCGATTGCCGAAGCGCAAGCGGTGGTGCGCATCGAAGGCGACTGGCCGCAGATTTTCGTCAGCCCGGACGAAATGCTGCGCCTGATGCAGAACCTGATCGGCAACGCCCTCAAGTTCCGCGTCGCCGGGCGCACATCGGAAGTTACCGTGAGCGGCGAGACGGCGGGCAAGGAGTGGCAAATGTGCGTCGCCGACAACGGCGTCGGCATTCACCCCGGCCAGATCGGTCGGCTGTTTCAGGTATTCCAGCGCCTGCAAAGCCGGGCTGCCTACGAAGGCACCGGCATCGGCTTGGCGCTGTGCCGCAAGATCGCCGAGCATCATGGCGGGCGGATATGGGCCGAGTCGGCGGGCGAGGGTCGGGGCAGCAGGTTTTGTGTTGTGCTTCCCGTGCTGCGGGAAGCCACGGCATCAGGCGATGGGAAACGCCAGTAATATGGCGCCGCAAGAGTTTCAGACTTTTTTGCTGTTTGGATAAGAGGATTCAGGGCCATGCCGCAACCGGTACCAACATCGCACCCAGCAGGCCAGCCAAAGCCGCGCGTCACACTGCTGTCGCCTGGCTGCTTTCGCGCCCGGCTGATGGGCGGCGTTGTTCTGCTCAATGTGTTCGTTTGCAGCCTGGTGGGGCTGTCGATCCATCAGGGCCACCACCAGTATCGGGAACGGGCCGAGATCACCACCCAGAACCTGACGCAGGTGATGGAAAACGAAATCGCCGGCACCATCGGTACTGCCGATCTGGCCCTGTTGGCCGTGATGGACGAATACAGAAAGCAACGCGCCGGCGGCGCTGTCGATGGCAAGGAGTTGAATGCCTATATCGAGCGGCTGCGCTCCCGTTTGCCGGGAGTCGACGCCCTGCGGATTGCCGACGCGCAAGGGCTGCTCATTTACGGCAGCGATGTCGTGCCCAGCGCGAAGATCAGCCTTGCTGACCGTCCCTATTTTATTCGCCTGCGCAATGACCCCAATGCGGGACTGGTGATCCCCAAACCCCACATCAGCCGCGCCAACCAGAAATGGGTGATCGTCCATGCCCGGCGCATCGACCAGCCGGATGGTTCCTTTGGCGGCGTGGTGTTTGTGGCGATCACGCTGGAGCAACTTTCCAAGACATTTTCCGCCATCAACGTCGGGCCGCGCGGGGTTGTCACGCTGCGCGACGGCGAACTGGCCATCATCGTCCGCCATCCCGAACTTCAGGAAGCGGGCGGCACAACAGGCAACAAGTCGGTCGCGCCCGAATTGCGGGAAATGGTCGCGGCGGGCAACACCGCCGGGACATTCACCGGCCTTAGCGGCAATGACACCACCACGCGCACTTACTCTTATCGCAAAATCGGCGCGCATCCTCTCTACATCTCCGTCGGTCTGTCCCCCGAGGACTATCTCGCCGAGTGGCGTTATGTTGTCGCCCAGCAGGCTGCGCTGGCGGTGTTTTTCGCCCTGATTACCTTCCTGGCGGCGTGGCTGATTTACCGCATCTGGAAACGCCAGGCCAATGCGGTGGAAGCCCTGGCTCGCCATGAAGCCAAATTCCGCACCGTGGCCGACTTTACTTTTGATTGGGAATACTGGAAGGGGCCGCAGGAGGAAATTCTTTACATGACGCCTTCCTGCGAACGCGTCACCGGCTATAGCCGGGAGGAGTTTGTCGCCGATCCGGGCCTGCTGTTGCGCATCGTGCATGCCGAGGATCGCCAATTGATGGAGCGGCACCTGCGCGATATTGCCAAGCCGATTGCCGATCCAGACGGGGCCGCGATGGATTTTCGCATCGTGCGGCGCGACGGCGAAATTCGCTGGATCACCCACCACTGCCGGGCCATCTCCGGTCGGATCGGCGAGTCGATGGGGCGCCGGGTCAGCAACCGCGATATCACCGAGCGCAAGCGGGCCGAGGAGGCTCTGCTGGCGGTTCAGCATAACCTCACCGAGGCACAGGCCATGTCCCATCTTGGCAATTGGGAGCTGGATCTGGTGCACAACCGGCTGACATGGTCGGCCGAGATGTATCGCATTTTCGGCATGCCGCCTGAAGAATTCGGAGCCTCCTACGAGACGTTCCTGGCGACCCTCCATCCCGATGATCGCGAGATGGTCAATCAGGCTTACCTGTCTTCGTTGGACGCAGGGGGACGCTACGACATCGAATACCGCATCATCCACAAATCGGATGGGCAACGGCGCTGGGGGCATGCGCGCTGCGAGCATGAGCGCGACGCCAGCGGCAAGGCCCTGCGTTCCTTCGGCACGGTGCTCGACATCACCGAACGCAAGGAAGCGCAAGCCAGGCTCGCCGAAAGCGAATCCCGCCTGCGGACCATCATCGAGAACGAACCGGAGTGCATCAAGATAATAGATGCGCAAGGACGCCTGATACACATGAATCCGGCCGGACTGGCGATGATCGAGGCCGACTCGCTGGAACAGGTGGCAGGAGGTCAGGTCATCGATCTCATCGCCCCCGAATACCGCGCGGCCTATTCGGAGTTGATGGACCGGGTGCTCGCCGGCGAAACCATGGAGATGCAATACGAAGTGCTGGGTCTCAAGGGCGGGCGGCGCTGGCTGGAGACCCACGCCGTGCCCATGCAGGACAAGGGCGAGACGGTGCATCTGGCCGTTACCCGCGACATTTCCAAGCGCAAGCAGGCCGAGGTGGAACTGCTGCGCTCCAATGCCGAGCTGGAACAGTTCAGCTACAGCATCTCGCACGACATGCGCCAGCCGCTGCGCATGATCGCCAGCTACCTGCAACTGCTCGAAATGGGCCTGAAAGATCAGCTCGACGATGAAAAGCGCGAATACTTCAACTTCGCCGTCGACGGCGCCAAGCGCCTGGACACGATGCTGCTGGGGCTGCTCGAGTACTCGCGCGTCGGCCGCAAAGGCGAGCCGCCGACGTGGATCGAAAGCCGCGTCGTGCTCGACGAAGCCTTGTTGTTCCTGCGACCGGCGATTGCCGAAGCGCAGGCGGTGGTGCACATCGAGGGCGACTGGCCACGCATTTACGTCAGCCCGGATGAAATGCTGCGCCTGATGCAGAACCTGATCGGCAACGCCCTCAAGTTCCGTGTCGCCGGGCGCACATCGGAAGTCATTGTGACCAGCGAAGTTGTCGACAAGACATGGCAGATGTGCGTCGCCGACAACGGCGTCGGCATCGTCCCCGACCAGATCGGTCGGCTGTTTCAGGTATTTCAGCGCCTGCAAGGCCGCACCGCCTACGAAGGCACCGGCATCGGCCTGGCCCTGTGCCGCAAGATCGCCGAGCACCATGGCGGGCGAATCTGGGCCGAGTCGGCGGGCGAGGATCAGGGCAGCCGGTTCTGCGTTGACCTCCCGATAAAATCATGAACAGCCCCATTTTGAACCGATACGCCGAGACTAATCCCTTCTCGCTACACTCGCTCAAGACTCGGGTGACCCTGTTCACGCTGGCTATTTTCGTGGTCGGCCTCTGGTTGCTGGCGTTCTACGCCAGCAGGGAACTGCGCGAGGATATGCAACGCCTGTTGGGCGAACAGCAGTCTTCGACGGTTTCTTTCGTGGCCACGGAGATCAATCAAGAGCTGGAAAACCGCTTGGGCGTGCTGGGAAAAGTCGCCGGAATAATCAGCCCGGCCATTCTGGGCAATCCGGCGCACTTGCAGACGCTCCTGAAACAGCGCCTGATTCTTCAGGGACCATTCAACGCGGGCGTTGTCGTCGTAAACAGCGAGGGCACGGGAATTGCCGATACCCACTTGTCCGCAGGGCGGATCGGAGGCGAGCATAGTGATGTCGCCACGATAGCCACCGCGCTCAATGAGGGTAAATCAACCATCGGCCATCCGCACCTGGCCAAGAACAGGAAGAGTCCGGAATTTGGCATGGCCGTGCCCATTCGCGATTCTCGGGGCAAGGTGATCGGAGCCCTGGCAGGGGTGACCGATCTGGGCCAGCCCAATTTTCTGGGCAATATTACGCAAAACCGTTACGGCACGAGCGGCGGCTATCTGCTTATCGCACCACGGCCCCGGTTGATTGTCAGCGCCACCGACAAGAGCCGCGTCATGGAAGCACTCCCCGCCCCCGGGGTCAGCCCATGGATCGACCGTGCGGTGCAGGGCTACGAAGGTACCAACGTTTTCCGCAATCCGCTTGGAATCGACGTGTTGACTTCGGTCAAGGCCGTTCCCGTGACGGGCTGGATCATGGTGGTCGCTTTGCCTGTCGAAGAGGCCTTCGCCCCGATCCGCGCCATGCAGCAGCGCATGATGATGGCCACGATCTTGCTCACCCTGCTGGCGGGCAGTCTGACCTGGTGGATGTTAAAGCGCCAGCTTTCACCGATGCTAACTGCTGTAAGAACGCTGGCCGCCCTGTCGGATGATAAGCAGCCGCTGCAGCCTCTGCCGATTACCCGCCAGGACGAAATCGGCGACCTCCTCATTGGCTTCAATCGCCTGTTGGAAACCCTGGGGCGACGGGAAGAAGCCCTCAAGCGATCCAATGTCGATCTGCAACGCTTTGCCGAAGTCACCGCGCATCACCTGCAGGAGCCGGCCAGACGCATGGCGACTTACGCCGAGCGGCTGACCCGGCAACTGAACGACGGGACCGACGATGGCGAAACCCGGCTGTCGCTGGACTTCATCGGCCAGGAGGCGCGCCGCCAGAAGGACCTGCTGCGCGACATCGAGCGTTATCTGGCGGCGGATCAGCCGCGCAACAAGGTCAAGTCGGTCGATGCGCGCCAGATGGTCACCAAGATACTGGCGCGAGCGAAAGACCGGATCGGCGCAGCGGGCGCCGAAATCACCGTGGGCGAGCTGCCGCCGGCATGGATCGACGCGCCGCGACTGGTCGACCTGTTCGAGGCGATGCTGGACAACGCGCTGCAACATGGCAGCGCAGAAAGTCGGCGCTGGCAGGACGGCGATGCAGCTGCGGTTTCGACCGGTGCCCCGCTGAAAATCACCATCGACGGCGAACACGATGGCGCTCTGGTGCGCTATCGCGTCAGCGACAACGGCCCCGGCATCGAGGAGCAATACCGCGAGCGGGTGTTTCGCGTGTTCGAGCGCTTGAGTTCGGGTGGCGATGTCGCCAGCACCGGCATTGGGCTGGCCATCGTGCGGCGCATCGCGGAGAGTTGCGGCGGGCGCGCCTGGATCGAAGAAACGCCAGGCGGCGGTTGCCGCGTCCTGTTCGAATTACCGGTCGGAGTAGCCCAATGAACCCCAAGCTGCAAGCCCGTTTTGAGACTCTCAAAGCCTCCGGCCTGCTGCCTTCGCCCAAAGGTCCGGCGCTGGCCGTGGTGCAATTGACGCGGCAGGAGAATACGTCGTTCGTGCAACTGGCGCGGGCGATCCAGGCCGACCCGGCATTGGTCGCGCGCTTGATCAAGCTGTCCAACGCTTGTCGTGGCCGGGGAGCGCGACCGATACTGGCGATCAAGGACGCGATCGGCATGCTGGGCCTGACTGCCGTGCGTGGCTTGGCGCTGGGTTTTTCACTGATGAGCGACAAGCGCTCTCTGGGCTGCCGCGCATTCAACTACCCCGCGTTCTGGTCGCGCAATCTCGCCCGCGCCGTCGCCATGCAGGCCTTGACCGCCTTCTCGCGCCTCATGAAAAGTGACGAGGCGTTCACTCTCGGCTTGCTCTCCCACATTGGCGAGCTGGGCCTGGCCAGTGTTTCCCCGGAGGACTATTCGCGACTGCTGGAGATCGCACCGCTTTCCGGCTTCGAGCGCCTGGCGCAGGAGCGGCGGTCCTTCGAATTCGATCATGCCGATCTAACCGCCGCGTTGATGGCCGACTGGGGATTCCCGGCCAGCCTGATCGAGCCGGTGGCTTATCACGAGCAACCGGAGGCCGCGCACTTCGGGGCCGGATCGCGCTCCGAGCGCCTGCTGCTGACGCTCGTGCTCGCCTCGGAAATCGCCGATATCTGCATGGCCGCCAAGGACCAGCGGCGTGCCATGATGGCCAACCTGCTTTTGCTTGGCGGCAAGCTTTCCATCGGCGCCGATGACCTTATGGACCTGTGCGACGGCATTGTCCGTGACTGGACTGACTGGTGTTGGCTGCTGGAGGTGCCCGCACAGGTTCTGCCAGCGTTTGCCGAATTGATGAATGCACCGCCGGCGCCCCCCTTCGAACAACCCGTCGCGCTGCAGAAGAGCGCGGCGGCGGACGGTTTTCGTGTGCTGGTGGTAGACGACGACTGCGTCGTCCGCGCCTTCCTTGAGGATTTGCTGACCGATGCCGGGTATGGGTGCATCGAGGCCGAGGACGGTCGCCAGGGACTGGAACTCGCGCTCGGCGAACACCCTGATCTGATGATTGTCGACTGGAAAATGCCGAAGATGGATGGCATCGAACTGATCCGCGCGCTGCGCGAAACAGCCAGCGGACGCGCCATATATATTCTGTTGCTGACCAGCCTGGATCAGGAGGAGCATCTGGTCGAAGCCTTTGCTGCGGGGGCGGACGATTTTCTGTCCAAACCGCTGAAGCCGAATGTGTTGCTGGGCAGACTGCTCGCCGGTCGGCGCGTGGTGACCCTGCATCGGGAAATCAGGCGTGACCAGGCTGACCTGCAACATTTCGCCACCGAGTTCGCCAACCTTAACCAGAATCTTCAGGAGACTCGCCAAAAGGACATGGCGAGCCAGGAGCGCATGGAACTGGCCTTGCACGGCGGCGACCTGGGCATGTGGGACTGGCAAGTGCCCAGCGGCGCAGTGATCTTCAGCGAGCGCTGGTGCTCGATGCTGGGTTATCGCACGGATGAGATCGTGCCGCATGTCGACAGCTGGCGCAATCTGGTGCGCCCGGATGATCGGGCCGCCATCGATGCCGCGCTGCAATCCCACCTGGACGGCCGGACCCCGAGCTACGAGTGCGAGCACCGAATGCGGCACAAGGACGGCCACTGGGTCTGGATACTCAGTCGGGGGCGGGTCGTTGAACGGGATGCAAAGGGCGAGGCGCTACGCGTGGTCGGCACGCACATGGACATCACCGAACGCAAACAGGCCGAAGCGGAACTGCTGCGTTCCAACCGCGAACTGGAACAGTTCAGCTACAGCATTTCGCACGACATGCGCCAGCCGCTGCGCATGATTTCCAGTTATCTGCAACTGCTCCAGCAGCATATGGGCGATCAGCTCGACGGCGAGCAGCGCGACTACTTCAACTTCGCCATCGACGGCGCCAAGCGACTCGACACGATGCTGCTGGGGCTGCTCGACTACGCCCGCATCGGCCGCAAAGGCGAGCCGCCGGTGTGGGTTGAAAGCCGTGACGTGCTCGACGAAGCAATGTTGTTCCTGCAACCGGCGATTGCCGAAGCGCGGGCGGTGGTGCACATTCAAGGCGACTGGCCGCGCGTGTTCGTCAGTCGCGACGAAATGCTGCGCCTGCTGCAAAACCTGATCGGCAACGCCCTCAAGTTCCGTGTTGCCGGGCGCGCGCCGGAAGTCACGGTAACGAGCAGCGGCATTTCAAGGAGCGCCGGCGAGGCGTCGGTACTCCACTGGCAAATGAGCGTCGCCGACAATGGCGCCGGCATTATCCCCAACCAGATCGCCCGGTTGTTTCAGGTATTCCAGCGCCTGCAAAGCCGCGCCGCCTATGAGGGTAACGGCATCGGCCTGGCGCTGTGCCGCAGGATCGTCGAACATCACGGCGGGCAAATCCTGGCCGAATCGGCGGGCGAGGGCCAAGGCAGCATCTTCAGGTTCAGCTTGCCGATGCGCGCCGGGACCCCGGCGCTCCAATCATTAGCAATGCGAAAAGGATCATCATGAAATCGGGCCGCTCGAAGCGCATCCTGCTGCTGGCGTCGCTGATCTGGACTGCGGTCATCGGCGGGCTGCTGGTCTGGGACCGGCATGTCGAACGTGAGCATGTCGATGAACTGGCAAAGAAGGAAGCGCGCAGCAACTTCAACAAGGATCTGGCTTTTCGCACCTGGGCCACGCGCCACGGCGGCGTGTACGTGCCCACCGATGCGCGAACGCCGCCCAATCCCGGCCTGTCGCATGTTCCCGAGCGCGATCTGGTGACGCCTTCGGGCAAGAAGCTGACGCTGATGAATCCGGCCTATATCCTGCGGCAGATGATGGGCGAGTTTGGCGAAATGTATGGCATCAAGGGCAAGATCACCAGCTTTAACCTGATCAACCCCATCAATGCCCCGGACGAGTGGGAGGCGGCGGCGCTACGCCGCTTCGAGCGCGGCGAGAAAGAGGTGTTCGAGTTCGCCGACATCAACGGTCAGCCCTATCTGCGCCTGATGAAACCGATGATAGTCGTTGCCGGCTGCCTCAAGTGCCATGGCATCCAGGGCTACAAGGTGGGCGATGTGCGCGGCGGGGTGGGAGTGGCCGTACCCATGCAACCCTATCTGGATGATTTGCGTGCCAGCATTCGTCCGCGCGGGGCGATCCTGGGCGCGATCTGGCTGCTGGGTCTGGGCGCCATTGCCACACTGGTTGTTCAGGTGCGGCGCAGATTCGACGAGCAGGACCGCGCCGCCGCCGAGCTGGCAGGGCACAACCGGGTGATTGCCCGCACCAACGCCGATCTGCAACGCTTTGCCGAAGTCACCGCGCATCACCTGCAAGAGCCGGCCCGGCGCATGGTCAGTTACGCGGAACGGCTGACGCGGCAACTCGGCGACCGGATCGACGATGCCGAAACCCGGTTGTCGCTGGACGTCATTGGCCAGGAGGCGCGCCGCCAGAAAAGCCTGCTGCGCGACATCGAGCGCTATCTGGCGGCGGATCAGCCGCGCGACAAGGTCGAGGCAATCGATGCAAGCCAGATCGTGGCCAGGATACTGGCGCGGGCGAAAGACCGGATCGGCGCGGCGGGCGCCGAAATCACCGTGGGCGAGTTGCCGCTGGCATGGATCGACGCGCCGCGACTGGTCGACCTGTTCGAGGTGACGCTGGACAACGCGCTGCAATATGGCGGCGCAGAGAGTCGGCGCTGGCGAGACGGCGATGCGACCGCCGTCCCGACCGACGCCCCGCTGCAAATCACCATCGACGGCGAACGCGACGGCGCTCTGGTGCGCTATCGCGTCAGCGACAACGGTCCCGGCATTGAGGAGCAATACCGCGAGCGGGTGTTTCGCGTGTTCGAGCGCCTGAGTTCGGGCGGCGACGCAGCCAGCACCGGCATCGGCCTGGCCATCGCGCGGCGCATCGCGGAGAGTTGCGGCGGGCGCGCATATATTGAGGCAGCACAAGGCGGCGGTTGCCGAGTTGTGTTTGAATTACCCGCTGAGGAGACATCATGAGCACCGAACAACATCGCTTTGTCGTCCTGCTTGTCGAAGACGAACCGGCCGACGCCCACCTGGTGAAAGCCGCCATTTCCGAAAATCATATTCTGGCCGACCTGCGCATTGCGGTCGATGGCCGCGAGGCGCTCGAATATCTGCGCCGTCAAGGCCCGCGCTTTGCCGATGCGCCGCGCCCGAATTTGATCCTGCTCGATCTCAACATGCCGCGCATGGACGGACGGGAATTTCTCGCCGCCATCAAGCAGGAGCCGTATTTGCGCGATATCCCGGTGGTGATCCTGACTACCTCGGAGGTCGAGCGCGACGTGCTCGCGTCCTATCACCTCGGCGCGGCCGGCTATATCACCAAGCCGGTGGATGTGCTTCAGTTCATGGCCGCCATTCGCGATCTGGGCGACTACTGGTTCGACCTGGTGCGCCTGCCCCACCAAAAATGAGCGGTGCAATGAGCGAACAGCGAAACTTGCGTGTCCTGATCGTCGAAGACGAACCGGGCGACGAGCGCCTGATGCGGCTGGCATTGCGGCAAGGCGGTTTTACCGTCGACCTGAGTACCGTCAGCGACGGTCATGAAGCGCAGCGCTTTTTGCGGCGGGAGGGCGAGCGGTTTGGCCACGCGTCCCGCCCCGACCTGATTCTGCTCGACCTCAAGATGCCCGGCCAGAACGGCCTGGAGTTTCTTGCGGCGGTCAAGCAGGACGAGCGTCTGCGCGCCATTCCGGTGGTGGTCATCACCACCTCCACGCTCGACGCCGATGTCCTCGCGGCCTACCAGCACGGTGCGGTCGGTTATGTGCAGAAGCCGACCGACATCAACGAATTCATCAAGGCGATCGATAAACTCGGCCAATACTGGTTCGAACTGGTGCGCCTGCCCGAGAATCCGGAATGAAGCCCGCGCTTCCAACCGGGCGCCATCCGCTCCCATTCCTGTTAGCCCTGATTGCCGCCGGTCTCGCCGGCAATTATTTCAGATGCACGCTTTTCCTGAATATCGACTTCCTGTTCGGCAGCATTTTCGCCATGCTGGCCTTGCAGTTTTTCGGCGCGATGCGGGGCGTCGGGGCGGCGGCCCTGATCGCCGCTGTCACCTACTTCATCTGGAATCATCCCTACGCCATCTTCATCATGACGATCGAGGTGGCGGTGGTGGCCTGGCTCACCATCCGCCGCAGGATCGGACTGGTGTTGGCCGATGCGCTCTACTGGCTTTGCGTCGGTATGCCGCTAGTCTATATTTTCTACCACGGCGCGATGGATGTTCCGCTAGGCAACACCACCATCATCATGACCAAACAGGCGGTGAACGGCATTGCCAATGCCTTGCTGGCGCGGCTGATCTTTACCGGCGTTGTACTCGGAACGCGCAGCTCGCTGATCGCCTATCGGGACATCATCTACAACCTGCTGGCCTTTTTCGCGCTATTCCCGGCGCTGGCGCTGCTGGTGGTGGCCGGCAGAAGCGACTTCACCGAGACTGACCGCACCATCCGCGCCAAGCTGCACCAGGATAGCTTGATCATGACCAACCGCCTTGAAGTCTGGGTGCAAAACAGATCGAGCGCTGTGATCAGATTGGCCGAGATGGCCGCAACACAAACTCCGTCGCAGATGCAGTCCAGGCTGGAACAGGCCCGTGCCGCCGATGTCAATTTCTTGCGCGTCGGACTGCTGGACAAGGAGGCAACCCTCCAGGCCTTTTCGTCGCCAATCGACGAACGCGGACAGTCCGGTATCGGCAAGAACTTCGCGGATCGCCCTTTCATCCCGCAGCTCAAACAGACACTCAGGCCGATGCTCTCGGAAGTGGTGGTGGGCCGAATCGGCGCGCCCGAGCCGGTGGTCAGCGTGCTGGCGCCGGTTGTGAAGCACGGCGAGTATGGCGGCTATGTCATCGGCGTCCTGGGCATGGGCCAGATACGGGATTTTCTTGGAAAAGGCGCCGAGACCGGTACCCTGCTCTACACCCTGCTCGACAGAAACGACAACATCATCCTGACCAATCGTCAGGAGCAAAAAGTGATGGCTCCCCTGGTGCGCGGCGCGGGGTCGTTCGAGCGTAGCGACGACCACATTTCACTGTGGATGCCGCAGGCGCCGCCCAATTTGCCGCGCTCGGACCACTGGAGAAAATCGTTCTATGTCCTGGAATCCGGCATTGGCAACCCGGTCGCATGGAAGCTTGTCCTCGAGCAACCGGTGGCGCCATTCCAGAAAATGCTCAGCGGTCGCTATAGCGACGAACTGGCGCGACTGCTGCTGATACTTTTCGCCGCGCTGGCGCTGGCGGAATATTTCAGCCGCCGGGTTACGGCGACCACCGTGCAGATCAGCGAACTAACGCAAAATCTGCCGGCCACGCTGGCGGCGGGCGATCGGCCCGTCTTGCCCGAGACCTCCCTGCTTGAACCCCATCGCCTGATCGGCAATTTCAGGGAGATGGCGGATTCGCTGGCGGCGCAGTTCAGCGCCAACCGGGCTTTGAACGCCTCACTGGAGCAGCGGGTGGAGGAAAGAACCCGCGCGCTGGAAGCGAGCATGGCGGAACTCAAGCGTTCCAACGCCGATCTGGAGCAGTTCGCCTATGCCGCGTCGCACGACATGCGCCAGCCGCTGCGCATGATTACCAGCTATTTGCAATTGCTTGCCGTCGAGCTGAAGCCTTTGCTCAACGACGAAACCCGGCAGAATTTCCACTTCGCCACCGAAGGTGCGCAGCGCATGGACCAGATGCTGGCGGCGCTGCTCGACTATTCCCGCGTCGGGCGCGAGAACAGCGACATGGTGGCAATCGACAGCCGCGCGGTGCTGGACGAAGCACTGCGGATTCTCCAGTCCGCCATGGCGGAAGCTCATGCCGAACTGCGCGTCGAGGGTGACTGGGGAAACGCGCCGCAGATTGTGGCCCGCCGCGACGAAATCCTGCGCCTGTTCCAGAACCTGATCGATAATGCACTGAAATACCGCTTGGAAGGGCGTCAGCCGGAAGTTGTCGTTTCTGCCCAACCTGCGGGAAGCGAATGGGTTTTTGCCGTGAAGGACAACGGCGTGGGTCTTCTGCCCGGCCAGGATGCGCGCCTATTCAAGGTGTTCGAGCGACTCCAGTCCCGCGCGAAATATCCCGGCACCGGCATCGGCCTGGCGCTGTGCCGCAAGATTGTTGAGCATCATGGCGGACGCATCTGGGTGGAATCGGCCGGAGAGAATCAGGGCTGTTCGTTCATATTTACCCTTCCCGCTGTCGGCGAGCACGGAGCAACATTGTGAGTAACCTGCTTCAGCAACCCCTGGCGATTCTGGTGATCGAGGATGACCCCGGCGATTTTGGCCTGGTGCAGGCGTATTTGCGGCTGGCTGGGCTGGTCCCCGGCGACAAGACTGAAACCGTGGTCTGGGCCAAGACGCTGGCGGAAAGCATCGCCGCAGCCGGACACGGGACGCCCGATATAGTGCTGCTCGATCTATCGCTACCCGATTCCTCGGGGCTGGCCACGGTGCAAGCGATGCGCGCCGCCCTGCCCGATGCGCCGATCGTGGTTCTCACCGGGCATGACGAAAAGACGCTGGCCGTTGCCGCGCTGGAATCGGGCGCTCAGGACTTTCTGGTCAAGGGCCAGTTCGACCACGATGCGCTGGGGCGCGCCATACGTCATGCCAGGGTGCGTGGGCAACTCGAACAGGGTCTGGCCCATTCCAATCGGCTGTACGCCGCGCTCAGCATGTGCAACCAGGCGATTGTGCGCTGTACCGACGAGAATGAACTGCTGCTGCAAGTCTGCCGCATTGCGGTGGAGTTCGCCGGCATGAAGATGGCGTGGGTCGGCTTCGTCGATGAGGCCACGCGCCAAGTCCGTCCTGTCACGAGCTTTGGCGCAGGCACCGAGTATCTGGGGAGTATTGAAGTCTCGGTCAATGCCGACAGCCCGTTCGGTCACGGCCCTACCGGCACGGCCTTTCGCGAAGACCAACCCGTCTGGTGTCAGGATTTCGTCCATGATCCGATCACCGCGCCGTGGCACGAAGGCGGTATCCGCTTTGGCTGGGCCGCTTCGGCCTCGCTGCCGCTGCACCGCGACAATGCCGTCATCGGCGTTTTCAACCTGTACGCCAACGAAATCGATGCCTTCAATGAGGCAGCGCGCAAGCTGTTGTTCGAGATGTCCACTGACATCAGCTTTGCGCTGGACAACTTCGTTCGCGAGGCAGAGCGCAGGCGGGCACTGGCGGTCGTCCTGCGGGAAAGGGATTTCTCTCAATCGGCTCTGGACAGTTTGCCTGGCCTGTTTTATCTCATCGACGAACAGGGCCGGTTTCTGCGCTGGAACAAGAACCTGGAGAATGTTTCCGGCTATCGTGCCGAAGAGATTTCCAGAATGTCGCCGCTGGATTTCGTTGGCGAGACCGACACGGCGCCAATCGCGGAGGTCGTCAAACAAGTCTACGAGCAAGGCGAAGTTCTGGTGGAAGCCGAGTTTCTGGCGAAAGACCGAACCCGCACCCCCTATCTGTTTACCGGCAAACGCTGGCTGTTTGACGGAATACCTTGCATGATGGGCATGGGCATCGACATCACCCAGCTCAGGAAGGCGAACGAGCAAATTCAGTGGCTGTCGTATTTCGACCCGCTCACCGGTCTTGCCAATCAAAGCCTGCTGAGCGACCGCTTCAATCACGCCCTGAGCATGGCGCAGCGTGACCAAAGGGCGCTGACGCTGATAGTTCTCGATCTCGACCACTTCAAGAACATCAATGACACGCTCGGTCGCCACATCGGCGACGCCCTGCTGGTTGAGGTGGCGCGACGCATCCAGTTGGTGGTGCGCGACGAAGACACCGTCTCGCGCCAGGGGGGCGACGAATTCGTGCTGCTGATGCCCACCACCGATGCCGGTGGCGCCGCACATGTGGCGGAAAAAATGCTGGAGACCATCGGCACCAACTATCAGATTGAAGCGCATGAGCTGATGATCACGCCGTCGATCGGCATCGCCATTTACCCGACGGATGGCGCGGATTTTGAGGCGCTGTCGAAAAATGCCGATGTGGCGATGTACCGCGCCAAACAGGACGGCCGCAACTGTTATCGCTTTTTTGCGACTGAAATGCAAACCCGTTCGACTCGCACCCTGCAATTGGAAAGCGCGCTGCGCCGCGCGCTGGAACGCGACCAACTGGCTTTGCATTATCAGCCCCAGATGTCACTGCAGGATGGCCGCATCATCGGCGCGGAAGCCTTGCTGCGCTGGCGGCATCCCGAGTTCGGCATGGTTTCGCCGGCGGAATTCATCCCCATCGCCGAGGTCAGCGGCCAGATTTTGCAGATTGGCGAATGGGTGCTGCGCACGGCGGCGCGCCAAATGAAGGTATGGATAAATGCCGGGCTGGATTCGGCGGATGCAGGCGATGCGAAAAGTGCGCCCATGGTCATGGCCGTCAATCTGTCGGTGGTGCAATTCCGCCATCCGCGGCTGACCGAACAGGTCATGCGGATTCTCGACGAAGAGGGACTTCCGCCGCACTATCTGGAACTGGAATTGACCGAAGGCGTCGCACTCAGCGATCCAGTCGGCGCCATCGCGGTGATGAACGCGCTCCACGCAAACGGCATCCGCATGTCGATCGACGACTTTGGCACCGGTTATTCCTCGCTGAGTTATCTCAAGCGCTTCAAGGTCTACAAACTCAAGATCGACCAGTCTTTCGTGCGCGACCTCACCGATGACCCGGAAGACAAGGCCATCGTCAGCGCCATCATCAGCATGGCCAGGAGCCTCGGCCTGCAAACCATTGCCGAAGGGGTGGAGACCGAAGGCCAACTGGCCTTCCTGCGCGAAAATGGTTGCGACGAAGTGCAGGGCTATTACTTCAGCAAACCGCTGCCGGCAGAGGAATTTGAGGCGTTCCTGCGGAATGTCGGCGCTCCCGGAGCGGCATCATGAGTGAACTGCTTCAGAAACCGCTGAAGTTCCTCGTGATCGAGGACGACCCCGGAGATTTCGGCCTGATCGGTGCCTATGTAAAACAGGCAATGCCAGGCCTGGGTGGCGGACTTACTCCCGTGGTATGGGCCAAGACGCTGGCCGAGGGCATCGACGCAGTACTGCACGACACGCCCGATGTCGTCCTGCTCGATCTGTCATTGCCCGACTCTTCCGGACTCGCCACGGTGCAGGCGATGCGTGCCGCCCTGCCCGACACGCCCATGATTGTGCTCACCGGGTTTGACGACAACGCACTGGCCATCGCCGCACTGGAGGCCGGCGCCCAGGATTACCTGGTCAAGGGCCACTTCGAACACGATGCGCTGGAGCGCGCGGTGCGGCATGCGCGAGTGCGCCAGAAACTTGAGTCGCGCTTGCGCCTGTTTGAGGTTGCGCTGAATTCCGCAGCTAACGGCATCGTTATTACCGCCCCCGATTCCACCATCGAATGGGCCAATCGGGCCTTTTCACGACTCGCCGGGTATTCGCTGGAAGAAGCTCTGGCGCGCAAACCCAGCGAGCTGGTCAAATCCGGCAAACACGATCAGTTGTTCTACCAGCGCATGTGGGAAACCATTCTTGCCGGCCAGATATGGCAAGGCGAAATCACCAACCGCCGCAAGGATGGCACTCTTTATGACGAAGAGCTGACCATTTCACCCGTAACCGATGCCAATGGAACGATTCAGCATTTTGTCGCCATCAAGCAGGACATCACCGAGCGCAGGGCCGCCGCCGAGCGGGTTCGTTACCTCGCCCATCACGACGTGTTGACCGATCTGCCCAACCGCGCCTTGCTCACCGATCGTCTGCGCCAGGCATTGGCGCGGGTACGGCGCGACAGGGGCATGCTGGCCGTGATGTTTCTCGATCTGGACAATTTCAAACCGGTCAACGACGTGCTTGGTCACGACATCGGCGATCAGCTGCTGAAGCAGGTGGCGATACGCCTGACGGACTGCATGCAGCGCGAATCGGATACCGTTTCACGCATCGGCGGCGATGAGTTCGTGATCCTGCTGGCGCAGATCGAAGACATCCATGATTGCGTGGTTATGGCGGAGAAAGTTCTCGACACACTGACTCAAACATTCAGGGTCGCCCCCCATATCATCGACATTTCTGCCAGTATCGGCATCGCCGTCTATCCCCGGCACGGCGAAGACGCCCACGTGCTGCAACAAAATGCCGATATCGCAATGTACCAGGCCAAACGCGATGGGCGCCACTGCTACCGGTTCTTCAGCGAGAAGACGGGAGATGCCGGGATCGATCCGGCCGGGAATCCCGACGTGCCGAACGCTGGTTAAATGGCCGTCGAAGCTGGTGGAAAGTCGGCGCTGGCGATACGGCGAACGGAGGTTCTCGGGCAGTCAGGTTGATATAACATACGCAAATTCGTACCCCGACGGTGAGAACTATTCCATATGGTTCGACGCATTTCCTTTGGCGAGCAACGGGTATTATTTATTGGACGTGAATTGTTGGCTATGGAGACCAAACAATGACAGGGGCCTTTCCCAGAATCGAACTGCCGCATTTCAGGGATTTGCGAGGTGCGCTTACCGTTATGCAGGATGTGCTGCCATTCCCCGTTAAAAGGATATTTTGGATAACCGGCGCAGATGAATGCCTTCGTGGCGGCCACCGACACCACCGCAACCGGCAATTTCTCGTTGCTTTGCAAGGCCGGGTAGCCATACATATGGAAAATGGTTTTCTGGAGGAAGATGTTTTGTTGGACCGCCCGAATATCGGTTTGCTTGTAGAGCCACATGACTGGCATACGATGAAATTTGATGCGGGCGCGGTTTTGCTTGTGTTTGCCTCTGAGCTATATGATCGCGATGACTACATAGACACCCCGTATGAGTGAGGTGCCGATGATCGAGTATGAGAGTCTGGCACGCTCCAACGCGGAATTTATGGCCGAACTTGAGCAGGCTGCAATCCGGGTTATTCGCTCCGGCTGGTACGTGCTTGGCGATGAAGTCTCTGCGTTCGAGGCTGAATTTGCGCGTTATCTCGGCGTCAAACACTGCATCGGTGTAGGCAACGGTCTTGATGCGCTGATCCTGTCTATCGAAGCGCTCGACCTGCCGCATGCCAGCGACATCCTGGTCGCATCCAACACCTATATTGCCACCATATTGGCGATCATTCGTGCCGGACACCGGCCAGTGTTGGTGGAGCCAGAACGCGAAACTTTCAACATGGACCCGGCATGCCTGCCTGCAGCGCAAACATTCAACACCCGGGCTATTTGCGTTACACATCTGTTTGGCAAGAGTTGCCGGATGGACGCCATCGGCGCTTTTGCACGCGAGCATGACCTGAGGCTGGTAGAAGACTGCGCGCAGTCGCATGGCGCAAAACTGAACGGCAAGATGACCGGCACCTTCGGGGATGCTGGTTGCTTCAGCTTCTATCCGACCAAGAATTTGGGTGCGATCGGCGATGCCGGGGCCGTCGTGACCAACAACGATGCGCTTGCTGACCAGCTGCGCCATACCCGCAACTATGGGTCGAAGCAGAAATACGTGAACGAATATATCGGCGCCAATTCACGGCTCGACGAAATGCAGGCCGCACTGTTGCGCGTGAAGTTGCGTCATCTGGATGCAATGACTGCGCATAAGCGCAAGCTGGCCGCCATCTATTTCGAGCAACTGCCGGACTGGCTGACGCTGCCGCGCCAGCGACCAGACGAGTTCGACGTGTTCCACATCTTCGGCGTGCGCCATGCCCGCCGGGATGCGCTGCGCGCCTGGCTGCTGGAAAACAGCGTCAGGACCGACATCCATTACCCGATCCCGCCGCACCGCCAAAAGGCCATGCAGGGCATCCTAGAAGGCGAGTACCCGGTATCGGATGAGTTGCACTCTACCGTGCTCAGTCTGCCCATCTCCTTCGGCCATACCCCTGACCAGATCGAACAGGTCTGCGATAAACTTCACAAGTTCTCTGCATGACTTTATCATTTTCCGCCCTCTCGTGGCGCATGGGGTCTCGCTGACCCCATGCAGGCATACGGCATTGGCACGCTATTTCAAAGCGCCACCTGGTACCTATCGGAGAAGCTGATTCGCATGGCGGGCGCCTTTCTCATCGGCGCTTGGGTGGCCCGTTATCTAGGCCCGGAGCAGTATGGCACCCTTGCCTTTGCATTGGCGCTGACCACCACCCTGGGCTTTCTCGCCTCATGGGGGGTTGAGACCTTGGTGGTACGCGACCTGGCCCTGCACCCCGAGCGTGCCAGCGCGATTATCTCAACCTATTTCTTTGCCCGTCTAGCCGGAGCGCTGACTGTCCCACTATTTGCCTACCTGTTCCTTGCATTTACCCATCAGGGCGATGAACCGCTTCAGCACGTCACACTGATCCTCGCTTTCGGCATCTCGCTGGTAGCCTTCGATGTCGCCGATTGCTGGTTGCAGTCGCAGCACCGCTCTCGGCGGACCTCGCTGATCCGCATTGTTGGCTTTAGCGCTAGTGCCATGCTCAAGATCGCATTGGTTCTCGCAGAGGCCGATATTGTCTGGTTTGCAGTCACCAATGTCATTGAGGCGCTGGTCATCGCATTCGCCTATGATCTGACCCTGCGCCGGCACGGCGTCATCCTTGCCCTGCGCAATTGGGATCAAGGAGAGTTTTGCAACATCTTCCTGCGCAGTAAGGGAATGATTCTGAGTGCCTTGACAGTGGTCATCTACAGCAAGATCGATGTGCTTGCGGTGGGTAGCCTGCTCTCAAAGGAGGCGCTCGGTGCCTATGCAATGGCTACCACCCTGTGCGGAGCCTGGAACATGCTCGGCATGTCGCTCTCACAGGCCTTCGCCCCTCATATCTCCAAACTGCGCCGGGAGGGTAGAGCGGGGGCCTACCTCGTCGCGCTGCGCCAGTTCTTGCTGCTGATGCTCGGCATCTCGGTGGCGGGGAGTCTCTTTCTCGCACTCCTTTCCCCCTGGATCTTCGACCTTCTGCTGGGCCCGCCTTTCGCAGAAAGTAGCCGCATCTTCACCCTCTTAGTCTGGTCTTCCGTGCCGGTCTTCATGGGAGTGGCCACTAGCCAGATTATCGTCAACGAAAAGGTCTACTGGGTTTCCATGCTGCGCACCGCCCTCGGCATGGTGGTCAGCGTGGCGCTGATCATTCCAGTCGTCGAACGATTTGGCGTCATGGGGACCGCACTGTTGGTGGTTGTGAGTGCCGCGATCGCTACCCTATCGATCTTGTTTTCCCCCACTGCACGCGATGTGCTGCGTTCAATTCTTGTCGTGAGTCGTCCATGAAGCCCCGTACCTTTGTTCGCTATATTCTCAAGGCCTTCGAACTCTGGCGCATCCTTGCTGATAGCTATGGATGGCGCCGCTCATTCGCCAACGGCAAGCCCATCGACGGTGAAGGAAACCCCATCCCTTGGTATACGTATCCTGCGATTGAATTCCTGCGCACCCTCGATCTCACAGGGCTACGTATCTTCGAATTCGGCTGTGGTAACTCGTCACGCTACTGGGCCCAACACGCTGCCGAGGTTCATGCTGTTGAAAATGACCGTGCTTGGGCTACGATCGTGCGCAATTTCGGGGTCGAGAATCTCCATCTGCACGAAGCCAATGATGAGGCCGAATATGTCACAACCCTCGATCGCGTAGCTGGGGTCTTCCATGTGGTGATAATCGATGGGCGGCACCGCCGCAGTTGCGTTACCGCCGCCTGTCGTGCAGTGAGTGACGACGGATTCATTGTCTTCGACAATGCCGACTGGTACCCCGACGCTTGTGCCGACTTGCGCGCACTGGGCTGGCAACAGATCGACTTCTCTGGCCCCGGACCGATCAATCCCTACTGCTGGACTACCGCGGTCTTCGTTCGCCCTACCACACGCTTCAAACGCCGTGACGTCGTCCATCCCATCGGCGGGATAAGAGTATGACACTGGCGAACCAGATCCTTCTTCACTCGCTTCGACGGGTAGCCCACGGGCTTCGCTCCACCCTCGGCAGAGATCCCCTCTTACAGCCCAATCTCTGCTATGGCCAGGATGGCGAAGATTTGATCCTTGATCGCCTCCTTGATCGCCAGGCCAGGGGTTTCTATGTCGACGTCGGCGCCCACCACCCGGTGCGCTTTTCCAACACCTATTTGTTCTACCGCCGTGGCTGGCGCGGCATCAACATCGATGCCCAGCCGGGGTCGATGAAGAAATTCGAACGCATACGACCTCGCGACATCAACATCGAATGCGGCGTGGCTGGCAGTGCTGGGTGGCTGGCGTATTACCGCTTCAACGAGCCGGCGCTGAACACGTTCGATGCCGCCGAGGCGCGCCTGAAGGACCGCGCCCCCTACCGCCTGATCGATACCGTCGACATTGAGGTGCAGCGGCTGGATGCCCTGCTGGCCCGATACCTGTCGGTCGGGCAGCAGATCGACTTCCTGTCGGTCGATGTCGAGGGCAAGGACCGGGAAGTGCTGGCCTCCAATGACTGGGCCCTTTTCCGTCCGCGCTTCATCCTTGCCGAAACTCTGCGCACCGACATGCTGCATCTGGGAAACTGCCCGGTGGTGCAATTGCTACGCGGTGTCGGCTACCAGCCAGTAAGTAAGGCCTACAACACGACCTTCTTTGCACGGGAGGAGGCATGACGAACAGCACGGCAAGCGCGCCATCGGCAGCGCTGGTCATGCGCTGCCCGGTGTGCGAAGGGAGCCAGTTTCAGCCGGGGCCAGAGGTATTCGACGACCGTTATGGCGAGCCGAACCGCTACCAACTGGCGCGCTGCAGCCATTGCGGCCACTTGGCCACGGCGCCACGGCTGGCCGAGTCGGAACTGTCGACGCTGTATGGCACCTACTACCCACGCAAGGGTATCAACCCCGCTGACGTCCGGCGCGATGCTGCCGCCGTTACACGCCCCCTGGCCAGGCTGTCGCGCTGGTCGCGCGGGGTGGATAACCAGGGCCAGTACCGCGTGCGCGCGGGTGAAACCATGCTCGACGTCGGCTGTGGCAGCGGCGTCTCTCTGCTAGAAGCACAAGCGCTGGGGGCGAGCGTCTTCGGCATCGAGGCCGATCCCAACGTGCGTCTGATCGCCGAGGCACTGGGCCTGGCGATTCATTTCGGGAGCCTGCAGGACCAGCCTTTCCCCGGCCAGCGCTTCGACCTGGTGGTGCTCAACCAGGTGATCGAGCACCTGCCCGACCCAGACCGGGCCCTGCAATTGCTGCGCGCCCGGCTGGCGCCGGGCGGTTGTATCGTGCTGGTGTTTCCCAATACCCGATCGTTGTGGCGCCGCCTATCGGGCACGCGCTGGATCAACTGGCATATTCCCTACCACCTGCACCATTTTGACCGCACCAACTTCAGCCGCATGGCCCGCCGCTGCGGCTTCGAGGTAAGCGCTGTACGCAGCATCACGCCCAATCTCTGGACCTTGCTGCAACTGCGCGCCAGCCGCCAGCAGCCGGTGCGCGGCCAGCCGAGCCCCATTTGGGCCACCCGCCCCGCCGACAGCACGCCCGGCAGCGGCCAGCCATCAGCCTTGCTGAAGTGGGTCCTGCGCTTACCGGTGATGACGCTGCTCGCACTGGTGAATCGTGTGGTCGACGCCACCGGCATCGGCGACAGCCTGTTGGTCGAATTACGCCCCGAGGGTGGCAAGTGACAGTGCATGTGGTAATTCCGGTGTTCAACCGCCTAGCTATGACCCAGTCGTTGGTAGCCTGCCTGCGCCGGCAGGAGCTCGATCAGCCGCTGCGCATGCTGGTGGTGGATGATGGTTCCACCGATGGCAGCGGCACCTGGCTGGCGGCGCAGCCCGACATTGAGACCCTGCGCGGAGATAGCTCGCTGTTCTGGGGCGGGTCGATCGCCCTCGCCCTGCGCCACTTGCAGGCGAGGGCGGTGCTCACAGACTGGGTGCTGCTGATGAATAACGACACCACGGTGGCGCCCGATTTCGTCCTGCAGTTGCTGCAGGTGGCGGTTGCCCATGCTCCTGCAGCAGTGGGCAGCGTTATCCGCGACCAAGCCGACCCAGCGCGCTTGCTGTCGATCGGCGTGCGCATTGATGCCTGGCGCGTCTTGACGCATGATCTGCTCGATACCGGCGCGGCGCCAACGGCGCCGACCGGGGCCGTCGAAGTCGACGCCCTGTCCGGTCGCGGCGTGCTGTTTCCGATGGCGGGCCTGACCGCCAGCGGCGGCATGCGCCCGCGCGCCCTGCCGCACTATCTGGCGGACTACGAGGTTTCTATGCGTGTGCGCAAGTCCGGCTGGCGGCTGCTAGTCTCGCCTGCGGCCGCCGTCTATTCCGGAGACGACTACGGCAGCACGCGGCGCGCGCTGTCCTGGCGCGACATGCTGTTCTCGGTGCGCTCCCCGCTTTACCTGCCCGCCTTGCTGGTGTTCTGGTGGGAAGCCAGCAACTGGTTGCAACGTCTGACTCTGCCGCTGCGTCTGCCACTGTTCATTCTTTTTCCGCGTCTGCGCAAGCCCCAAGCATGAAAATCCTTGTCGTTGATACCTACTATCCGGCCTTTCTCGCCTCCGTTTATCGGGAGACGCCCGGATTGTTCTCGGTCACCTACCAGAAGCAGTTGGACGTCTTGCTGAGCCAGTGTTTCGGTACATCCGATTTCTACAGTCGACATCTGAATGGGCTTGGTTGCGCAGCCCGCGACTTAATCGTCAACTGCGTGCCGTTGCAGTCGGCCTGGGCGAAAAAAGCTGGCCAGCGTTTTCCCGGCATGTTCATGCGTATACCGCCTCGTGCCTTCCGCATTCCAATGGTCGGACGCGTGCTTGCCGCTCTGCCCGGTTTGCTCGACATCGCAATCGCTCAGGTGCGCGAGTTCAGTCCGGACGTCCTGTACTGCCAGGATCTCAGCTTCTTTCCACCCGAGTCGTTGGCGGCATTAAGAAAGGAAGTAAAGCTCGTGGTCGGACAAATCGCTTGCCCGCTCCCGCCGGGGCCCTTCCTCGCCGGCTACGACCTGATCCTGACCTCCTTTCCGCATTTTGTTCCGCGTCTGAAAGCCAAGGGCATAGCTTCTGAATATTTCCGGATCGGATTTGACACCCGAGTACTCGAGCACCTCGGTGAGGTGGCAAAGGATGTGGACGCCAGTTTTGTCGGCGGTATCAGCCGGCACCACGGCAAGGCGATTCCTGTGCTCGAATACCTTGCCTTAAACACCCCGATACAATTCTTTGGCTACGGGGCCGACAGCCTGGATCGTGATTCACCCATCGCGGCCCGCCACCACGGCGAAGTCTGGGGTCTGGACATGTACCGCGCCCTCGCGCGCAGTCGTGTAACACTGAACCGGCACATTAACGTGGCGGAGAACAATGCCAACAACATGCGGCTGTATGAAGCGACCGGCGTGGGCACACTGCTGATTACAGACCGAAAAGACAATCTCAGTGAATTGTTCGAGATTGGTAAGGAGGTCGTCGCGTATTCCAGCAAGGAAGAGGCCGCAGAACTGATCAATTACTATCTGGCTCATCCGGATGAGGCCGAAGCGATTGCCCGGGCAGGGCAAGCACGTACCCTGGATGAGCATACCTATCAGCGGCGAATGGAAGAACTGGTGCCGATACTGCAGCGCTATCTGGAGCGGACGTGATGCCGTCGACAATGCGAGTGGCAATCAACCGCTTCCCCAAGCTGAAAGCCCAACTCAAGCGTCTGCGCGATGTGTTGATGCCAAGTGCTTCCGTATCGTCTCACTACATTGAGATGAAGCCGGCGGAAGCCGGCGGGGAAGCGGCGCGTCTTAGATCTGCATGGCAAGCCGATAAGTTGCCCCGACGGCAGCGGGAGTTGGTGAACCGACAACTCGAAGAATACCGACGTGGGCTGCCGGTTGACGTGTTCGATGTGCTGGTTCGTGCCCTGCGTAAGTTACCGGGAATGCAGCAAAATATGTCGGTGCTGGAAATCGGCTGTTCTAGCGGTTTTTATTCGGAGGTACTGAGAATCGCTGAATTGCCCATGAATTATACCGGGTGTGACTATTCGGAAGCGTTCATCGCGCTGGCCCGCGAAATTTATCCTGCTCTGCATTTTGACGTCGAAGACGCCACCGCTTTGCACTATCCGACCAACTCGTTTGATGTGGCAATTTCCGGTTGCTGCCTGTTACATATTCCAGAGTATGAAACAGCGATTGCAGAGACTGCCCGGGTTGCGAAGCAATATGCGGTTTTTCACCGCACTCCGGTGGTGATCGGACAGCCGAACAAATATTTCCGCAAGCGCGCTTACGGGGTGGAGACAGTGGAGATCCACTTCAATGAGCCGCAATTTTTCGCGCTGATCGAACAACATGGGCTAGTACTGGAGGCTATCTTTACCCTCAGCGAGGAACAGGATGCGAACAACCCTCAGGTCGGAAGTGCCAACCGCACCTATGTGTGCCGAAAAGTGACCCAATGACAAAACGCTATTTCTGTACCCTCTTCGACAGTGGCTACCTGCTTAAAGGTGTAGCCATGTTGAAGAGCCTTGCAAGCCATTGTCCGGATGCGCACGTCCATGTGCTGTGCATGGATCGGCAGACGCAGGACATTCTAATGAGGCTCGATCTTCCACACATCAGCTGCATTCCCCTGTCTGATCTGGAAGACGCGGCTCTGCTCGAGGCCAAGAAAGTTCGTGGCGTTGCGGAATATTGTTGGACCCTCTCGCCCTGCCTTCCCTGGTATGTGCTGCAGAACAATCCGCAAATTGATTTCATCACTTATCTGGATGCGGACTTGTTGTTCTACTCGCCACTGCGGCCGCTGTTTGACGAGATCGGCGACAGCTCGATTGCCATCATCGAGCACCGGTTTGCCCCGCGCCTGAAGGACCGAGAAGTTAACGGCCGTTTCTGTGTCGAATGGGTAAGCTTCCGCCGTGACGAGGAGGGCCTGGCCTGCCTGTCGCACTGGCGTGAGCAATGCATCGAGTGGTGCTACTACCGACTCGAGGAAGGCCGCATGGGGGATCAGAAATACCTGGATGAGTGGCCGGACCGTTATCCGTCATGCCATATTCTTCAGCACCCCGGCGCCGGCATTGCGCCGTGGAACTACTCTCAGTATGTGTTCGATTGGGGCTCGTCGGGCGGAATTACGGTCCAGGGCGTACCACTTATCTTTTACCATTTTCATCAGTTCCAACTTCTTGACAACGGACAGTTTGACCGCCTTTCAACCTTCTATACCTCGGAGTCCCCTGAGCCCGGACCCGTGTATGAGGTCTACGAATCTGCACTGAAGGCGGCTCTCCTGGAAGTGCGTGCGGTTGCGCCGGGATTCTCAGGCGGGCTTCGGCCTGCTGCCAGGGTCGCGGGGCGGCGTTGGGTACAGCGTTTCGTGCCACAAGCGGTGAAGGATTTGCTGCACCGAGTTATTCGCCTCTGAGAGCGGCATGATTCTGGCCCAGATAGTATCGGCTCTCTTGGAGGTCCGATGAAAATCAGCATCATTACGGTGGCGTTCAATGCTGTTCAAACTCTAGCAGCAACGCTTCGATCGGTTGCTTCGCAGACGCATGCGGAGATCGAACATATTGTGGTGGATGGGGCATCTACAGACGGCACGCTGGACGTCGTCGCCCGCCATGGCAGCCATATCGCCAAGCTTGTTTCCGAGCCTGACAAGGGGATCTACGATGCGATGAATAAGGGATTGGGGTTGGCCACAGGGGAAGTTATCGGCTTTCTCAATGCCGACGATGTCTATGCGGACGAGGGAGTGCTGGAACGGGTAGCCGGAATCATGGTCGGGAATGATCTCGATGCCTTGTTTGGTGACGCCGAATTCGTGAACCCGGTCGGCCCGTCCCGGCCCACGCGCCGGTACCGGTCGGACCGTTTCTGCCCGGAACGCATCGCCTGGGGATGGATGCCGGCTCATCCGTCGCTTTTTCTGAGGCGCCGGATATACGAGCGTTTCGGCAAGTTCCGAACCGATTACCGTATCGCCGGCGACTTCGAACTGGTGGCGCGCATCTTCCATGGCGGGACGCTGAAATATCAGCATGTGCCAGAGGTTCTGGTGCGCATGCAAACTGGCGGTATCAGTACCGGCGGTTGGCGCAACACTCTGCTGCTGAATCAGGAAGTGTTGCGTGCCTGCCGCGAGAATGGGATTTCGACCAGTCTCCCAAAAATTTTATCGAAGTATCCCGCCAAGCTGCTCGAGTTCTTCCATCGATGAGCGTGCAACTCATGCGCATATTGGTCACTGGTGCAACAAGCCAGGTCGGCAGTTTTCTGTTGCCACGCCTGTTGCGCGATGGCCATGAACTTTTCGCGATAAGTCGGCGCTGGCGGGACGGCGATAACAGGGTGAAGTGGCTGGTTGATGATGTCTCATCACCCCAAATGTCCTGGCCACCGGTCGATACCCTGATTCACATCGCTCCTCTGCGACTCTTGCCCGACCTATTGCCGGATTTTTTGGCCAAGGGCGGGCGCCGCGTCATTTGCTTCGGTACCACCAGCCGATATTCCAAAGCGGTATCGGGCGACACGACGGAGCGGGCGTTCGCGGCTGAGCAGATTGCGGCCGAGTCAAAGGTGGCCGAACTGTGCGAGGACGCCAGTGCGGCGTGGACGGTGTTTCGTCCAACGCTGATCTATGGCGCGGGGATGGATCGGAATGTCACGGTGATTGCCAAGTTCATCCGGCGCTTCGGCGTGTTTCCACTCTTCGGCGCGGCATCGGGCAAACGTCAGCCGGTACATGCCGATGATCTGGCGGCGGCCTGCGTCGCGGCGCTTACGGCACCGCAGGCGTTCAACGCGTCCTACAATCTGGCGGGCGGGGAAACTCTAACTTACCGCCAGATGGTGAATCGGATCTTTGTTGCGGAAGGGCGGACGCCACGCTTCCTGCCGATACCGTTGGCCGCATTTCGTGTGGCGATGTGGTGCATGTCGCGCATTCCGCGCTTCAAGGATTTCAATGCCGAGATGGCGCGCCGGATGAATGAGGATCTGGTGTTCGATTCCAGTGACGCAGTGCGCGATTTCAGCTTTGCGCCACGAAATTTCAAGCCGGAGCGGTTGTAGTGTACGAGGAACTGCTACCGACCGGCGTCGCTATAATCACGGCATCACCGTGGGGAGAATGGTATGGGCCTGCCGCAACGCGATATCGAATATCACACCTATGCCGACTACTGTTCATGGCCGGACGATATGCGCCATGAGTTGATCGATGGCGTGGCTTACGCGATGGGCCAGGCGCCATTGCGGGTGCATCAGAAGGTGCTGATGGAAATTGGGCGGCAAGTCGCCAACGCCCTCGAAGGCAGGCCCTGCGAAACCTACATCGCCCCCTTCGACGTGCGCCTGCCAAAATCCGACGAGGCGGATGACCTGGTCGATACCGTGGTGCAACCCGATCTCTCGGTGATTTGCGACCCGAATAAACTGGATCGTCGCGGCTGTCGTGGCGCGCCCGACTGGGTGGTGGAGGTGCTCTCCCGCTCGACCGCCAGTCACGATCAGATGCAGAAGCGCCGCGTCTATGAGCGTGCGGGCGTGAAGGAGTTGTGGCTGGTCCATCCGGTCGACCGGATTGTGCTCATCTATCGTCTGGACGCGGGGCGTTACGGTGCGCCGGACGTGTTCGAACTCAAGGACAGTCTGCCCGTCGGCATCCTGCCGGAAATCGTGATCGACTGGGCGAAGGTGACACGCGGGTTGCCCGAGGAAGACTGAACATCGATGGGCCTGCCGCACCGCGATTTGTCAATTGTTGAGGTTCAGAGACGTAAAGGCGGCGACGACTTCATCAACACCGATATCGGCCACATCGAGCGACGGTTTTTGCAGCAGGCGATAGGGCCCGCCCCACGGGCGCCAGCGTGTAGCACCAGAGTTACCGAACAGGCAGACGATCGGCAGGCCCAGGCCCGCACCCAGATGCATGGCGCCGCCATCGGCGCAGATCAGGGCGTTGCATTCGGCGAGCGCTGCCATCAGTTCTGGCAGGGTCCGCGTCGATCGTCCAGTTACCACCAGGTTCGCCGTGGCGTCAGCGCCGACTTTCTTGAGAACTTCTTGAGCTTTCGCATCGTCACCGGGATGTAGCGGATTATCTTCCGTGCCGGGCGACCACAGCAGCATGAAGCGCATCGGACCCTGCGCTGCAAGCAGTCTGATGGTCTCCGCAAAGCGCTCCGCTGGCCAGCGTTGCGAGGGCTTGCGAGCGCTGATATGGATGCCGACTGTCAGGCTTGTTGCAACGGGTGGCGGCGCTTTCGAAAACACCCGACAAGCCGGCGGCGAACCCTCGATGCCGTAGATCGACGCGACGCGAAATACGTCCTCGACTTCGTGACGATCCGCGCTATCGAGCGGCAGCGACACATCCAGTCCGTTGGCATCACCGAAGCCGATAATCCGTTTCGGTTTCAGCCACCGTGCGAGTCGGATTACACGAGGCTGTGCCGAGGGATTGGCGAGGATCACGTCGTCGAGCTGCATCCGGCGCAAACCATGCATCATCAGCAGTCGCCGCCACAGGATGCCCGGCAGCGACTCGTCCTCGCCCCGATGCTTGGCCTTGGTGTAGACGAACACCTCGTCAAGATCGGGGTTGCCGTCCAGTACTGGCGCGTTGTAGCTATTGACCAGCGCTCCGAGCCAGGCATCGGGGAAGTGCTGGCGCAAGGCGGCGATCAGCGGCGTGGTGCAGACTAGGTCGCCGATATTGTCGCGGCGGATAACAAGAATCTTGGGGGTCGAATGAGTGCTCAAGGTAAACTGGCGCGCTATGGCTACTTATGCAATCGGCGACCTGCAAGGGTGTTACGACCCCCTGCGCCGCCTTCTCGACTATATCAGTTTCAATCCGGCCACCGACCGACTCTGGCTGGTCGGTGATCTGGTAAATCGCGGCCCGCAGTCGCTTGAGGTTCTGCGCTTCGTCAAGTCTCTCGGCGCGGCGGCGACGGTGGTGCTCGGCAATCACGATCTGCATATGGTGATGCAGGCCGACGGTTTTGGCCGCGCCAGCAAGGAAGATACCTTCCAGGATGTACTCGGCGCCGCCGACCGGGACGAATTGCTGGCCTGGTTGCGGACGCAGCCGCTGGTGCATGTCGAAGGCAAGTGGGCGATGGTGCATGCCGGCCTGCTGCCAGCCTGGACAGTGGCACAGGCCAAGGCGCTCTCCGATGAGGCGTCGGCGGCGCTGATGGCGACCGACTACCGCGACTTTCTGGCGCACATGTGGGGTTCGGAGCCGGCGGCGTGGCGCGACGATCTGACAGGCTGGGATCGTCTGCGCGTGGTGGTGAATGCGATGACGCGGATGCGCTACGTGACGGCGGCTGGCGCCATGGAATTCCGTGCGGCGGGGGCCAAGTCGCCGCCCGACAAGGGGCCGCCCGGATGCGTGCCGTGGTTCGCCGCACCAATGCGCGCGAGTGCGGATCATTGCATTGTTTGCGGGCACTGGTCGGCCCTGGGTTTTCACGAGGAACCCAATCTTCTGGCGCTCGATACGGGATGTCTTTGGGGTGGCTGTCTTACGGCGGTGCGGCTGGAAGACCGTCGGGTTATGCGCCAGCCCTGTCCGCAGCAGGCGAAGCCTTCCGGCTGGGATTGACGGCGATTTCTATTACCAGAGATTGTCGTCGAACGCCGCGCGGTAGCGCACGGCAATGTCGTCCCGCGTCAGTTTGTGATTCTGGCCGCCACGGTGCGCGATCTTGATCGAACCCATCAAGGACGCCAGGCGCCCGGTTTTCTCCCACTCCCAGTCATGCTCGATGCCATAGAGCAGGCCGGCGCGGTAGGCATCGCCGCATCCGGTCGGATCGATCACCGCTTCTGGCGGCGCCACCGGAATTTCGATGCGGCGACCCTTGGCGTAAATGTGTGAGCCGCTGCCCGCCAGGGTCACGATCAGCGCCTCGACTTCTTCGGCCAGTTGTTCCAGAGTGCGCCCGGTGCGCTCCGTCAACAGCTTGGCTTCGTAGTCGTTGACCGTGCAGTAGTCGGCGAGTTTCAGGAAGGCCATGAGTTCGTCGCCATCGAACATCGGCAGACCCTGGCCCGGATCGAAAACAAACGGAATTTTCGCTTCGCGGAACTCGCGCGCGTGCTGCAGCATGCCGTCGCGGCCATCCGGCGAGATGATGCCGAGGCTCACGTCGCGGGCATCCGTCACCTTGTTTTGATGCGATTGCGTCATGGCGCCGGGATGAAAGGCGGTGATCTGGTTGTCGTCGAGGTCGGTGGTGATGAAGGCCTGCGCCGTAAAACTGCCGGGGACATCCCGGACATGACTGGCATCCAGTCCAAGCTGCTTTAGGCGGTGCATGTAGGGCGCGCTGTCGTCGCCGATGGTGGCCATGATTAGCGGCTCGCCGCCCAACAGCTTGAGGTTGTAGGCGATGTTGCCGGCGCAGCCGCCGAACTCGCGCCGCATGTCGGGCACCAGAAAGGCGACGTTGAGGATGTGGATCTGCTCAGGCAGGATATGGTTCTTGAAGCGGTCGCCGAACACCATGATGGTGTCGTAGGCGATGGAGCCGCAGATAAGTGTCTTCATGGGGTCTTTCAGGGAGCGTCAGGGATAAAAAAGGTAGAGTCGGTAGCCGCTGGCCGCCATTTCGCCGGGGTCTATACCGATAGCGACCACGATGTCGGCGTTGGACGCCATGCCGTTGGCAAAGGCGGTCCTTGGCGGCAGATAGGCTTCTGGCGCCAGCACCTTGCGCGCGATGGTCTGGTCCGCCGTGTCGGTGAGCGTGAGTTCCAGATGCGGAAACTGCTGGGCGAAGGGGGCGCGGTTCTTCAGGGTCGCCGTTAGCGCCAGTCGACCGGCATGTTCGTTGTCGGGGTGCAGATCGGATGCTTCGATGCCCACCAGGGTGACCTTGGTCGGCAGGCCGACTTCGCATTCGGCGACATCGCATAGCGCGACCAGGGCCGGCCTGGCTTCCGGCATCAGCACCGCCAGTTCGACGCGGAAAGCCAGCACCGCCTGCACGCCCATCGCGGCAAGCCCGATGAGGCTGCCGATTACCCACGGCCAGCGGCGCGGCGGCGGGGGCGGCTCGGGAAAGGTCTCGCTCCAGTCGGCGACCTCGGCCTCGACGGGTTCCGGTTCGTTCGCATCGGCTTCGGCGACTTCGGTCAGCTCGATAACTGGCTCAAGAGTCGGCTCAACAGACGGCTCAAGAGTCGGCGCTGGCGGAGCGGCGATTTGATCTACTTCAACTTCAGAAATCGCGGCGGCTTCCGCCCCGGCCTCAGCCAGGGGTGCCGCAGTGTCCTGTTGCAGTGATTCAGACGCGAGTGGCGCGGTCACCACCACCGATTCCTCGATCAGGCTGTCGAGCGCATTGAATACATGCTGGCATTCGCCGCAGCGGACGCGGCCCGAGCGGGCCTTGAGCTGCTCCGCAGTAACGCGAAAATGCGTCTCGCAGTTGGGGCAGCGCGTCAGCACAGTTGGCCCTCCAGCCGCACCCATCCTTCATGGACCGCTCCCGCGCGCAGGGCGATCAAGGGCGCATAGGCGGCGATCACTTCTTCCGCCTGGCTTTCCAGCACGCCGGACAGCGCGATGCGTCCGCCCGGCGCGATGCGCCCGACCAGCAGCGGCGCCAGCACGCACAGGGGGTTGGTGAGGATGTTGGCGACCACGATGTCGAAGCGCTCTTCCAGTTTTTCCGCCGAGTGGCGCAAGTTCATTGTCACGCCGTTGCTGGCGGCGTTGTCCCTCGCCGCGATCAGGGCGTTGGCGTCGATATCGACGCCCAGCACCGACGCCGCGCCGAGTTTCGCCGCCGCGATGCCGAGGATGCCCGAGCCGCAGCCATAGTCAAGCACGCTCAGGGGTGTCGCTGGGTCGCCGCGCAGGACTTCGCTAAGCCATTGCAGGCAGAGGAAGGTGGTCGGATGCGATCCGGTGCCGAAGGCGAGGCCGGGGTCGAGGATCAGGTTGATGGCCGTCGGGTCGGGCGCGGCGTGCCACGAAGGGACGATCCACAGTCGGTCGTTCACCCGGATCGGCTCGAATTGCGCCTGCGTCAGCCGCACCCAGTCCTGCTCGGCGACCTCCTCCAGTTCGATCTCGGGCAACTCGTCGATGCCGGCCGCCACCGTGGCGGCGGCGATGCGACCGATCAGGTCGTCACCCGGATCGAACAGCGCCACGACGCGACTGATCCTCCATAACGGGGTGGTCGGGCCGCCGCCTGCGGCATCCGGTTCGCCGAATTGCGGCGTCTCCATATCGGTCCCGGCCAGCGCGTCTTCGACGCTGACCGAAATCGCGCCGGCCGCCAGCAGGGTATCGGAGAGAACATCCGCATACGCGGCGTCGGTCTTCAGGGCGACGCTGACCCACATATCGCCTACTTGCCTTTTGCGGCTTCGCTTCTGGCGGCGAGCTTTTCTTCGAGGTAATGGATGCTGGCGCCGCCCTTGACGAAGCGTTCATCCCGCAGCAATTCCTGGTGCAGCGGAATGTTGGTCTTGATGCCGTCCACCATCATTTCCGACAAGGCGATTCGCATCCGGCGAATTGCCTGGTCGCGCGTATCGCCGTAAGCGATCACTTTTCCGATCATCGAGTCGTAGTGAGGCGGCACCGTGTAGCCGGAATAGACATGGGAATCGACGCGAATGCCGGGCCCGCCGGGCGCATGCCAGTTGGTGATCTTTCCCGGCGAGGGCGTGCCCTTGAATGCCTCTTCGGCATTGATGCGGCATTCGATGGCATGGCCGCGAATTTCGATGTCGCGCTGCTTGAACCAAAGCCTCTCGCCGGCGGCAACGCGAAGCTGCGCCTGGATGATGTCGACACCCGTTACCAGTTCGGTGACCGGGTGTTCGACCTGGACGCGGGTGTTCATCTCGATGAAATAGAACTCGCCGTTTTCAAAGAGGAACTCGAAGGTGCCCGCGCCCCGGTAGTTGATGCGGCGGCAGGCCTCGGCGCAACGATCGCCGACGCGACTGATGACGCGGCGGGGAATGCCGGGCGCCGGGGCTTCCTCGAGCACCTTCTGGTGCCGGCGCTGCATGGAGCAATCGCGCTCACCGAGATAGACCGAGCTGCGATGAGCGTCGGCGAGCACCTGAATTTCCACGTGGCGCGGATTTTCGAGGTACTTCTCCATGTACAGCGTGGAGTTGTTGAAGGCGGCGCCGGCCTCGCTGCGGGTCATGCTGACGGCATTGAGCAGCGCCGCTTCGGTGTGCACCACGCGCATGCCGCGCCCGCCACCGCCCGCCGCCGCCTTGATGATGACCGGGTAGCCGACGGCGCGGCCGATTTTGATGATTTGCGTCGAGTCGTCGGGCAGCGCGCCTTCGGAGCCGGGCACGCAGGGAACGCCGGCTTCCTTCATGGCATTCTTGGCGCTGACCTTGTCACCCATCAGGCGTATGGTCTCGGGGCGCGGGCCGATGAAGGCAAAGCCGGATTTTTCGACGCACTCGGCGAAATCGGCGTTTTCCGAGAGGAAGCCGTAACCGGGATGGATGGCCTCGGCATCGGTAACTTCGGCGGCCGAAATGATGGCCGGCACGTTGAGGTAGCTCAGCGCCGACGAGGCGGGACCGATGCAGACCGATTCGTCGGCGAGCTTGACGTATTTCGCCTCGGTATCGGCCTCCGAATGCACGGCGACCGTGCGCACCCCGAGCTCGCGGCAGGCACGCAGTATGCGCAGGGCAATCTCCCCGCGGTTGGCGATAAGAACCTTACCGAACATAATCAGCCAATCACGAACATCGGCTGGCCATACTCCACCGCCTGACCATTTTCAACCTGGATAGCCGTGATCACGCCGGAAATGTCCGCTTCGATCTCGTTCATCAATTTCATCGCCTCGATCACGCACAGCGTGTCGCCCGCCTTGACGGCTTGACCGATCTCGACAAAAGGCGCGGCGTCCGGGCCGCTGGATCGATAGAAGGTTCCCACCATGGGCGCTTTCATCACATGGCCTTCGGTCACAGCCGGGGCGACTTCGGCGGCAATAGTCGGCGCTGGCGCTACGGCGGCTGGGGCCGCAGCGGTTGTTGCGACTGGCATGTTGACCGTGGTCGTGGCGGGTGCCGCAGCAAAATGCTTGGCAATGCGAATTTTTTCTTCGCCCTCGCTGATTTCGAGCTCCGAAATGCCGGAGTTCTGCACGAGATCAATCAGGGTCTTGAGTTTTCTCAGGTCCATGGGGACTCCTCAAATAAGGATACGGCGACCGTGGTCGCCGTATATATCGGATGGTTCAGATGGAACGCAGGCGGGCCAGTGCGGCTTCCAGCGCCAGTTCGTAGCCCTGTGCGCCCAGGCCGGAAATGACGCCGACGGCTATATCCGAAAAATACGAGTGATGGCGAAAAGACTCCCGCGCCTGCACGTTCGACAGGTGAATCTCGATGAACGGGATGTCCACCGCCGCCAGCGCATCGCGCAAGGCCACGCTGGTATGGGTATAGCCCGCCGGGTTGAGGATGATGAAACGCACACCCTGTTCGCGGGCCGACTGTACCCGGTCGATCAGCTCGCCTTCATGGTTGCTTTGAAAACTTTCGAGGCGAACGCCAAAAGCGCGGGCGCGGGCTTCCATGGCCGCGTGAATGGTGGCCAGCGTCGTGCGTCCGTAAATCTCGGGTTCGCGCGTCCCCAGCAGGTTCAGGTTCGGCCCGTGAAGTACCAGAACAGCGTCATTCAATCCCTCGCTGTCGGATGCGCCCTTGGCAGTGCCTTTGGGTGCGCCTTTGGGTGCGCCTTTGGGTGCGCCTTTGGGTGTATTAGTGCTTTTTGGCTTCGTCATGACCGCAAGTTTGCCGCAAATGCCCGCACTTTGTCCAGTGGCTAGCGAGAAATCAGTTCGATCAGGTGCTGCTCCAGATCGGTTTCCGTGAAGCGCCCCAGCTTGGTCAGGAAAAGCTCGCCCCGACGGTCGAAGACAACCGTAAACGGCAACGCCTTCCGGCTGTTGCCAAGCTCGACACTGTTTTCCATGGCGCCAATGTCACCGATCAGCAGAGGGTAGCTTACCGGAGTTGTTTTCTGGAATTCTTCGATTTTGTCAGCATGATCGATGCCGATACCTACAAATTGAACGTCTTTATCGCGATACTTATCCTGTAGCCGGGAAAAGCCGGGCATTTCCTGGCGGCAGGGATGGCACCAGGTGGCCCAGTAGTTGACGACCAGCAGCTTGCCGCGCCATTGGCCGAGGCTTTGCGGCTGGCCTTTGAGGTCAGTCAGCGCCAGCTCCGGAATAGGCTGTGCCGGCGCTGTCATGGTCGCAGTCTCGGCGATTTTCCCTAGCACACCCAACCTATAACCTGCCGCCGCCGCAAGCAGGGTGACGCCGCCGAGCATCAGCCAGAGTCCCCGGCGCTTCATTTCGGCTCCTTCTGCAGCAGTTCGATCACGGCCTCGGCACGAACCCGCTGACGACCGCGCCCGCCGTGGGGATTTTTCGGTTGTTGCCGCTCCGCCACGCGCGGGTACACCGAGATCAGCACCGGCAAGTCATTCCATTCCAGAGCCAGTTGAGCATCGATGCCGATTCGCCTGTTATCCATTGTTTCGTAGGAGATGCCGCGAGATAGCAGCGCGATCTCTACATCTTTACTGCTGTCGGCGTACAGATCGATCTCCACGGCGGAGTAGCGACCGGCCGTTCCGTCCAGCGCGCCGCCGCTAAGGTAGGGATTGAAGTCGGCCAGCACCTGCATGACTTCCAGCGCCGTGGCGCGTAAATCGTGGACCCGTTCGCGCTGCTCGTCTTCCTGGAAAAGCGACTGCCAGGCGCGCAACTCGGCCTCGATCTCCTCGTTGGTCGGCAGCGCCTCGCTTTCCCCGGCGCCGAGGCTGCGCGACGCCTTGCGCTTGGCGGCGCCATAGTCGGCGATACCCTCCTCGGCCATCAGGCGTGCCGCCGCGCTGGCAATGGCGCGCCGCAAATGACTGGAGGCGGAAGGGGCGGGCTTGCGACGTGGCATGGCGTGGTTTGGCAAATTCAGTGAGCGGTTATGTCGCTGCCTTCAGGGCGGCAAATGGTATCCCCTGGCGGGATAGAATCCGCTTCATTATTTCACGGAACAGCGGCATGCATATCCACATCCTCGGCATCTGCGGCACCTTCATGGGCGGCATCGCCTTGCTGGCGCGGGCGGCGGGGCATCGCGTGACCGGTTGCGATGCCAATGTCTATCCGCCGATGAACACGCAACTCGGCGAGCAGGGCATCGATCTGGTGGCCGGCTACGACGCCGGACAATTGGCGCTGAACCCCGATCTGTTTGTCGTCGGCAACGCGATTTCGCGCGGCAATTCGCTGCTGGAAGCGATTCTTGAGCGCAACCTGCCCTATGTTTCCGGCCCGCAATGGCTGGCCGAGAACATTCTGCGCGGGCGCTGGGTGCTCGGCGTGGCGGGCACGCACGGCAAGACGACGACGACTTCGCTGCTGGCGTGGATTCTCGAAGAGGCCGGAATGAACCCTTCCTTCCTGGTGGGCGGCGTGCCGCAGGGCTTTGGCGTTTCGGCCCGGCTCACCGATTCGCCCTTCTTCGTCATCGAGGCGGACGAGTACGACACGGCCTTCTGCGACAAGCGATCCAAGTTCGTGCATTACCAGCCGCGCACCGCCATCCTGAATAACCTTGAGTTCGATCATGCAGACATCTTCGCTGATCTTGCCGCTATCGAGACGCAATTTCACCATTTGGTGCGAACTTTGCCGGGTAACGGCCTGATCGTCGCAAATGCCGAGGAGGCGTCGCTCAAGCGCGTGCTGGCCCGTGGTTGCTGGACGCCCGTCGAGTGGTTCAACGGCGCCGAGGGCTGGCAGGCCGGGGAGGCGGATGCCTCGGGCGGTTTTGCGGTGAGTCTGGCCGGCCAGGCGCAGGGCCGGGTCGAGCGCTTCGATCTCGCCGGCGCCCACAACCGGGCCAATGCCGTGGCGGCACTGGCGGCGGCGCGGCATGCCGGCGTCCCGGTGGCCGTCGGGCTTCAGGCGCTGGCCAGCTTCAGCGGCATCAAGCGCCGGCTCGAAGTGCGCGGCACGGTGCGCGGCGTGACCGTGATCGACGATTTTGCGCATCATCCGACGGCGATCCGCGTCACCCTCGAAGGGCTGCGGCAGCGGGTTGGCTCCTCGCGCATACTGGCGGTGCTGGAACCGCGTTCCAACACCATGAAGCTCGGCGTGATCAAGGCGCAGTTGCCGGACAGTCTGGCGGAGGCCGATGTGGTGTTCTGTTACGCCAACGGGCTGGGCTGGGATGCGGCGGAGACCCTGGCGCCGCTGGGCGACCGGGCGCGCGTTTTCGACGACCTGGCCGTTCTGGTCGCCGCCGTGACTTCCGCCGCGCAAACCGGCGATCAGGTACTGGTGATGAGCAACGGTGGTTTCGGCGGAGTCCATGACAGGCTTCTGGACGCGCTGGCGGCTTGAGCGGCGGATAGCGTTTTCCGGCTTGTTGATTCACGCAACATGAAAGGGGAAATCTCATGAAACTACTCCGCATTCTTGGCCTGGTCCTTGCCTTGCTCGTGGCCGGCATCGGCGTGTTGTACGCGCTGTTCGACGGCGAAAAGATCAAGGGCGAAATGAGTCGCGTGGTGCTGGAGCAAACGCAGCGCAAGCTCGATATCGCCGGCAAACTCGAACTCTCGGTATGGCCGGACGTGGGCATCAAGGTCGGCCGCCTGACCCTGTCGGAACCTGGCGGCAAGGAGGAGTTTCTGGCGCTCGACTCGGCGCGCGTGTCGGTGGCCGTCATGCCGCTGTTGTCGAAGCAGGTGCAGGTGCGGCGGGTCGAGATCGATGGTCTCAAGGCGACGCTGGTGAAGAAGAAGGACGGCACGCTGAACATCGCCGACCTGCTGGGCGGCGATGCCGACAAAAAGAAAGTTTCCGAAGGGACGCACCGCGCTGGCGCTGACGGCACGGCGAAAACGCCGCTGCAGATTGACATTGCCGGCATCAAGGTGGCCAATGCGCAGTTCATCTGGCGCGACGAGAAGGGCGGCAGCACGACGGTATTGTCCAGACTCGATTTCGGCACCGGGCGCGTCCAGGCCGATGGCGCAAAGCAAACGCTGGGTGTCGAATCGCTGAACTTCGCCGCGACGCTCGCTGGCAGCGTCAGCGGCACGGCCAGGCTCGCGCTGTCCGCCATCGAAGGCAATGCGCAGGCAATGAAGGTCGGTCAACTGGCTCTCGATGTCGATGTCAAGTCGGGAGAGACGACGCTCAAGGCCCATCTCGATTCGCCCGTGGCGGCGAATGTCGCGGCGCAAACCGTGGCGCTGGAGAAGATCGCCGGCAGCATCGACCTTGCGCATCCGCAAATGCCCATGAAGCAGCTCAAGCTGCCGCTGTCCGGCAATCTGCACGCGGACCTAGCGCATCAGACCGTGGCGCTGGAACTTGCCACGCAATTCGATGAATCGAAAATCGGAACGAAATTGCGGGTAGCGAAGTTCGCGCCGCTGGCGCTGGGCTTCGATCTCGACATCGACCGCCTCAACGTGGACAAGTATCTGCCGCCGAAGAAGGCCGACGACAAGGCGGCCAAGGAGGCTAAAGAGGGCAAGCTGGATTTCTCGGCGCTCACGGGGCTGGACCTGAATGGCGCGATCCGCATCGGCACATTGCAGGTGTCGAAGCTGAAACTGGCGAACCTGAATGCCAAGATCCGCATCGCCGGCGGGCGTCTCGATGTCGCGCCGCTGACCCTGAATCTCTACGACGGCTCGGCCAGCGGCAATCTGTCGCTGAACGCGGCGGGCAACGCCGTCGCGCTGAAGCAGAACCTGGCCGGCGTCAGCATCAACCCACTGATGAAGTATCTCGCCGACAAAGACCTGGTGGAAGGGCGCGGCAATGTAGCGCTCGACATCACCAGCCACGGCGACAACGTCAGCGCGATGAAGAAGGCACTAGCCGGCAGTGCGTCGGTGAGCCTGAAGGACGGCGCGATCAAGGGCATCAACCTGGCGCAAAGCCTGCGCGATCTCAAGGGCAAGCTCGGGGCAAAGCAGGACTCGACGCAGCAGGCCAAGGCCGGAGAAAAAACCGACTTCTCGGAACTCACCGCCTCGCTGAAAATCGCCAACGGCGTTGCCCACAACGACGACCTCGCCATGAAGTCGCCTTTCCTGCGGCTCGCCGGCGCGGGCGACATCGACATCGGTGGCGGCCAGATGAACTATGTCGCCAAGGCCAGCGTGGTCGCCACCAGCGCCGGGCAGGGCGGCCAGGGCCTCGACCAGTTGAAGGGCCTCACCGTGCCGGTGCGCGTCAGCGGACCGTTCGAGAACCTCTCCTACAAGATCGAGTTCGGCAGCCTGGTTTCCGGTATGGCAACTGAGGCCGCCAAGGCCAAGGTCGAAGAGAAGAAACAGGAGGTCAAGGCCAAAGTCGAGGACAAGGTGAAGGACAAGCTCAAGGGCTTGTTCGGCAAGTGAATGGGGGCAGCGCGTTTCTTAGCTGGCTGATCCTCCGCCACAAGGCTAACTGCCTCTTTGCCGGGCTACGCAACGGACTGACCTGGAGCATCCCTTTGCAGAGTCACTTGACGCAGCTTTTTTAGCATACCCCGTATGCGACTGAGCTGTTCTTCATTGGGCGCCGTCTTCGCCTGCGCGAACTGCTTCAGGTATTCCTCGAGTTCGCGCGCCACGTCGCTGAGCAAGGCGAAGCCGAAGGTCTTGCCCGACCCGGTCAGGTTGTGCACCATGCGGTGCATGGCCTGGATGCCATCTTCGCTCCACTTGTCCGTGGATAACCGTTCCCACGCCCGCTCGATTTCCTCGAGTTTTCCGGGCAAATTCGCAGCGTAGCCAATTCGCATGACTTTCAGTTGGGCTTGCAGGTCTGCCGGGTTAGCCATGGCAATGCTCCCATATGGTCTGCACCTGGCTTGATAATGTCATCGGGTCGAAGGGCTTCGGGATCACATCCACGGCCCCGCTAGCTTTGTAGCCGGCGACTTCGCTGGGTTGGACCTTCGCTGTCATGAAAACGATGGGCGTTGCCGCAAACCCTGGAATCTCGCGCAGCTTCGCCAGGGTGGTCGGGCCATCCATGCCCGGCATCATTACGTCGAGCAAAATGAGCTGCGGCTTGAAATCCGGCGCCCGGACCAATGCCTCGCCTCCCGAACTGCATATCTCGACGGTGAAGCCGCCCAGCGTCTCGAGCGCGAGCCTTGCAATCGCCTGGATATCCGGCTCGTCCTCGACATACAGAATTCGCGTCAGTCTTTCTGCCATGGTCAGCCTTTCGGGGCCTCGGGAAATTCCACATAAAACGTCGTCAGCACATTGGGTTGGGAATCGAAGCCGATGCTGCCGCCCATCTGTTCGACGATCGCCTTGGTGATGGAAAGCCCCAGCCCGGTTCCCCCCTTCTTGCGGGTATCGGAAGAATCGGCCTGGGCGAATTTCTCGAAAATTCTGTCCCTGAACTCTTCCGGGATGCCGGGACCATTATCCTTCACCGCCACCCGGATACGCTGGCCGATGCGCTCGACCCCGATCCGCACCGTCCCGCCAGTGAAAGAGAACTTGGCGGCATTCGACAGCAGATTCGCGAATACCTGGAGCAGACGGTTCGCGTCCACGTTTACCATCGCGTCAGGCAGCTCATTCTCCAACTCGTAGCCGACATTGAACTGTTCAGCGTAGGCGCGGTTTGCCTCCAGGGCCTGCTTCAACAAGTCCATGAGACCGGCCGGCCGGATATCGAACTCCATCTTGCCGGCCTCGATCTTCTCCATATCCAGGATGTCGTTGACCAGGAGGATCAGTCGCTCGCTGTTCCTGTGCGCGATGTCGACTAGCGGCTTCGCCGCGGCAGGCAGATCCCCGGCCACGCCGCCGACGATCAGCGCCAGCGAGCCGCGAATCGAGGTCAGCGGCGTACGTAACTCGTGGCTCACCGTGGAGATGAATTCGCGTTTCATGCGCTCGACTTTCAAGCGCTCGGTAATATCCTCCTTGACCGCAACGAAGTTGGCGATCTTCCCATTGCCGTCGAGAATTGCGGAGATGTAGATTTCTTCCCAAAACAGATCGCCGTTCTTCTTGCGGTTTTGCAGCATGCCGCGCCACTCGCGCCCGGAAAGAATCGTTTCCCACATGGACTGATAGACTTCGCCCGGAGTCAGTCCGGATTGCAGCATGCGCGGATTCCGCCCCATTACCTCATGGGGGGTATAACCGGTCACTTCGAAAAACTTGGTGTTAACATATTCGATGTTGCCTTTGGCATTGGCTATCATCACTGAAACCGGGCTCTGTTCGATGGCGAGGGACAGTTTGCGCAACTCGGCCTCGGCATGCTTGCGCTCCGTGATGTCCGTCGCAATCCCCAGGAACGCGTTGATCTCGCCTTGCCCATCGCGCAAAGCCGTGATAGTGAGTGACACGGGGAAGCGGCTGCCATCCTTGCGGATATAGGTCCATTCATGGGTGTCTCCGCCAAACAGTTGTCTAGCGCGTGCGGCAAATACCTCAAACCCTGGCTCGACGGGAGTGCCCGCAGCAAACAATTCCCGTGCGCGGCGTTCCACCTCAACGGAATCGTGGAACGCTGCGGGAGTCAATTTCCCGACCAGTTCCCCAGCCAGGTAACCAAGGTGATTTTCCGCAGAACGATTGAATGACTGGATGAGCCCGTCGGTATCGGTGGTAATGATCAAATGCTCCGCGCCCTCAACAATGGCGTGAATACGCGCCTCGCTCTGACGGAGCTTTTCCTGGTTGGTGCGGATGTCCCGGGTCATCTGTTCCGCCATCTGTTCGGCCTGTTCACGCCGGGAGATCAGGAACGACGTGAGCAAAAACAGCAGCGCGCTGATGCCTCCCCCCAATGCCAGGATGGCTACATTTAATGGCGATTGAAAGCCGGCCTCGAATTTCGGGGTGCTTTGCAAGCGGACAGACCATGTATGACCATAGGCGCTGATCGTGCGCAGGCTAGTCATCTTTGGACCGCCGCGTATCGATCCGGTCGACGCATCGGTCGATGAGAACATCCGCCCATCCTCCGTTTCGTTCTCACCGTCGAAGATGGCGAAATCCACCATGGGTACCCGTATGCCCAGGATGCCCGCCATCAGGTCGTCGACCCGATAGGGGCTGAAGATGAAGCCCTCAAGGGCCGTCCAACGTTCGTCCGGTGTGCTTGCCGGCTGCCCCCTGCGATAGACCGGCACATACATCAGGAAACCTGCTTGTGCCTTGCCGTGCGTTTCCTGGACCAGTTTGACCTTGGCGGAAATGGCGGTCTTGCCGGTCGCCGCGGCCACGCGCATGGCCTTGGCGCGCGTGACCTCCGACATCATGTCGTACCCGAAAGCCACGAGGTTGCGCCCAGTGAAGGGTTCAAGGTAGATGATCGATGTGTAGACGGGGCGCTCGCCGGATGGGCGAACCGCATAGTTCGGGTAACCTTCTTTTCGCATGGCAAGAATATGCGCCTGCAGATCGGCGGGCTTGATGATCCGGCTGAAGCCAACCCCTTCGATGCCGGGGTAGTTCTCCTTGAGATTCAGTCGATCGATGTAGGCGCGCCATTCCGCTCGATCCACGGAACTGCTGGCATCGAACAGGCCCGCGCCGCCGAGAAGTATCTGTTCGTGCTGGCGCAACCGATCCTCGATCGAGTCGATCACATCCCGAATATGAAGCTCGAACTGCTGTTGCGCGTTGCTTTCGGATTGCGTGCGCAACGCATTCCACGCCATGAATGTCAGGCTGAGGCAAATCAGCAAAACTACCCAAGCGGGGCGGTTCCGGGGCCCGAAAAGACGAAGAAGAGTATTCAGAAAGAATAGTCCCAGTCTTGGCCGGTCGGATCGTCCTTTAGACCGAGCACCGCCTTGACCGCCCTGACCAGGGGATGGATCTGAAAGGGTTTCGTGATATAGCCATCAGCCCCTCCCAGTATCCCCCTGAGCACACCCTCGCGCGTTGCCTCTGCGGTGAGCATGATGACTGGCAGCCCCTTGAGCACAGGATGCAGGCGCATCTTGGTGAGAATATCGAAACCGTTGACATCCGTCAGGGTAACGTCAAGCAATACCAAATCCGGCAGGGGGGGGCGGCGAAACTCCGCAACGATCTCGTCGCGGTTACCGGCCGTGCGCGTATCGAATCCTTCCAGTTTGAGGTACAACCGTAGCAGACTGCAGATATCCGGGTCGTCGTCGATGACGAGTACCGTCAGCTTGTGCCCATCGGAGCGCTCGCGTTTAACGGTCGACCGGCGAGCGATGTTAACGCAGTAGCCGTTTTGTCGGAGAAAAGCCGTATTGGCGACAGCGTCGGCATCGGCCTGCGCGTTTGACTCCGGAGTATCGGTGGGCGCAGCCCCCAAGGTAAAGAAGTCGCCGGGGTCCAGAGCGTGGGAGGCGGGATCGGCAAGGATGGTTACAAAGCCTTTGTTGATGAGTTCCTTCAGGCTTGTCCGTAACACATCCGGTGGCGTACCGTGTGCGCGCTTAAGCACCCGTGCGACGGTAGCGTGGCCATAAATGAGCACAAGCACCTCAAGATGATTTGGTGCGAGTGTTGTTCCCGGTTCGCGAAGCTCTTTCTCCCCGTCTTTCGTAAGCGCCAAAACGGCACTGTCGTCAAGCGTTGTCAGCAGCGAAGACGGGATGGAAGAAAAGTTTATGGGCATGGATTCTCCTGAGTGCGTCGAGTCGTCACGGTTGTAAAGCCATTGCCTGTAACCCGCCACATTGCATGGTATCTGACTGGTGTCCGCTAGAAAAGGTCCGCACAAGCAGCCGCCGATAGACACGCCGACTAGGTTTGTTTGTGGATTTGTTCAATTGCGTCCTGCAAATCCTCATGTCACAAGGTTCTTAATTTTCCCGAATACCCTTCACCGAAAAACACCGTATTTCCTGCGCGATGCCTTTTGCATTGAATGGGGCGCGTTCCTCGCATTCGATTTCGTCTTTTACCAAAACATAGGTCTCATACGATAACAAGATACCCTCTGGTTCACATTCATGTTCAAGCCTTGCCGCAAGATTCACCTGCGCACCGATAACGGTATATTCCATTCGCTGCTGACTGCCAAAATTTCCAACATCGCAGAACCCGGTATTTATCCCGATGCGTTTTCGGAATGGCTGACTAAATCCCTTCCCCCACCAATTTTCTTGAATAACCGCCATACGGCGCTGCATCGCTATGGCCATGCGCACGCACTGCAACGCATCTTCCTTAATTCCAAGCGTTTGCGGATCGCCCACAAAAATTAGCATCGCATCGCCAATAAACTTGTCTATCGTCGCACCGTACGACAAGGCAATGCCGGACATCTCCGTAAAATACTCGTTGAGAAGGTAAGTCAGATCTTCTGGCTTCAAGTCCTCGGCTATTTCTGTAAAGCCCTTGATATCCGAGAAAAAAATTGTCAACTTTTTCCGCTTTGTCTGAATCTTGGCGTCTTGCTCACCCTCAACAATAGCTTTGGTTACCTGCGGGGAGAGGTATCTCGATAATTTTTCGGAAAGTGTTCTTAGGGTAGCTGTGCGTTTAGCCAAAGCAATGTTGTTGCGCACCCGCGCCATCACAATCGGAAAGCTGATTGGTTTGGCTATGTAATCCACGGCGCCAAGATGGAACCCCTTGGCTTCGTCTTCAGCATCGTTTTTTGCCGTAAGAAAGATGATCGGAATGTCCCGTGTTTTTGGGTCCTGCTGGAGAATCCGGCAAATTTCATAGCCATCCATCCCAGGCATCATGACATCGAGCAGGATGAGGTCAGGGGGCGCATCTGATTGAACAATCTTGAGTGCCTGCTCGCCATTGTCAGCCAATTTGATATCGTATTCGTTTTCAAGTAGCGCACGCATCAGTGCCAGAATTTCTGGACTATCGTCAACGACGAGAATGATGGAGCGACTAACGAAATCGAGTGCATTGGGTTTGGGCATGTATCCCCCTGATGTTGCCACTGGCTGTAGCCGAGCACGGTCTGCAAGTCGCAACGGATGTTACGGGGTTTGAATATACTCGGGCGAACAACGGAAGGGTAGCGGTGCTGAGCATCGGAATTGATTTGGGCGGAAGCAAGATCGAAGTCATCGCGCTGGGCGACGGCGGCGAAGTATTGCTGCGCCAGCGCGTGCCGACGCCGCAAGGCGACTACCGGGCGACCATCATGGCGGTCGCAGACCTCGTTGCTGCGGCGGAACGGAAAGTCATGCGAAGCGGTATTCGCCCGGACGGCGCTGGCGCGCCCTGCGTACCCTGGCTTCCGTTTTGCGGGCAGGTAACGCCGGCAAGTGTCGGCATCGGCATTCCCGGTGCGGAGTCGCGCGTCAATGGACTCATCAAGAACGCCAACTCGACCTGTCTGATCGGCCAGCCGCTCAAGCGCGATCTGGAGATGGTTTTGCAGCGGGAAGTGCGCATCGCCAACGATGCCAACTGCTTTGCGCTGTCGGAAGCGGTCGATGGCGCCGGAGCGGGCGCGCAGGTAGTGTTCGGCGTGATCCTCGGCACGGGAGTGGGCGGCGGCATCGTCATCGACGGCAAGATGCTGACCGGCGCCAACGCCATCGCCGGCGAGTGGGGGCACAACCCGATGCCGGGCGAAGCGCATGGCGAGACCTGCTATTGCGGACGCATGGATTGTGTCGAGCTTTACCTGTCCGGCCCCGGTCTTGCCGCGGATCATCGCCGCTCGGTGGGCCAACTCGCCAGTGCCGACTCCCCGCCAACGGAAATCGTGCAGCGTGCAGCCGCAGGCGACGCCGCCTGCGAAGCCACCCTGCAACGCTACGAAGCCCGCCTGGCGCGCGCGCTGGCGCAGGTGATCAACATCCTCGATCCCGACGTCATCGTGCTGGGCGGCGGGCTATCCAACATGGACCGCCTCTACCAAAACGTGCCGCGCCTGTGGGCCGAACACGTCTTCTCCGATCAGGTCGCCACCCGGCTGCTCAAGCATCGCCACGGCGATTCCTCCGGCGTGCGCGGCGCGGCCTGGCTGTGGTCGTGACCTGCCTTTCAGCGCAGTAGTTCGGCCAGCCGCGCCACCCCGGCCTGCGGGCTGGTGCGGGCAATCGCCACCACGGGGATGCCCGCCGCATGGTGCGACAGGCTTTCCAGCGTGGCATCCAGCGCGACGACCGAGCTTGGCGTTTCATCGATCGCAATCGCCGCCACGCCAGCGCCGACTCTTGCCAAAGCTTCGAGCGCCGTCAGCGTGTGGCTCAGGCTGCCCAGGTAACTGCCAGCTACCAGCACGCAGGGCAGGCCGCTGGCAACAATCCAGTCGCGCACCGTGTGGGTCGCATCGAGCGGCGCCATGACGCCGCCGACGCCTTCGACCAGGGTGATACAGGAGTCGGCGCTGACGCTACGGCGAGTGAAGCCGACCAGCTCCGCGAAATCGATGCGTCGGTTCTCCAGCGCCGCCGCCATGTCCGGCGACAGCGGCGCGGCAAAGCGCCAGGGCGCGATGGCATCGAGTTCGGCAGTGCTCACTTCGCGCTCCAGCGCCGCCAGCAATGCTCCGGCGTCACTCGCCTGTGGCGCTGCTAGATCGAAGCCGGACAGCACCGGCTTGATCGCCGTCGCCCGCCGGCCCTCGCTTTGCCAGTGGCGCAGCAGGGCGCAGGCAAGCCAGGTCTTGCCGATGTCGGTGCCGGTGCCGGTGATAAAATTTGCGCTCATTCTCCCTCCGCTGCGCCATTCTAGCCGGCGCGCCTTTTCACTCGACATGTCCGACTGGCTCACCGCAGGCCTGCCCCACATCTGGCTGCCCTACACCCAGATGGCCACCGCGCCGGCGCCGCTGGCGGTGGTCGCGACGCAGGGTGCGCGCATCCGCCTGGCCGACGGGCGCGAACTGATCGACGGCCTTTCCTCGTGGTGGACCGCCTGCCACGGCTACAACCACCCGCACATCCGCGCCGCCGTCGAAGCGCAACTCGCCGCCTTGCCGCATGTCATGTTCGCCGGTCTGGTGCATGAGCCGGCGCTGCGCCTGGCGCAACGCCTGGCCGCGCTGCTGCCGGGCGACCTGGAGCGCGTCTTCTTCACCGAGTCCGGCTCGGTCGCGGTCGAAGTGGCGCTGAAGATGGCGATCCAGTACTGGCGCAACCAGGGCCAGGCGGAGAAAAAGCGCATCGTCTATTTTCGCCACGCCTATCACGGCGACACCTTCGCCACCATGGCCCTGTGCGATCCGGAAGAAGGCATGCACGCGCTGTTCGCCGGCACCATGCCGGATCAGTTGATGGCCGAGCTGCCGAGCGACGACACCATGCGCCGCGCCTTCGATCTGCTGCTGGCAACCCACGCCGGACGGCTTGCCGCCGTCATCGTCGAGCCGCTGGTGCAAGGCGCCGGCGGCATGAAGATGCACGATGCCGCGACGCTGGCCTTCATCGCCGAAGCCTGCGCCCGGCACAAGGTGCTGCTGATCGCCGACGAAATCATGACCGGCTTCGGTCGCACCGGACGCATGTTCGCCTGCGAGGAAGCCGGCGTTATCCCAGACATCGTCTGCCTGTCCAAAGCGCTGACCGGCGGCACGCTGCCGCTGGCGGCGACCGTCGCGCGCCGCCATGTGTTCGAGGCGTTCCTGTCCGACGACCCCGCCGCCGCGCTGATGCACGGCCCCACCTACATGGCCAATCCGCTGGCCTGCGCCGCCGCCAACGCTTCGCTCGACCTTTTCGAGAGTGAGCCACGGCTGGCGCAGGTAGCCGCCATCGAAGCGCAGTTGCGTAACGAGCTGGCACCGTGCCGCAACCTGGCAGGTGTCGCCGACGTGCGCATCAAGGGCGCCATCGGCGCGGTGGAACTTGGTTGCCAACCCGGTGGCAGCATCGACCTGAACGCCTTGCGCCTGCGCTTCGCCGAACTCGGCGTCTGGCTGCGGCCCTTCGGCAATGTGGTGTATCTGATGCCGCCCTTCATCATCGACGCCGAAGACCTGGCGACGCTTACCGCCACCGTGCGTCAGGTGTTGACCGAACGCGCGCGGCAACTTTGAAATGGATGCCAGCCTTGACGCACTGCTGAAGGCGCGCCTCGCCGCACTGAGCGAGGCCAAACGCCTGCGTCGGCTGCGGCCGTGGCAATGGTGCCACGGGACTTTGCATGATGTCGACGGCCGCGCGCTGATCGACGCCTCGTCGAACGACTATCTCGGTTTGAGCCAGCATCCGCTGGTGAAGGCTCGCGCGGCTGGATGGGCCGAGCGTTACGGCGCCGGAGCACCGGCCTCGCGCCTGATAACCGGCACGCGCGACATCACGCTGGCGGTCGAGGAAAAGCTCGCCGCCTTCAAGCATTGCGAGGCCGCCCTGCTATTTTCCAGCGGCTTTCAGGCCAATGCCACGGTAATACCGGCGCTGGCCGGATTGAAAGTCGGCGCTGGCGATACGGCAAATGCGCCGGCGATTTTCAGCGATGAACTCAATCACGCCAGCATGGTGCACGGCTGCCGCAACGCCAAAGCAAAGACCCATGTCTTTCGCCACAGGGATCTCGATCATCTCGACGAACTGCTGCGCCAGCAAGCGGGCAAACCCGGTCGCAAGCTGATCCTCACCGAATCCGTGTTCAGCATGGACGGCGACCGCGCCGATCTGCCGGCACTGGTGCAACTGGCGGAACGTCACGGCGCGGCGCTCTACGTCGACGAAGCCCATGCCACCGGCGTACTCGGGCCGCAGGGGCGCGGCTTGGCCGCTGAATGCGGCGGCGGCGTGGATGTCGTGATGGGCACGCTGGGAAAGGCGCTGGGCGCTTTCGGCGCCTACATCGCCGGCTCCAGGACGCTGATCGACTACTTGGTGAATTGCTGCCCCGGTTTCATCTACACCACCGCGCTGCCGCCCGCAGTACTCGGCGCCGTCGATGCGGCGCTCGATCTGGTGCCGGGCATGGACGAAGATCGCCGTCGGCTGGCGGACAACGCACAGCGACTGCGCGACCTGCTCGCACAGCGCAACTACGACACGCTGGGTTCAAGCACGCAAATCGTTCCCGCCGTGATCGGCAGCGAAGAAGACGCGCTGGCCGCCGCGCAGCGACTGGAAGAAGTTGGGGTTCTCGCGGTTGCCATCCGCCCGCCTACAGTGCCCACGGGCACCAGCCGGCTGCGCTTCGCCCTCGGCAGCACGCTGGACGAGGTCACCATGCAGCGTCTGCTGACCACGGTCGCAACCCATCTGCCGCCCCATCCGCCGAAAACCGACTAGCCCCCGAGACTGACCCCGAGGTACGAATTGGAGCCTTGGTCAAGACCCGTCTCTGCGTTTGCCGCCGGCAGGCAGCGGTAAAATGGACGCTTTCCGACACGAACCGCTGCTGATGAATTCCTCCGACAGAGCGCAAGACCCATTCAGTTGGACGCTGGTCTTCCTCTGCTGGCTGCTTGCGATGGTTTCCATGCTCGGCAGCCTGTTTTTCAGCGAGGTCATGGGTTACGCGCCCTGTGTCCTGTGCTGGTACCAGCGTATCTGCATGTATCCGCTGGTGCTGATCCTGCCCGTTGCGCTGCTGCCGTTCGACCGTAACATTGTGCGCTCGGTCATTCCACTGACGGTCGTCGGCACGCTGGTCGCGGGATTTCACACACTGCTGATCGGCGGCTATATCCCTGAGGACATGAAACCCTGCACCCAGGGCGTGCCTTGCACGGAATTTCATATCAACTGGTTCGGGTTTGTGACGATTCCCCTGCTTTCGGCGATGGCGTTCCTGCTGATCACCGCGCTGCTGATTCTGGCCTATAGAAGGAGTTCACCGTGAAACAGAAGAATTTGATCCTCATCTCCGCGATTTTATTGGTACTCGCGTTCATCGTCGGAGCGCTTGTGTACCGGAGTCAAAAAGCTGACGCGGCGGGGCAGGCCTACCAGCGCGACAAGACGACCTACGTCCGTCCCTATTCGCCCGGCTACGGTAATCCGGCTGCCAAGGTCGAGATCGTGGAATTCTTCGATCCCGCCTGCGAAACGTGCAAGCAGTTTTATCCGATGATCAAGCAGTTGATGGCGAAACACCCCGACAAGATCCGCCTCTACGCCCGCTATACGCCGTTTCACCAGGGTTCCGATACCGTGCTGAAAATGCTCGCGGCGGCCCAGAAACAGGGCAAGTTCTGGGAAACCCTGGAAGCCGTATTCGCTGCGCAATCCTATTGGACGTCGCAACATCAGGCGCGGCCTGAACTGGTCTGGAACTACATCGGCGGCGTCGGCCTTGACCTCGCACGACTCAAGGCCGACATGGAGTCGCCCGAAATCGCCGGCATGATCCAGCAAGACCTGGCCGACGCCAAAACGCTCAACGTCAAGGCGACGCCGGAGTTCTTTGTGAACGGCAAGCCGCTGCCGACCTGGGGCTACGAGCAGTTGCAAGCCCTGGTCGAGGACGAAGTCAGAGCCGCCTATTGACTAGGTGTTCTGCACCACGATGCTAGGGAACTTGCTGGAATGGTCCTTGGCCCGCTCGGCGATCTTCACCGCCATGCGCCGCGCGATGCTCTTGTAGATCAGCGCCGCCGCGCCTTGCGGGTCGGCCTCGACGGTCGGCTTGCCGCCGTCCATCTGCAAGCGAATCGCCATGTCGAGCGGCAGGGCGCCGAGCATTTCCACTCCATAGTCCTTGGCCATCTTGTCGCCGCCGCCGGAGCCGAAAATGTGTTCGGCATGGCCGCACTTGGAACAGATGTGGATGCTCATGTTCTCGACGATGCCGAGGATCGGGATGCCGACCTTCTCGAACATCTTGAGACCCTTGCGCGCATCGAGCAGGGCGATGTCCTGCGGCGTGGTGACGATAATGGCGCCGGTCACCGGCACCTGCTGCGCCAGCGTCAACTGGATGTCGCCGGTGCCGGGCGGCATGTCGATGATCAGGTAATCCACGTCGCTCCAGCGCGTTTCCGTCAGCAGTTGCGTCAGGGCCTGGGTCACCATCGGGCCGCGCCAGACCATGGGCTGCTCGGGGTCGATCAGGAAGCCGATCGACATGGCCTGAATGCCGTGCGCCACCATCGGTTCGAGGCTCTTGCCGTCGGACGACTCCGGCCGGCCGCTGGCGATGCCGAGCATTTGCGGCAACGAGGGGCCATAAATATCGGCGTCCAGCAGTCCCACGGTGGCGCCTTCGGCCGAAAGGGCCAGTGCCAGATTGACGGCGGTGGTCGACTTGCCGACACCGCCCTTGCCGCTGGCCACGGCGATGATGTTCTTGACGCCGGGAATCAGCTTGACGCCCTTCTGCACCGCATGCGTCACTACCTTCGAGAAGACGTTGGCGCTGATATTGCCGATACCCGGAATCGTTTTCAGTTGCGCGATCACCGCCGCATGCAGGGCTTCGATCTGGCTCTTCGCCGGGTAGCCGAGTTCGACATCGAGCGCGACATCGTTGCCGCTGATGCGGACGTTCTTGACACAGCGGCTGCTGACCAGATCCTTGCCGGTGTTGGCGTCGACCACGGTCGTGAGCGCCGCCTGAATGCTTTGTTCGTTGATGGACATGAAAGGCCTTTGATGATGACGAAGAGTGGGGACGGTTGAAATCGTGAGCGGCGAATTATCACCCGGAACGATCAAGCCATACCCGAGTGAACTGGTAGGGATTGTACATTAGGCCCGGCTAATTTTCAATCCAGACCTCGGTCACCCTTGACTCTGGAGTCGCCGGAAGAACTTGCCGGGAACGGTGAAACAGGCCGCCGGATCGACTGCAATCCTGTCATGGACATGCGGCCGGCACATCGTTATGCTGCGCGCCAGCTCGCTGCATCAATGACTTGCCGCACCCATCGGCGGCACCTGGATGGACATTCCCATGCAAACAGAAAGCTTCATCGCCGGCAAGGATGCCTCGCTCGAATCGTCCATTGCCACCATGCAGGGCAAGCTCGCGGACCTCGGCTTCCATGTCGAGGAGCGCTCCTGGCTGAATCCGGTGGATGGTGTCTGGTCGGTGCATGTGCGCGACCGCGACTGTGCACTGCTGTTCACCAACGGCAAGGGCGCGTCCCGCCTGGCGGCGCTGGCCAGTGCGCTGGGCGAATTCTTCGAGCGCCTGTCCTGCAATTACTTCTGGACGCACTATTACCTCGGGGAGAAGTTCGCCCGGCGCGATTTTGTCCATTACCCTCGGGAACAATGGTTCCCGCCCGGCGCAAACGGCGAATGGCCGCAGCAACTGCTGACGCCCGAGCTGCACCGGCTTTACAACCCGGACGGCACCATCGACGCCACTACCTTGGTGGATCTGAATTCCGGCAATGCCGAACGCGGCATCTGCGCCCTGCCCTACATCCGGCAGCGCGACGGCGCGACGGTCTGGTTTCCGGTGAATATCATCGGCAACCTGTATGTCAGCAACGGCATGTCGGCCGGCAACACCGAGGCCGAAGCCCGCACCCAGGCCTTGTCGGAGATATTCGAGAGACATATCAAGTTCCGCATCATCGGCGAGGGGCTTTGCCTGCCGGACGTGCCGGACGAGGTGATCGCCCGCTATCCGCGCATCGAGGCCGGCATCCGCGCCTTGCGCGAGGCGGGTTTCGGCATCCTGGTCAAGGATGCCTCGCTCGGCGGCGAGTACCCGGTGATGAATGTCACGTTGTTGCATCCGGGAGACCAGGGCTGTTTTTCCAGCTTCGGCGCCCATCCGTGTTTCGAGATTGCGCTGGAGCGCGCCCTCACCGAACTGCTACAGGGTCGCGGCCTGGATGCCCTTGGCGGCTTTCCTCCGCCCGGCTTCGACCTCGACGAAATCGCCGCCGCGCCCAATCTCGAAATCCACTTTGTCGATTCCAGCGGCATCATCAGCTGGAACTTCCTCGGCGATACGCCGGACTTCGAATTCCGCGACTGGAATTTCAGCGGCAGCGGGGCAAGCTCGACCGCCGAGGATTACCACTGGCTGGTGGAGCGGATTCATCGCGACGGCCACGACATCTACATCGCCGACTTCACGCACCTGGGTGTCTATGCCTGTCGGATACTGGTACCGGGCATGTCGGAGATCTACCCGCTGGACGATCTGGAATGGGAAAACAACAGCGTCGGCAATGCGCTGCGCGAGGCCATCCTGCACCTGCCGCAACTGGACGACGACGCATGCGCCGACCTGCTCGACACCCTGGACGAGCTCGACGTGCAGGACCAGCGCCCGGTCGCCGCGCTGATCGGCCTGGCCGCCGATGAAAGTTCGCTCTGGAGCGACCTGCGCGTGGGCGAGCTGAAAGCCCTGCTGGCGCTGGCCATAGGCGACGAACAGGCGATCCGCGAAGGCTGCGAATGGGTGCGCCACTTTGGACAAATCGATGCCGACCGCCGCCGCGTCTATCGCTGCATCGAGACCCTGCTCGATCTGGGCGGCGCCGATGGGCAGCGCAGCGCGCTGGAACATCTTTACGGCAGCACCACTGTGGCGCAGGCCGAAACCATGCTGCGGCAGGAACAACGCTTTTTCGGCATCGAAGCGCCGGGCACGGACCTCAAGGGCTGCGACCTGCACCAGCGGCTGCTGGCGGCTTACGCCAAGCTGCGACACTAGCATCGCAGAACCGGGATCAGCATCAATCGAAGTAGGTTCGGCCTTCCTCGAAGCGCGCGGCAAACCAGCCATTCTTCAGGCTTTCGGTGCGCACCTTGCCGCGACTGCTGGGAGCATGCACAAAGCGGTCGTCGCCGATGTAGATGCCGACATGCGAGTGGGACTGGTTGCGGGTGTTGAAGAAGACCAGATCGCCGGGACGCAGTTGGGCCACTTCGACGGGCCGGCCCTGGCGCGCCAGATCGGCCGCCGAACCGGCAAGCCGCATGTCCACCGACTTCTGGTAGACGTAGCTGACCATGCCGCTGCAATCCAGCCCGGCCCCCGGATTCTTGCCGCCAAACAAGTAGCCGGTTTCGATCAGCCCCAGCGCAAACAGCACCACGTCGTTGGCCTTGTCGTTGATGGCCGCTGCGCTGTTCGCCGCCCCGCCAGCGCCGACTCTTGCGCCGCCGCTTGATGACGCCACAGGCGCCGGCGCCTGCTTGCCATAGGGCAGGACACCGCAGGCATTGAGCGCCAGCGTCGAACCGGCAAGCAGCGCGGCAAGCGAATGGCGGGAAGCTGACATGGGACCAAATCTAATCCGCTACACTGCCGCCGATAGACCCAAGCAAGGCGGAAAATCTCATGCAAATCCGCGCCGCCGTTCTTGGACAGATGGAAAACTACACATTTACCACGGGGAACACGGGGGACACGGGGAGAAGCCCAATGGCTTATGGCGAGAAAATATGGAAACCCTGAAGTGCCTTTGAATTTCCCCGTGTTCCCCGTGGTTAAAAAAGGATTTTTACGATGAGCGCACGACACTACTTGTTCACCTCCGAATCCGTGTCTGAAGGCCACCCGGACAAACTCGCCGACCAGATTTCGGATGCGATCCTCGACGCATTTCTGGCCCGCGAAGCGACGGCCAAGGTCGCCTGCGAGACTCTCGTTGCCGATAACCTGATTGTCATTGCCGGCGAGTTCAGGACTTCCGATGAGGCGCTGTTCAACGAAATCCACGACCGCGCGCAAGAGATCGCCCGCCAGGTGCTGCGCGACGCCGGCTACACCGACGCCGCGACCGGCATCGATCCGGAGCGCTGCGAAGTGCAGGTGCGCTTCAACCACCAGTCGATCCAGATCAACCAGGGAGTGGTGCACGCCGACGGCCAGCTCGGCGCCGGCGACCAGGGTCTGATGTTCGGCTACGCCTGCGACGAAACGCCGGACCTGATGCCCTACCCGATCTGGCTGGCGCATCGACTGGTGCGCCGTCAGGCCGAACTCCGGAAATCCGGCGCCCTGCCGTGGCTGCGCCCCGATGCCAAAAGTCAGGTGACGGTGCATTACGAAGGACATCGGGTGGTCGGCGTCGCCGACGTGGTGATCTCGACGCAGATCGAACGCGGCCTCGATCCGGCGTGGGTGACGCAGCAGGTCACGCGCGAAATCATCGATCCCCTGGTTCCCATGAATCTGCGCACGGCGGACTTCCGCCTCTGGGTCAACCCCGCCGGCCCCTTCGAGATCGGCGGCCCCAATGGCGATACCGGACTTACGGGGCGCAAGATCATCGTCGATACCTATGGCGGATCGTGCCCGCACGGCGGCGGGGCCTTCTCCGGCAAGGATCCGAGCAAGGTCGACCGCTCCGCCGCCTACATGGCCCGCTACATCGCCAAGAACATCGTCGCCGCCGGCCTTGCGCGACGCTGCCTGGTGCAGATCGCCTACGCCATTGGCGTGGCAGAGCCGGTGTCGGTGATGATCGATACGCAGGGCACGGGCAGCGTGCCCTACGAGGTTCTCGAAGCGGCAGTGAAAAAGGTTTTCCGCCTAACGCCCTCCGGCATCATCGCCATGCTCGACCTGGCGCGGCCGATCTACCGCCGGACCGCCGCCTACGGCCACTTCGGTCGCGACGATATCGAGCTGGGCTGGGAGCGGACGGATCTGACGGAAGCCTTGCGCACGGCCACGAATTACTTCCGGGAAGCGCCGGTATCTACGTAGAAACCGAGGGATATCGCATAATTCATCGATTAGCGATATGCTCATACTTTAAGATGGTCGCTTTCGGTGAAGGCGCGAATATTCCGGCGATGCACCGGGTTGCGTGCTGTCAGGAATATGATGGTTCGCTGACATATTTTCAGGGGAAGAAAGCGTTATGAGCACAATCATGCTGGTGGACGATTCGGCGACGATATTGCTGTCCATTTCCAACATTCTCACCAAGGCGGGTTACACCGTCGAGAAGGCCAGCAACGCAGCCGATGGCCTGACCAAATTCAAGAGCGGGATAAAGGTCGATCTGCTGATCACCGACCTCAACATGCCCGGCATGAACGGCATCGAGTTCATCAAGGCGGTGCGCACCTTGCCGAACTACAGGTTCATGCCAATTCTTTTTCTGACCACCGAATCGCAGCAGTCCAAGCGCCTTGAAGCCAAGGCCGCCGGCGCCTCCGGCTGGCTGGTCAAACCGGCCACCGCCGACGAACTGCTCAGCACGATAAAACTGGTGCTCCGATAATGGATTACAAGGTCTTGTTGTGGCGCACGCGGGCCGTCGCCTTCGTCATTGCGTTCGGTGCGGCGGGCGTCATTTTTGCGCTGCACTCGGAGTTTCACGGCATGTTCCTGCCGTGGGCGGGGCTCACCCATACTCAAGGGGACGCTTTCGGCGTCACGTTTATCGTGCTGGTTGCCTTTTACTGCCAGCGCTTCGTTTCCCTCGCCATGTTCCGCGACCAGCAGTTCGGCGTGACGAAAATTCAGGAGGAGTGTGCCGCCCGCGTTGAGATCAACGCCATCGCGGCCGAACAGGTCGCCATCGAGTTGCGCGCCGTCAAGGGTTACAACGATGTGGTGCGCGGCCAGTTGAACAGCGTGGTGGCCGAAACCGAAAAGGCCGCCTTCGACATCGCCAGCCGCTTGAATGAAATCGATGAAATCATTTCGCATCTTGGGGCTTTTGTCGAATCCACCACCGCCGAATCGGACAGACTGCTGACGGCCTCGGAAGACCGCATCGAGCACAACCGGACATTGATAGCCACGCTGGAGAACTACATCCGCCAGCGTGTCGTTGCGACGCAGGAAGACCGGGATCGCATTACACATGTGGTCGAGGAAGCGCGCTCGCTGGGCACCCTGGTCGACCTGATCAAGCACATTTCGGGGCAGACCAATCTGCTGGCGCTGAATGCGGCGATCGAAGCCGCCCGCGCCGGCGAAGCGGGGCGCGGCTTTGCCGTGGTGGCGGACGAAGTGCGCAAGCTCTCGGGCGAGACGGACAAAGCCGTCGGCCAGATCAGCAAGGGCATCCAGACGGTCGCCAATTCCATCGAGTCGCAATTCGCCGACAAACTGTCCCATGACAGCGCCGCATCGGAGAAAAAGGCGCTCGAAAGTTTCGCCGTCCAGCTTGACGATCTGGGCAAGAGTTACAAGGAAGTGACCGAACACGAAGCGACGGTGATGTCCACCATCACCGACAGCAGCCAGAAACTGGCCGGGATGTTCATGTCGGCGCTGGCCAGCGTACAGTTTCAGGACGTCACAAGGCAGCAGATCGAGCAGGTGATCGGCGCGCTGAACCGTCTCGATGCCCATTCCAGCCTGCTGTCCGAGCGGCTCGCCCGTCCGCACGACACCAGCATCGAAGTGCAGCCCCTGTCCGAACATCTCGACCAGATTTACAGCAACTACGTCATGGATTCGCAACGCGACACCCATAACAGCGCAACCAACAGCGGCGTGGCGGCCAGCAAGGCCGGAGCGAAGATCGAACTGTTCTGACATGAGCACAATTCAAAGGCCTTCACCACGGGGGACACGGGGAGCACGGGGAAAACCAAAGTATTGCTTGTCCCCGTGTTCCCCGTGGTAAATGCTTTCCGCTTTTTCGCCTTAGGGAGATCCTGAATGGAATTTTCTACCCAAACCACCACCGAGGGTGCAACGCGCCTCACCGTTGACGGCGACCTGACCATCTACCACGCGGCCGAGATCAAGCAGCACCTGATCGATGGCGTTCGCGCCGGCGGCGTGCTCGAACTCGATCTTTCGCATGTCGGTGAAATGGACACGGCCGGTATTCAGTTATTGGCACTGGCCAAGCGCGAAAGCCAGGAACCCGGTCGTGCCTTGCGCATCGTCGGCCACAGCCTGGCCGTGCGCGAAGTCATCGAATTTCTCAACATGGCGGCCTTCTTTGGCGATCCGCTGGTGATCCCCGCCAACGAACGTTTCTAACTTGCATGGTCGCCAAGACCACCCCCGTGCCATGAAATCGTTACAGGCAAATTGAAGGCCCGCCCCTCCCATCCTCCCCTCGCGGGGAGGCTACTAATTGGCTCGCTTCGCTCGGCTATCACCCGTCGCTCCGAACGAGTTCTTTCACGCTAAGCCGGAGTCGATAATGGACGAATTACTCAGCGTATTTTGTGTCGAGGCCAGGGAACAGCTCGAAGCCATGGAGGCCGGGCTGATGCAACTCGAACAGGGCGACCGCGACCCCGAGACCATCAATGCCGTATTCCGCGCCGCGCACACCATCAAGGGCGGCTCCGGGGTGGTCGAAATCCGCTCCGTCGAGACCTTCACCCATGTTCTGGAAAACGTGCTCGACCGTTTGCGCAACGGGGAGATCGAGGTCAGCGGCGACATGATTTCCGCCCTGCTCGCCGGTTGCGACCACATCGGCGCGCTGCTCACCATCGTCCAGGAAGGCGGCATGGAACCGGACGAAGAACTCAGGCAGGCCGGCGACGCCATCAGCGACGAGTTGCGTCCATTCCTCGGCGGCAAGGCTCCTGCCGCCGCCAGCAAGGAAGTCTCGGCGAACGCCGACGGCAACGTCGAACGCGACAGCCACGACAGCGCCACCAGCGACTGCTGGCACATCTCGATCCGCTTTGGCGAGAGCGTGCTGAAGAACGGCATGGACCCGCTGGCCTTCCTGCGCTACCTGCTCAACCTGGGCGAAATCGCCCACATGACGACACTGACCGACGCCCTGCCCGAGACCGACGCGATGGACCCGGAATGTTGTTACATGGGCTTCGAGATCGGCTTCCGCAGCCACGCCAGCAAAGACGCCATCGAGAAGGTGTTCGATTTCTGTCGCGACGACTGCGATCTGCACATCCTGCCGCCCAACAGCAAGGTGGCCGATTTCATGCATCTGATCGAAACCCTGCCCGAGGAATCCATGCGGCTGGGCGAGATTCTGGTCAAGAGCGGCGCCCTGACGCAGGAAGAGCTGGAAGCCAGCCTGCGCCAGCAAACCGACGCCAAGAAAGTCGGCGCTGACGGTACGGCGCCCACGCGGCAACTGGGCGACATCCTGGTGCAGCAGCACAATGTCCAGCCCGAGCTGGTCGAGGCCGCCGCCACCAAGCAAAAGGTCGTTTCCGAAAAGAAGGCAGCGGAGGCCAGCTTGATCCGCGTCCATGCCGACAAGCTTGATCAGCTCATCGATCTCGTGGGCGAACTGGTGATCGCCGGGGCGTCGGCCAATCTGCTGGCGAAGAAGAGCGGCGAGGGCACGCTGGTCGAGGCCACTTCGGTGCTCAGCCGGCTGGTCGAGAGCATTCGCGATTCCGCCCTGGCCCTGCGCATGGTGCAGATCGGCGAAACCTTCAACCGCTTCCACCGCGTCGCCCGCGACGTGTCCAAGGAACTGGGCAAGGACATCGAGCTGGTGATCAACGGCGCCGAAACCGAACTCGACAAATCGGTGGTCGAAAAGATCGGCGATCCGCTGATGCATCTGGTCAGGAACGCCATGGACCACGGCATCGAAACCGCCGCCGTGCGCGCCGCCGCCGGCAAGCCGGTCAAGGGACGGGTCGAACTCAACGCCTTCCATGATTCCGGCAGCATCGTCATCGAAGTGGTGGACGATGGCGGCGGTCTCAACAAGGACAGGATTCAGGCCAAGGCCATCGAAAAAGGCATCATCCAGCCCGGTGAAACCCTGACCGACCAGGAAGTCATCAACCTGATCTTCGAGGCCGGCTTCTCCACCGTCGAGAAGGTCACCAATCTGTCCGGTCGCGGCGTCGGCATGGACGTGGTGAGGAAGAACATCACGGCGCTGCGCGGTTCGGTGGATGTGAAGACGGTGCTGGGCGAGGGTTCCCGCTTCACCATCCGCCTGCCGCTGACCCTGGCCATCATCGACGGCTTCCTCACCGGCGTCGGCAAGGCGTCCTACGTGATCCCGCTCGACATGGTGGTCGAATGCATCGAACTGGCCAACACCAGCGCCGACCGCGACTACATCAACCTGCGCGGCCAGGTGCTGCCCTATGTGCGCCTGAGAGAGCTGTTCGAAGTGCCCGGCAGCAACCCGCCACGCGAGAACGTGGTGGTGGTGCAGTACGCCGGACAAAAAGCCGGCATCGTGGTGGACCAGTTGCTCGGCGAGTTCCAGACCGTGATCAAGCCTTTGGGCACGCTGTTTCGCAACATGCGCGGCATCGGCGGTTCGACCATCCTCGGCAGCGGCGAAGTGGCCTTGATTCTCGACGTGCAGGCGCTGGTCAGCCGCAGCGCGCGGAGCGAAGAACAGGCCTCGCACGGCGCCACCGGCATGCGCCGGCTTGAGGCGCATTGAGCGCCGCCGCCCACCCTCTCATCCTGTTACTTCATTAAGGAAACATCATCATGTTCAACCATGTCACCATCAAGGCCCGCCTGATCGGCGTTCTCGCCGTGCTATCGATCCTGCTACTGATCATCGGCGCGCAGGGACTGATGGGCATGCGCGCCGGCAATACCAGCCTCGGCTCGGTCTATAAGGACCGCCTGATTCCCACCGGGCAGCTCGCGCAGATCAACCTGCTGATGCTGGAAAACATGCGGCAACTGCACCTGTCCACGATGCACGATCCGCGCCTGCCGGAAAGCAAGCTGCACGACCACCCGATCTCGATACACATCGACGTGGTGAAGAAGAACATCGACACCATCGGGGAAATCTGGAAGACCTATATGGCGACCACCCTGACGCCGGAGGAGAAGATTCTGGCCGAGGATTTCACGGTCAAGCGCACCCGTTTCGTCAAGGAAGGCCTGCTCGACGCCATTGAGGACATTAATAAAGGCGACTTTCCGGAAGCCAACGCCCATTTGGTGAAGTTCGTCGGGCCGCTGTTCATCGAAGCGCGCGGCGTGGCCGAGAAGCTGTTACAGCTTCAGATCGACGAGGCCAAGAAAGAATTCGATGCCTCGACCGCCACTTACGAGCGCAGCTTGGTCATCGACATCGGCGTCATCGGCGGCGGCATGCTGTTCGCGGCCCTGCTCGGCTTCTGGATCGTGCGCACGCTGTTCGCCCAGTTGGGCGCCGAACCGCGCGACCTGGCGGCGGTGGTGAGCCGGGTGGCCGATGGTGACCTCACGGTACAGGTGACGACCCGCGCCGGAGACAGCAGCAGCGCATTGTTCGTTGTCAAGGGCATGGTGGCCAAGCTCTCGCAGATCATCAGCGAGGTCAACACCGCCTCCGAGGCCCTGAACAACGCCGCCGGCCAGGTTTCGGCGACGGCGCAAAGCTTATCGCAGTCGTCTTCCGAACAGGCCGCCTCGGTCGAGGAGACCACCGCCAGCATCGAGCAGATGACGGCCTCGATCACGCAGAACACCGAGAACGCCAAGGTCACCGACAACATGGCGACCAAGTCCTCATCGGAAGCCATGCAGGGCGGCACGGCGGTCAAGGAAACGGTGGAAGCCATGAAGTCCATCGCCGGCAAGATCGGCATCATCGACGATATCGCCTACCAGACCAACCTGCTGGCGCTGAACGCCGCCATCGAAGCGGCCCGTGCCGGCGAACATGGCAAGGGCTTTGCGGTGGTCGCCGCCGAAGTGCGCAAGCTGGCCGAACGCTCACAAGTTGCCGCGCAGGAAATCGGCCAACTGGCCGGTTCCAGCGTCAAAATGGCCGAACAGGCCGGCAAGCTGCTGGACGAGATGGTGCCGAGCATCAAGAAGACCTCCGACCTGGTGCAGGAAATCGCCGCCGCGAGTCAGGAACAAAGCCAGGGCGTCGGCCAGATCAACGGCGCCATGGGGCAACTGAACAAGGCCACGCAGCAGAACGCCTCGGCCTCCGAGGAACTCGCCGCCACCGCCGAAGAGATGGGCGGTCAGGCCGCGCAACTTCAGGAACTGATGGAGTTCTTCAAGATCGAGGAGCAAGCAAGAGTCGGCGCTGGCGGTACGGCGAAACGGTCGCGTCCGGCGGCTTCCGCATCTGCCGCCGCGCCCAAGGCGTCCAAGGCCCGCGCGGCGCGGCAGGCCCCGGCAGCCGAAGGCGATTTCGAGCGCTTCTGAGCCGAAGGAGAACCCCATGGGACAAGTCGTTCAACAAACTGCGGTAGCCGCCGAGAGAGCCGCTGGAAGGAATGCGGTGATCGCGGCCAGCGCCGCCGAGATCGCCCAGTACCTTACCTTCCAGCTTTCCGGCGAGATGTACGCCGTGGGCATCCTCAACGTCAAGGAGATCATCGAGTACGGCAGCCTCACCGAGATTCCGATGATGCCGGCCTTCATTCGCGGCGTCATCAACCTGCGCGGTTCGGTGGTGCCGGTGATCGATCTGGCCGCCCGCTTCGGCGGCCACCAGACGGAAACCTCGCGCCGCACCTGCATCGTCATCATCGAACTGACCACCGCCG
>JALNZB010000030.1 GCA_023229545.1 Sulfuritalea sp. | reverse complement strand
TGAAGACCAAGAGCGGTGCCAAGAAGCGCTTTGTCGTGCGCGCTTCCGGCGGCATCAAGCGCGGGAGTGCGTTCAAGCGCCACATCCTGACCAAGAAAACCACCAAGAGCAAGCGCCAGTTGCGCGGTGTGCACACGGTGCATGCCTCCGACGCGAAGTCGGTACGCGCCATGCTGCCCAACGGTTAAGGAGAAACGCCATGTCAAGAGTAAAACGTGGTGTAACGGCGCGCGCGCGCCACAAGAAGGTTCTCGACCAGGCCAAGGGGTATCGTGGCCGTCGCAGCAAGGTCTATCGCATCGCCAAGGAAGCGGTGATGAAGGCCGGACAATATGCCTACCGCGACCGTCGTCAGCGCAAACGCCAGTTCCGTGTGCTGTGGATCGCCCGTATCAACGCGGCGGCTCGTGAACTGGGTATGAAGTACAGCACCTTCATGAATGGTCTGAAGAAGGCCTCGATCGAAGTCGATCGCAAGGTGCTGGCCGACCTCGCCGTGTTCGACAAGCCGGCATTTGCCGCCCTGGCCGAACAGGCCAAGGCCAAGCTGACGGCCTGAGTCTCGCTGTACCCGGAGAAGGAGGCCCAGGGCTGTTGGGGGCCTCCTTTTTTACTTGCTGTTTCTTGCCTTGATCGATGAACAACCTGGATCAACTCGTAATTTCCGCGACGGCTGACTTTGCCGCCGCTACCGAACCGGCCAAACTGGAAGACGCCAAGGCGCGTTATCTGGGCAAGGAAGGTTCGCTCACGGCGCTGCTCAAGGGTCTCGGCAAGCTGCCGGCGGAGGAGCGCAAGAGTACCGGGGCGGCGATCAACATCGCCAAGGAACGCATAGAGTCGGCGCTGACGACACGGCGCGATGCCCTGAAGAGCGCGCAACTCGAAGCCCAACTGGCGACTGAAGCCCTCGATGTGACGTTGCCCGGTCGCGGCTTGCCGCGCGGCAGCATCCATCCGGTGACGATCAGCCTGGATCGCATCGAACAACTTTTCCGTTCCATCGGTTTCGACGTGGCCGACGGCCCGGAAATAGAAACCGACTGGCATAACTTCACGGCCCTCAACACGCCCGAGAATCATCCGGCGCGTTCCATGCACGACACCTTTTACCTGCAAGGCGCTGACGGCAAGGTGCAGGACGACGTGCTGTTGCGCACCCACACCAGCCCCGTGCAGATTCGTTCGATGCTGGCGCACACGCAGCGTTTTCAGCATCTGGAAACGATGCCGGAACTGCGGGTGATTTGCCCCGGTCGTGTCTATCGCGTCGATTCGGATGCGACGCATTCGCCGATGTTCCATCAGGTCGAAGGCCTCTGGATCGGTGAGAGCGTCAGTTTCGCCGACCTCAAGGGCGTGGTGGCCGATTTCCTGCGGCGTTTCTTTGAGAGCGACGACCTCAAGGTGCGTTTTCGTCCGTCCTTCTTTCCATTTACGGAGCCGTCCGCCGAAATCGATGTCGCCTTCATGGGAGGCGAACTGGAAGGCCGCTGGCTGGAAATTGCCGGTTGCGGCATGGTCCATCCCAATGTCTTGCGCTTCGGCGGCTTCGATCCCGAGAAGTACACGGGCTTCGCCTTCGGCATGGGACCGGATCGGCTGACCATGTTGCGCTACGGCATTAACGACCTGCGCCTGTTCTTCGAAGGCGATCTGCGCTTCCTGACGCAATTCCACTGACATGCAATTCTCCGAATCCTGGCTGCGCAGTCTCTGCAACCCCACGCTCTCGACCGATGAGCTTTGCCATTTGCTGACCATGGCGGGCCTCGAAGTCGAGGAATGCCGTTCCGCCAGCGCCGACTTTTCGAATGTCGTCGTCGCCGAAGTGCTGAGCGTCGAGAAACATCCCGACGCCGACAAGCTCAAGCTTTGCTCCGTCAATGTCGGCGAATCCAGTCTGCTGCAAATCGTCTGCGGCGCACCGAATGTCGCCGCCGGCATGAAGGTGCCGTGCGCGCGGGTTGGTGCCAAACTGCCGGGCATCGAGATCAAGCGGGCCAAGGTGCGCGGCATCGAGAGTTTCGGCATGCTTTGCTCGGCGCGCGAACTCGGTCTGTCCGACGATCATGGCGGGTTGCTGCCGCTGGCCGCCGATGCGGTAGTCGGTGAGGATATTCGTCGCCATCTCGATCTCGACGATCACCTGATTACCCTCAAACTGACGCCGAATCGGGCCGATTGCCTTTCGTTGCTCGGCATCGCGCGCGAACTTTCTGCACTCACCGGTGCGCCGTTGCTGGCGCCCGAGGTCAAGGCGGTCGCGGCGGTCGTCGCCGACACGCGCCAGGTGGTGCTCGATGCCCCCGCTTCATGCTCGCGCTACTGCGGCCGCATCGTCCGCGGCGTCAATGCCCGCGCTGCGACGCCGGAATGGATGAGGCGGCGCATTGAGCGCAGTGGCATTCGCCCGATTTCCTTTTTGGTTGACGTCACTAACTACGTGATGCTCGAACTCGGTCAGCCGCTACATGCTTTCGACGATGGCGTACTTGAGGGGGCGATTCATGTGCGACTACCTAAATCGGGTGAGCAAATCACTTTGCTCAACGGCGTTACTGGGATGCCCGGGTCGACCGTCGCGCTGATCGCCGACGACGAAAAGCCGTTGGCGATGGCCGGCATCATGGGCGGCGAGCATTCCGGCATCAATGATGCGACCCGCGACATGTTCCTCGAAAGCGCATTTTTTTCGCCCGCTGCAATCGCCGGCAAGGCTCGGGCGCTGGGCTTCAGTTCAGACTCCTCGCACCGCTACGAGCGCGGCGTCGATTTTGAATTGCAGCGCAAGGCCATCGAACGCGCGACGCAACTGATTGTCGATATTTGCGGCGGACAGCCCGGCCCGGTGGTGGAGGCGGTTTCCGTCGCGCATCTGCCTTCGCGCCAGCCGGTGCGCCTGCGCACGGCGCGTGTCGTCCGGGTGCTGGGCATCCACCTCGGCGCAGATCGCATCGAAACCATTCTCCAAGGACTCGGCCTCGCGGTGGAGCGGAAGGGCGATGACTTTCTGGTCACGCCACCATCTTTCCGCTTCGACATCGAAATCGAGGAAGACCTGATCGAGGAAATCGCCCGCATTTACGGTTACGACAATATCCCGTCGCAGTCGCCCGTGGCGCAGATGGCGATGATGCCGGCCACGGAGCTGAGCCGCACGCCGATGGTGCTGCGCCGCCTGATTGCCGAGCGCGATTATCACGAAGTGGTGACCTACAGTTTTGTCGACGCCGCGTGGGAAGCCGATTTCACGGACAATGCGACGCCCATTGTGCTCGCCAATCCGATTGCCAGCCAGATGGGCGTCATGCGTTCCTCGCTGATCGGCGGCCTGGTTGGAACCTTGGTCGCCAACCGAAAGCGGCAGACAGAGCGGGTCCGCGTATTCGAATTGGGGCGTTGCTTCAGGCGTGACGCAAGCGCGGACCGGGTTGCCGGATTTGATCAGCCGTTGCGTCTGGCCGGTCTTGCCGCAGCTTCTTCCTTGCCCGAACAATGGGGTGCACCCGCCGGTCGGGTGGATTTCTACGATATCAAGGCCGATGTCGAGGCTTTGTTCGCGCCGCGCCGCATGGAGTTCAGCAAGACCGGGCATCCGGCCCTGCACCCTGGCCGTTGTGCCGAGGTCCGGCTCGATGACCGGCCCGTTGGCATCATCGGCGAACTTCACCCGCGCTGGGTGCAGAAGTACGAACTGGGCACGGCGCCGGTGATCTTCGAACTGGAACTCGTCGCCTTGCTGGAAACGCCTTTTCCCCGCTATGCCGAGGTTTCCCGCTTCCCCGCCGTGATCCGTGACATGGCTCTGGTGGTGCCGCAGAGCCAGACCCTGGCGCCGCTACTGGCGGGCTTGCGCGCCGCCGCGCCGGCCATCGTGCGCGATGTGGCATTGTTCGACGTATATCAGGGCAAGGGCTTGGGCGAAAACGAAAAGAGCCTTGCCTTCCGGATAGTTATGCAAGATACTCAACGTACTCTCGAGGATGCCGAAGTCGAGGCGGTGATCGCCAATCTGCTGGTGGTCGCCACCCGCGACTTCAATGCGTCGTTGCGGGGATAAATGCTGTCGGAGCTCATATGACATTGACCAAGGCGGAACTCGCCGATCTGCTGTTTGAAAAAGTCGGCCTCAACAAGCGTGAGGCCAAGGATATGGTCGAGGCCTTCTTTGACGAAGTGCGTCTGGCGCTGGAGAATGGCGACAGCGTGAAACTGTCCGGTTTCGGAAATTTTCAGTTGCGTGAAAAGCCGCAGCGGCCCGGACGCAATCCCAAGACTGGCGAGGAAATCCCGATTACAGCTCGCCGCGTCGTCACCTTCCACGCCAGCCAGAAGCTCAAGGCGGCGGTCGAGGCTTTCCCGCGTGGCAACGGCCAGCAATAGCCGGGACGAACTGCCGCCGATCCCCGCCAAGCGCTACTTCACCATCGGTGAAGTGAGTGAGCTGTGCGGCGTCAAGCCGCATGTCCTGCGTTACTGGGAGCAGGAGTTTACGCAACTGCGACCGGTCAAGCGGCGCGGCAACCGGCGCTACTATCAACATCATGAAGTGCTGCTGGTGCGGCGCATCCGCGAACTGCTCTACCAGGAAGGTTTCACCATCAGCGGCGCGCGCAACCGCCTTGAGGATGGCTCCGGCAAACCGCACGATGTACCGGAGGCTCCGACCGGCGGTAGCCGGGCATCGTTGCGCGCCGAACTCGCTTCAATCATCGAATTCCTCCGCGCCGCCTGACACCGGCCCGCGTCCGGGTGGATACCGTCCTGCGGGACATAAAGCGGAACTTCCGGCGCGCGAAAGCGAGGCCCCACGTCTGTTATAATTCGCCTTGTCGGGGCGTGGCGCAGCCTGGTAGCGCACTTGCATGGGGTGCAAGGGGTCGAAGGTTCGAATCCTTTCGCCCCGACCAGTAATACCAAGGGTTTCCGGTCAATCGCCGGAAACCCTTTTTTACATACGTGTGTCTTTTGGAGCGCGCCCGACAGATCGATCAACCAGGATCAATCACGACCGACAATCTGACCGATGACGAACCAAACCAAGTTCTGCTACCACTGCGGCACCCATCACCCGGTTGAGGAGATGCGCCAGATTGAAACCAAAGCGGGCAAGCGCTGGCGCTGTATTCGCAGCATTCAAGCCACCCGCAAGACCCCGGAGGCGCGCGATGCTTTCGGCCGCCAGGTGTCGGCGATGAATACGGCGGAGGCCAAGAGTCACGCGCGACGGATGAGCGAGCTTCGTCAGGACAAGTGACCTCCTTGCAGTCGCAACACCGAGGAACGGCAAGTCATGCCCGAATCCCATTCGGGGTCGTTTTAGAAGCGGAAACAAGGGGGCATTCCTTGTCAATTTCCGGATTACGGGGTGGCAATCCGGGGCGCACGATAGTAAGAAATACCTGCATAAAGAGGATATTTCCCATGCGCATCGAATCCGTCGAACTGGTTGCCCTGCCCAATGCACCGACCTGGCAGGAAAAGGTCTACCGGGCACACCTAGATACCGGCGAAGACATGGATCTGTTCCAGCAGCACTGGGATGTGCCTTTGCCACCAGAATGCCTGGTCGGCCTGACGGTCGAAGAGGCGCGAAAAAAACGCAACGAGCGAATGTTTGCCATCGCCTCCGGGAACCACTGACACCGTACCGTCAGCGCCGACTTTCTCGGCGGTGCCATGGAAGTCGCGGTGGGCAAATCAGTCATCGCTGTGGTCGAGCCAGGCCCCGTTGATCTCGGGGACATCGGCGGCGAACCGGGCTTGAGGTGGAAGGTGGGATGGAGGCATAGTCCTGCTCTGTTCCGGCCATCGGCAGTTGCCCGCGATGGGCTAAAATGAGCGCTGAATTATTGATCTCCCCGGCTCCGACCCCATGCGTATCCTGCTTAGCAACGACGACGGCTATTTCGCGCCGGGGCTCGCCCAGCTTGCGACCAGCCTCGCCGATCTTGGCGACATCACGGTGGTGGCGCCGGAGCGCAATCGCAGCGGTGCGAGCAACTCCCTGACGCTTGATCGACCGCTCTATTTGCGCCGGGCGCCGAATGGTTTCATGTATGTCAGCGGCACGCCGACTGACTGCGTGCATCTGGCGGTCACCGGCGTACTCGATCACCAGCCGGACATGGTGGTGTCGGGCATCAATCTCGGCGCCAACATGGGCGACGACACGATCTACTCCGGCACCGTGGCGGCAGCCACCGAAGGTTATCTGCTGGGCGTGCCGTCGATCGCGATTTCGCTGACCAGTTTCGAAGGCAAGCATTTCGCCACCGCCGGTCGAGTGGCGCGCGAACTGGTGCAGCGTTTCAGTGCGACGCCCTTTGCCGAACCGGTTCTGCTCAACGTCAATGTGCCGGACATCCCCTACGATGAATTGCGCGGTGTTCAGGTCACGCGCCTGGGGCGTCGTCACAAGGCCGAGCCGGCGGTGAAGTCGGTCAGCCCGCGCGGCGAGACGATGTACTGGATCGGCGCCGCCGGTCCGGCTGCCGATGCCGGCGAAGGCACTGATTTTCATGCGGTGGAGCATGGTTGGGTGTCGGTCACGCCGCTGCAAATCGATCTTACCCATGCGGCGCAGGTTTCAGGCGTACGCAACTGGCTCAAACCGGATCAATGAATACGGCCACACTTACCGGCATTGGCATGACCTCGCAGCGCACCCGCGCGCGCATGGTCGAGCGCCTGCGCGAGCAAGGCATCCGCGACACGCGCGTACTGCATGCGATGGGACTGGTGCCTCGCCATATTTTCCTTGAGCAGGCGCTGGCGAACCGTGCCTACGATGACACTGCCTTGCCGCTGGGTTTCGGTCAGACCATTTCGCAGCCTTATGTGGTGGCGCGCATGATCGAGCTCCTGATTGCCGGTCGCGAACTGGGCAAGACGCTGGAAATCGGCGCCGGTTGTGGCTATCAGGCAGCGATCCTGGGGGTGTTGTCGAAGCGGGTATTTGCCGTTGAGCGTATTGCGCCATTGTTGGCGCGGGCGCGGGAAAATCTGAAGCAACTCAAGCTATCGCATATCCGCCTCAAGCACGCCGATGGACATCTGGGGCTGCCGGAAGCCGCGCCATTTGATACCATCATACTGGCTGCCGCTGCGGCCGATGTGCCGCAGACCCTGCTTGCACAATTGGCGCCGGGTGGACGGCTGGTGATACCGCTGGGTAGTGCGGAACAGGTGATCAGCCTGGTCGAGCATACCGAGAACGGTTTTGTCGAAACCCGATTTGATGCGGTACGCTTTGTGCCGTTGTTGCCGGGAGTGGAATGAACATTGCGCGCCTGATTTTCGTTGTATTGCTGCCGATCATGGGCGGTTGTGCCAGCCATGCGCCGGCACCGGTCGAGGATCGTGGTGGGGTGCCCGCAGCGCCCATGGCGCCCGCAGCCCCGGCGGCGCAGGTGACGACGGTGGCGACGGATTCTGACGCCAGGTATTACACCGTAAAGAAGGGCGACACGCTCTACAGCATTGCGCTCGACAACGGCCAGGACTACAAGGACCTCGCTGCCTGGAACAATCTCGATGATCCCAATCGGATCAAGACCGGCCAGCAACTACGCGTCTCTCCGTCTGACAATGGCGCTCCGGTAGCGGTGGCGAAGCCGGTGGATTTCGGCGCGCCGGTCGAAACCAGGCATGCAACTGCGTCGACTGGCACGAATACCGACACCTTCAAGCGCGAGCCGAAAGGCGGCAAGGGCGTCTGGTCCGAAGAGGCGCTGGCAAAGGCACAACAGGCCGAGAAAGCTCAACCGTCAGCAGAAGCAAAATCCGAGGTCCGACCGGCAGAAGCAAAGCCCGCCGAGAAGCCGGTTGCCGCGATCGATGATGTTGATTGGATGTGGCCGGCCAACGGCAAGGTGATCACCCCGTTTGCCGAGGGCGGCAGCAAGGGCGTCGATATCGCCGGCAAGGCCGGAGACCCGGTGCTGGCGGCTGCGGGTGGGGTTGTCTCCTATGCCGGCGCCGGTTTGCGCGGCTACGGCAATCTGGTGGTGCTGCGTCACAACGCGACCTATCTCTCGGTGTATGCCCATAACAGCAAGATACTGGTCAAGGAAAAACAGACCGTAGCCAAGGGGCAGAAGATTGCCGAGATGGGCAGTAGCGACGCCGAAAGTCCGCGTCTGCATTTCGAGATCCGGCATCAGGGCAAGCCGGCCGATCCGCAGAAGTTTCTGCCGACTCGCTAGGCCGTTCATGAGCGACGACGCTGTTCTTCCAGAACGCGAAAACACCGAGGTCGTTGCGGACTCGCACGAGTCCGGTTTCATCGAAGACATCACGCAGGTGTATCTGCACGAGATCGGCGCGACGCCGCTGTTGACGGCTGCGGAAGAGGCCAAGCTGGCGCGCGCTGTTCGAGCCGGCGATTTTGTGGCGCGGCAGCACATGATCGAGGCCAATTTGCGGCTGGTGGTCAGCATTGCACGGCACTACCAGCATCGCGGCTTGCCACTCGACGACTTGATCGAGGAGGGCAATCTGGGCCTGATCCATGCGCTCGAAAAGTTCGATCCCGAACGCGGTTTCCGTTTCTCGACCTATGCCACTTGGTGGGTTCGCCAGAATGTCGAACGCGCGATCATGAACCAGTCGCGCACGGTGCGTTTGCCGATTTACGTGATCAAGGAACTCAACATCGTGTTGCGCGCCATGCGCCGGCTTGACGGGGACCGTGGCGCGGCAGACGACACGCCCGGCGCCATGCTCGACGATGTGGCGCGTCTGCTTGATCGTCCGGTAAAGGAAGTTCGCCAGTTGTTGGTGCTCAACGAGCGATCTGCCTCGCTCGATTCGCCGCTCGACATCGACCCCGATCTGTCGTTGTCCGATTCAATGGCCGATGAAGCGGCCGAAGACCCCGCTGCCCATCTTGCCCAGCACGAGGCCGAGACGCTGGTTGCTGACTGGGTGGCGCAACTTACCGACCGTCAACGCCTGGTCGTTGAGCGCCGCTATGGTCTTGGTGGCCATGACGTTGCCACGCTCGAAGATATCGCCATCGATCTCGGCCTGACTCGCGAACGGGTAAGGCAGATCCAGATGGAAGCCCTGTCAAAACTGAGGAATCGCATCGCGCACGACGGTCTGACGCCCGATGCCTTGCTTTGAGGCGCGCAGTTCGGCGGCCAGGTCCATGACTGCCGCGGCATAGAAACTGCTGCGGTTGTATCGCGTGATGACATAGAAGTTGCGATAGCCGAGCCGGTATTCGGGCGACGCTTCCGGCGTATTGAAGTCGATCAGGGCGGCTGGCTGGTCCGGAATCGCCGTATCGTCGGCGCCGACTCTTGCGAGGTTGACCTTGGCCGCTTCCATTTCTCGTGGCGTGTATCGCGGCACGATGCCTGCGTCGATCAGTGCCTGCACGCCGTCACCGGTCACGGTAACGGCGATTGCGATTGATGCGTCTCGCTCCCAACCGTGCTCGGCCAGAAAGTTGGCCACGCTGCCAATTGCATCCGCCGGGCTGGCGGAAAGGTCTATGCGGCCATCGTGATCAAAGTCGATGGCGAAACGTCGCCGGGATGAAGGCAGGAACTGCGGCAAGCCCAGAGCGCCGGCGTAGGATCCGGTATAGGTCAGCGAGCTGCGATTTTCCTCGCGGGCCAGCAGCAGCAATTCTTCGAGTTCGCGGCGGAAAAGCTCGGCGCGCGGCGGGTAGTCGAAAGCCAGCGTGGTGAGTGCGGCGAAGGTGCCGAAGCGGCCCATTTGCCGGCCGTAGATTGTCTCGACGCCAATGATGGCCGCGATAATTTCGGCCGGCACGCCGAAGCGCGCTTCGGCGGTGGCGAGTTCCTCGGCGTAGGTCATCATGAAGCGCTGTCCGGCGGCAATTCGCTTCGGCTCGATAAAGCGCCCCCGGTAGCTTCGCCAGGAGCGCACTGCGGGGTCCTTGGGCGGCATGATGGCCTTGATCACGGCGGCGATGGGTTTGGTCTGACGGAACAGCGCCATCAGGACATCGGCATCGAAATCGTGCTTGTCGCGCATTTCCTGGATGAAGGCCCGCACATCTTCGCGTTGACCATAGGTTTCCGCACGTGGGCCCGAGCCGAGCAGGGCCAGCAACAAAAGGAGAAGTGCGCGCATCATGGTTTGAAAGCGGCGATCCGGGTCTTGAGTTGCGCGAGATCGTCCGCTTGCGGCGCGGGTCCGTAGCGCAAGCGGGCGTACAGCGCGGCGATCTCGCCAATGCGTTCGGCATGAGTCGGAATATGTCTTGCGGCCCGTTCGGCGAAAGCCAGCGGCCCTTCCCATGTCCGCCACACAATGCCGCGTCTGGCCAGCCGCGCCGTGAATCGGCGCCATGCCGCCAGCGCCGGATCGATGCGCAGGCGCTTGCGCAGGATCCATGCGGTCAGTCCGAGCATGACGCCGCCACAGAGAACCGACAGCACGGCGGTCATGCTGCGCCAGTCGGGCTCGCTCATCCCCAGCGTGGCCAGCAGGTCGCGTTGACGCTGCGGGTTGTAGCCCAGCACCCACTGATTCCAGCCATTGGTGACAGCGTCCAGCCGGTGGCGCAATTCCCTGAGCCAGGCCAGATCCGCTCGGGCCAGGAAAGGTAGCCCTTCCCCGGCCGGTATGGCGGCAGCCAGGTTGCTGCTGACGCGGCGCGGTGCGGAAATCGCTGTCGGATCGATACGTATCCAGCCACGTCCGGCGATCCAGATTTCGGCCCAGGCATGGGCATCGTACTGGCGCACCACCAGATAGCCGTCCACCGGATTGACTTCGCCGCCCTGATAGCCCGCCACCACGCGCGCCGGTACGCCGGCCGCGCGCAGGGCGAAGACAAAGGCGGCGGCGAAGTGCTCGCAGAAGCCGCGTTTGGTGTCGAACAGGAATTCATCCACTGTGTCTGGTCCCAGCAGCGGCGGGTTCAGCGTGTAGATCAGCAACTGCCGGGCGAAGAAGTCCTCGGCGGCGGCGAGGATCGCCGCCCCGTCGTCGCCGTGTTGCGTGCGCCAGGCGGCGCCGATGGCGCGCATGCGCGGGTTGCCGTCCGTCGGCAACGTCAGCGCATCGCGCAGCATGCGCGGTGTTTCATTCACTCCGGCGACCGCCTCGGGCCAGGCGCGCTGCGCGTAGCGCAGGCGGTTGCGCACGGCCTGTCGTGCGATGGGCTGATAGTCGCTGGTCAATGCGCTGTTTGGTGGCAAGGTGGCTGGCAGTTCAAGTGCGAACAACCAGAATTTTCCGTGCGGTTCCAGTGTCACTTCGTAGTCCACCGACGCGCCAACTCCGGCGTACGGAATTTCGGCATAGGCGCCCGATGTTTGCGTTACGCGCCAACTACGGCCGTCGAACGAGGACATCACCGGACCGCGCCAATAGAGTTGCGATTGCGGCGGAACCTCGCCCTTGAATCGTACCCGGAATGCGACGGCATCCGATTGCGAGAGTTGTGCAATCGAACCCGGCGATAGGGTGTCGGACAGTCCCGAGACGGCGGAAAAACGATCCTGTGGAATGCCCCACAACGGGCCTTGCACCCGCGGAAACAGCAAAAACAGCAGCAGCATGAAAGGCAGCGCCTGTGCCAGCATCAGTGCGGCGCGGCGCAACTGTTGTTGCGGCGGTGGGCGGTCGTCGCTGGCAGCCAGCAGCGCGGCGGTGGTGATCAGCACAGTCAGACCGGCCAGTATTGCCGTGGGGATGGTCTGGGTGAACAGAAACTGGCCGAGAACCAGGAAATAGCACAGCAGAGCGGTGGCTACCGCATCGCGTGCGGCACGCAGTTCCAGCAGCTTGAGCGCGAGAAAGACCACCAGCATCGCTATGCCAGGGGTACGGCCGAATATGGTTCTGTATTGCAGGACGACGCCTGCCGTACCGGCGATGACCAGCAAAACCAGCAGCCAGCGCGGTGGTAAGTGCCATTGTCGCCATGTCAGTGCGGCGCGCCAGATGAATGCGGTTGCCGTGGCAAGCGAGAGCCATGGCGGAACTTGTGGTACCAGCGGCAAGCTAGCCGCCAAGGCGGTAGCCAGCAGCCACCAGGCCTGGCGACGGCTGACGGGGCGGCTAGCGCGCGCCATGATTATGCAGCGCCAATGCGCGCAGGCCAGCACTGATCTGTGCCGGCCCATTGTCGGGAGCCAGGCGCACGGCCGGCATTCGCAAGCCCCAGGCCAGACCGTTGGCTTCGGCGTCGATCATCCAGCGGGCAAGAATCGACAGGCGCTGTTCGGTGTCGACCGTGTCTGGCAGCGCTTCCCAGTCGAGCCAAATCCGTTGCGCGGTCGCTCCCGAGAACAACTTGGTCAGCAGCGGACCATCCTGCTGGCGGGCCACCGCCTTCCATGCGACATGGTGCGGCGAATCGGCGACCTGGTGACCGCGCAGACCGGAGAAATCATCCGCGCCGCGACCGTCCCTGGTCGATCCCTGCGCCGAGGCGCCACCCCACGGCAGGGGCGGCGCCTTGGCCGCCGGCGCCGGATAGACCAGGCAGTTCAGGTCGGGCGCGGCATAGCTCCAGGCGCGGACCAGACCCAGCGGCCAGGTGGTCTCGATGGTGAGCCGAGGCATGGGCAGCCAGCCGCGTCTTGCGGCGGGGACGCTCAGCGTGGCGACTGTGCTCGCGTGCGGTCCGATGTCGATCTCGACCGGAGTTTCGTCGTCGATGAACAGGCGCAGACTGGTGCGTTCCTCCGCGCGACGATTCTCCAGCACCATGGCAAACCGGGCTACACCGCCCGCGAATACGGGTTCGCAGCGGCCGGGACGCATCGAGACAAGGACGAGATTGCGGAAGGTGTGGAGGATGGCGACGATGCCCAATCCCCCCAGCAGAAATACCAGGGCGTGCCCCAAGCTGAGGTTGTAGTTCATCGCGCCGAGCAGAATGATGCCGAGCGCCACGGCGTAGGCTATTCCTGCTCGCGTCGGCAGGACGTAGACGCGGCGCTGGGTAAGGACGATGGGGGCCGGTTCCGGCGGACGCACGCGCAAGGCCCAGCGGACGAATGTTTCGTGCAGCCGGCGGCGCAGAGAAGCCAGCATCGGCGATTACGGCAGCGGGACTGCCTCGATCAATGCGGCGGTAATGGCCTCCACATCGGTCCGCGCGGTGTCGTCCGTCGGCCTCAGGCGGTGGGCAATCACGCCGGGCAGCACGGCTTGCACATCTTCGGGCAAGACATGGTCGCGACCGTCGAGCAGCGCCCAGGCGCGTGCCACCGCCAGCAGCGCCAGGCAGGCGCGCGGTGACAGGCCGGCCTGCCAGCGCGGCGTGGTCCGGGTGTGGGCAGCCAGCGCCTGGACGTAGTCGATCAGGGCGGTCGAGGCATGGATGGCGCGTACCCTGTCCTGTAGTTCGATCAAGCGCTGCGGCGTGATTCGCGGTGTCAGGTCGGCGACCATCTGACGCCGGTCGGCGCCGGCGAGCAGTTCGCGTTCGGCGACCGGGTCGGGATAACCGAGTTCGATCTTCAGCAGAAAACGGTCGAGCTGGGATTCGGGCAGAGGGAAGGTGCCGATCTGATGCGTCGGGTTCTGCGTGGCAATGACGAAAAAAGGTTCGGGCAAGGCACGGGTTTTTCCCTCGGCCGTCACCTGCCGTTCCTCCATCGCTTCGAGCAAGGCGCTTTGCGCCTTGGGCGTCGCCCGGTTGATCTCATCGGCCAGGACCACCTGGGTGAAGATCGGTCCCGGATGAAAATGGAATGTGCCGCTGTCCCGGTCGAAGATCGAAACGCCGAGGACATCCGCCGGCAGCATGTCGCTGGTGAACTGGATGCGCTGAAAATCCAGGCCAAGCACGCGAGCCAGCACATGGGCCAAAGTGGTCTTGCCGACGCCCGGCAGATCTTCAATCAGCAGGTGCCCGCGCGCCAGCAGGCAGGCCAGCGAAAGGCGGATGGGCCGCTGCTTGCCGAGGACGATGCGGTTGATGTCGGCCAGCAGGGCCTCAAGTTCGGGAAGTCGCATGGGGTCGGGGTTTTCGGCGGTCTTTGATGGATAATATGCGCTTGTGCAGCATTGTAAGTCATCAGGCAAGACACCCGTCATGACAACCACCGCCTTTATCACTCATCGTGACTGTTGGCAGCACGACATGGGCGCCCACCATCCGGAATGTCCGGATCGGCTGGGAGCCATCAACGACCGCCTGATCGCTTCCGGACTGGATGTCTATCTTCAGTTTCACGATGCGCCGCTGGCCGACATGGAGCAGTTGCTGCGCGTGCATTCGCGCGAGTACCTCGATCACGTTCATGGCAGCAGTCCGGCACATGGCATCGTGCATCTCGATCCCGACACGGCGATGTCGCCAGGTACCCTTCAGGCGGCTCTGCGCTCAGCCGGTGCGGGTTGCCATGCAACCGATCTGGTGATGCGTGGCGAAGTGCAGAATGCCTTTTGCGCGGTGCGTCCGCCCGGTCATCACGCCGAGCGGGCGAAAGCAATGGGCTTCTGCTTTTTCAACAACGTCGCCGTCGCGGCGCGGCATGCGCTTGAGGCGTGGGGGCTTTCGCATGTTGCGATTGTCGATTTCGACGTTCATCACGGCAACGGTACCGAGGATATTTTTGCGGACGACCCACGTGTTTTGATGACGGGAACGTTTCAGCATCCATTTTATCCCTATTGCGGAACCGAAAATCCGGCGGCCAACATGTGCAATGTGCCGCTACGCGCCGGAACACGCGGCGATGAGTTCCGCCAGGCGGTCTCCGACATCTGGTTGCCCCGGTTGCGAGCGTTTCAGCCGGAAATGATTTTCATCTCGGCCGGTTTTGACGCTCATTACGAGGATGACATGGGCTCGCTCGGGCTGGTGGAGTCCGACTATGCATGGGTAACGGAACAGGTCAAACAGGTGGCAGGCGAGTTCGCCCAAGGGCGCATCGTGTCCTTGCTGGAGGGCGGTTACGCACTTTCTGCCCTGGCCCGCAGCGTTGTCACACACATCAAGGTGCTGGCTGATTTGTAAGGCGGCGTTGCAGGGTGTGCCGCAGGATGGTCATCAGTTAGAATTCGCCTTGTTCCGCTCTCATTTGGCCGCCGCTTTCGGCATTCAGTTTCGGATATGTTAATGAAGACCATACAGGGTTCCATTCCCGCCATACTTACGCCGATGCAGGATGACGGCTCGCTCGATCTGCCCGCGTTGCAGCGTCTGCTCGATTGGCATATCAGCGAGGGTTCCGACGCCGTCGTCGTTGTTGGCACCACGGGCGAATCGCCGACGGTCGATTACGACGAGCATTGCGCGCTGATCGAAACGACGGTTAAGCATGTTGCCGGGCGCATACCGGTGATTGCCGGCACCGGCGCCAACTCCACGGCGGAAGCCATCGGTCTGGCGCGGTTCGCCCGGCAGGCTGGCGCCGACGCGCACCTGTCGGTCGTGCCTTACTACAACAAGCCGACGCAGGAAGGGCTGTTCCGGCATTTCAAGGCGATTGCCGAGGCGGTCGATCTGCCGCTGATCATGTACAACGTGCCGGGACGCACGGTGGCCGACCTGACCAACGATACGGCACTGCGCCTGGCGCAGGTGCCTGGTATTGTCGGCATCAAGGATGCCACGGGCAATATCGAGCGCGGTTCCGATCTATTGAAGAGGGCACCGACTGGCTTCAGCGTCTATAGCGGTGATGACGCCACGGCCATCGCCCTGATGCTGCTGGGCGGCAAGGGTTCCATTTCGGTCACGGCGAATGTCGCACCGGCCCTCATGCACCGGATGTGCGCGGCGGCCATTGCCGGCGATCTGGCGACGGCGCGCGAGATAAATTTCCGCTTGCTCGGCTTGCATCGCAACCTGTTTCACGAGGCCAACCCGATTCCGGTGAAGTGGGCCGCGCAGCAGATGGGGCTGCTTGGCGGCGGCATCCGCTTGCCGCTGACGCCCCTTTCGCCGGAGTTCCACGAGCGTCTGCGCCTAGCCATGCTTGACGCCGGAATCGTCCTTCAATCAGGAAACTGAACTTCAATGAACCGTTCATTCTCGCTACTGTCATGGTCCGTGTCCTTACTGCTGATTGGTCTGCTGGCCGGTTGCAGTGGCAATATCCTTCCGGAATCGAAGAAGATCGAATACAAGTCCGCGGGGAAGTTGCCGCCGCTTGAGATTCCTCCCGACTTGACGCAGCAAAGCCGCGATGAGCGCTACGCGGTTCCGGATGTTTCCGCCAGCAAGGGTTCCGCCACCTACTCGGCCTACTCAAGCGAACGATCAGGGCAGGCACGCACCACGACTGCGCAGGATCTGCTGCCGCAAGTCGACAAGATGCGCATCGAGCGTTCCGGTACGCAACGCTGGCTGGTCGTCGGTGGCGTTCCGGAAAAGCTCTGGCCCGGCGTCAAGGAATTCTGGCAGGAACTCGGTTTTCTGGTGAATGTGGAAATCCCCGAGGCCGGGATCATGGAAACCGACTGGGCGGAGAACCGCGCCAAGCTGCCGCAGGACGTCATTCGCAGCACCTTGGGCAAGGTTTTCGACAGTCTCTACTCGACGGCGGAACGCGACAAATTTCGTACCCGTCTGGAAAAGGGCGCGGAGCCAGGAACGGTGGAGATATACATCAGCCATCGCGGTATGTATGAGATCTACGTCAACGAAGCGAAGAGCGATACCAAGTGGCAACCTCGCCCAGCCGACCCGGAACTCGAAGCCGAAATGCTGCGGCGCCTGATGGTGCGCCTGGGTGTCGAGGAGTCCCGCGCCAAGACTATGGTCGCGGCCGATCCGCGTCAGGAGCGCGCCAAACTTTCCCGCGCGAAGGATGGCGCGGGCGCTTTGCTGCTCGAAGAACCCTTCGACCGGGCTTGGCGGCGTGTCGGGCTGGCGCTGGATCGCGTTGGTTTCACCGTGGAAGACCGCGACCGCTCGCAGGGACTGTATTTCGTACGCTATGTCGATCCCGAGATCGACAACAAGAAAAAGGATAGCGACAAAGGCTTCATGTCCAAGCTGATGTTCTGGAAAGGTGGCGCCAGCGACAAGCCGAGCCAGGCCCAGTACCGCATTCACGTCAAGACGACGGGTGAATCCACCACGGTGCAGGTGCTGACCCGCGAAGGCGGCGCCGATCAGTCGGATGTGTCCAAGCGCATTCTCGGGCTGCTGCACGAACAGTTGAAGTAGGCGAAGCCGGAAAACCGCAGTGCGCTTCGCTTCACTCGGCAGCGGCAGCCGGGGCAACGCCTTGCTGGTCGAAGCGGGGAATACGCGATTACTGATCGATGCCGGCTTTGGGCCGCGCGAGATGGGGCGTCGGCTGCAACGACTGGGCTTGGCTGGCGACGATGTCGACGCTGTGCTGGTCACGCATGAACACTCCGATCACATCGGCGGCGTCTTTCGCTGTGCGCGGCTCTTCGAGTGGACCGTTTTGCTTACGCACGGCACACTGGCTGCGTGTCGCGACCCGGCTGCCGATGCGCGCGTTACGATCATCGACAGCCAACAATCGTTTTCGGTCGGCGATATTTGCGTGCATCCTTTCCCCGTGCCGCACGATGCTCGCGAGCCCGTGCAATTTGTGCTTGCCGACGGTAACATGCGGCTTGGCGTGTTGACCGACGCGGGCCATGTCACGCCGCATATGGTAGCCATGCTGAATGCCTGCGACGCTCTGGTGCTGGAGTGCAATCACGACGCGCGGATGTTGGCGAAAGGGCGTTATCCGCAGACGTTGAAGCGGCGGATCGGTGGCCAGTGGGGCCATCTGGATAATGCCGCAGCGGCCTCTTTGTTGTCCCAATTAGGACACACCCGTCTGCGTCATGTTGTGGCTGCTCACCTCTCGGAAGAGAACAACCACCCAGCGTTTGCACAGGCTGCATTGTCCGAAGTGCTGGGGTGCGCGCAGGATTGGATTGGGGTTGCGACGCAGGATGAGGGGTTCGCCTGGCGCGATCTCTGAACTGGATAACAGCAAGCCGGAAACAAAAAAGCCAGCCCGAAGGCTGGCTTTTTCTTGCCCGAAGGCGGGGGAAGAATTACTTCTTCGCCGGAGCGGCCGGAGCAGCAGCGGGAGCGGCAGCAGCCGGGGCAGCGGCCGGAGCGGCGGCAGCAGCCGGAGCAGCGGCAGGAGCAGCAGCCGGGGCAGCAGCGTCGGCCTTGGGCGCTTCGGCGGGCTTCGGAGCTTCAGCGGGCTTCGGAGCTTCGACCTTGGGCGGCTCAACAGGCTTCGGGGCTTCGGTTTTGCCGCAAGCGGACAGGCCGAGGGCGAGGAGGGCGGCTACGAGGAGAGATTGCTTCATTTGAGGATATCCTTAACGTTATGGAGTTGATCGGCCAATTGGTTGATCGGAACGTTTCCAATCCGATCAACCAGAGATGCTATCACGGCAAGGGTATCTGTGGTGTAGGCAAAATGCTTATCCGCACATGCCTGAGTTTCTGTTTCATAGTCCGGTCGGGTTGATCCTTAAACACAATACTGTTCATTTTGAAAGAATCCGAATGACGGGTTCTCGCATGACATGCAAAGGTTCGCCGCGTTTTCGTGTATTGAAGCCGCTCATCTTTCGTTTGACGCCACGGGGATTGGATCGATGTCGAGTTTTCACGGAAGAAACCGAGGCGATTTCCGCGAGAACGCTGTTGCCCCATGATTGCCGGTCCTCAGGGGGGAATAGCGACTGCGGCGGGAAGTCGGCGCTTGAGGACGCGCACGGCGTGAACATAGGACAGATCCTCGGTCGCCTGTCCTGTAGCGCCAGCGGCCTCGACCATCATGCGGCGGATGGCGGCATGAGTGATCATCAGGGCATAGAACTCCTGCAAGACCAGGTCGGGCGTTTTGCTGCGCAACGTCGTGCGACCATCCAGCAGATGCACCTTGACTTCATCCAGCGTGGTTTCTATCTTCCAGCGCCGATGATAAAGCGCGGCCAGTTCCACGGCGGGCGCGGTAGCGGGATCAAGCCAATTGGTGACCAGGCGATAGACCGGTTCGGCCTGATCGATACCGTCGAGGGCATATTCGACGACGCGCACCACGATGCCGTTCTGATGGTTACGGCGATCCGTGTCGTTCGGATAGATCGTCGAGAGGAAGGAGCCGTCGGCCAGTTCTCGTTCGCGCGGCAGGCGCCGCGCGGCCTTGACCCGAAACAAGAGCCCGGCACCGCTGGCCGTGCATTTCTTCCAGAAGGCGTAGCCGAAGAAGTTGCGATCCGCCATCAGCAGCATCGTCGCATCGACATGAGGAATCACGGCTTCAGCCAGTTTGAGTTCGCTATCGTGATACGCGCCAGGGACGGCGTTGAGCAGCACATGGGTGCCACATTCCGCCAGACCGACGAAACGCATCTGCGGGAAGGCTGTCTCGCCACGCGAGGCGCCCGGATAGCCGAAGTGCTCGACGTTGGCTTTCTCGTCCGGCACATCCAGCGTCGATCCATCAATGGCCATGACGCGGTGCTCCTGATACCAGACGCCGGCCATTCCCGCCGGCCCAATGGGTGTGACCTGCTCGGCGTAAAGCTGCTTGAGCGGCTCTACCCCGACCCGTTGCCGCGCCGCCGTGATCGCTGCCTTGGTGACAACCGCATCCTTGACGGCGTCGCCCCACAACTGCCGCAAGCCTTCGACGACGCAGCGCAGCACCTCTTCGTAGGCTACCGTGGCGTAAAGGTTCATCGCCATCACAAAGTAGACCAGCACTTCGTGCGGCAAACCCCGCTGCCGCTGGCTTTCGGCAGAATTTGCCGCCAGAACCATCCGGACTCGATCCACCGGACAGTTCATCGCCAAATACCCCAGCGTCAGGTAATCCGCCAGTCGCGCTCCACCAGGCAGCTTTGCTTTCGTTCGCGCCATGCCATCTTCTCCGTCCGAATGATAACAACGGAGAACCAGCAAGAAACGTGCTATATGAACAGTATTGTCCTTAAACAGGGATGGGACAGTTCCCACAGTTCCTCGAAACGTTGCCGCCAGGGATGGATGTAAGCCGGGTTGTCGACAATGAGCGCGCTGCGTGGTTGATCGGCATGAAAGCGTCGCACGCCGTGGCCTTCGTCTGCGAGCACGTGTGTGTCAGCAAGATGACGCAGGTTGTCCGGACTCTGCCGGAAGTCGATGACATGGGGGAATCGGACGATGAGTTGCGCCAAACGTGGCGCGTTGCGCGCCACTGGGTCGGGGTCGTGCAGCACTACACGGATTCGGCGCAGGCCGTCCATTTGCAGAAAGTTGGCCAGTGTTTCAAGGCGCGCCTTTTCTTCGAGTCGAAGTGCGGCAAGATCCCGATCAAAAATCAGTATCTCGTGTTGCGCCCGGCCCAGAATCGTGTCGCAGGCTTGGCGATACTCGGCTTCACTGGTGATTAGCGTGTAGGCAGTGCTCATCGTTGAAGATGGGCGACGCGACTGAGCTTCATGCGCCGATTATAATCGGCCCCTTTTGCCGAACGGCCCGCCGGAACCAGTCATGCCGCTTGCTCACATCGAATCTCTGGACCACGAAGGACGCGGCATTGCGCATGTTGACGGCAAGGCGGTTTTTATCGAAGGCGCCCTGCCTGGCGAGGTGGTCGAATACGCCAGCTATCGGCGGAAACCGAGTTACGAAAAGGCCCATGCCCAGTGTGTGCTGCGCGCATCGAGTCAGCGCATCGAACCCGCTTGCCCGCATTTTGGTACCTGCGGCGGTTGCTCGATGCAGCATCTCAATCTTGCCGGCCAGACCGCCGCCAAGCAGCGCGTACTGGAAGATGCGCTGTGGCACATCGCCCGGCTCAAGCCGGAACAACTTTTCCCGCCCATCGCCGGTACCGGTTGGGGCTATCGATTGCGCGCCAGGCTTTCGGTGCGCCATGTAGCGAGCAAGGGCGGTGCCATGGTCGGCTTCCGCGAGAAGCACAGCAGCTACGTGGCCGTGATGAATTCATGCGCCGTGCTGCCACCCCATGTTTCTGCATTGATACCTGTGCTCAAGACCTTGATCGATGGCATGTCGCAGCCTGATCGCATGCCACAGATCGAGGTCGCCGTGGGCGGATCGCGGACGGTGCTGCTATTGCGCCATCTGGAGGCGCTGACGCTCGACGATCTGGATCATCTGCGAGACTTTGCCGACGCGCATGGAATCATCTGGTATCTGCAAGCCAAGGGACCAGAGACTGTCACGCTGTTTCATCCGGTCGAGGCGAAGCTGCCGAGCTACGATCTGCCCGATTTCGGCCTTGAGTTGCTGTTCCATCCGACCGAGTTCACCCAGGTCAACAACGGTGTCAACCGCATGCTGGTGCGCCGCGCCATGGCTCTGCTCAAGCCGCAGGTCGGTGAGCGGATTGCCGATCTGTTTTGCGGCCTGGGCAATTTCACCCTGCCCATTGCGCGGCTGGGCGCGCGCGTCCTTGGCGTCGAGGGCAGCGCCGCCCTGGTCAAGCGCGCGCAGGAAAACGCCGCGCACAATGGTTTGGCAGCGCAATGTGAATTTGCCGTCGCCAACCTGTTCGAGGCGACCGAGGAAAGTTTTTCCGCCTTGGGCGCCTTCGACAAGCTGCTGATCGATCCGCCGCGCGAAGGGGCGATTGCGCTGGTCAAGGCGCTGCCGGTCGAAGGCGGCCCGCGTCGCATCGTGTACGTCTCGTGCAGCCCGGCGACACTCGCGCGCGATGCAGCGGTGTTGGTGCACGAGAAAGGCTATCGCTTGGGCGGGGCCGGCATCGCCAACATGTTCCCGCATACCTCGCATCTCGAATCGATTGCCCTGTTCGAGAAATGAGCGGTCACTGAAATGAAAAACGGCGACCATGGATATCCGCGGTCGCCGTTTTTCATTGGGTCGCCGTGTCACCAGCGCCGACTTTTATGTCAGTCGCGTTCTCCGGTCAGCATCATCAGCAGATTCAGCAAGTGGACAAAGACGTTATAGACATCCAGATAGACCGCGAGAGTCGCCGTGATGTAGTTGTCCTCGCCGCCTTGCACGATGCGGTTGATGTCGTAAAGGATGTAGGCGGAGAAAATGACTACCGCGATGGCGGAAATCGCCAATGCCAGCGCCGGAATCTGGAAGAAGATGTTGGCCACCATCGCCACCAGCAGCAGGATCACGCCGGCGAAGAGGAACTTGCCGAGATTTGAAAAATCCCGCTTGGTGGTGGACGCGACGCCCGCCAGGGAGACGAAGATCGCCCCGGTGCCGCCGGCGGCCATGGCGATCAGCGTGCCGCCGTTGGAAAATCCGAGCGCCGCGCGTAGGATGCTCGAAAGCATCAGGCCCATGAAGAAGGTGAAGCCGAGCAGCAGGGCCACGCCCATGCCGCTGTTCTTGGTGCGCTCGATGCCCCACATGAAGCCCCAGGCGACGCCGAGGAACAGCATGAAGGCGATGAATGGGCTGCCGGCGAGAAAGGAAAACTTCAACTGCACGCCGAGCAGGGCGCCGGCAACGGTCGGCACCATTGACAGTGCGAGCAGGGCATAAGTGTTGCGCAAAACGCGATTCTGTCGTTGCGCAATGTCCTGCGTGGCGGTTTGCGGGTAGGTGCGGATGCTTTCCATGGTCGTGCGGTCCTCCTGTGAGATGAATGCAGCGTATTCGACAGCCATCCGCCCGCTTGGTTCCCTGTGGTTGGAGGCATACCGACGCGTCGCGGATTATAGCTGCGGAATATTGGCGGCAGGCAAGCCCGGCTTCAGCGGACAGGGCCTGAGCATGAAAACTCGTTCACAGTCAGCGACTTATGACAGAGGGTTGTAAACCCTGGTGAAATCGCGTCTACTCTCGACATTTGAGGTCGAGGAATGGACGAAAACGCGATAGTGGGGCTGATCGAGCGGTTTGGTGATCTTCCGGATTCACGGGTGGAAGGGCGTACGGACCATGACCTGCTGGACGTCGTCGTGCTCGCACTGTGCGCCGTGATGTCGGGCGCGGAAGGGTGGGACGATATCGAGGACTGGGGGCGAGCGCGGGAATCCTGGTTGCGACGGTATCTGGGACTGCGCAACGGCATCCCCGGCCACGACACCATTCGGCGGGTCTTTGAAACGATCTCGCCGCATGAGATTGAAACCCGCTTCGAGCAATGGATGGAAGTCCTCTGTCCGGTGGTGGCCGGGCGAGTGATTGCCATTGACGGCAAAGCCCTACGCGGGTCAGGTCGTTCTGGACGTGGGCTGCGGGCCTTGCATCAGGTGTCGGCCTATGCCGCCGACTATGGCTTGACCCTGGGGCAACGCGCTTGCGAGGAGAAATCGAACGAAATCACGGCGATTGAGGAATTGCTCCCCGTGCTGGCGCTGGAAGGAGCCATCGTGACGATAGACGCCATGGGGTGCCAGACGGCGATTGCCGGCCAGATCGTAGCCGGCGGTGGTGACTACGTGCTGGCCGTCAAGGACAACCAGCCGCAGTTGGCCGAAGCCCTGCGGGACTTCTTCACGAGCCTGAATGCACCGGGCTACCCGCGGCGGGATGTTTCGCACTACGACACACTGAACAAGGGACATGGCCGGATCGAAACCCGGCGCTGTGTCGCGGTCGCCAACCTCGACTGGCTTAACCTGCTCGGCCTGAAAGCGCGTTGGCCGAAGCTGACCTCGGTGGCCTGCATTGAATCCACACGGGAGATGGCCGGAAAGATCGAATCCGAGAAACGCTTCGTGATCAGTTCGCTGCCGGCCGATAGTCGGTGCATCCTGCATGCCGTGCGGGCCCACTGGGGCATCGAGAACGGACTCCACTGGTGCCTCGACGTGACCTTTGGCGAAGACGCCAGTCCGATCCGATTGCGTAACGCCGCTCTCAACTTCTCCTTCCTGCGCCGCCTCGCCATCAATCTGTTTCGTGCCGATAAGTCGCGCTCCATCAGTCTTCCTAAAAAGCGCAAAGCCGCCGCTTGGAATCCAGACTACCTCGCGAACGTATTGCGCTTACGGGAGATTTGATGCTCCGGCCCTGCTTCAGCGGAACGGTCGCGCCGGGTCGTACCGGGCGCGTGGCGGATGGGGTGAGATTCGAACTCACGGAAGGCTTGCGCCTTCGCCGGTTTTCAAGACCGGTGCATTCAACCGCTCTGCCACCCATCCTTCGGGCTGCGGATTTTAGCATCGTGGCGGCCCGCTCCATTGGCTTCGTGCAGGTGAATCCGGGAAATCCGGCAGCGCAAGCCGGAGTCAGGCGAGGTCTTCGCGCGTGGCGTCGGCCCAGCAATTGGGGGTTTCGTAGAGCCGGATGCGCTCAAGACGCAGATGGTTGCCGTAGTTGTCGCGGTACAGCGGATCGAGAATTCCGAAGGCGATGCGGGCCAGGTTTTCCACCGTCGGAACGGCGTCGAGCACGACGGTCTTGTGCTGCGGCAAGCTGGCGAGAAAACCTGTTACGGCCTGGTCGCCGCGCCAGACCAGAAAGGCATGGTCCCAGACATCGACCAGATGCTGCCGGGCGATGGCCTTGACCTCGGAAAAATCCATCACCATGCCCTCGTTCGACTGTCCCGCAGCGTCGATGACGCCGCCAACGAGCGTGATTTCAAGCGCGTAGCGGTGGCCGTGCAGGTGGCGGCACTGGCTCTGGTGATTCGGGATTCGGTGGCCCGCATCGAATTCGATGCGACGGGTTATACGCATGGTCAGAATGGGCTTGTTTGTGGCAAAGTGGTCGCAGAGACGCGCGGGTGATCTGTTGTGCATTATAGCGGCGCCACGGCGCCGTCCCGCCAGCGCCGACTGTTGGCTTCGCCGCAATTTTCCCGTTCATTGATTTGCCATGTCCCGCATCCTGCTCAAGATCGAAGACCACTCCCGCGACAGCGCCGACATGCGCTATGTCTATCCGGTGATTTCGCGCCGGGCCGGCGGCGTTTCGGTCGGCATCAATCTGAATCCTAACAATGCCTGCAACTGGCGCTGTGTCTATTGCCAGGTGCCAGATCTGAAGCGCGGCGGGTCGCCGCCCATTGATCTGGCGCTGCTTGAACGGGAACTGAATGATTTCCTGCAATGGGCCGGCGCGGGCGATTTCATGGCGACGCGGGTTCCCGCCGGCGCCCGCCAACTGGTCGACGTGGCGTTTTCGGGGAATGGCGAACCGACCAGCGCCGCCGAGTTTGCCGAAGCCGTGGCGGTGGTAGAGCGCGTGCTGGTCGCGCACGATCTTGCCGGAAAAGTGATTATTCGACTGATTACCAATGGCAGTCTGCTCGACCGCAAAGCCGTGCAAACCGGCATTGCGCGCATTGGTCGGGCGGCGGGCGAAGTCTGGTTCAAGGTGGATGCCGGCACGTCCGCCGGATTTGCCCGCATCAATGGCACGCGCGCCCGTCCTGAACTTGTCGCGCGACGCTTGGCATGTTGTGCGGCGCTGGCGCCGACCTGGGTGCAGACCTGTTTGTTCCGGATGGACGGCCAACCGCCCGCAGAACCGGAGCTGCAAGCCTGGCTGGACCTGCTCGCGCCCCTAGCGCCCGTGCTTGCCGGCGTGCATCTGTACAGCCTGGCGCGACCGTCGCTGCAAAAAGAAGCGCCCCGGTTGGGGCGCATGGAAGCGGGATGGATGGAGGAAACGGCGGAACGTATCCGCCGCATTGGGCTGACGGTGCGCGTCAGCCCCTGAGGCGAGGTGCTCAGGCGCCCTTCTTGCTCTTGAGTGCGGCTTTGGCGTCCTTTTTCAGTTCCTTGAACAGACCTGCCTTGGCCGAACGCAGGTACTCGATGACTTCATAGTCCTCGCGCTTGATCTTCTGGATGTCGATATGCTCGACATGCACCAGGCGCAGCAGTTGCTGAACCGGGCGCGGCATGTTGCGACCGCTCTCGTAACGCGAGCCTCCGCTCTGGGTTACACCCAGTTTGGACCAGAACTGCTGCTGATTCACGCCCAGCTTGCGGCGGATTTCGCGGGCATCAACCTTGTCGTTGGCTTTCATCTACTTGCTCCTTGAATTGACTGTCAAAGCGATCACGTCGGGATAATACAAATGTTTATGCTCTATTACCGAAGTAATAGAGTCCAAACTATAGAACAAATTCTTTCGCCATACAAGAAAATCTTTCTGACATTAGTACGGGGAGATAGTCTGGGTGGCGCAATGGTTATTGTCCAAGGTCGTTTGGCGGCGCGGACTATCGGGTAAAATCCGCGTTTTCCAACTGAAAAACGACTGCAATGGCATTGATAGTCCAGAAATACGGCGGCACATCGATGGGGTCACCCGAGCGCATTCGCAACGTCGCCCGGCGCGTGGCGCGCTGGAAGGCGCAGGGGCATCAACTGGTGGTGGTGGTTTCCGCCATGAGCGGCGAGACCAACCGTTTGATCGCGTTGGCCAAGGATGTTTCCCCGCAGCCCGACGCACGCGAACTCGACGTGATGATTTCCACCGGCGAGCAGGTCACCATAGCGTTGTTGGCCATGGCGATCAGGGATCTCGGCCTCAAGGCCAAAAGCTACACCGGGGGGCAGGTCAAGGTGCTGACCGACAGCACATTCACCAAGGCGCGCATTCTCGATATTGACGACGTCAACATGCGGCGCGACCTCGACGATGATACGGTAATCATCGTCGCCGGTTTTCAGGGGGTCGATGCCGAGGGCAACATCACCACGCTGGGGCGCGGCGGCTCGGATACCTCAGCCGTGGCGCTGGCCGCCGCCTTGACGGCGGACGAATGCCAGATTTATACCGACGTCGACGGTGTCTACACCACCGACCCGCGCATCGTGCCCGAGGCCAGAAAGCTGGATCGCATCACTTTCGAGGAAATGCTGGAAATGGCCAGCCTCGGTTCCAAGGTGCTACAGATTCGTTCGGTGGAATTCGCCGGCAAGTACAAGGTCAAGCTGCGCGTGCTCTCCAGCTTCGAAGAAGAAGGCCAGGAGACCATGGGCACGCTCATCACTCTCGAGGAAGATACCAACATGGAACAACCGATCATTTCCGGCATCGCTTTCAGCCGCGACGAGGCCAAGCTCACGGTGCTGGGCGTGCCCGACCGTCCCGGCATCGCCTACCAGATACTCGGCCCGGTGGCCGACGCCAACATCGATGTCGACATGATCATCCAGAATGTTGGTCACGACGGCACGACCGACTTTTCCTTCACGGTCAATCGCAGTGATTTCGACCGTACGAAGAAGATGCTGGAAGAGCAGATCAAACCGCATATCGGCGCGCGCGCCATCGCCGGTGACAACAAGATATGCAAGGTGTCCGCAGTGGGCGTCGGCATGCGTTCCCATCCTGGTGTGGCCAGCAAGATGTTCCGCACCCTGGCCGAAGAAGGCATCAACATCCAGATGATCTCGACCTCGGAGATCAAGATATCTGTCGTGGTCGATGAGAAGTACCTTGAACTGGCCGTGCGGGTCTTGCACAAGGTCTTCGGACTGGATCAGCCCGCCTGACGTCTGCCCGCAACACGGCGGGCGTATTGCGCACCGCCGCTTCGGGACGGAGGCTCTGGCGAATCCGCTATGTGGCGTCGCCGTTGCCGTTCACATCCTGCAAGGAGCGTTCGAGTTCGGCCCGACCGTGCGGCGAGGCCATCGCAATCAGGGTGAAGCCTGGCTGCAAGATGAAATCGCTGCGTGGATTGAACTCCCAGTCGCCGCGGGTGCGCACCGCCAGCAAGACATAGTTGTCGCTGCGCAGCCGGTGCAGGGTCGCCAGAGGACGCGGTTTGAAATCGGCGGGCAGCGCCACTTCCTCGACTCGCAATTTGTGCGCCGAGCGCAGCATTTCGTCAAGAAACGACACGACATGGGGGCGCAGCATGGCCGAGGCGATGCGCATGCCGCCGGTGAAGTTTGGCGAGACAATGGAGTCGGCGCCGGCCTTGCGCAGTTTTTCCACATTGCGTAGTTCATTGCAACGCGCCACCACGCGCGCGCCGGGATTGATCTGCTTGGCGGTCAGGCTGATCATCAGGTTGCGGCTGTCGTCGCCGGTTACCGCAAAAACCCCCTTGGCATCCGCAAGGTTGGCGCTGACCAGCAGGTCGTCGTCGGAAGCATCGCCCTGGAGATAGAGCAGGCCCGGCTTCCTTTCCACATAATTTTCCAGCAGTTCCAGGTTTTCGTCGATGGCGACGTAGTGATGGTTGGTGGCTTCAAGTTCGGAGGCCACGTTGCGTCCGACGCGACCGAAGCCGCATACGATGTAGTGGCCATGAACCTTTTTCATCATTTTGTCCATGCGTCGTCTCCGCATTGATTTATCGAAGTCACTGGCCAGCACCAGCGCCGTTACGCTTGAAAAGAAATAGGTCATGATGCCGATGCCGGAAAAGGCCACCGCCATCGTGAAAAGTTCCCGTTCAGGATGGCGATAGATCTCCACCCCGGCGCCGTAACCGATGGTGGCGATCATCAGGAATGTCATGTAAACGGCATCAACCCAGGTCGCGTCGATCTCGGCGAAGTGCTTGTAGCCAAACGTCCCCGCCACCAGAACGACGGAAAATGAAATCAGGGAGACCACGATCGAATGCCGCGCGCGGCGCAGGACATCGTCGTTATTGCTTTCGTAGTTCATCAGGCAAGCCGCCGACTGCGCTGTTGCCAAGCGCGTATCAGGTAGATTCTCCAGGCCAGACGAACCGCAAAATATCCGGCGAAAGCAAGACCCGAGGCGAGCAGCACCAGGCCCAGGGCAAGAGGAGCGCCGAGTCCGATCATCCACTCGATCAGCGCCCGCCCCCAGGCGATCAGGCCGTCTTCGCCCGGCTCGGGAGGTGCGACAAAGCGATGGTGTTCGCCTGGCAGCGCCCGTTGGCCGATGGCGAAGGCGACGATGTAGAGCGGGACGATGGTGAACGGGTTGGTGTACAGCGTGGTCAACATGGCCAGCGGCAGATTGACCCGGAAGATGACGGCGCAGATCGCCGCGCCCGGCATCTGAAACGGTCCCGGGATCAGCCCGCAGAACAGTCCTGCCGCCACGGCACCGGCCACCGAATGACGGTTGAGATGCCACAGGCGCGGATGGAGCAGGGTGTTCTCGAAAGGTGCGAGCCAGCGATTGCTTCGAATCGCTTCATGATTTGGCAGGGCTTTGCGGAGCTGACGGCGCATTCCGGGATTCTAACGGAAGCTGGGCTGGCTCAATCCATTTCGGCTCATACAATGCGGATCGATAGTTCGCCCAGTCCCGCCCCCTCGACGCCGCCGTTCACGATGTCTCCTTTCACCACCGGGCCGACGCCTTCTGGCGTGCCGGTGAAAATCAAGTCGCCGGGAAAGAGTTCGAAATACATGGAGAGATGGGCGATGGTTTCCGGTACGGACCAGATCAGATCGCCGATGTCGCCCTCCTGCTTCAGCTCGCCGTTGACGGAAAGCCAGATTCTGCCGGCGGTCGGGTGGCCGCTGCGGCTGGCGGGAACAATCGGCGTGATCGGAGCCGACTGGTCGAAGGCCTTGCCCAGCTCCCACGGTCGGCCCTTGTCGCGCAGGGCGAACTGGAGGTCGCGGCGGGTCATGTCGAAGCCCACGGCATAGCCCCAGACATGAGCATTGGCGCTGCCGACAGCGATGTTCCCGCCGCGCTTGCCGATGGCGACGACCAGTTCGACTTCATGCTGATAGTTGGCCGTTTCGGACGGATAGGCCACGTTCGCTGTGCTGCCCTCGGCCACCGCAACCACTGCATCGGCCGGCTTGCAGAAAAAGAAGGGTGGATCGCGCTCCGGGTCGGCGCCCATCTCGCGCGCGTGCGCCGCGTAGTTGCGACCGACGCAGTAGACGCGTCGCACCGGGAAGCTGTCAGTGCTGTCGGCGACCGGGACGCTGGCAATCGGGGCAGGGGGAATGACGTAGCTCATGACGACTCCTGTGGATGTCGAACGGATTATCGCTCGCCTGTGCCCGCATCGAGCGCAATGCGAGTCATATCCAATGGAGTGGGCCTGAACGAGACAGGGGAAAGGTTTTGTTTTTCGTGTAATACTGCCACACAGATTTGGTGCTTGCGATCCTGTGGCTGTGCCCGAGATGACGCAGGCTCAATGCCGGGCCGGCCAGACGGTCGCAACAAAAAATCAGACAACGATGGCGATGCCAGACCTTCCCACCCTCCCGCTGGACCAGCTTCGAATTGGACTGCATGTCCATCTCGATCTGAAGTGGTTCGAGCATCCTTTTGCGTTCAACAATTTCAGGATCAAGACCGAAGAGCAGATCAATATCATTCGCAGCCTGGGCCTGAAAACCGTAAACTACGATCCGTCGCGCAGCGTTGCCGCGCCGTCGTCTGACTGCCCGCAGCCGGAAGTACCGGCGGTCGAGGTGACTGCAGGGCGTGCCGAACTGTCGCGGGCGTTGGAGGCAAAGCGCGTTCTGGTCGAGCGCATACGGGTCCAGCGCGCGGCGGCGGCTCGCGTCGAACACGCATTCGTCAAGACCGCGAGCACTGTTCGTAATATCGACAAGAACCTGATCGCCAAGCCGGAGGAAACCGTGCATGAGGCGGCGCAACTGGTCGACCAGATTGCCGAATCCATCCTCTCCGCGCCGGAACTCGCCATTCACCTCATGGGCGACAAGCTGGGAGGCGAGGAACTGTATTTTCATTCGCTGAATGTCACCATGCTGTCGATGATGATGGCCCGCGACATCAAGCTGCCGCAGGAGGCGGTCAGTACGCTGGGGATGGGCGCACTGTTCCACGACATCGGGCGTCGCGAAATCCCGGCGAAGATACTCATGAAAACGGAGCCGCTGACCCAGGCCGAGCGCAGCTTCTACGAACTGCATTGCGAGTACGGCGTCGAAATCGGCAAGCGGCTGAAGTTTACGCCGGCTACCCTGGCCATCATTCGCGAACATCACGAGGCCTATGACGGCAGCGGTTATCCGGCGAAACTCAAGGGCGATGCGATCGGTTTGCTGGCTCGCATCGTCGCCATCGCCAACCACTATGACGAGCTGTGCAATCCGGTGAGTATTGCCGACGCCCTGACGCCGCATGAGGCCTTGTCGCTGATGTTCGCCCGCTTGCGCGGCAAATTCGATCCGAAGTTGCTGCAAGTCTTCATCCGCTGCCTGGGGGTTTACCCGCCCGGGACCATCGTGCAGCTTTCGAATGGCGTCATCGGCATGGTCGCCACCGTCAACACCACCCAGCCGATGAAACCGCTGATCGTGGTGTATGACGCCGAAATCCCCAAGGAGGAAGCGATCCTGGTGGACATGGCGCATGAGACCGACGCCAACATCGCCAAGGCGATCCGGCCGGGACAAGTGCCGCGCGAGATCTACAACTACCTCAGTCCGCGTCAGCAGGTCAGCTACTACTTCGATGCCGACAGTCCCGGCAAAGAGGGCGCAAGGAAATGAGCGATTTCGACCGTCTGTTGCTGGATCACTGCGAGCAGATGCTGTTGCTGGTGGCGCCGACCGATCTGCGGATCGTCGCCGCCAATCGCTTCGTCGGGCAGGCACTCGGCTATTCCGTGGAGGAACTGCTGACGCGGACCATCACCGATATCGAAAGCGCGTTGCAGGATGTCTTCTACTGGGAGGATGTCCGCAATGGCCAGTACCAGGCCATTGAGGTTCAAGAGGGACTGTATCTATGCGCCGACGGTTCGACGCTGACGGTCCGCAAGTCCGTTCGCGTCGTCGAGCACGATGGCAAGCCCATGCTGCTGGTTCAGGCCAGGGACGTGCAGGTGGAGAGCATCGCCGAAGACGATCTGGCGCAGATCCTGTCGCAGTTGCGGGCCACGCTGGAATCGACCGGCAACGGCATCCTGGTGATCGACGGGCAGGGCCGGATCGCCAACATGAATCGCCTGTTCAGCGGCATGTGGAAGATTCCGGACGACTTGCTGATGAGCCGCGACGACGCGGCCATTCTCGACTTTGTCGCCGGCAGCGTGGTCGAATCCGACACCTGTCGCCGCCGCTTGCGCGAGATCGTCGACGCCAACGAGACCAAGGACACTTTCAGGCTTCACGACGGTCGCGTTTTTGAATGCCGGTCGCGACCGCAGTACCTCGGCGAGCGCATCATCGGTCGCGTCTTCGGCTACGACGACATCACCGACCGCATTCAGGCCGAGCAGGCCCTGCGCGAATCGCGCGACCAGTTGGAGGAAAAGGTGCTGAAGCGGACGGTCGACCTGTCGGCGGCCAACACGGCCTTGCACGCCGAAAAGGCGGCGCAGGCGGAACTGATCGCAAAACTGGGGCAAGCTCATGCCCAGTTGCTGCAATCGGAAAAGATGGCGTCGATTGGGCAATTGGCGGCCGGCGTGGCGCATGAAATCAACAATCCGGTGGGGTTCGTGAATTCGAATCTGGGCACCTTGCAGGGCTACGTGGAGGATCTGCTGCAAGTGCTGTCCGCCTACGAGCAGGGCGAAGGCGAAATGACGGAACAAACCCGGTCCGTGCTGATCGCCCTGAAACAACAAGTCGATATCGGCTACCTGCGTGATGACATCAGCAAGCTATTGACCGAATCGGTGGATGGATTGCAGCGTATCAGGCGCATCGTCCAGGACCTGAAGGATTTCTCCCACGTGGACGAGTCGGAAAAGCAATGGGCGAACCTGGAACGGGGTCTGGACAGCACCCTCAACGTGGTGTGGAACGAGCTCAAGTACAAGACCGAGGTGACGCGGGAATACGCCGGCATTCCGGAAATCGAATGCTTCCCGTCGCAGATCAACCAGGTGTTCATGAATCTGCTGGTGAATGCCGGTCAGGCCATCGAGGAACATGGACTCATCATCCTGCGTACCGGGCAGGACGAGGAGAACGTCTGGGTGGAAGTGGAAGACACCGGCAAGGGCATTCCGCACGAACATTTGGGGCGCATCTTCGATCCATTTTTTACCACCAAGCCGGTCGGCAAGGGCACCGGTCTGGGGTTGTCCTTGTCCTACGGCATCGTGCAAAAGCACGGCGGCCGCATCGAAGTGGACAGCACGCCGGGCAAGGGCACGCGTTTCAGGGTGGTGTTGCCGAAGAATTTCCACTAAGGTTGAGCATAGCATCCTTGGTGCAGCGGATGATATATGTGGCCTTCCTGGCACCGGACATCGTCGCAGCGATCGATGCAGGACGACAGCCGGCGACCTTGACGTCGGATAGCCTGATGAAGGCACTTCCTTTGCCGGCATGTTGGATCGAGCAGCGGCGAGTACTCGGGTTTGGTTCAGTCTCGGTGTAGAGCGAGAGCCCCAAAATTCATACGGAAGGACTGAGAAGGTGTGCGATGTTTGCACGTCTTCTCTAGCAGGGTCTTTCTCATGGATGCGGAGATATCCTCCCGACCGATGCTGCGGAAACTCTTAACGCGAAAAGGGGCGACAGAGAAAACCGAGCGGGCGAGCCCGAAATTCGGGCAGATAGAGGCAAGTCTGTGGAACTGAGAAAATGGTCTGCCCGGAACCCGCCTGTACAGGCGGGTTTGCGCTACGAAGGGGGAAACTAATTGTGCAGAATATCATGGCGGAGAGGGAGGGATAGTCACCCATATTCGCCATTAAGCATATATAACAATATGTTGTATGTTTTTAGTAATTCCTGTGAGCTACAGTTTTCACGGAAAGTTAAGCTACAGACAGATGGTAGCCATTTTGGATAAATAAGTCTACTTTCTATTCATCCGCTATTGCGGTAGCCCCCCCCCCCCCCCGCATCGGTGGTTACACGACGCGGACGAATCGCCGCAACGCAGGCGGCGAGATCTCCCGTAATGATCTGGGTTGACATCGCCAGCATCAGATTGAGCGGCAGTCCAAAGTTCTCGATCAGCAAGCCCTGTGCGTCGGTGGGGTGTGGCTCGCCATCAACCACTGTTTGACCGACGAGCCGTGAAACACGCTCGAGCAGGCTTTCGCCACTGGCCACATAGCCCCAGACCTTCTTGCCCAGGGCAAATCCATAACCCAGTTCAAAAACCGTCCCCGAGTCCGGTTCGGCGCCACGAAACGGGTTGAGATTGGCGACGACCATCTGTGCCTTGCGAATCAGTTCCAGATTGCCTTCGCAGATTTGGCGGGGTTCGGTTTCGCAGTGATCCAGGGGAGTCAAAGCCTCGAATCCATACTGGCGACACAGTTCCCGTGCCGAGTTTGCCCAGGCTTCGACATCGGGGCGAAAGACGTCGGGGCCGGCAAGGTAGATCTTCATGATGAAACTGCGTCCTGATGGTGATGATCGGGCACTGCTAGCCACATGTTTGGCCCCACAATGCTTGCTCCGTACGTTGGCCGCCGGTGGGCTCCAAGTGCGGCATCAAACCCCGGACTCTCTGACCAGCAGGCCAGCGACTGACCTCAGGTAATCACCGAGCAGCGTGGTGGGGCTGGCGTAGATCACCACTTGGCCGCGCTGCGCGGGTATGTCAGCTGCAAGTGGATCGGTAACTCGCAAGGCTACGCGATAGATCGCGCGAACAGGGACGATCTGTGATCCCCGTTCCCGCGCCATCAACGCGCCGCCATGAGGACTGCCGAGGATTCCATCGGGAAGAGAACGGGTCGCGTCACGGTCGATCTGTTCGACGCGCAAGGCGAGCGACCCGCGTCCGGCAGTCTCGGGCAGAAACAAAGCCGTGTCGCCCACGCTGACACGGGTGATGGCTTCTTCGGTCAGATAAGTTTCTACCCGCCACTGAGTTGGGTCGATCAACGTGCCCAGTTTCTCGTGTCGCGCTACCCATGTGCCGGCGGATAGATCCGGCGGAACGTCGACCAGGACGCCTGAAAACGGCGCCGTCGGGACAAGCCGTGCCACTTCGCGGCGATCACCTTCCAGGGCAGCGGCCGTGGTCATGCTCTCCCGGCGCATGACCAGCAGCCGTGGCTGCATTTCCGGGTCAAGCGCGGCGGCTTGTGCAGCCCATGCGGTTGCCGTGCTGCGGGCCTCGCCGACGAGCGTCCGCCATTGCAAATCGGGCGACTCGATCCGCATCAGTTCGTGGCCGCCAGCGACGACCGTGCCAGAGGGCGGCGGAGGGCTGACCAACTGGCCGGAGACCGTGGCAATCAAGGGAAAACTCTGCGCCGATTTCAGGATTCCCTGCGTTTGAATCTGGAAGCTTAATGGCATTGCGGCGAGTGCAATCAAGCCGGCACTGAGCCAGGCTGTCTGACGACTACGTCGAGTGCTGCGGATCTGCGGCCACTTCAGGAGCAAAACCTGGAGTTCGCGCCAAACCGGTAGCAGTATGAACCAGCCAACTTCAACCGCGCCAAGCACCAGCCCGATCGCCTTGGCGAACATGTGATACACCAGCACTGCAATACCGAAAAAGACGACTAGGCGGTAAATCCATGTTGCCCAGGCAAACAGGATCAGGCCACGCCGTCGCTTCGAACCGAGATATTCTGGTGGTGGCTCACCGAGTCCGAACAGCAACTCGCGCAGTCGCCAACGGGCCAGCGCAAAGGCGCGTGGATGCAGGTTGGGCATATCCAGCATGTCGCACAGCAAAAAATAGCCGTCGAAGCGCAGAAAAGGACTAGCATTAATGGCTAGTGTGGCGATCCAAGTGGTTGTCGCCAGCATGAAGGCCACCCCCCGCAGCATGCCATCGGGCAGCAACGCCCAAGCCAGGGTGGCCCAGGCGGCAATGGCCAGTTCGACGGTGATGCCCGCCGCACCCACGACCAGACGCTGTTTGCGTGAACGCAGTTTCCACACCTCATTGACGTCGGTGTAAGCCAGCGGCCATAGCACGATGAAGGCCACGCCGATTACCGGCACGCGACAACCGTAGTGTTTTGCCGTGAAGGCATGCCCCAGTTCGTGCAGCGTCTTGGTAACGATTAAGGCCACCCCGAACCCCAGTGCTCCGCGAAGGCTAAAAGTGTCGACCAGCGTTGCAACGAAATGCTCCCATTGGCGCGAGACCTCCACCATGCCGAGCAGCAGGGCGGTCAGCGTCAGCCACAGAAAACGCAGCGAATACAAGGGCACCACCCAGGGCTGGAGGCGTTCGAGCCAGGCGTCAGGTCGCACCAGCGGAATGCGGAAGAAGAGATAGTGATGTAGTAGCCAGGTCCACACACCGGAGCGGCGCTGGCGTGCCTTTTCGGTGTAGAAGGTGGTGCCCGTTGCCCCGCGCTGCTCAAGCAATTCGTTTTCGTGCATGAAACGCAGAACCATCGCCACGTCTTCCACGCTGGCGTTCAGCGTGGTTTCCTGCTCGATGGCGGCGATGATGGTGGCTGCGTCGCCCCAATGCCAGCGAGACAGAATTTCGAAAGGCAGCCATTCGATGCGGAAGAACTGATTGCGTACGGGGTCCTGCAACGTCCAGGTAGGCGCTCCACTTTCGGTTGGGGCGCCTTCATGCAGGGAGAGTTCCTGCCTCAGCTGCGGCAATGGGTCACGTACGGTATTGTTCGCGGCGGCGACTGACATTAAATCCCCAGGAAGCCACGGGCTACCGCCAGAGGTTTGCGCAGCACCCAGTACAGCAGCGGCACGAAATGTCCATTGACCTTGACTGAGCCTTTTAGGCCGACTCGTGGCACCTTTTCATCGGCTGCCAGTTGTGCCCGTAGCCGATAGGCGTATCCGCCTTCAGGCTGGAGCAACGCTTCGTGGGCGACATAGCGTAGCCGGCCGCTGACCGGCGAGAGCGGATGGGTATTCAGGTAGATCGTGACATCGGCCAACGCCGGCAACTCGATCAGATCGCCGGGTGGCAGCCAGGCTTCGATCTCTGCCTCGTGTTCGTCAGCCACCACCATGATGCGTTCACCGGTGGTAACGGGGCGCCCTACCCATTCGCTTGGCTCGTCCAGCAAGGCGATGCCATCGCGCGGTGCGGTTAGCGTGGCGCGCTGATTGAGCGCGTCGAGATACGCTGCTTCGGCTCGCTTTTCCTCGATACGTCCTTGCAACATAGCCATCTGGCCCTTGCTCTTGGCCTCTGTCACGGCCTGCTGGGCAAATTGCCGGTATTCCGCTTCGGCGGTTGCCAGTGTCTGTCGCGCCACTTCCAGGCGGCTGTTCAGCGAAATTCGGTCGAATTCAACCAGGGGAGTACCTGCTTTGACCAGTTGGTTTGGCTGCACCAGAATTTGGTCGACGATGCCATCCAGTGGTGAACGAATTACCGCTGGGTTGGCTGGTACCAGCTGCCCTGGCGCCAGTACCGACAGGCGCACTGGGAACAGCATTACTGCCAGTACTCCCAGCGTAATGCGGCCCCGCTGCGTATGCCATAACCAGTGGCCGAGGATGCGCCAGGACGTGCGCTGCTGCAACTTGCCCATGAGCTCAGCCATGGCGGCGCGCGTTGGTCGCCAGTTGCGCAGGTTTGTCCATGCCTGATGCCAGAATGAGTGCGCCGTGTTGGCGAGGCGCAGAGCCCACGCTTGACACCATAGCGCCTGCCACTCCGTCAGCACCGCGATCTCGGCTTCGTCCCAGGGTTCATCTCGCGCCAGCAGCCAGCCGCCGGTCTGGGCCTGCAAACGGTACGGCAACCACAGGGCACGAGCGGGCAGCCACTCGGCCCACTCGGCGGCTTCGTCGTCGGGTAGGTCCGCAGCGCTCACCGTCCGGACCGCTGAAAAGTCGGCGCTGGCGAGACGGCGCATCACTCGTCCCAGCCACAGCAGGTAGGGTGTGTTGGCGTCGGGAGACACCACGCCCGACAAGGCCAATGCGCCGTGGCCATCCTGCCACAGCACCGCCTGGCGATATGCGGCGAGGTCGCGCGTTTCATTGACGGCAATGAAGCCCAACTGCTCTACCGACTCGGCCTCGCGACTGCGCCGTGCCAGATGGATCAGGCGCGCCAGCGAGGTCAGGCCGGCGGATAAGGAGTGGTTCTGGTCATCCTGCGCGTCGATCATGTGCGCGGCAGAGCCGTGGCTCCCGTGTTGCGTTGGGCGGCGGCTCTATGGGCAACCCGAATCAACTCATCGGCGCGGGCATGACGGTTGGCGATACCTAACTTGCCGAATTGCGCCGCGAGCGAGGGTTTGCCGATAATGCTGGTCGTTTCCATGCCTCCAGTTGCTTCGCGTCCCTGGCCCTTCTGTCGCGCCAGGATGAGCGCTTCCGCGCTGGCCAAGTCGTCACCCGCGTTGTTTTCCATACCAGAGCGTTGCGCCCCGGGCTCTGCTTCCCGACTGGGCGCACCTTGCCGCTGCAATTGGCCGCCGCCGACACCCAGCCTGATCGTCGCGACAGCTTCTCTGCCGTCTTTGTCACGAGCGGTCACCAGGATGACCAGTTCACCCTGGAAATTCTCGGGTGCAATCCCCACGAAGGCTCCGGTTTGCGGGTTGAACGTCAGCCAGATTGGCAGAGCCACACCATTTATCTGTGTCGCCGAGAGCGTTACCACCGCAGCGGGCGAGGCATGGGCAAATACGTCGTGGGCCAAGGTAAAGGCTACCTGACTCCCGGTGGAAACAATTTCGGTCATCGGCTTGATGGTAACCAGTTGCTCCACCATGCCCACCGAGGCCGCTGACGAGGGTAGCACGCTGATGGGGAAACCATCGGTGCTCGTCAATATCGGGCCGGCAAGGTCCGGCGCCAAGCGTACCGCTGGTGCCACCCCAACATTGCCCGGGGCCAAGGGCTCGGGACTTCTTTGCGTCGGTACCGGTTGTGTATCCTGCTGCGGCACGGTGGGTGCAACGGGTGTCACGAGTGAAACTATCGGTGCAGTCGCCTCGATGGGGAGAGACAAAGCCACCGGTGCTGTCAACGGCGTTTCAGGAGTGGTGACGATAACGGGAACAGAGGGGGGCTCGACGGGTGCCGGTGTGGGTAGCGAAATGACGGGGAGCGGTGTTATGTCTAACCCGAATTCGGCAGAAATGCTGGCGCCAGTTTTGTCGGTCGCGGTTACGCGAACCTGGATTGATCCATTGGCCACCGCATCGACTGTTCCGGAAAAGATCGCCCTGACGGGATCAAATATGAGCCAGGCAGGCAGCGACGAGCCATCGGCGCGAGTGGCTGACAGGGTCAGTTTGTCACCATAGGCGACATCGACATCGGCGAAGACTCCTGTTGGCAACGCAAAGCTGAATGCCTGGGCGGCGACAAGGTGCTGCTCGGGAATTTCAATGACCACGGTCGGCGCGTCGTTGGTGTTGCCGACCGTCAGGGTGAAGCTGTCGCTCGCCGTGGCACCGACGCCATCGCTGGCAGTCACCGTGATCGTGCTCAGGCCGACATCGCTGTTGGTCGGCGTGCCGCTGAAGGTCCGTGTTGCTGCATCAAAGCTCAGCCAGGCCGGCAGTGCGCTGGTGATGTAGGTCAGGCTGTCGCCGAGATCGACATCGGCGAAGGTATTTGCAGGCATGGTGAAGCTGTAGGCGCTGTCTTCCGTCGCGCTCTGATCGGCGATGGCATTGGTCAGCGTCGGCACGTCGTTGGTGTTGGCTATGGAAAGCGAGGCAACACTGGTCCAACTGGTGTTGCCGCCAAAGGAGTCGGTCGTCACAGCCATCACGCGCAGGTACTTGCCGACCTGGCTCTCGTCCGAAGCAATGACGTAATTGGCATCGTTGGCACCCTCGATGTCGCTCCAGTTGTCGGTGCCGTTGGAGGAAATCTGCCAGCGATAGGCCGCAGTAATCGCGCCGTCGGGATCGACGATGCTGGCGATGTTCGCTGTCACGGTACCGCCTTCCTTTGCCGTGCCGGCAATAGCGAGCGAGCCTGTGGCGGGGTCGTCTACGTTGGCGATCGGCCCTGCGGCCTCGCCGACGAAGACGGTGCTACCGCCCAGCACATCGGTGGTGGTGGCACTCGCTCGCACGAACTTGCCAACTTGGCTTTGATCAGCGGCGAGGGTGTAATTGCTGCTGTTCGCACCGGCAATGTCGCTCCAGGCGTCGCTGCCATTGTCGGAAATCTGCCAGCGCCAAGATGTCGTGGTGCTGCCGTCGGGGTCGGAAATGCTACCCAGCCTAGCGGCAAAGACACCACCTTCCGCAGCGGTGCCGGTTACGGTCAGCAGTCCTGTCGCCGCATCGTCGACGTTGACAATCGGTCCCGTGGCCGTGCCGGTAAAGACGGTACTGCCGCCTCGTGCATCGGTACTCGTGGCAATTAGGCGCAAATACTTGCCGACCTGGCTTTGGTCGGAGGCAATCGCGTAATTGGCGGTCGTCGCGCCGACCAGGTTCTGCCAGCCATCGTTGGTATTGTCGGAGAGTTGCCATTGATAGGCCGGAACGGGGTTGCCGTCGTCGTCTGACAGATTGCTCAGCGTGGCAGTCAGCGTGCCGCCTTCACTGGCACTGCCGGACATCGTCAATGTAGCGGTCGCGGCATCGTCGATGTTGGCGACCGTGACGCTGAAGTCTTGCGTGATGCTTGCCCCCGTCGCGTCGGCTACGGTGAGAACCAGATTGTGGGTTCCAACAGATGCGTCGCCCGGAGTACCGGAAAGCGTGGCCGTGCCGTTGCCGTTGTCAGTCAAACTTAGCCACGCCGGCTTGGTTGTCGCGGTAATGACACGGGTGTCATTCGCGTCAACGTCACTGGTGGCTATGGTGTAGCTGTACACGCTGTCTTCCGTTGCCGTGATGGGTGCCTTGCTGGTGAACGTCGGCGCGTCGTTGACGTTCGTCACGGTGATCTTGAAGTCATCCGAACGGCTGGCGCCATCGGGGTCGGCTGCGCTGATGCGTACGGTGATTTCACCTACATCGTGATTCGTTGGCGTGCCAGAGAATGTGCGCGTCAGCGGTGAAAACGACAGCCAGCCGGGCAGGTCGTCGCCACTGGCCAGGGCTGCTGAATAACGCAGACTGACGCCCGCATCGACATCGCTGAAGGTAGTGTCGGGAACAACGAAGCTGAAGACGCTATCCTCGGTCGCCGCTGTATCTTCCACCGGATTAACCAGCATTGGCGCATCGTTGACGTTGAAAACGGCCAAGGTGAAGTCCGCGCTGGCTGTGACATTCGCGCTATCGGTCGCGGTAACCGTCAGCGTGATCGGACCACTGACATCGCTATTGCCTGGCGTGCCGCTGAAGGTGCGCGTTGCGGCGTTGAAGCTCAGCCAGGCGGGCTTGTTGCCGACGCTGTAGGTTAGCGTATCGCCGAGGTCGACATCGGCAAAGATGTTGGCGGGGATAGTGAAGGTAAATGGCTGATCCTGCGTCGCGCCGCGCTTGCCGATTTCGGCCACCTTGGTCGGCGCGTCGTTGGTATTGGCCACCACCAGATTGAAGGTCGTGCTGACGTTTGCCTTGGCGGAATCCGTGGCCGTAACATTGAGCGAGAACGTACCGACCTGATCGTTGGTCGGCGTACCAGAAAAGCTGCGGGTGCTGGCGTTGAAGACCAGCCAGCTTGGTAGTACTGAACCATCGGCCATTGTGGCGACGTACGTCAGCGAATCGCCGACATCGATATCGACGAACGTGTTGGCCGGCACGGTAAAGCTGAAGGCGCTGTCTTCCGTCGCGGTTTGTGCCGTAATGACATTGGCCACGGCGGGCACATCATTGACGTTGGCCACGGTCAGGTTGAACGTAGCATTCGCACTCGCGTTGCCAGCGTCGGTGGCGGTGACCTTCAGTGCGATGATGCCGACATCGCCATTGGTCGGCGTGCCCGAGAAACGGCGTGTGGTCGCATCGAAGCTGAGCCAGCTCGGCAGGGCATTGCCGTTGGCCAGCGTTGCAGCGTAGCTCAGCGTTGCCTCTGGATCGGCATCGGCGAAAGCGTCCGCTGGCAAGGTGTAGCTGAATGTACTGCTCTGGGTCGCTGCTTGCGCCGTCAGTGTCGATTTCAGTGCTGGCGCATCGTTGGTGCTGGACAGGGTCAGCGTAAAGCCGCTTTGCGCGGTGGCGTTGCTGCCATCGGTCGCGAAGATGGCGATAGCCAGCGATGTCGCATCATGCGGTGGATTCCCGGTCAATGTTCCGGCAATTGGGTCGAATGTCAGCCAGGCGGGCAGATCGGCACCACTAGACAGCTTGGCGCTGTAGGTCAGCGATTCGCCGTCAAGGTCGCGGAAAGTCGGCGCTAGCGGGACGGCGACCGTCAGGCTGCCTGGCCCGGTAAAGCTAGGCGTGATCGCCAGAGCCTGTAGCACAGTCGGCGCATCGTTGGTACCGATGGCCTGGTTGATATCGAGCAAAAAACTGGTACTTGCGGATTGGCCGGAGGTATCCGTCACCGTCATTTTCAAACTCAAATCAGCGGCACCTGCCGGCGGGTTGCCGGTGAAGCGGCGATTCACCGCATCGAACGTGAGCCACCCCGGCAAGGCACTGCCATCGGCCAGGCTGGCCGACAGGTTTAAGACATCGCCATCGGCATCGGTGAAGGCATTGCTGGTCGGCGTGTAGGCCCAGTCGCCCGCGCCGGAGAAAGTCTGCGTCGCAATCGTTGCGGCTAGCGGCGCGTCGTTGGTATTCGTGAAGGACAGCCGGAAACCAGCCGTTTCGCTGGCACTCTGGCTATCGGTCGCGGTGACCATAATATCCAGCGCCGCCAGCCCTCGCGCCGGATTGCCCGAGAACACCCCGGTCGTGGCATTGAAACTCAGCCAGTCGGGCAACGCGGCGCCGGAAGCTAGACGCGCCGTGAGCGTGCGGGTATCGCCCATATCGGCATCGGCAAACACATTTGCCGGTAGGGTGAAGCTCTTGGCTCCGCTACCGGTCCAGGTTTGGGCCGTGATGCCCTGATCCACCGTCGGCGTGTCGTTGGCGTTGCTGATGACGAGATTGAGAGGGGCATTGACCGTACCACCGCGTCCGTCGCTGGCGACCACCTTCAAGGCCAGCGTACCGTGCGCCGAGGGTGGAGGGTTTCCGGTAAGCACACGGGTCGTGGCGTCGTAACTCAGCCAGGCCGGCAGCGTCGAGCCATCGACCTGTGTCACGGCAAGCGTCAGCAGATCGCCGTCGGGATCGCTGAAGATCTTGCCGGAAAGCGAGGTTTGCCTG
>JALNZB010000029.1:11447-42960 GCA_023229545.1 Sulfuritalea sp. | reverse complement strand
TCGCTCATCTCAAGCGCATCCTGAAACTCGACAAGTTGCGATTGCGTGGCTTCAGTGGCGCGAAAGATGAGTTCTTGCTTGCAGCTACCGCGCAGAATTTACGAAGAATGGCAATGTGGTTGATGCCGAAAGCACCAAAACCAGAACTGGTTCCCGCATAACAGCGGGTTGGAGGCGTGTCGCCTTCAGAATCTCACCATCAACTTCGCCAGCACTTCAGTTTCTCCACAGCCGACCTCATCTGCCAAAAATTAAAACCGACTTTTTCAACAGAATAGGTCAGAAACGGCCAGTCGGGTCGCTCCTCCAATCTTCAGGTTTGTTTGCCGTGATTTCTCGGAACCAGTCATTGAATCTGCGCCGTCAAGTTTTCTCCCCTGACCGTTTTCTGCAAGCGGAGTGCGCAAGTGCGCCGACACTCGTCAGTCCTTGCCCCGTGTTTAGGCTATGATTCGCTTGTACACACCGCAACACAAGAGGTCGATCATGGAGACAACAACACTGACTTTGCGCGTTCCCGCAACGGTGAAGGAGCAACTGGACAAGCTGGCGGATGCCACTCACCGATCCAAGTCCTACCTGGCGGGGGAAGCAATACGTCAATATCTTGAGCTTGAGGTTTGGCAGATCGGGGAAATACAGCAGGCACTCAAGGAGGCCGACGCCAACGACTTCGCATCCGATGACGAGGTCAATGCCGTTGTGAGGAAGTATGCAGGTTAAATGGCTGCGGCGCGCCCTGGAGAACCTTGACGACGAAGCCGCTTACATTGCCGGGGACGGCCCCCGTGCAGCGGCGGAGTTTGTGGTGCATCTGCGCGACAGCGCGGCGATGCTCGCGGATCACCCCAACATGGGGCGGCCTGGCCGAATCTCCGGAACTCGCGAACTTGTCGTGACGCGGTTCTCTTATATCCTGCCCTATCGAGTGCGTGGTGGTACCGTGGAGGTTCTGCGCGTCTTCCATACCGCAAGACAGTGGCCGAAGCGGATGAGCTGATCAGCATGACACCATCCCTCTCCGTCGCCACCTGGAATATCCACAAGGGATTTTCGCAGTTCAATCGCCGCATGATGGTGCATGAGCTGCGCGATCGCTTGCGCGAGTTGTCAGCCGACATTGTCTTCTTGCAGGAAGTGCAGGGGCTGCATCTCGGCCACGCGGCGCGGCATCCCGATTGGCCGTCGGCGCCGCAGCACGAATTCCTCGCCGAGGATGTCTGGGCCAACCACTCCTATGGCCGCAACATGGTCTATGACCACGGCCATCACGGCAACGCCATTCTCTCGCGCTTCCCCATTTTGCATGAACACAACCAGGACGTGACGCAGTTGCGTTTCGAGAAGCGCGGACTGCTGCACTGCGCCGTCGGGTTGCCGCAACTGGCGCAGCCGCTGCATTGCGTGTGCGTGCATCTGTCGCTGTTTGCGCGCTCGCGGCGGCGCCAGATGGATGCGCTGGCCAGTCGGCTGGAAGAACTGGTGCCGGCCTCGGCGCCGCTCTTGATTGCGGGCGACTTCAACGACTGGCGCAATCGCGCCGACGATCTGCTGGCGGAGCGCCTCGGCCTGGTCGAGGTCTTTGCCGGCGCCGGCCAGCGTCCGTCGCGCAGTTATCCGGCCGCGCTGCCGATGTTTCGCCTTGACCGTATTTACCAGCGCGGCATGCAGGTCGTCAGGACGCAGGTTCATGCCGGGCGACCGTGGTCGGCCATTTCCGATCACGCTGTGCTTTCCGCCGAACTTCAAGTCAAAATCGCCGTCCCGTGAGCGCCGACTTTCTTCCGGGCAACAAGCTGCAACTGCTCGAATCGGGCGCCGAGTACTTTCCGGCGCTGATCGCCGCGATCGACGCCGCGCTGCATGAGGTGCATCTCGAAGCCTACATTTTTGCCGATGACAGCACCGGACGGCGGGTGGCCGCTGCGCTGACGCGTGCCGCGCAGCGAGGCGTCGCGGTGCGCGTGCTGGTGGATGGCTTCGGCGCGCGCGAGTTTGCGGCGGGCCTTGGAACATCGCTGGCGGCTGACGGCGTCGAGGTGATGACCTATCGGCCCGAGGTGGGGCAAACCCGCATCAGGCGTCATCGCCTGCGCCGGCTGCACCGCAAACTGGTGGTGGTCGATGGCGGCACGGCCTTTGTCGGCGGCATCAATGTGCTCGATGATTTCGACGATGGCAGGTCGGCGTCGGCGCGCTTCGATTACGCGGTGCGCATCGAAGGCCCGCTGGCAACGCGCATCCATACCGAAATGCGGCATGTCTGGCGACTGGTGCGCTGGGCGCGCCTCGGCCGCCGTCCGCCACCACCCGCCATGCTGCCGCCGGTAGCGGCCATCCACGGCACGACCGAGGCCGCACTGCTGATCCGCGACAACCTGCGTCATCGGCGCGATATCGAAAACGCCTATCTGGCGGCGATCAATCGCGCCCGGCGCGAAATCGTGATTTCCAGCGCCTATTTTCTTCCCGGTCGGCGCTTTCGCAAGACGCTGCTGGCGGCGGCAAAACGTGGCGTGAGTGTCAAACTGCTGTTGCAGGGCCGCGTCGAATACGTCCTGCTGCACTATGCGACGCAGTCGCTTTATGACCGCATGCTGGCGGCGGGCGTGCGCGTTTTTGAATACGAAAAGGCTTTTCTGCATGCCAAGGTGGCGGTGATCGATGGCCATTGGGCGACCGTCGGCTCCTCCAACATCGACCCCTTCAGCCTGCTGCTGTCGCGCGAAGCCAATGTGCTGGTGCGCGATGCCGTGTTCGCCAGAACATTGCGGGCCAGCCTCGAAGGCGCCATCGAAGGCGCCTCCAGGGAAGTCCGGGCCGAGGGTCAGCGCCATCGTTCCTGGTTGATGCGTCTCGCCAGCGCCGCCGCCTACAGCCTGGTGCGCTTCCTGATCGGCGTCTCGCGCTACGGCGGAAAGCAGTACTCGGATTAGCGGTGGTGCCGGCGGCAGCGATCAGCCGCTGTTGCGCAGCCCCGCCGCGATGCCGTTGATGGTCAGGTGAATGCCGCGCTGCACGCGGTCGTCGGTTTCGCCGGAACGATGGCGGCGCAGCAGTTCGATCTGGATGTGGTTGAGCGGATCGAGATACGGAAAGCGGTTGCGGATCGAGTGCTGCAGCGGCGGGCTGCCGTCGAGCAGTTCGCGCTGCCCGGTGATCAGTAGCAAGCCGTCGATGGACGCCCGCCACTCGGCCTTGAGGCGCGGGAAGATGGCATCGCGCAGCTTCTCGTCCGTCACCAGTTGCGAGTAGCGTTCGGCAATCGCAATGTCGCTCTTGGCCAGCACCATGTCCATGTTCGACAGCAGGGTGCGGAAGAAGCCCCACTCGCGATTCATCTCGCTCAGCAACGCCATGCCGGCGTCGCCATGTTTTTCACGCCACGCCGCCACCGCCGCGCCGAAGCCGAACCAGCCCGGCAGCATCAGGCGGCATTGCGCCCAGGAGAACACCCAGGGAATCGCGCGCAGGTCTTCGATGGCGGTGGTCTTGCTGCGCGAAGCGGGCCGGCTGCCGATGTTGAGCGCGGCGATTTCAGCGATGACGGTGGACTCCCAAAAATAGCGCTCGAAGCCGGGCGTGTCGAAAACCATCCGGCGGTAGGCGGCAAAGGCCGTGGCCGAAAGTTCTTCCATCGCGGCGAGGAATTCCGGGCGCGGCGCATCGTGCTCGTGCCCCAGTAAGGTGGCTTCGAGCGTGGCGGCGGCGAGTATTTCCAGGTTGTGCCGACCGAGTTCCGGGTTGGCGTACTTCGAGGCGATCACTTCGCCCTGTTCGGTGATGCGAATCTGGCCCTGCACGGCGCCCTGCGGTTGCGCCAGGATGGCCTGGTAACTTGGCCCGCCGCCGCGACCGACCGAACCGCCGCGACCGTGGAACAGGCGCAGCGTGACGCCATGGCGGGCGAAGACCTCCGTCAGCACGATTTCGGCGCGATACAGCGACCAGCCCGAAGTCAGGAAGCCGCCGTCCTTGTTGCTGTCGGAATAGCCGAGCATGACTTCCTGCAAATCGCGGCGCGAACCGAGCAGGCGCTTGTACAGCGGAATCGCCAGCAGCCGCTCCATTATTTCGCCGGCATGGGTCAGGTCGCCGATGGTTTCAAACAACGGCACGATATTCACATCGAGTGCGTGTTGCAGCGGTCGCAGCAGGCCGACTTCCTTCAACAGTACGGCGACTTCGAGGATGTCGGAAACGCCATCGGCTTTCGAGATGATGACGTTCTCGATGGCGGCCTTGCCGTAGTGCTGGTGGATGCCGCGCGCGGTGCGGAAAATCGCCAGCTCGCTGCGGGTCTCCGCCGAGTAATCGATGCCGGGCGCGGCCAGCGGGCGCGGCGTGGCGAGTTCCTCCAGCAGCAGCGCGATGCGCGCCTCTTCGTCGAGGGCCAAATAGTCGACGCCGGGACGGGCGACGGCCAGCAGCTCGGCCACGGTGCGCGCATGCACGTCCGAGTTCTGGCGCAGGTCGAGGGGCGCCAGATGAAAGCCGAAAATGGCGACGGCATGGCGCATCCGGCGCAGGCGGCCGCGCCCGAGCAGACCGCAGTGATGGCTGATGAGGGCGCGGTGCAGCACGTCGAGGTCGGCGGCGAACTCGGCTGCCGTGGCGTAGGGTTCGGCCTCCGCCACGGCATGGTGCGGCGCTTCGAGATTGTCGAGCCGCAGCGCGGTCGCCGCCAGCCGCGCGTAAAAGCCCGCGATGGCGCGCCGATAGGGTTCGTCCGCGCGATGCGGGCTGCGGTCGGGCGACTGCTCGGACAGGGTCATCAGTTCGATGTTGGGCACCGAGATCAGCGAGGTCGTGGTCGACAGTTCGGAGCCCAGCAGGTGCAGTTGCTCCAGCAGATGGCCGATGGCCTTGCGGCTTTGCGCCTGCATGGCGCTCGCCAGCATTTCGGCGGTGACGAAAGGATTGCCGTCGCGGTCGCCGCCGATCCACGAGCCGGGCAGCAGAAAGGGCGGCAGTTCGGCCGCTTGCCAGCCCGGAACGGCGGCGGCGAGGTGGTCCTCCAGCGCGTTGTACAGTCGCGGCAGTTCGCGCAGGAAGGTGGTGTCGTAGAAGGACAACGCGTTATTGACCTCGTCCATCACCGACAGCCTGGCGCGCCGCAGCATGCGTGTCTGCCACAGGCGCAGCACGGCGCGGCGCAGGCCTTCGGCGTGCTCCGCCTGCTCCTGCGGCGACAACTGGGTGCGGTCGCGCAGATCGAGCAGGCGCGCAATTTTCCATTGGCAATCGAGGATGCTCTTGCGCTGCACTTCGGTCGGGTGCGCGGTGAGCACCGGGCGGATCAGCGCCCCGGCGAAGAAGCCGGCCAGTTGCCCGGCGTCGATACCGGCGGCGAGCGCTCGTTGCAGCGACAGGGCCATGCTGCCCTCGCGCGGCGGCGCGGCGGCGAGGGCGTCGGCGCGCGCACGGCGGATGTGGTCCTGATCCTCGGCGATGTTGGTCAGATGCAAAAAATAACTGAAGGCGCGCACCACCTGGTTGGTGCCCTCGCGCGGCAATTCGTGCAGCAGCCCCTCCATTTGCTCGCGTGCGGCGGCATCGTCATCGCGATGGGAGCGCAGGGCGAGCCGGCGGATCTGCTCGACGCGCTCGAACGCCGCAACGCCTTCCTGCTCGCGCACGGTGTCGCCGAGCAGACGACCGAGTTCGCGGATGTCGTCGCGCAGGGGCCGATTCTTGCCGGGGCTGGGTGTGGTCATTATTTGTAATCGCAGTAATCAGTGGTGCAGGATGCGGGCGAGAAATGTTTTCGCCCGCTCGCTGGCCGGGGTGTCGAAGAACCGGGCGGCGGGCGCGTCCTCGACGATTTCGCCGTGATCCATGAACACCACGCGTTTCGCCACCTTGCGGGCAAAGCCCATCTCGTGGGTGACGCACACCATGGTCATGCCCTCCTGCGCCAGCTCGACCATGACATCGAGCACCTCGCCGATCATTTCCGGGTCGAGTGCCGAGGTCGGTTCGTCGAACAGCAGGCAGATCGGGTCCATCGCCAGGGCGCGGGCAATCGCCACGCGCTGCTGCTGGCCGCCGGAAAGCTGGCCGGGAAACTTGTGCGCATGCGCACGCAGGCCGACGCGGTCGAGCAGCGCGACACCGCGCGCGGCAGCCTCTTCCTTGCTGCGACCGAGTACCTTGATCTGTGCCAGGGCCAGGTTCCGTTCGACGCTCATGTGCGGGAACAGCTCGAAGTGCTGGAACACCATGCCGACGCGTGCCCGCAGTCGCGGCAGATCGGTCTTCGGGTCGCCCACGGAAATGCCATCGACCGTGATGGTGCCCTGCTGGAAAGGCTCCAGGCCGTTCACGCACTTGATCAGCGTCGACTTGCCAGAACCCGACGGGCCGCAAACCACCACCACTTCGCCCTTGGCGACATGAGTGCTGGCGTCGGCCAGCACCTGGGTCGGGCCGTACCATTTCGAGACATTGCGGATTTCGATCATGTTGTCCTTCAGCGAATGATGGCGACGCGTTTTTGCAACTGCTTCACGGCCAGCGACAGGCTGAAGCAGATGGCGAAGTAGATCAGGGCCGAGAGCATGATCATTTCAACGGGTCGGTTGTAGTTCTTGCCGACCACGTCGGCCGCCTTGAGCATGTCCTTGGCGCCGATGGCATACACCAGCGAGGTGTCCTGGAACAGCACGATGGTCTGCGTCAGTAGCACCGGGATCATGTTGCGCACCGCTTGCGGCAGTATCACATGGACCATGGTTTGCGCCTGGCCGAGGCCCAGCGCCTGGGCGGCATCGACCTGGCCGCGCGGCACGCTCTGGATGCCGGAACGCATGATCTCGCAATAGAAGGCGGCCTCGAAGGCGGTGAAGGTGATGACGGCGGAGGTTTCCGCGCCGACCGGCGAGCCGGTGATGAAAGGGATGACCAGGAAGAACCAGAGGATCACCAACACCAGCGGAATCGAGCGCATCAGGTCAACGTAGGCGCCGGCGATGCGCGACAGCGGCGCGATGGGGGAGAGCCGGGCGAGGGCCAGCAAGGTGCCGATGACGATGCCGCCGCTCATCGCCACCAGCGTCAGTCGCAGCGTGAACAGCAGGCCGTCGCGGATGAAGGGCAGGCTGGGTTGCCAGACGCTGAAGTCGAATTCGCCCATGTTCAGCCGGTCCGCGCGATCAGGCCCGGCACCCGCGTGCGGGCCTCGATCAGCGCCATGCCGCGGTTGGCGGTGAAGGCGCAGATGAAATAGAGCAGCGTCACCGCCAGATAGGTTTCGATGCCCTGCTCCGAATCCTCCTGCATCTGCCGCGCCTGAAAGGTCAGCTCCAGCACGCCGATGGCGAAGGCCACCGAGGAGTTCTTGAACACGTTCATGAACTCCGAGGTCAGCGGCGGTATGACGATGCGCAAGGCCTGCGGCAGGATCACCTGGCGGTAGGCCTGGGGCAGCGTCAGGCCAAGGGCGAGGGCCGCATCGCGTTGGCCGCGCGGCAGGCTGCCGACGCCGGCGCGCACCTGTTCGGCGACGCGCGACGAAGTGAAGAAACCCAGGCACAGCGCGGCGGTGACGAACTCCTTGGCCGGCATGTCCTGCTTGACCCACAGCGACCAGTCGCGCGGCAGGAATTCGGGCACGACGAAAAACCAGAGGAACATCTGCACCAGCAGCGGGATGTTGCGGAACAGCTCGACCCAGGCATTCGCCAGCAGCACCAGCAGGCGCGAAGGCGTGGTGCGCAACGCGCCGACGGCTATGCCGATTGAGAGCGCGATAATCCAGGCGGTCAGGGATACCGCGAGCGTCCAGCCCAGCCCGGTCACCAGCCAGTCGACATAGGTCTCGTCGCCCGACTTGACCTGCTCGAGGAAAATGCCCCAGTTCCAGTGGTAGTTCATGCTTGGGGTCGGTCGGGACGGCGAACGGCGAAAAGAATCGCCGTACCGCCAGCGCCGACTCTTACTTCTTGTTGAAGCTCTCGGCCGGCGCGTCGTTCGGCGCCTTGATGAGGTGCTTCAAAGCTTCGCTCATCGGGAAATTCATGCTGACGTTCTTCGGCGGAATCGGCGAGAGGAACCAGCGCGTGTAGAGCTTGTCCAGTTCGCCGCTTTTCATCAGGCCGATGACGGCTTCATTGACCAGTTTCTTGAAGGCGGGATCGTCGCGACGCAGCATGATGGCAATCGGTTCGATGTTGAGCACTTCGCCGACGATGGCGTAATCGGCTGGCGACTTGGAGCTGACGATGAGGCCGGCGAGCAGGTTGTCGTCGAGGACGAAGGCCACGGCGCGGTCGGTTTCCAGCATCAGGAAGGCGTCGGCGTGATCCTTGCCATAGACCTCCTTGAAATCGATGCCCTTGCCCTTTTCGTGGGCGCGTACCAACTGCACGCTGGTGGTGCCGCTGGTGGTCGCCACCGGCTTGCCGGCAAGCTGGTCGAGGCTCTTGATGCCGGACGCTTTCTTCACCGCCATGCGCACGTTGGTGACGAAGGTGGTGGGCGCAAAAGCCACCTGTTTTTGCCGTGCCTCGTTGTTGGTGGTCGAGCCGCATTCGAGATCGACGGTGCCGTTGGTCACCAGCGGGATGCGGTTCTGCGAGGTCACCGCCTGATGCTGCACCTTGAGCGCCGGCAGCTTGAGCCGGGTCTTGATCGCATCGACGATGCGATTGCAAACGTCGATGTGATAACCCACCGGCTGCTGTTTGTCGTCGAGATAGGACAGCGGGTAGGACGATTCGCGAATGCCCAGCGTGATGCTGCCGTTGTCCTTGATTTTCTTCAGCGTGCCACTGGCGTCTTGCGCCAGGGCAGGCGCGGCGAGGGCGGCGAGAATGAGGCAAGCAAGCGTTGCGGTGCGAGTGTTCATGGCGGTCTCCTGATTTATAGGTCAGACATCAATCATCTGTTCCTGCTGCTGCAAGGCCCACATCTGGGCATACAAGCCATTTTGTTCCAGCAAGGCGCGATGCGCGCCGCGCTCGACTATACGCCCGGCATCGAGCACCAGAATTTCGTCGGCGTTCATCACGGTCGATAGCCGATGCGCAATGATGAGTGTAGTACGACCCACGGCCGCTTGTTCCAGTTCCGCCTGGATGGCCTTCTCGGTCTTGGAGTCGAGCGCCGAGGTGGCCTCGTCGAAAATCAGGATCGGCGGGTTCTTCAGCAGCGCCCGTGCAATCGCGACACGCTGCTTCTCGCCGCCTGAAAGTTTCAGGCCGCGCTCGCCGACGCGCGTGTCGTACCCGTCCGGGAGTTTCTCGATGAAGTCGTGGATGTGCGCCGCCTTGGCCGCAGCGATGACTTCTTCATGCGGAGCCGTGGGGCGGCCGTACTGGATGTTGTAGAAAATCGTGTCGTTGAACAGCACCGTGTCCTGCGGCACGATGCCGATGGCGGCGCGCACGGAAGTCTGTTGCAGGGCGCGCAAGTCCGAGCCGTTGATTTTTACCGAGCCGGAAGTGGTGTCGTAGAAGCGGAACAGCAGCCGCGCCAGGGTCGACTTGCCCGAGCCGCTGTGACCGACCACGGCCACCGTACCGCCAGCGCCGACTTTGAAATTCACATCGAACAGGATCTGCCGGTTCGGCTCGTAGGCGAAACCGACATTCTCGAACTCGATCTCGCAGGGGCCAGGTTCACCTGCGGCAAACAAAGGCCGCGCATCGAGCGCATCCTGGACTTCGCGGTTCTTGTTGAGCAGCGAGAACATGCGTTCGATGTCGGTCAGCGACTGACGTATCTCGCGGTAAAGCACGCCGAGGTGGTTCAGCGGCATGTAGAGCTGGATCAGGAAGGCATTCACCAGCACGATGTCGCCGACGGTCATGTTGCCGGCGGCCACGCCAATGGCGGCGCGCCACATCATCAGCGACACGCCGGCGGCGATGATCAGCGACTGGCCGAGGTTGAGCCATGACAGCGAAATCTGGCTCCTGATCTGCGCCACTTCCCATTTCTGCATCTGCTCGTCGTAGCGGTCGTGTTCCCAGCGTTCGTTGTTGAAATATTTGACCGTCTCGAAGTTGATCAGGCTATCCACGGCGCGCACATTGGCCGCCGAATCCAGCTCATTCACCTCGCGCCGCAATACCGTGCGCCAGTTGGTGACGATGATGGTGAAAATGACATAGATCACCAGCGTGCAGACCGTGATCAGGGTGAAGTCGCGGTGGTAGCGGAAGCCGAGGATGCCGAGCACCAGCGTGATTTCCACCAGCGTCGGCAGGATCGAATACAGCGTGTAGCTGATCAGCGAGCCGATCGAGCGCGTGCCGCGTTCGATGTCGCGCGTCAGCCCGCCGGTCTGACGGTCGAGATGAAAACGCAGGGACAGCGCATGCAGGTGCTCGAAAACCTGCAAGGTGATGGTGCGCACCGCGCGCTGGGTGACGCGGGCGAAGAAGATTTCGCGCAGTTCGGTGAATAGCGCCGTGGAAAAACGCAGCGCGCCATAGGCCGCCAAGAGGCCCAGCGGCACCAGCAGCAACGCCTGATCCATCCCGTTGGCGGCGGGCCGGGTGAAGGTGTCGATGATGTCCTTGAACACCAGCGGCACCGCGACGTTGGCCAGCTTCGCCAGCAGCAGGCAGGACAGCGCGAAGACGACGCGACCCTTCCACGCCCACAAATAGGGCAGCAGGGTCCGGATGGTCTGCCAGTCGTGGCGGCTATCGGGAATCGGGCCGGGCAAGGCCATGGTGGAAGGAATGCGGCGCATGGGTCGATATTACCAGTCGAGAAGATCGCGCCGGGACGGCGTGAACCTGTCCGGTGGGCGCGGCCTTGCCCGGCGTGCCAACCTATTCGACGATCTTGTTCAGCGGCAGTTCGATGATGCCGCGCGCGCCCGCGGCGTAGAGCCGGGGGATCAGTTCGCGCACGTTCTTTTCCTCGACCACGGTGGATAGCTCGACCCAGTCCGGATTGGATAGCGTAGATACCGTCGGCGTCGCCAGCGCCGGCAGCAGCTTCAGCACCGCATCGACGTTGTCTCGCGACAGGTTCATCGACAGCAGCACGCGCGTCGCGGCGGCAATCGCGCTTTTCAGCAGCATCAGCAGGCAGTCGATTTTCGCGCTCTTCCAGCCGTCCTTCAGCGCGTCGTGGCAGGCGATGAAGCGCGGCGTGCTCTCCAGCACCACGTGCATGATCTTGAGGTTGTTGGCGCGCAGCGAAGAGCCGGTTTCGGAGACATCGACAATCGCGTCGGCCAGGATCGGCGGCTTGACCTCGGTCGCGCCCCAGGAAAACTCGACATTCGCCTGCACGCCGTGTTGCGCCAGGAAGCGCTTGGTCATGCCCACCGCTTCGGCGGCGATGCGGCAGCCTTCGAGATCCTTCACGCTGTTGAACGCGGAGCCTTCCTTGGAAGCCATCACCCAGCGCACCGGGCCGTAGTTCGGCCAAGGCGCGCGCAGGTCGGCCAGTTCGGCCACGTCGGCGTCATTTTCCATGATCCAGTCGAGGCCGGTGATGGCGCAATCGAGGATTCCCTGTCCGACGTAACGGGCCATCTCCTGCGGTCGGATCAGGATGCACTCGATCTCCGGGTCGTCGATGTCGGGATAGTAGGAGCGACCGGAAATGCGCAGGTCGTAGCCGGCGCGAATGAAAAGCTTCTGCGTGGTTTCCTGCAGGCTGCCTTTCGGGATGCCGAGGCGGAGTCTGGGTTTGGTCGTGCTCATGTTTCTTGTGCCTTCTGCAAGAGTCGGTGGGTTGTTGCGGGTTGCGGCGTCAGGCTCAGCGAAACACCACGGTCTTGTTGCCATGCACCAGCACGCGGTCTTCGAGGTGATAACGCAAGCCGCGCGCCAGCACGGTCTTTTCGATGTCCTTGCCATAGCGCACCATGTCCTCGACCGAATCCGAGTGGTCGATGCGGATCACGTCCTGCTCGATGATCGGGCCCTGGTCGAGCGCTTCGGTGACGTAGTGGCAGGTGGCGCCGATCAGTTTGACGCCGCGCGTGTAGGCCTGGTGGTAGGGCTTGGCGCCGACAAACGAGGGCAGGAAGCTGTGGTGGATGTTGAGAATGCGCCCCGGATAGGCGGCGCACAGTTCGGGTGAAAGTATCTGCATGTAGCGCGCCAGCACCATGGTGTCGCCGCGCACTTCCTCGAATAGGCGCCGCACCTCGGCATGGGCGACGGCCTTGTTGTCGGCGGTGACGGGCACGTGATGAAACGGGATGCCATGCCACTCGACGAAACCCCTGAAGGTGTCGTGATTCGAGATCACGCAGGCGATCTCGATATCGAGTTCCTTCGACTGCCAGCGCGCCAGCAGGTCGTAGAGGCAGTGTTCCTGCTGCGAGACCAGCACCACGACGCGCTTCTTCACCGCCGAATCGTTGATGCGCCAGTCCAGTTGCAACTCGTCGGCCAGCGGCTGGAAGCGGCTGCGGAACTCGGCGAGCTGGAAAGGCAGCGAATCGGCCTTGACTTCGATGCGCATGAAGTAGCGCCCGTCCAGGTCATCGGCGTGGAAACTCGATTCGAGAATCCAGCCCTTGTGCAGGGCGATAAAGCCGGTGACGCGCGCGATGATGCCGACCTGGTCGGGACAGGAAGCCGTCAGCGTGTAGAAGCGCGCGCCGTGCATATCAGATGCGTAGCGCAGCCTTGTCGATTTCGGCGCGCAGTTCGCCGTAGTTCATGGTCACCGGAAACTGCGGGAACTCGTCGATCACCTTCTGCGGCGGATGGAACAGAATGCCGGCATGGGCCTCGGCCAGCATCGCAGTGTCATTGTAGGAATCGCCGGCGGCGATGACCTTGAAGTTGAGTTCCTTGAAGCGCTGCACCGACTCCTTCTTCTGGTTCGGCATGCGCAGATGGTAGTTCACCACGAAGCCGGCGGCATCGGCCTCCAGCTTGTGGCAGAACAGCACCGGCATGTTGAGTTGCGCCATCAGCGGCATGGCGAACTCGTAGAACGTGTCGGACAGGATGATGACCTGATAGTCGCGGCGCAGCGCGTCGAGGAAGTCCCGGGCGCCGGCCATCGGCCCCATGTCGGAAATCACCTTCTGGATGTCCGGCAGGCCCAGCTTGTGGGTTTTCAGCAAGTCCAGCCGATACTTCATCAGCTTGTCGTAGTCCGGCTCGTCGCGCGTGGTGCGGGAAAGTTCCGGGATGCCGGTGCGTTTGGAGAACTCGATCCAGATTTCGGGAACGAGGACGCCTTCGAGGTCGAGACAGACGAGTTGCACTGAAATTCTCCAATAGTCGGCGCTGACGGTGCGCCCCGCGAATGGGCCGGTAGCCGCGAAAGTGCGAGATTTTACCTATAATCCCGAAAGTCGCGGTTTGCGTCGTCTCAAGGTCATATCACCGTGCAGTTGTTCGCTCTTGGCATCAATCATCATACGGCCCCGCTGGCGGTACGCGAGCAGGTGGCGTTTGATCCATTGCATATGGGTCAGGCTTTGCACGACCTGTTGCGGGCGAAGACCGTGCGCGAGGCGGCGATCCTGTCGACCTGCAATCGCACCGAACTGTATTGCGCGGCCGAACAGCCGCAGGCCGCCGCCGACTGGCTGGCGGAGTACCACTCGCTGTCGCCGCAGAAGATCCATCCCTATCTCTACCAGCATCCGCAGCGGGATGCCGTGCGCCACATGTTCCGCGTCGCCGCCGGGCTGGATTCGATGGTGCTCGGCGAGCCGCAGATTCTCGGCCAGATGAAGCAGGCGGCACGTGACGCCGAGGAGGCCGGAACCATGGGCACGCTGCTGGGCAAGCTGTTCCAGCGCACCTTTGCGGTGGCCAAGGAAGTCCGCTCGACCACGGCGATCGGCGCCAACACGGTGTCGATGGCCGCCGCCGCCGTGCATCTTTCGGCGCGCATTTTCGACAGTCTGGCAGAGCAAAAGATACTGTTCATCGGCGCCGGCGAGATGATCGAGCTGTGCGCCGCGCATTTCGCCGCGCACAAGCCGAAGCGACTCACCGTCGCCAATCGCACGCTGGAGCGCGGCGCTGACGTGGCTGCGCGCTTCGGCGGCGACGCCATGAAACTGGATCAGCTCGGCGAGCGTCTGGCGGATTACGACATTGTGGTTTCCTGCACCGCCAGTTCGCTGCCCATCATCGGCTTGGGCATGGCCGAACGCGCCCTGAAGGCCCGTCGTCATCGACCGATGGTGATGGTCGATCTGGCCGTGCCGCGCGACATCGAAGCGGAAGTGACCCGGCTTGACGATGTCTTTCTCTACACCCTCGACGATCTCGGCCAGATCGTCGAATCCGGTCTCGAATCGCGGCAAGCGGCGGTGGTCGAGGCCGAGGCGATTATCGACGATCGCGTCTCCGGCTTTTTGCACTGGATGGAATCGCGCGAGACGGTGCCGACCATCCGCGCCTTGCGCGATGCCGCCGAGCGCGCCCGTCGCCACGAACTGGAACACGCCATGAAGCTGCTGGCGCGCGGCGGCGATCCGGTCAAGGTGCTCGACGCGCTGTCGCATGGCATCACCAACAAGCTGCTGCACGCGCCAACCCATGCCCTGAATCAGGCGGAAGGCGCGGAGCGCGCCGAAGTTTCGGCGCTGATCTCCCGCATCTATCGTCTCAACTCCGAGGAGTAGGTGCGCGGCATCGCATCGATGGCCCGGGCGCGAGTCCGGTCGCCACAACTCCCGACCCTTTCCCCATGAAAAAAAGCATTCTCGAAAAACTTGAACGCCTGAGCGAGCGTCTGGCCGAAATCGACGGCCTGCTCGGCGGCGAACACGCCGCGCGCGACATGGACAACTACCGCAAGCTGACGCGCGAACGCGCCGACATCACGCCGGTGGTGGAACTGTTCCATGCTTACCGTAGCGCCAGCGCCGACTTTTCGGGCGTGGCGGAAATGCTGGACGATCCTGAAATGAAGGAACTCGCCGCCGCCGAACAGGAATCCGCCACCACCGAGATGGCCCGCCTCGCCGCCGAACTGCAATGCGCCCTGTTGCCGAAAGACCCCAACGACGAGCGCAACCTGTTCCTCGAAATTCGCGCCGGCACCGGCGGCGACGAATCCGCGCTGTTCGCCGCCGACCTGTTTCGCATGTACAGCCGCTATGCCGAACGGCAGCGCTGGAAAGTCGAGGTCGTTTCGCGCAGCGAATCCGATCTCGGCGGCTTTCGCGAAATCATTGCCCGCGTCGAGGGCAAGGGCGCCTATTCCAAACTCAAGTTTGAATCCGGCGGCCACCGCGTGCAGCGCGTGCCGGTGACCGAAACCCAGGGCCGCATCCACACCTCGGCGTGCACCGTCGCCGTGATGCCGGAGGCCGACGAACTGGTCGACATCGACATCAATCCGGCCGATCTGCGGGTCGATACCTTCCGCGCCTCGGGTGCCGGCGGCCAGCACATCAACAAGACCGATTCGGCGGTGCGCCTCACCCACATCCCCACCGGCATCGTCGTCGAATGCCAGGACGACCGCTCCCAGCACCGCAACAAGGCCCAGGCACTGTCGGTGCTGGCGGCGCGCATCAATGACGCCAAGCTGCGCGAACAGCAGCAGAAAACTGCTTCGGAGCGCAAGAACCTGATCGGCTCCGGCGACCGCTCCGAGCGCATCCGCACCTACAACTTTCCGCAGGGGCGAATCACGGATCACCGCATCAACCTGACGCTGTACAAAATCGACGCCATCATGGACGGCGATCTGGACGAACTGGTCGGCGCCCTGACGGCCGAACATCAGGCCGAACTGCTGGCGGCGCTGGCCGAATGACTTCGGTCGCTGCCGTACTGACGGCGGCGCGAGCCAGGCTGCCGGCGAGCGAGGCGCGCCTGCTGCTGGGGCATGTACTGGGCCGACCGACGGCCTGGCTGATCGCCCATGACAATGAGATGTTGGACGAAGCGGCGCTGCTCGGCTTTGCCTCGCTGGTGGCGCGGCGCGCGAGTGGCGAACCGGTGGCCTACCTCGTTGGCCACCGCGAATTCTTCGGGCGCGAATTCGCCGTCTCGCCCGCCGTACTGATTCCGCGTCCGGAGACCGAACTGCTGGTTGAAATTGCATTGGCAAGAGTCGGCGCTGACGGTACGGCAATTACCGCAGGACGAATTCTCGATCTTGGTACCGGCAGCGGCTGCATCGCCGTCACTTTGGCGCTGGAAATACCGCAGGCGCAGGTAAGTGCGCTGGATGCGTCCGTTGCGGCGCTGACGGTGGCACGGAGCAACGCGGAAGAGCATGGCGCGCAACTGCGCCTGCTGCAAAGCGACTGGTTCGCCGCTCTGGATGATGAACGCTTCGATCTGATCGTGGCCAATCCGCCCTACGTCGCGGCTGCCGATCCGCATCTCGCGGCGGGTGACCTGCGCCACGAACCGCTCGCGGCGCTGGCCAGCGGCGAAGACGGACTGGACGCGATTCGCCGCATCATCGCCGCCGCGCCGGCGCATCTGGCGGCGAACAACGGGCAACTCTGGCTGGAACACGGCTACGACCAGGCCGAGGCGGTGCGCGCGCTGCTCGCGGCGGCGGGCTTCAGCGGCATCGAACACTACCGCGATCTTGCGGGCATTGTGCGCGTCAGCGGTGGTCGGCTGAGATAAGATTCAATCCGTGATTTGGTGCGGCCCGCGTTTTACAGAGGGGCGCTTGTCTGGCGCAGGAAGGAAGACACGATGAAGTGGGACAGCAGTTTCGCGATCGGCATCGAAGTCATCGACAATCAACACAAGAAGATTTTCGAGCATCTGCTCGCCATCGAGAACTCGGTGGCCAAGCGGGATCCCTGGCATATCCTGCGTTTCTTCGTGGCACAACTGACCGAGTACATGAAGTTCCACTTGGCGGTCGAGGAGGCTCTGCAGGAAATCACCCACTATCCGGAGTGCGCGGAGCATTGCGACGCACATGTGCGACTCATCGAGCAGATCGCCAGCCTCGAAGAACAGCTAAAGAAGAATGCTTCGGGCGAAAACCTGGTCGGTTTCTTCGAGGACTGGTTCATCCGTCACGTCCTGAGCAACGACCGGAAGTTTGGAGCCTACGTCAAGGCGGAGTTTCCGGCGCTTTTGGCCACGACCGCTGCGCCTAACATCGATAGAGCCGACGTTGGCCGCCACTGAAACTCCGTTTTCTAGCGCAGCCCGGCGATGTAGTCGGACACGGCCTTGATTTCGACGTCGGTCATCTTGATCGCGACCATCCGCATCATCTTGTTGGGGTCGTTGGCACGGACGCCGTCGCGAAAACCTTTTAGTTGCGCTTCCGTGTATTCGGCAAACTGGCCGCCGATGCGTGGATATTGCGCCGGCATGCCTGCGCCGGTCGGTCCGTGACACCCCGCGCAGGCCGGCAGGCCTTTGGCCTGATCGCCGCCGCGATACAGCTTTTGACCGAGTTCGATGGTTTCACGGTTTTTCGCCGTTTCGTCCTTGCGGGTCTGGGCCGCAAAATAGGCCGCCAGATCACGCATCTGGCCTTCGTCATAGGCTGCGATCATGCCGTTCATGATCGCATTCACGCGCTCGGGCGGCTTGCCGTCGGCGGACTTGAAGTTCTTCATCTGCTTCAGCAGATATTCGGGATGTTGTCCGGCCAGTTTCGGGTTGGCGGCCAGCGGGCTGTTGCCATCCGGGCCATGACAGGCCACGCACACGGTGGAGACGATGGCTTGACCGCGCGCGGCATCGCCTTGGGGGGCTGCCTTGGCGGCGCCTGACGCCTGAGCGCCGAATGCTGTGATCGCGCACAGCAGGGTAAGTAAGCAACTGAGCAGAGAACGCTTCATGGACAAAAACTCCTCGGAAACCGCAGGATTCTAAAATTGTAAACCTGATATTCTATCCCACCTCCCCGACTTCCTCACGTCAGCCAATCATGGCGCGTGTCTCCGACGTATCGCCCCATGTCCCTATTCCGTCACGCCACTTTTGAGATTTCCGTCGCCCAGCCCAGCGGTCTGCCTGCGCCGGACGGTGCGGAAATAGCTTTTGCCGGTCGCTCCAATTCGGGAAAATCCAGCGCCATCAATACGCTGGTGGGACACACCCGGCTCGCCTTCGTCTCCAAGACGCCGGGCCGGACCCAGCTGATCAACCTGTTTCGCATGAAAAATGGCGCAGCGCTGGTCGACTTGCCCGGCTATGGCTACGCCCAGGTACCCTTGGCGGTTCGCCTGCAATGGCAGGGTCTGCTGGAGCACTACCTGACCTGCCGTTCCAATCTTGTCGGCCTGGTGCTGATCATGGATGCGCGCCGCCCGCTGACCGAACTCGACTGGAAAATGATCGGCTGGTTCGGCTCGACCGGGAGGCCGATCCACTGCCTGCTGACAAAGTCGGACAAACTCACGCGCCAGGAGCAGACCAAGACCCTGCGCGAAACGCGCGCGGCGCTGGCCGACCTTGGCAAGCAAGTCACGGTGCAAATGTTTTCCAGTCTGAAAAAGACCGGCATGGAAGAAACGGAAAAGGTGGTTGGAAGTTGGTTGGAGAGCGGCAGTTCGGGTTTACCAACCGGCTGACGCAGTCACCCCCTTTCTTGAAAGGGGGCCGGGGGGATAGCCCAAACAGTTCGCCCGCAGGGCTTTTATTTTTGGTTTCACCAAAAATAAAAGCCCTCGACCCAAGGGGAGGAAGGTCGAGGGCGAAAAACACCTTGGAGTATCCAAGGCACCCGCTCAGGGAGGTGAAGCGGGAGACAGTACGAACGAGCGTTCGCCACCATCTGCCAGCTATGATAGGTTATTTGCGTTAAAGTTCAAGCATTCTTGGAAAATTATTTAAGGCTAAAGCAATGACTCCAACAGGTGTATTTCCCGGAACCCGGATGCGGCGCATGCGCCGTGATGATTTCTCGCGGCGTCTGATGCGTGAGCACACACTCACGACGGACGACCTCATTTACCCGGTCTTCGTCCTCGAAGGCGCGGGCCGTACCGAAGCAGTCGCGTCGATGCCTGGCGTCGAGCGCGTGTCGCTGGATCGTTTGTTGCCGGTGGCGGAGAAGGCGCTGAAGCTGGGCGTGCCGGCGCTGGCGCTGTTCCCGGTGGTGGATGGCAGCCGGAAAACTCCCGGCGCGGAAGAAGCCTGGAACCCGGCGGGCCTGGTGCCCACCGTGGTGGCGCGCCTGAAGCGGGAACTCCCCGAACTCGGCGTCATCACCGATGTCGCGCTCGATCCCTACACCAGTCACGGTCAGGACGGCCTGATCGACCCGGCCGACCCGCGCGCTTACGTGATGAACGACGAGACACTGGAAGCACTGGCGAAACAGGCGCTGTGCCACGCCCGCGCCGGCGCCGACGTGGTGGCGCCCTCGGACATGATGGATGGCCGCATCGGTCGCATCCGCGCCACGCTGGATGCCGAGAAACTGATCCACACGCGCATCCTGGCCTATTCGGCGAAATACGCTTCCTCGTTCTACGGTCCCTTCCGTGACGCGGTGGGTTCAGCCGGCAATCTGGGCAAGGGCAACAAGAACACCTACCAGATGGACCCCGGCAACAGCGACGAGGCGCTGCGCGAAGTGGCGCTGGATCTCGACGAAGGCGCCGACATGGTGATGGTCAAGCCCGGCATGCCGTATCTCGACATCGTGCGCAGGGTGAAAGAGGAATTCGGCGTGCCGACCTATGCCTATCAGGTCAGCGGCGAATACGCCATGCTCAAGGCCGCCGCGCAGAACGGCTGGCTGGACCATGACGCGGTGATGATGGAAGCGCTGCTGTGCTTCAAGCGCGCCGGCTGTGACGGCATCCTGACGTATTTCGCGCTGGAAGCGGCGACGCTTCTGAAGAACTGAGCAAAAGTCGGCGCTGGCGGTACGGCGCTTGGGGGACCGATTACCTCGCCAGGATCGGCCACTGCGCCGGCCAGTTGGCCAGCGGATCGTCCTTGAAGCCGCTCTTGACGAAGCGCTGCCAGCGGCCAAGCGTGTAGCAAACCAGCAGGTCGGCATGCGCGCCGAAATCGTGCCCGGTCGCCAGCGCGCCTTGCGCCGAGGCCACTTTCAGGCACTGCTTGAGGGTGGCTTCGATGCGGTCGAGCAACTGGTTGATGCGCGTCTGCAGGCGCGGGTTCTCATGCACCAGCGCGTCGCCCACCAATACCCGCGTCAGGCCGCGATTCTTCTGCGCAAAGCGCAACAGCGATGTGACGATGGCCTCGGCCTGCTTGAGACCGGACTCTTCCTTCGCTTCGATCTGCGTGATGACCGAAAACACGCCGCTCTCGATGAACTCGATCAGGCCTTCGTACATCTGCGCCTTGCTGGCGAAGTGACGGTAGAGCGCCGCCTCCGAAACCTGCAACTGCTTGGCGAGCAGGGCCGTGGTGACCTTCTCCACTGCCGGGCGTTCCAGCATTTCGGCAATGGTTTGCAGGATCAGGAGTTTCTTTTCACCAACCTTGGCGGCACGGGCTTCGTTCATGGTGGGGTCAACCTGAATGGGTCACTTTGATTTGATCAGCGTACCGACGCCTTCGTCGGTCAGGATTTCCAGCAGCAGCGCATGCTCGACGCGACCGTCGATGATATGCACATTCTTCACGCCGCCGCGCGCCGCGTCGAGCGCCGAACCGATCTTGGGCAGCATGCCACCGGACAGTGTACCGTCCGCCACCATGTCGTCGATCTGCCTGGGCGTGATGCCGGTCAGCAGATCGCCCTTCTTGTCCAGCACGCCCGGCGTATTGGTCAGCATCACCAGCTTTTCCGCCTTCAGCACTTCGGCAATCTTGCCGGCAACCACGTCGGCATTGATGTTGTAGGTCTCTCCCTCGCTGCCGACGCCGATCGGCGCGATCACCGGGATGAAGGCGCCGGAATCGAGCAGGGCGATCAGGCTGGGGTCGATGGAGACGATGTCGCCGACCTGGCCGATGTCGAGCAGATCGCCCGGCGCGTCCTTATTCTCCATCATCAGCTTCTTGGCACGGATGAAGTTGCCGTCCTTGCCGGTCAGGCCGACAGCCTTGCCGCCATGCTGGTTGATCAGGTTGACGATCTCCTTGTTAACCTGGCCACCGAGCACCATCTCGACCAGCTCCATGGTTTCGGCATCGGTGACGCGCATGCCCTGGACGAACTCGCCCTTCTTGCCGACGCGGGCCAGCAGATGCTCTATCTGCGGACCGCCGCCATGCACCACCACCGGGTTCATGCCGACCAGCTTGAGCAGCACCACGTCGCGGGCGAAACACTGCTTGAGATGCTCGTCGGTCATGGCGTTGCCGCCGTACTTGACGACAATGGTCTTGCCATGAAAACGCTTGATGTAGGGCAGCGCCTCGGCCAGAACGCCGGCCTTGTCCTCGGGAGAGAGCTTTTCAATCATGGGTGTGGGCGAGTGCGAGTGATAACTTCGCCCATTCTAACGGCCCGGCAGTGTTTCAGCCAAGCCGCTGCGGCAACTCGAGGATGGCATCGCGGTTGCTCCACGAAAAGCAGGCGGCGGCGGCTTCCCGCCATGGCAGCCAGCGATAGCCCAAGTGTTCTTCGAGCGCAATGGTCACGATGCATTGTTCAGGCAGGCAAAGGCTGAAGACATGCTCGGTGTTATGCGTGACGCCGGGTGCGTAACGGGAGCGCCACTCGGCGAAGATTTCGTAGCGGTTGGCACGTTGCCAGTCGATGAGATCGGCAGCGGTGGCAACGATGCCGGTCTCTTCGCGCACTTCGCGCCGGGCGGTTTCCAGCAGCGGCTCATCGTCTTCCTGACTGCCGGTGACCGATTGCCAGAAGCCGGGATGACGGGCGCGTTCCAGCAGCAGCACGTCCAGCGCCACGGTGTGGATCACCACCAGCACCGAGACGGGCTTCTTGTAGATCATCAGCCGGGCTGGGCCACCGTCGGCAACCAGGCAATGCCGTCCGCCTGCATGTCGACCAGACACCAGAAGGGTACCTCCTGCTCGCGCCACTCGTCCGCAGCGGACTGGAATGCCTGCATCAAGAAAACGAAATCGGACTCGGCGCGACCGTGAATGCCATCGCAATGATCGAGAAGGATTACGTAGCCTTCGGCGGGGCGCCAGCCCATGTCGAGCAGGCAATCATTCAGCGCGTCCCAGTTGTGGCCGAACCAATCGGGGAAACCGAGAGCCTTGCCGATCACAGCCAGCATTTCGTCCTTGTCGCGGGCGCCCGCCAGATCGACGCGCTGCACCAGACAGCCGGCGGCTTCGGCGCCGGCGAACAGCGGTTCCAGGTCGCCGTGCGGCAAGTGGTGGACTCCTGCCCGTTGGGCATCGGCAAACAAGGCCTGGTAGTGGTCGGCGGCTTTCACATTGGATCCTGACGCTTGATTTTGCGGAAACTGCGATAGTGATCGTCAGTGTAGTAGAAGACGTCGGGGGGCTGCTGGCCGACGACAACGCGGCGCGCACCGCGATCCGTGCTGCCGGGCGTCGGTACCGTGTATTCGCGATAGTAGCCGCGCTGTTTCAGTGGCAGGCGCTTTTCGAAGTTCTTGAAGACGGCGCCGTCGCGGCGGTAAGGATAGGGGCCGCCGGCGTCAATCAGGCGCAGGGTTTGACGCGCTTCCGGCGGCAGGCTGGCTTCGGCAATGCCGGCATCGATTGAACCCTCTCTGGCCGTCGCCGACAGCGCCAGACCGACGCACAGCAGGGCAAGCAGGCGGCGCAGCATCTGGCTTATGACTTGCCGACGTCGACCTGGGTTTCCACTTTCTGTCGCAGGCGGATATGCAGCTCGCGCAACTGCTTTTCATCGACATCGGACGGCGCGTCGGTGAGCAGACATTGGGCGCGCTGGGTCTTGGGGAAGGCGATCACGTCGCGAATGGAGTCCGCGCCGGCCATCATGGTGACGATGCGGTCGAGGCCGAAGGCCAGGCCGCCGTGCGGTGGCGCGCCGTACTTCAGCGCGTCGAGCAGGAAGCCGAACTTGGCCTGCTGCTCCTCGGGGCCTATGCCAAGCGCCTGGAACACCTGCTCCTGCACTTCGGCGCGATGGATACGCACCGAGCCGCCGCCCATTTCCCAACCGTTCAGGGCCAGATCGTAGGCCTTGGCCAGGCAGGCGCCGGGATCGGTGGCCATCAAGGCCTCATGGCCGTCCTTGGGACTGGTGAAGGGATGGTGGCAGGCGGCCCAGCGCTTGTTCTCGTCGTCATATTCGAACATCGGGAAATCGACCACCCACAGCGGTCGCCAGGCCGAGCCATCGACGTAGTTCTTTTCGTGGCCGAGCTTGCTGCGCAGCGCGCCGAGCGCGTCGTTGACGATCTTGGTCTTGTCGGCGCCGAAGAAAATCAGGTCGCCGGATTGCGCCCCGGTGCGCTCGACGATGGTCTTCAACGCCGCCGCATGCAGGTTCTTGACGATGGGCGACTGCAAGCCTTCCTCGTTGAGTTTCGACGCGTCATTGACCTTGATGTAGGCCAGTCCGCGGGCGCCGTAGATCTTGACGAACTCGGTGTAGCCGTCGATCTCGCCACGGGTCAGCGCCGTTGCCCCGATTGCGCCGCCCGGGATACGGAGGGCCGCCACCCGGCCTCCCGTGGAGGCCGGCCCGCTGAACACCTTGAAAGCGACATCGGCCACCGCATCGGTGACATCGGTGAGTTCCAGCGTGACGCGCAGATCGGGCTTGTCGGAACCGTAGCGGCGCATGGCCTCGGTGTGGCTGATGCGCGGGAAGGGATTGGGCAGCTCGACGGCCAACGCCTGCTTGAACACGCTGCGGATCATCTCCTCCATCAGGGCGGTGATTTGATCTTCGCCAAGGAAGGACGTTTCGATATCGACCTGGGTGAATTCCGGCTGGCGGTCGGCGCGCAGGTCTTCGTCGCGGAAGCACTTGGTGATCTGGTAGTAGCGGTCGTAGCCGGCCACCATCAGCAACTGCTTGAACAACTGCGGCGATTGCGGCAGGGCGAAGAACTTGCCGGGATGCACGCGCGAAGGCACCAGATAGTCGCGCGCGCCTTCGGGCGTCGACTTGGTCAGCATCGGCGTTTCGATGTCGATGAAGCCCTTGTCGTCGAGGAAGCGGCGGAAGGCCATGGCCACCTTGTAGCGCAGCATCAGGTTCTTCTGCATCTGCGGGCGGCGCAGATCGATGACGCGATGGGTGAGCCGCACGTTCTCGGAAAGGTTCTCTTCATCGAGCTGGAAGGGCGGCGTCACGGCCGTGTTGAGCACTTCCAGTTCGTGGCAGAGGATTTCGATTTCGCCCGAGGCCAGATTGGGGTTCTCCGTGCCCGCCGGGCGACGACGTACCTTGCCGGTGATCTTCAGCACGAACTCGTTGCGCACGTCCTCGGCAATCCTGAACATCTCGGGGCGATCCGGGTCGCAAACCACTTGCGCCAGGCCCTCGCGGTCGCGCAGATCGATGAATATGACGCCGCCGTGGTCGCGCCGACGGTGGTTCCAGCCGCAAAGAGTGACAATCTGGTCGACATGGGAGGCATTCACCTCGCCGCAATAATGGGTACGCATAGATTTTCCGGACTTGTTATGGGCCCGTGGGGCCTTACTGATTCTCGACGCGCCCGCCAGGATTTCTCATGGGCGGGGCGACAACGCCCATGGAGACGATGTATTTCAGGGCTTCGTCGACATTCATGTCGAGCTCGATGACATCCTGTTTCTTGACGAAGAAGAAGAAGCCATTGACCGGGCTGGGCGTGGTCGGGATAAAGACTCCGACATGTTCTTCCGGCAGCATGTCGGCGACATCGCGGGCCGGATGTCCGGTCTGGAACGCCACCGACCACGCCTCGGGATGCGGATAGCGTACCAGCAGAACCTTGCGGAAGGCGACACCGTTGCCCGAGAACAATGTGTCGCTGACCTGCTTGACGCTGTAGTAAATCGACTTCACCACCGGAATGCGAGCGAGCACGCCTTCCCAGAAACTCACCAGTTTCTGGCCGACGATATTCGTCGTCACCAGGCCAGTGAGGAATACCACCAGCAGGGTCAGCAGCGCGCCGAGGCCGGGAATGTACATACCCAGCAGGTGCTCGGGATGCATGGCTTGGGGCAGCAGCAGCAGGGACTGATCCATGGAACGGACGATCAGCGACAGTACCCATGCGGTGATCACCAGCGGAACCCAGATCAGCAGTCCCGTAATGAAATACTTTTTCAAGACAGACGCGGTCAACTGTTGTTCGCGGCGCAGCTACCCGTGCCGCCCTGGCAGGGAGGCGGATTGTCGCTCTTGGCGGCGGCTGCCTTGCAGCCGCCGCCCTTGAAGTCGGTGGCGTACCAGCCGCTGCCCTTGAGATGAAAGCCGGGGGCGGTCAGTTGCTTGGCGAAGCTCTCGGCCTTGCATTGGGGGCAGACGGTCAACAGTGGATCGCTGATTTTCCGCATGACTTCCTTCTCAAAGCCGCAATCGGTGCAGCGATAAGCGTAAATCGGCATGAAATTCTCCGGTATTCTGGCAAAGGATGGGATTATAGCCGAAGCCCTTGACACGCCGGCCCTGGCACACTATCCCGACACCAATGAAATGGGGCCGGGGGCCGGTATTGCAAGGGCCTACAGGTTGGTGCCGAGATAGGCGCGAGTCAGGGTCTTGCCCCAGATCAGGGCAATGACGCCTGCGGCGGCAAGGTAGGGACCGAATGGAATCGGCACATTGCGACCGTGACGGGCAAAGACCATCAGGGCGACGCCGACCACGGCGCCGACGAAGGAGGAAAGCAGGATGGTCAGTGGCAGTATCTGCCAGCCAAGCCAGGCGCCGAGCGCGGCCAGCAACTTGAAATCACCGTAGCCCATGCCTTCCTTGCCGGTGATGAGCTTGAACGCCCAATACACGCACCACAGCGACAGGTAGCCTGCCATGGCGCCGATCACGGCACTCTTCAAGTCCGTGTAAACGCCGAACGCATTGAGCGCCAAGCCAATCCAGAGCAGGGGCAGGGTGATGTCGTCGGGCAACAACTGGGTATCGAAATCGATAGCGGTCAGGGCCACCAGCGCCGCGATAAACACCAAGGCGCCCAGTCCTGCGGCGGTAAAACCAAAATGCCAGGCGGCAAAGGCAAACAGCAACCCGGTCAACACTTCGACCAGCGGATAGCGAATGGAAATAGGGGCGGCACAGCCTTTGCATCGCCCGCGCAGCAGCAGCCAACTGATGACGGGAATGTTCTCCAGCGCGCCGATCGAATGGCCGCACTGCGGGCAACGCGAACGCGGCCGCGCCAGCGAAAGCGCTTCAAAGACGGGCGGAGCCTCGCCTTTCAATTCCGCGCACTGTGCCGCCCAGTCGCGCTCCATCATGATCGGCAGGCGATGGATGACGACATTGAGAAAACTGCCGACCATCAGGCCGAGCACTCCGGCGGCGAGAGCAAACACCGCCGGATCGGCGAGCAGTGCGATCATCCGCAACGCTCAGTTGCCACCCCGGCAGCCAACTTAGCTGACCACCGAACCGAGCTTGAAGATCGGCAGGTACATGGCCACCACCAGGCCACCGATGAGAATACCGAGGAAGACCATGATCATCGGCTCCATCAAGCTCGAAAGCGCTTCGACGGCTTCGTCGACCTCGGCCTCGAAGAAGTCGGCGGTCTTGCCCAGCATCGAATCAAGTTGGCCGGATTCTTCGCCGATGGCGACCATCTGCGTCACCATCGGCGGGAATAACCCTGAATTTTCCATGGCTACCGTCAAGCTGGAACCCGTGCTGACCTCGGCCTGAATCTGCTTGGTGCCCATGGTGTAGACGTAGTTGCCGGCGGCGCCGCCGACCGAATCAAGGGCTTCCACCAGTGGCACGCCGGCGGCGAACATGGTGGACAAGGTGCGCGTCCAGCGTGCGATGGATGATTTGACGAGCATATCGCCGAAAACCGGCAGCTTCAGCGAAATTTTGTCTTTTGCGATCTGCAACGCCACTGAACGCTTGAACGCCTGGCCAATGCCGTAAATCACCGCATAAATACTGCCGAACATGATGTGCCAATTGGCGGTGAAATAATCGGAGATCGCGATCACGATCTGCGTCGGGGCAGGCAGTTCGCCGCCGAAACTGGCAAACACGTTCTTGAACGCGGGCACCACAAAAATCATGATCACGGCGGTGATGATAAAGGCGATGATGAGAATGGCGATTGGATAGGTCAGGGCGCTCTTGATCTTCGACTTGATCGCCTGGATTTTTTCCTTGTAAGTCGCCAGACGATCCAGCAGCGTGTCGAGAATACCGGCCTGCTCGCCGGCCTCGACCAGATTGCAGAACAGCGCATCGAAATACATCGGATACTTGCGAAAGGCGGAAGCGAGGTTGGAGCCGGTTTCGACATCGGACTTGATGGCGAACAGCAATCTCGCCAGAGCCGGATTGCTGGTGCCCTTGCCGACGATGTCGAAGGATTGCAGCAGCGGCACGCCAGACTTGACCATGGTGGCGAGTTGGCGGGAGAAGAGCGTGATGTCCTTGTCCGAAACCTTGCCGCCCGAACCCGATTTTTGTTTCTTGAGCTTGGTGACGTTGATGCCTTGCCGCCGCAGCGCGGCATTAGCCGCCGCTTCGCTGGCCGCCTTGAGTTCGCCGCGAACCACCTTGCCCGTCTTGTTCTTGCCTTCCCAGGAAAAACTGAGTTCCTTTGGGCCGTCCTTTTTTTCTGCCTTGCCCGCTGTGGCCATTGGCTTCTCCCGCTTGAATGTTCGGCATTCTACGCCCTGACTATGCCCAGAGTATCACTCTCCGGCGGGGCGGTGAAGCCGCACCACCTTGATTTTTCTATCCTGTGTTTGCACGATTTCCATCGGCACGCCACCCGCCCGCAGGCAAACGCCCACTTCCGGGATGTCCTGCAAATGTTCGACAATCAGCCCGTTCAGGGTACGCGGTCCATCCAGGGGAAAGTCCAGCTCCAGCATGCGATTGAGTTCCCGCAGACTGGCCGCACCGTCCACCAGTACCACGCCATCATCGTTCCAGGACAACGCGCCACCAAAATCCGACTGTCGCGTGGTGAATTTGCCGACCAGTTCCTCGATGATGTCTTCCAGCGTTACCAGCCCTTCGATTTCGCCGTATTCGTCAACCACCAGCCCCATGCGCTGCCGGTTTTCGCGAAAGAACTGGAGCTGGGTGTAGATCGGTGTCGCCGCCGGAATGAAATAGGGCTCGGACATGCGTTCTCTCAGCACCGCCTGGTCGACCTCTCCGGCAAAGGCCGAGGCCAGCAGCCGTCGCTGATGCAGGACACCGATGATGTTGGTCGGGTCGTTCTCGAATACCACGACCCGCGTGTGAAAACTGGTCGCCAGTTGCGCCTTGATGCTCTCGATCGGCGCGGCAATATCGATGGACTCGATCTCGCCGCGCGGCGTCATGATGTCCTCCACGGTCAGTTGTTCCAGTTCGAACAGGTTGAGCAGGATGGAACGGTGCTGCTTTGGGATGAATTGGCCGGATTCCAGCACCAGGGAACGCAACTCATCGGCGCTTAACCGGGTGTTTTCATCGCCCCCCTTTGGTTTCAGGCGCAGCAGCCAGAGCAGGGCGCCGACGAACAGATTGACGAACCAGACGATCGGATAGGCGGCGCGCAGCAGCGGCCAGATCACGTAGGCCAGTATTCGCGCCAGGCGGTCGGCGTGGGCCGCGCCAAGAATTTTCGGCGTGATTTCCGCGAACACCAGAATGGCGAAGGTGACGAGCAAGGTGCCGACGCTCAAGGCCCACTTCTCCTCGCCGAACAGCTCGATGGTGATGACCGATACCAGCGTTGCGGTAGCGGCGTTGAGCAGATTGTTGCCGAGCAGAATCACGCCCAGCATCTTGTCGGTGCGGCCAAGCAGTTCGAGGGCGAGCTTCGCTCCCCGATCCCCCTGGCTGGCCAGGTGGCGCAGGCGGTGGCGGTTCGACGCCATCATCGCGGTTTCGGCTATGGAGAAGAATGCGGAACAGCCCAGCAGCACCGCCAGCGCAAAGAACTGCGCGGATAGGGGAATCCCGTCCATCAGCGGCCGAGGATTACCTCAAGCACGAAGCGGCTGCCGACATAGGCCAACAACAAGGCGCCGAAGCCGGCCAGCGTCCAGCGCAATGCCACGCGCCCGCGCCAGCCGCGCAGGTGACGACCCGTCAGCAGCGCGGCAAAAATCAGCCAGGACAGAATGGCGAATATCGTCTTGTGATTGAAACTCAGCGCCTTGCCGAACAGGGTTTCGGAGAAGAACACGCCCGAAATCAGCGTCAATGTAAGCAGGACGAAGGCGACATGGATCAGGCGGAACAGCAGCGCCTCCATGGTCAACAAGGGCGGCAAGCCCGCCAGCAGCGGCGAGATGCGACCGCGATGCAGGCCCTTTTCAGCCGCCGTCATCAGCAGGGCGTGCAGGGCCGCCAGCGTAAACAGACTGTAGGCCAGCATGGCCGTCAGGAAATGCAGGCGAAAGGCCATCGAGCCGGCGTTGGTCAACACATGGGCCTCGGAGAACAGCGCCGGCAACATCGCTGCCACGGCTGCCGCCGGTAGACCGATAACCTGTAGACCGTCCATGCGGGCGTAGAAACTCTCGATCCAGTACAGTGCAATGGCCAGCCAAAGCATCACCGAAAGCGCGATGGCAAAGCCAAAGCGCAGACTGCTGCCGTCGAAAATCGCCATGCGCAGGCTAATGGCATGCGCAACCAGCGCCAGCAGCAACAGGCTTCTCTCGACAAACTTAAGTCCGCCCGTCGGCTGGTCGAGCGCGGGTCCGCGCCAGCGGGTGCGCCAGAGATGTACCGCCAATCCGGCATAGAGGATCGCGGCGAGCGGATGCATTAAGATTGCGGGCATCGGCGAAGTCTACACCAAGCCCTCATTTTTCTTTCTCTCTTCCATTCATGCTAGACAACCTCACTCAACGCCTCGGTCGAGTCGTAAAAAATCTGCGCGGACAGGCTCGCCTGACCGACGACAACATCTCCGACATGCTGCGCGAAGTGCGCATGGCCTTGCTCGAAGCCGACGTGGCGCTGCCGGTGGTCAAGGACTTCATCGCCCGCGTCAAGGAAAAGGCGCTCGGGCAGGAAGTCATCGGCTCGCTCAGTCCCGGCCAGGCGCTGGTCGGCGTCGTGCATCGGGAATTGACCGAATTGATGGGCGGCGCCAGCGTCGGCCTCAATCTTGCCACGCAGCCGCCGGCCGTGATCCTGATGTCGGGTTTGCAGGGCGCCGGCAAAACCACCACCACGGCCAAGCTCGGCAAGTGGCTCAAGGAACGGCAAAAAAAGAAAGTGCTGACGGTCAGTTGCGACGTCTATCGTCCCGCCGCCATCGAGCAGTTGAAAGCCGTTTCGGCCCAGGCCGGGATCGACTTCTTTCCCTCCTCGGGTGGGCAAAAACCCTCTGACATAGCGGCGGCGGCGCTGGACTACGCCAAGCGGCATTACTACGACGTGATCTTCGTCGACACCGCCGGGCGTCTCGCCATCGACGAAGCGATGATGGCCGAGATCAAGGACCTGCACGCCCTGCTGAATCCCATCGAAACCCTGTTCGTGGTCGATGCCATGCTCGGCCAGGACGCGGTGAATACGGCGAAGGCTTTCAACGAAGCGCTGCCGCTAACCGGCGTCATCCTGACCAAGCTTGACGGCGATTCGCGCGGCGGCGCGGCGCTGTCGGTGCGTCATGTCACCGGCAAGCCGATCAAGTTTGCCGGCGTCGGCGAAAAGCTCACCGGGCTGGAGGAATTCCATCCCGAACGCATGGCCTCGCGCATCCTCGGCATGGGCGACATTCTCGGTCTGGTCGAGGAAGCGCAGCGCGGCGTCGATCAGGACAAGGCGCAGGAATTCGTCAAGAAGATGAAGTCAGGCAAGGGCTTCGACCTCAACGATTTCAAGGACCAGATCGGCCAGATGAAAAAGATGGGCGGCATGACGGCGATGCTCGACAAACTGCCGGCGCAGTTCAGCGCCATGGCGCAAAAGGCCGGCGGTGGCATGGAAGAAAAATCGGTGCGGCGGCTCGAAGGCATCATCAATTCCATGACACCGACGGAGCGCAGCAAGCCCGAAATCATCAAGGCCAATCGCAAGCGGCGCATCGCCACCGGGGCGGGGGTATCGGTGCAGGAAGTCAATCGGCTGCTGAATCAGTTCGAGCAGACGCAGAAGATGATGAAGCAGTTCACCAAGGGCGGAATGGCGAAGATGATGCGGGGGATGAAGGGGATGTTGCCGGGAATGCGGTAACTTTCCCGTTCGTGGTGAGCTTGTCGAACCACGCCTTTAAGTCGCCGTAGCGCCAGCGCCGACTATTCAGGTTTTCCTTCGCAAGGGAGATGCCGGGACTCGCCCCGGCGGGCGACCTACTTTCTTGCTCGTGCAAGAAAGTAGGCAAAGAAGCACGCCCCGCCGCCCCGGCCCTGCGGGCTACCCTCGCTGCGGAAGGCCCGCCGGGCCGGTCGCTAAACTAGCCGGCCAAAAAACGGCCGTCGTCGGACAACGCGACCGGACAACTCCCGGCGAACCTTCCTCGCTCGGCGGGTCAGAGGGGAAGGCAAACCGCCGCGCATGTTAGGCCGTGCCAAAAACCAATTCGAAGCTGACCGCTTATGGCCTGTGAGGCGAC